>NZ_JAHKRO010000103.1 GCF_019396325.1 Nonomuraea ceibae
CCCCCGCCCCCCCCGGCGGCCCCGCCGGGCCTGAGTCTGCCGCCGTGCCCGGCCCGCCCGGCCGTGACGTTCCCGCTGTCCCGGATGTCCGAGTGGTCACGTACAACCTGCATGGGCTCAGGGACGACGGGGCCGCGCTGGAGCGGGTGATCGCGGCGGCCCGCGCCGACGTGATCTGCGTCCAGGAGGTGCCGCGGCTGCCGCACCGGCGCCTGCGCTGGCGCCGCCTGATCGCGCGCCACGGGCTGCGCACGGCCGGCGGGCGCGCCCGGCGCGGCGTCGCCGTGCTGGCCGGGCCGCGCGCCCGGGTGCTGCACGCCGAGAGCCACGTGCTCAAGGTGTTCGCCGGGCTGGAGGCCCGCGCCCTGGCCGTGGCCGTCGTGGAGGTCGAGGGGGCGCGGCTGGCGGTCGGCTCGTTCCACCTCGACCTGCACGAGGCCGCCAGGACGTGCCACGCCGCCGAGGCGCTGGAGCTGACCGAGGCCGTCGCCGCCCGCCACGACGCCGAGGTGGTGCTGGGCGGCGACCTCAACGAGCACCCCTGCCGGCCGGCCTGGCGGCTGCTGGCCGCCCGCCTGGCCGACTGCCACGCCGCCGCGCCGCGCGGCGACGGGCTCACCTTCCCCGCCGCCAAGCCACGCCACCGCATCGACGCCCTGTTCGCCGCGCGCGGGCTGCGTGTCGTGTCGTGCGGCGGCGTGGAAGCCGCGAGCCCCGACCTGACCGGGGCCAGCGACCACCTCCCGGTGCTCGCCGAACTGCGAGTCTTCCCCTAACGGGGCATCAGCGGCGTTCAGCCAATAGCATTTGATCCATGACCCGTCGCTATCAGCGGCGTGCGCTCTCCTTGACCTTGGCGACGTCCGTGGCCCTGTCCGGGGTCACGCCCGCCGCGCATGCCGAGCCCCGCCCCGCCGCCATCGACGCGTGGGAGCGGACGACGAGCGTGCGGCTGGTGGCCGACGGCTCGCTCTCCGACGTGCTTGCCCTGTCCTCCGGCGACGTGTGGGCCGTCGGCCAGCAGCAGATCTGGGACGTGTGGAAGAACCGCGGCACCATCCGCCACTGGAACGGCGAGCGCTGGAGCGAGGCCCCCATCCGCGACACCACCGGGGCGGGCAGCCTGCGTTCGATCTCGGCCGCCTCCTCCGGCGACGTGTGGGCGGCCGGCGACGGCCACGACGGCGTCCCGTTCATCGCCCGCGGCGACACGGGCGGCTTCGACCGCGTCCGGCCGGAGGGGCTGCGCAGCGGCGACTGGCTCGGCGGGATCGACGCGGCGGGCGAGCGGGTCACCGCCGTCGGCAGCCGCGACGACAAGGGCCTCATCGTCACCTGGCACGACAACGAGTGGACGTTCCAGCCGACCAAGGAGAAGGGCGCCCTGTACGCGGTGTCCGGCGGCTTCGCCGTCGGCGACACCGGGCGGGCGCCGCTGATCGTGCACCAGTCCGGCGGCGACTGGAAGAGCATGCCGGTGCCGTCGGTGCCCGGCGGCTACCTGCGTGACATCCACGTCGACAGCGGCAAGCGGGCGCTGGCCGTCGGCGGCGTCTACCACGGCCCCGGCAAGGTCGGCCCGCTCGCCCTGGCCTGGAACGGCAAGCGGTGGAAGCGGCTGTCGCTGCCGGTCAAGGGCGCCCGCCTCTACGGCGTCACCGGCGACGGCAAGGGCCGCTACTGGATCTCGGGCTACGACCCGGCGCGCGCCTCGCAGGCGTTCATGCTGCGCTGCGACAAGCGTTCGTGCGAGGTCCTGCGCGGCGCCGCCGCCGAGGGGCGCAGCAGCGTGCGGCTGCAGGCGGTCGCCTACCTGGCGGGCAGGCAGGCGGTGTGGGCCGTCGGGCACGCCGTCGACGACCAGGAGCGCTACACCGACGTGGTGGAGTCGTTCGGCCCGGGCCAGCCGGACGACCCCGACTCCTGACCCGGTCCTCTGGAACACCGCTGGAGCCCGCTAGAGCACCGCGCCGTCGTCCCAGCCGCCGTCGTTCGGCGGGCCGTCGCCCATACGCACCACCAGCGCCACGAAGCCGCCGATGAAGGCCGCCACCGCGGTGAACAGCGCCCAGCCCTCCATACGCCAGTCGGCCATCGCCGCCACCAGCAGGTAGGCGGGACCGCCGAACAGCGCCAGCCAGGCCAGCTTGGTCGGCAGGTCGAGCTTGGGCAGCGGGGGAGGAGGCGGCGGCTCGAAGTGACCCTCGTCCTCCTCGTCGCCCGGCGTGTCGCCCTCGTCACCCCGGTCCAGCGTGTCGCCGTCACGGGACTCGCCGGGCTCCCTGGGCTCCCCGTTCAGGTCGAGGTCGGCGAACTCCTCCGGTGGTTTCACCACCCGCCGCAGCGGTTCGGCGGGGACGTTCTCGCTGTCCGGCCATGGCTGATCAGCCGAGTCGCGCTCGGCCGTGTCGTTGAAGGACGCGACGATCTGCCGCCAGACCTCGTCCTCGTCACTCTGGGGCGTCACCTAGATGGGCCTCTCCACAGCGATCGCGACTTCCCCCTGGGTGCGATCAGTCCCTCTGCAAGGGTACCGAGGCATGTGTCCGGATGAAGTCGAGGCTCCCGGCAAAGATCCTGTCGGCATCGTTGTCAAGCGTCGCAACATGGTAGCTATCGGTAAGCTCCTCGATCGTGGCCTGGGGCACCTTCCGGCGGATGATCGCCACGCTGGCCGGTTTCACCACGTGGTCCTCGGTGCTGTGGAAGACCAGCAGCGGCTGCGTCACCCGTTCCAGGTCGGCCTGGACCAGGGACCAGAGGCGGGGCAGCGACGCGGCGGCCTTCACCGGGGTGCGCGTGTAGCCGAGCTCGGTCGCGCCCGGCTTCTTGATGTCGTTGGCCACGCCCGGCACCGAGGCGACGAACCACTTGAGCACCGGCGCCAGCCGCAGCAGCGGCACGTCGTTGGTGATCGACGGGTTGACCACCACGACGCCCCGGATGGCGTCGCCGTGCACCTCGGCCAGCCGCAGCGCCAGGCAGCCGCCCAGCGACAGCCCCGCCACGAACACCTCCGCACAGCGCCCCTGGAGGTCCTTGAACGCCTTCTCCACCTCGGCGTACCAGTCCTCCCAGCGGGTGTGGTTCATCTCCTGCCAGGTGGTGCCGTGCCCGGGCTGGCGGGGCAGCGAGACGCTGACGCCGTGCGCGGCCAGGTGCTCGCCCCAGGGGCGCAGCGACTGCGGGCTGCCGGTGAATCCGTGGCACAGCAGCACGCCGACCTGACCTGCGTGATGGTGATAGGGCTCAGCGCCTGGCATGAGCGGCATAACAGCTCCTCCATGCATTTTCATCCCCGAACTGCCCGATCGTCGCACGATCAGGGGCAATTGTGCGAGAGCTGGTGTAGGAGCATCGGGACCGGGATGGGAAGATGACTGTGCTCGCGCAGAGTGCTCGCAGACAGTCGCATGAGGAAGAGGTGGCCGGGTGTTCTACTGGGTGGTCAAGGCCATCTTGGCGCCGATCCTCCACCTCGTCTTCAGGCCGTGGGCGGAGGGCATCGACAACGTGCCCCGGCAGGGCCCCGCCATCCTGGCCGGAAACCACCTGTCCTTCGCCGACCACTTCTTCGGCCCGCTGCAGCTCAGGCGCAAGGTCATCTCCCTGGGCAAGTCCGACTACTTCACCGGGCGCGGCGTCAAGGGCTTCTTCACCCGGCTGTTCTTCAGCGGCGTCGGCACCGTGCCGATCGACCGGTCCGGCGGCAAGGCCAGCGAGGCGGCGCTCCGCACCGGCCTGCGCGTGCTGCGCGAGGGCAACCTGCTCGGCATCTACCCCGAGGGCACCCGCTCGCCCGACGGCCGCCTCTACAAGGGCAAGACCGGCGTGGCCCGGCTCGCGCTGGAGTCGCGGGCCCCGGTCATCCCGTGGGCCATGGTCAACACGTTCGAGATGATGCCGCCCGGCCGGCCGCTGCCCAAGCTCGGCATCCGGCCCGGCGTCCGGTTCGGCAAGCCGCTCGACTTCTCCCGCTACTACGGGATGGAGGACGACCGGCTGGTCCTGCGCGCGGTCACCGACGAGATCATGTACGCGCTGATGGAGCTGTCGGAGCAGGAGTACGTCGACAAGTACGCCGCCAGCGCCAAGGTCGAGATGGAGCGCGCCGCCCGCGCCGCGGCGGCGGGCTGACGGCCGCCCGCCCAGGTCAGTCGCGCAGGGCCTGCTCGGTCCTGCCCATCGCCTTGGTCATCGTCTCCAGCTCCTCGCGGGTGAGCCGGTCGATCAGATAGGCGCGCACCACTTCCACGTGCCCCGGGGCCACCTGCTCCAGGCAGCGCGTCCCGGCGTCGGTGAGTACGGCCAGCACGCCCCGGTCGTCGGACGGGCAGGTCGTCCGCTCGACCAGCCCCGCCTTCTCCAACTGGGTGATCTGGTACGTCAGCGCGCTCTTGGACACCACCACGCCCCGGGCGAGCTCGGTCATGCGCATGCGCCGGTCGGGCGCGTCGGCCAGCCTGACCAGGATCTCCCACTGCGGATGGGTCAGCCCCGCCGCCGCCTTGAGCTGCTCCTCGATGCGCCGTTCGAGCAGGTGGGCGGTGGAGAGGAACGCGCGCCAGGCCGCCATTTCCGTCGGGTCGAGCCACCGGGTGTCACTCATCAGATCAGTCTACTTGTTGTTCACATTTGAACTTTCGCGGTAGAGTCTCGTTCAAATCTGTACGAACTTCAAGGAGTCAACATGCTTGACCGAGCGCGTAACATCGCACTGCTGCTCGCCCGGGTGGCCACAGGCGTGATCTTCCTCGTCCACGGCTACCAGAAGTTCGCCACCATGGGGATCGCCGGGACCACGCAGTTCTTCGAGTCGATCGGCATCCCGCTCCCCGGCCTCGCCGCCCCGCTCGTCGCCGTGCTGGAGGTCGTCGGCGGCATCGCGCTCATCCTCGGCGTCGGGCTGCCCGTCTTCGGCACGCTCCTCGCGCTCGACATGGTGGGCGCGATCTTCTTCGCCCACCTTCAGGCGGGCTTCGCCGTCGGCGACGGCGGCTACGAGTACGTGCTCGCGCTCGCCGCGGCCAGCCTGGCCATCGGCTTCACCGGCGGCGGCGCGCTGGCCCTGGACCGGATCCTCGGCCTGGACAAGAAGCTGGCCGGCAGCCGCGCCGCCTGACCGGGGCGACGCGGCACCCGGTCAGGACAGTTCGGTCAGGGCGGTCGGTCAGGACAGGTGGGCGCGGACCTCGCGGATGTGGTCGGGAGTGGTGCGGCAGCAGCCGCCGATCAGCGCGGCGCCCGCCGCCTGCCACTCCTTGGCCGCCTGGCCGTACTCCAGCGGGTCCGACAGCCCCAGCCAGCGGCGCCCGCCGGCGTCCCACGTCTCGCCCGAGTTGGGGTAGACGACGACCGGCAGCTTGCCGGTCAGCTCGGTGATCAGGCCGGGGATGTGGCGCGGCGCGGTGCAGTTGGCGCCGACGGCGACCACCTGCGGGTTGCCGGTGAACAGCGCCGCCGCCTCCGCGATCGGGGTGCCGTCGCTGATGCGGGCCGCGTCACGGCAGGAGAAGCTCACCCACGCCTTGACCGACGGCGTCTCGGCCAGCAGCCGGGCCAGCGCCCGCGCCTCGGCGTAGGAGGGAATGGTCTCGCAGGCCAGCAGGTCGGCCTGGGAGGCGGCCAGGATCTCCCAGCGCGGCCGGTGCCAGGCCAGCAGGCCGTCCTCGTCCAGGTCGTAGTCGCCGGTGTATTCGGCGCCGTTGGCCAGGAACGCCCCGTAAGGGCCGACCGAGGCGGCGACCAGCCCGCCGCCCGCCTCGTCACGGGCCTGCGCGGCCAGCTCGACCGACAGCCCGATCAGCCGCTCGGCCTCGGCCAGGTCCAGCCCCCGGCGCCGGAAGCCGGGGATGGACGCCTGGTAGCTCGCGGTGGTGGCCACGTCGGCGCCGGCGGCGAAGTAGTCGGCGTGCACCTGCCGGACGAGCCCGGGGTCCTCCAGCAGCAGCCTGGCCGACCAGAGCGCGTCGCCGAGGTCGGCGCCGAGCGCTTCGAGATGGGTGGACAGGCCGCCGTCCAGCACGAGTGTGGTCACCCGTCCAGAGTATGGTCCCCGGACGGGTGCGCGGGGCCGCCGCGCCCGCGTGCGCCGGCCCCGCCTTGCCCTTCCCTTGACGTGCCGCTGCCCCGGCTCAGGCGCGCTTCCAGAAGGGCCGCCGCGGCCCCTCATCCCCGGCCCGCCCCTCCGGCCCGGCCCCTCCACCAGGCCCGGAGCCGCCGCCGGTGGCAGGTCCGCCCAGCCCGGGGCCGCCCTCGGGGGCGGGGGCGTCGGGCCGGCCGGGGCCGCCCTCCGGGGTGGGGCCGCCGGGCCGGTCGGGGGCGGTCAGGGCGGTCAGGACCTCGATCGCCCGGCGGCGCAGCGCCTCCGGGTCGGCGCCCGGCCGCTCGGCCGCCTCCAGCTCGCGGGCCAGCGCCGCCAGCTCCGCGTGCCCGCCCAGGTAGGACGCCAGCGCCGCCAGCCGGGAGCCCAGGTCCGCCAGGTAGAGCACGTCCGGCACGGTCAGCGCCTTGAGCCGGTCCAGCTCGGCGGCGAGCTGCGCGCGGACCGTGTCGAGCCCGTGCGGCACCGGCCTGGCTCCCATCGGCGCGCTCCGCGCCGGTCCGGCCGCCATCGGCGCGGCGAACAGCGGCCCGCGCGCCGCCGCCATGACGACCGGGTCGCCCCCGCCGCCGGGGTTGAGCCCGGGAGCGGGCGCGGCCATGGCCCGCATCCCGCGCGGCGCCTCCGCCGCCATCCAGGCGAACCCGCCCGCCGGCGCCGGCATCTCCCAGCCGCTCGGCGGCTCGACCGGCTGGATCGCCCGGTGCTCCGGCGCGCCCTCGGCCACCTGCCTGCTGTCGACGGCCACGTACGCGGTGAAGCGGCACAGCACCCCGTGCTCCAGCGACACGCGGACGATCTCCGGCTCCAGCCCGTGCTCGCCCATCGCGTAGCGGTCCTCCAGCTCGCGCAGGTGCGCGCGCGCCCACACGGCGCGCAGCGCCGGGCTGCCGACGGCCGTCGCCTCGACCCGCTGCTCCCACGGCGCCCCGGCCGCCAGCCCGCGCACGGTCACCGCCGAGCCCTCCCGGCACCGCCCGTAGGCCCGCAGCGGAACGCCCGGGAAGATCGAGCCCAGGTGCGTGAGCGTGCCCGGCTCCACGTCCAGGCCCTTCAGCGACAGGTCCGTCACCAGCGGCGCGCCGATCCGGCGGTGGATCTGCTCCATCGCCGCGTCCAGCCGGTCCTCCGACTCCACCAGCTCGCACCGGCCCGCCCCCAGCCCGGCCAGCCTGCCCAGGAACGCCGCGTTCACCGCCCGGTCGATGCCCACCGCGTGCACCCGCATCGCCGACAGCGCGCCACCGGCCCGCTCCAGGATCTGGTCCTCGTTGCCCACCTGGCCGTCGGTCACCAGCACCACGACCCGCTCCCGGCCGCCGTCGCCGCCGCCCAGCAGGTCGATCGCGCGGCGCAGCGGCTCCAGCAGCTCGGTGCCGCCCCGCGCGTCGACCCGCGCCAGATGCTCCACCGCCCGGTAGCGGTTGCGGTCGCCGCCCTCCGCGAGCCCCTCGAACGCCTCCTCCACCACCGAGTCGAACGCCAGCACCGCGAACCGGTCCTGCGCCGTCAGCGTGTCGACGATCCGTGCCGCCGCCCGCCGCGCCGCCACCATCTTCCAGCCGGCCATGCTGCCCGACCGGTCCAGCAGCAGCACCAGGTCACGCGGCGCCCTCGGCGACTCCAGCGCCGGGGGCACCACCGTCAGCGCGAACGTGCCCGCGCCGTCCAGTTGCAGCGCCGTCGAGGCGTCGAACGCCATCCGCAGGATGAAGTCGCGGTCCAGCCGCTCGCCGGGACGCACCCGTACGACACCGCCGGCCTCCTCCACCACGTGCAGGCTGGACGCCAGCTCCCGCAGCTCAAGGCCGCCCGCGTCGACCTTGACCGCCAGCGACAGCCGCACCGGGTCCGGGAAGCCGGGCAGCAGCACCGGGGGACTGATCCTGGACGCGTCCGGCACCGCGTCCGTGTCGGGCGCCACCCCGTCGCCCGCCGCGGGCCCGTCCAGCGGCGTGCCCGGCACGTAACGCGGCGCCACCACCAGCGGGAACCGGAACGTGGCAGCCCCGTCCTCGTACGGCAGCGGCTGGCTCAGCTCCAGCCGCACCGTCACCCGCTCCCCGGGCAGGATGTTGCCCACCCGGATCGTGAACACGTCAGGCCGGTCCTCCTCGGCGATCGCCGCCCGCCGCCCCTCCCGCAGCGCCCGGTCGTAGTCGGCCCGCGCCTGACCGCGCTCCTTCAGCACGCCCTCCACGACCCGGTCGTCCGCCTCCATCCGGAACGCCGTCACCGCCGCCCGGTCCGGCAGCGGGAACACGTACGTGGCCTCCAGCGTGACGTCGAACGGGTTGCGGAACCCCTGCGCCACCTTCACCCCGGCGACCAGCCCGGACACCTCGGCGGACACGTCCACGCTCTCCAGCGGCAGGTTGCCGCGCCCGGTACGCAGCGCGCCGATCCCGGCGTCGGGCACCGGCGCGCACCGGGCGGGCTCGAGTGTCGTGATGTTCATGCCAGATTCCTCTCTTCGAGCACCGCGAGCAGCGGCTCCGCCGCCGCCAGCACGGCCTGGATGTCCTCGTCCGGCAGAGCCCGTCCCTCCACGAGCAGCGTCACCCGTTCGCCGAGCCTGACCCCCCACAGGGGCGAAGCCTCACCGGGACCGTGCCCACCGGCAGCTCCCTGGCCGCGCACCGCCGGACCCTCCGGCTCCTCCGTGGCGCCCGGTCCGCCCGCACCCCCGGACGGCGGCCCCGAGGGTGCCCGTGCGGGGGCTCGCGGCCCTGAGAGGTCCTGCGCCGCGGCCGGGGGCGCACCGGCCGGGGCGTCCTGGGCGTTCGGCAGGTCCCGGGGCCCGTCCGTCGAGGAGCCGGGGGCCGGGTGGCGGGTCCAGAACCGGGGGCCGGGATCCGGGGTGAGCCGGGCCGCCTCCTCCAGCATGGCGTCCGTGGCTCCGGCGAGGGCCGTCTGGATGTCGGCGATGGACAGCCCGGCGGCCTGGAGGCGCTTGACGGCGACGAGCTGGAGCAGGTGCCTGCGCCCGTAGCGGGCGATCCGGCCCTGGCGGGTGAGGGGCGGGTCGACGAGGCCGATCGTGGTGTACCACCTGATCAGGCGCTCGCCCGGCACCTCGCGGACCCGGCCGTTGAGCGGCTGCGCCCGCGAGCGGAGTTGGGCGGCCGCGTGCTCCGCCAGCTCGCCGATCGTCCACGTCTCGCTCATGCCACCACACTGACACTGTCATTGTTGCACTGTCAAGAACGGGGGGAATGAAGCCCGCTTCCCCGGGGAGAGGGGAGGACATGTCTACGATTTCCGGCCCGATCAAGGGTGACGCGCAGAAGACCACCGCCCAGGCTCTCCAGGGCGCTCTCATCGACCTGATCGACCTGTCCCTGGTCGCCAAGCAGGCGCACTGGAACGTGATCGGCTCCCACTTCCGCCCCATCCACCTGCAGCTGGACGAGCTCACCGACCTGGCGCGCCAGCACACCGACGTCGTCGCCGAACGGCTCGTGGCGCTCGGCGTGAGCCCGGACGGCCGCGCCGCCACCGTCGCGAAGGCGACCAAGCTCCCGCAGCCGGAGCACGGCTGGATCGAGGACGGCAAGGTGGTCGCCACGATCACGGACGTCCTCGACGGCATCAGCAAGCGGATGCGCGAGCGCATCGACGCCACCGAGGAGCCCGACCAGGTGTCGCAGGACATCCTCATCGCCGTGACGCAGGACGTGGAGAAGCAGCGCTGGATGTTCCAGGCCCAGCGCTGACCCTGCCGAGGGACGAGATTCGAAACCGAAGCCCGGAGCCGGAGTCCCGCGCCCCGGGCTTTCGCGTGGCAGTTTGCGTACTGTTCGGACTTGGGGATCCTCCCCATTCACGTCGGTGCGGTGGACTAGCGTGGCATCAAGAGGGAGGCCTGACGATGTCCCGCAAGACTCTCCTCCGCACGGGCCCGATCCGGCAGAGCGGCGCGAGCCCGTACGGCCCGATCACCGAGCCGAGCCCCGGCGAGCCCGCGGCCCCAGGCGGCACAGGCGGCCTGGGCGGCCTGGGCGGTCAGGCGGGTTCGGGCGGTTCGGCGGGGCCGGGGCGGCCGGCCGTGCCCGGCGGGTTCCGGGGGCGGGTGGTGGCGCGCTCCGGCGGCAAGGTGGCCGGGCTGACGTGGCACGCCGCGCCCGGCGCGGGCGCGTGCTTCCCCGACGGCCCCGGCTGGATCTACGTCTCCAACGCCGCGCTGCCGGTGGTCGGCGGCGCGTCGGCGCTGCGCTTCCGGCCCGACGGCAGCGTGGGCGGCGCCTACCGCATCCTGTCGGGCACCGAGGTCAACCGGGGCGGCGGCGCCACCCCGTGGCACACCTGGTTGTCCTGCGAGCTCGGCCACCGGGGCCGGGTGTTCGAGTGCGACCCGTACGGCATGCGCGCGGGCAGGCCGAGGCTGGCGATGGGACGGTTCGCGCACGGCGGGGCGGCCTGCGACCCCGGGCTCGGCGTCGTCTACCTGACGGAGGCCGAGCGTGACGGCTGCTTCTACCGGTTCCGGCCGGGCGACTGGGGCGACCTGACGGAGGGCACGCTGGAGGTGCTGTGCGGCTCCGGCGCGTGGGAGCGGGTGCCGTCACCGGCCGCGCTGCTCAAGCCGGTCCGCCACCAGGTCGCGGGGGCACGCCGCTTCGACGGCGGCGACGCCTGCCACTACGCGGACGGCGTCTGCTTCCTCACCACCCGAGGCGACAGCATCCAAGGCGGTGGCGGGGCGTTGTGGGCGTACGACACGCGGACCGGCGCGGTGGAGCGGGTGTGCGACGGCGTCGGCGCCGTCACGGCCGCGCCCTCCGGTGACCTGTACGTGGCCCGCCGGGGGTCCCGGATCGACGTCGTGACGCCGGACCGGGAGATGGCGCCGTTTCTCACGCTCGACGGCGACGCCGAGCTGTCCGGCCTGGCGTTCGCGCCCGGCGGCGACCGCCTCTACTTCTCGGCCACGGCGGCGTCCGGCGAGGCGACCACGTACGAGGTGGCGGGCCCGTTCCGGAGCTGATCAGCTCAGGTAGCGCACCAGCATCACCTTGAGCTCCTCGACGAGCTCGGCGGCCCGCCGGGGGGTGGCGTCGCCGGCGAGCGGCATCACGGCCTTGACCATGGCCACCGCCATCGTGCCCATCATCAGCGCCCGCTCCTCGTCCAGCTCGGGGGAGCGGCGGCGCAGCATGGCGGCGACCTGGGCGGCGACGGCCTCGTGCAGCACGCGGGCGGCGGCGGCCAGCTTGTCGCCGGTCGCGCTGCCGTACAGCAGCGACCAGTAGGCGGGGCTGGCGGCCTTGAAGGCGACGCTCTCGTCCACGAGCGCGCCGACCAGCGCCTCCAGCGGCACGTCGGGTGTGACCGCCGCGAGCCGGGCCGCCCAGAACTCCTCCCGGTCGGTGGTGTAGCGGGTCACCAGGCCGTCGAGGATCTCCTCCTTGTTGCGGAAGAACTGGTAGAGCGAGCCCGGTGAGAGCCCGGCGCGGGCGGCGACCTGGTTGGTCGTCAGGTCCGGGTAGCCGACGTCGGCGATCACCAGCTCGGCGGCGTCGAGGATCTCCGCCATCCGTTTCAGCCCGCGCGCCTGCCGGCGCACCGCGCGTTCGGTCATGCGGTCTCCCCGTTGACAAATGCGAGCATTTACTTGTATTTCTGGTTCGGCCAATGAAACACGAGTAGTTTACCGAGTTTGGGGGCGGGGAGTGGTGACGACCCAAGGGCGGGACGCGCCGCTGCGCAGGCTGGGGTTCTTCCTGGTCAGGCGGCGGCGCGCGGTGCTCGGGCTGGCCCTGGCGCTGGCCGTGCTGGCCGGGGCGCTGGCGGCGGGCGCGGTGCCCCGGCTGTCGCTGGCGAGGTTCGAGGCGCCGGGATCGGAGTCGGACCGGGCGCGGGCCGAGCTGGCCGCCCGGTTCGGCACCGGCAGCCCGGACCTGATCTTCCTGGTGACCGCGAAACGCGGCACGGTCGACGACGCCGCCGTGGAGGCCGCCGGGCGCGAGCTCGCGGCCCGCGCCGCCGCGCACGACGGAGTGGCCGAGGTCGCCTCGTACTGGGGTCGGGGCAGGCCCGCCACCCTGCGCAGCGCGGACGGCAGGCACGCGCTGATCCTCGTGCGCGTCCCCGGCGACGCCGACCACGTGCGGGCGGGCGTGCTGCCCCGGCTGGTCCCGGCGATCACCGCCGAGCACGAGCTGCTGCGGGTGCGGGCCGGGGGAGGAGAGGAGGTCTTCCGCGTCACGGTGCCGCTGGCCAGGCAGGACTTCGTCCGCGCCGAGCTGGTGATCTTCCCGCTGGCGTTCGCGCTGCTCTGGCTCTACCTGCGCCGGGCGCTGGCCGCGCTGGTGCCGATCCTGGCCGGGGTGTTCGCGATGGCGATCGCGCTGGCGCTGCTGCGCGGGCCGCTGCTGTTCACCGGCATCTCGACGTTCGCGCTCAACCTGACGCTCGCCATGGGGCTCGGGCTGGGCATCGACTACTGCCTGTTCGTGATCGCGCGCTTCCGCGAGGAGGTGGCGCTGGGCCGCGACCGGGCCGAGGCGGTGGCCGGGGCGGTCGAGCACGCGGGGCGGACGGTGCTGTTCAGCGGCCTGACGGTGGCCGCGTCCCTGGCCGTGCTGTTCGCGCTGCCGTTCGACTTCCTCAGGTCGTTCGCGTACTCCGGCATCGCCGTGGTGATCGGCGGGCTGGTGGCGGCGGTGTTCGTGCTGCCGGCGGTGCTGGCCGTCGCGGGCGGCGCGATGCTGCCGCGCCGATCCCGGCCCGAGCGGCCGGGCACGTTCTGGCACGCGCTGGCGGTCCGGGTGATGCGGCGCCCGCTGCTGTACGGCGGGGTGGCCACGGTGGTGCTGCTCGTGCTGGCCGCGCCGTTCCTGGGGCTGCGCTTCGGCGTCGCCGACGACCGCATCCTGCCCCCGGACGCCGGGCCCCGCCAGGTGCAGGACGTGATCCGCCAGACCTTCCCCGCCGAGGAGACCGACGCGATCCAGGTCGTGTCCACCGGCGCGGGCGGCGACGTCACCGCCTACGCGGCCGAGCTGTCACGGCTGCCCGGCGTCGCCCAGGTCGACTCGGCCGCCGGCGTCTTCACCGAGGGGCGGCGGACCGGCGACGGCGATCCGTCCCGGTTCGAGGGGCGCGGGAGCTGGCTGTCGGTGGTGCCCTCGGCCGAGGCGCTCGCCGACGACCCGGTCCGCCTCGCCGGGGCGGTGCGCGCGGTCGAGCCGCCGTTCGAGGTGCTGGTGGGCGGCTATCCCGCCGAGCTGGCCGACTATCGCGCCTCGGTGGTGGACCGGCTGCCGCTGCTGCTGGCGCTCATGCTCGGCGTGACGCTCGCGGTGCTGGCGCTCATGACGCGCAGCGTGATCCTGCCGGTCAAGGCCACGATCCTGAACGTGCTCAGCCTCGGCGTCATGTTCGGCGCCATCGTCTGGGTCTTCCAGGAGGGCAACCTGTCGGGGCTGCTCGGCTTCACCCCGACGGGCTCGCTCGACCCGAGCATCCCCATCCTCATGCTCTGCGTCGCCTACGGGCTGTCGATGGACTACGAGGTGTTCCTGCTGTCGCGGGTCAAGGAGGAGTACGACAGGACCGGCGACACCGAGCAGGCCGTGGCCGCCGGACTGCAGCGCGGCGCGCCGCTGATCACGGCGGCGGGCGGCATCCTGGCGCTCAGCTTCGCCGCCTACGCCACCGCGTCGGTGTCGTTCGTACAGATGCTCGGCGTCGGCATGGCGGTGGCGGTGCTGGTGGACGCGACGGTGATCAGGGCGGTGCTGGTGCCGAGCCTGATGCGGCTGGCCGGGCCGCTCAACTGGTGGCCGCGAGGTCGAGCGACCACATCTCGTCGACCACCTCGACCCCGTTCTCCAGAGCGGGCTCCTGCGAGTCGAGCGTGAACCCGGCGGCCCGGTAGATGCGCCGCGCGCTCTCCAGGCAGGAGCGCGTCCACAGCACCATCCGCCGGCATCCCTCGGCCCGGGCGTGGCGCACGCACTCCTCGACCAGCCGCCGGCCCAGGCCGAGCCCGCGCGCGGACGGCTCGACGAGCAGCAGCCGCAGCTGCGCCGTCGTGGCGTCCTTGCGCACGCAGAACACGCAGCCCGCGGGCGCGCCGCCGGCCTCGGCGATCCACGCCGCGTCGCGCCCCGGGTCGAACTCGCCGACGACCTTCGCCACGGTCCGCTCGAAGGCCATGCCCCAGCCGTACTCCTGCGCGTAGAGCACGCCGTGCCGGTGGACGACCCAGCTCAGGTCGCCCGCGCGCGGCGCCCTGATGACCACCGGCTCGCGCTCGGGCGGCGGGCCGAGCACGTCGCGGATCGTCGCCATCGCCTCGACCAGCCGCCGCTGGCCCTCCTCGGGCAGCCGGGCCAGCAGGCGGCCGATCTCCTCCTGGGAGCGCCGGTCGAGCATGCCGTACGCCTCCGTGCCGGCCGCGCTGAGCCGGATGACCTGCTTGCGCCCGTCGGTGGCCGAGCGCTCGCGGACGATCAGCCCGTCGCTCTCGAAGCGCGTCAGGATGCGGCTGAGGTAGCCCGCGTCCAGGTCGAGCAGGGCCCGCACCTCGCCGGTCTCCAGCTTGCCCGCCTGGGCGATCTCGAACAGCACCCTGCTCTCCGTCAGCGAATAGGGCGAGTGGTGCATGCCGGCCTGGAGGACCCCGATGGCCTGCGTGTAGAAGCGGTTGAACGCCCGTACCTCGAAAGCTCTTGACGCCGTCAGCGAATCCATTGCCTCAGTCAAGCATGAGATGATGGCAGGTGTGAAGAGGCACCTCTACGTCGGCGGCTACGGTCCCGGCATCCTGAGCACCGGCGAAGGGCTGACCCGCCTCGCCTCGCCGTCGTTCCTGGCCCCGCACCCCTCGCTCCCGGTGCTCTACGCGGCCGGCGAGCTCGCCCAGGGCTGGATCACCGCGTTCGGCACCGACGGCGGGCTCTCGCCCTGGGACGAGCGCTCCTCCGGGGGCGACAGCCCCTGCCACCTGGCGGTGCACCCGTCGGGCGAGCTGCTCGCGGTCGCCAACTACGGCGACGGCGTGGCCAGCCTGCACCGCCTCGACGGGCGCGGCGTGTTCACCGGCGATCCGATCGTGCTGCGGCACCAGGGCTCCGGCCCCGACCCCGAGCGCCAGCAGGGCCCGCATGCCCACCAGTGCGTCTTCCGCGACGACGTGCTGCACGTCTCCGACCTGGGCACCGACGAGATCCGCCGCTACTCGCTCGACGGCGCGCCGCTGGAGCCCATCCGGCTGCCGCCCGGCACCGGCCCTCGCCACTTCGCCTTCGCCGGCCCGCGCCTCTACGTGGCGGGCGAGCTCGACGGCACCGTCACGCTGCTGGAGGGCGGGAGCCTCACCACCGTGCCCGCCTCTGCCTCCGGGGAGACCAACTACCCGTCCCACCTGGAGCTCGCCGGCGACTTCGTGTACGTGGCCAACCGCGGCCCCAACACGATCGCCGTGCTGCGCGCCGACGACCTGAGCCCGGTCGCGGAGGTGCCCTCGGGCGGCGACTGGCCGCGCCACTTCGCCCTCGACGGCGACCGCCTCTACGTGGCCAACCAGCAGTCGGGCGGCGTGACCGTCTTCGCCCTGACCGGCGGCGTGCCGGCGGCGACCGGCGAGGTGATCGAGGTCGAGAGCCCGTCCTGCGTGCTCCCCGCCTAGCCCGCGCCAGGTCCCGGCCGGTCCTGGCCCCGGGTCAGCGCACCGTGATGACGAGCTTGCCCGGCGCGTCGCCCGCGGCCAGGTCGCCCACCGCGGTGGCGGCCTCCGCCAGGGCGTACGTGCGCCCGACGGCCGGTCGCACGGCCCCGGCCTCGATGAGGTCCCGCAGCGTGTCCAGGTCGGCGGTGCGGGTCAGCGCGAGCAGCGGGTCCAGGCGCTGGCGCGTGAACGGATCGATCAGCCGGGCGGCCTGCAGCCGGCCGAGCCCGCCGAACCACCGGCCGCCGCCCTCACCGCCGACGAGGGCGAGCCGGCCCCGCTCGGCGAGCAGCCCGCGCAGTTCGCGCAGCGGCCGGTTGCCCGCGATGTCGATGATCAAATCGTACGTCCCGGTGAGCGGCTCGCGAGTGTAGTCGATGACGGCCCCGGCGCCCAGCGACCGGACGAGGCCGGCCTTGGCCGTGCTGCACACGCCGGTGACGTCGGCGCCGCCGGCGACCGCCAGTTGCGTCGCGAAGCTGCCCACTCCGCCACCCGCGCCGATGACCAGCACCTTCTCGCCGGCTGTGACCCGGCCGACGGCCCGTAACGCGGTCACCCCCGACACGGGCACGGCCGCCGCCTCGGTGAAGCTCAGGTTGGCGGGCTTGCGGGCGAGCTTGCCCGGGCGGGCGACGGCGAACTCCGCGTACGCGCCGGTCGCCGCGCCGTACACCTCGTCGCCGGGGCGTAAGCCGCTCACGCCGGCGCCGACGGACTCCACGACGCCGGCCACGTCCATGCCCGGCACGCGGTTGCGCGGCCGGCGCAGGCCGAAGGCGAGGCGGCCGACGAGCGGCAGCCCGGTCATGAGATGCCACACGCCGTAGTCGACGCCGGCCGCGTGCACCCGGATCAGCACCTCGCGGGCGCCCGGCTCCGGGGTCGGGACCTCGCCGAGGCTCAGCGTGCGCGGCGGGCCGTACTCGTCCTGGACGATCGCCTTCATGGGGGGTCTCCTTCGGTGTCGGGGTACTGGAAGACGTCGTCGAGCCCGACCCGGAACACCCGGGCGATGCGGAACGCCATTTCCAGGGAGGGGGAGTAGCGGCCCTGTTCGATCGCGATGATGGTCTGGCGGGTGACGCCGACCCGGTCGGCCAGCTCGGCCTGGGTCATCTCGCCGTGCGCGAACCGCAGGGCCCGGATCGTGTTGGTGACCCGCGTCGGCTTCACCACGTCTGGAAGCCGCCCTTGCGGTAGGCCATGATCTTGGCGATCGAGCTGAGCACCGAGGACAGCACGAACGCCAGGTAGACGGCGTTGGCGATCCAGAAGTGGCGCAGCTCGGCGACGGCCATGATCAGTGCGGCGAGCGCGCCGATGACGACGAAGGACTGTCCGATGCGCTCGCTGACCTGGTTGATCTCGCGGTCGCGCTCGTCGGTGCGGTCGGCGCCCTTGCCGCCCGCGACGGCCATCGCGATGTTGGCCGCGATCCCGGCGACGACGGCGCCGCCGATGGTCCACAGCAGGGCTCCGGCGTAGGCGACGTCGGCGAACGGGCCGTCGCCGGCCCGGCCCAGGACGATCGCCACGTAGATCGCGTACGCGCCGACGGAGAGCACGATCATCACCCAGGCGCGCTTTTCCTCGAAGGCCATGCCCGCTCCTCATGTAAAACAAAGCTGACATTGGTCAATGTAAAACGCCGCGGACACGATGTCAAAGTTTATTTACACGCCGGGCCGCGCCCCGCCGGGCACGTGGGTGCGGGCGGGGCTATCGCCGGTCGTCACACGCCAGGGCCACGGCCGCGCGCCAGCGCTCGTAGGCGGCGTCGTCGCGCGCGCCCGGCTCGAAGCGCCGCTCCAGCCGCCACGTCTCGCGCAGCTCGTCCGCCGACCCCCACACCCCCGCGCCCAGCCCCGCCAGGAACGCCGCGCCCAGGGCCGTCGTCTCCCGCACCGCCGGGCGCTCCACCGGCGTGCCGAGCTGGTCGGCCTGGAACTGCATGAGCAGGTCGTTCGCGCTGGCCCCGCCGTCGGCCTTGAGCACCGGGATGCCGTCGCCGCCCATCACGGCCGCCACGTCGCGCACCTCGAACGCGATCGCCTCCAGCGTCGCCCGCACCAGGTGCGCCCGCGTGGTGCCGCGCGTGATGCCGGTGATCAGCCCCCGCGCGTCCGGGTCCCAGTACGGCGCCCCGAGCCCCGTCAGGGCGGGCACGAACACCACGCCGCCGCTGTCGGGCACCGTGCGCGCCACCGCCTCCGACTCCGGCGCGGTGCCGATCAGGCCGAGCCCGTCGCGCAGCCACTGCACCGCCGCGCCGGTCACGAAGATCGACCCCTCCAGCGCGTACGTGCGCTCGCCCGACGGCGCCTGCCAGGCCACCGTCGTCAGCAGCCCGTCCGGCGACCTGACGATCTCCGTGCCGGTGTTGGACAGGATGAACGAGCCCGTCCCGTACGTGCACTTGACCTCGCCGGGCGTGTAGCAGGTCTGCCCGAACAGCGCCGCCTGCTGGTCGCCGGCCACCCCGCTGATCGGCAGTTCCAGGCCGAGGAACGTGGCGGGCTCGGTGCGCCCCAGCTCGCCGAAGTTGGGCACGATCGCCGGCAGCGCGGACTCCGGCACGCCGAACAGCTCGCACAGCTCCGGCTCCCACCCGCCCGACTCCAGCCCGTACAGCAGCGTGCGTGAGGCGTTGGACGGGTCGGTGACGTGGCGCGCGCCCGCCGTGAGCCGGGCGATCAGGTAGGAGTCGACGGTGCCCGTCACCACCCGGCCGGACGTGACGCCCTCCCACGCGCGCGGGTCGTGCGCGGCCAGCCAGGCCAGCTTGGAGGCGGTGAAGTAGGGGTCGAGGCGCAGGCCGGTCAGCTCGGCGACGCGCGGCTCGTGCCCCCGCTCGCGCAGCCGGGCGCAGATCCCGGCGGTGCGCCGGTCCTGCCAGACGATCGCGCGGCGCGGCGCGGCCAGCGTCTCGCGGTCCCACAGCACCGCGGTCTCGCGCTGGTTGGTGATCCCGACGCAGACCGGCGTGGCGGCGGCCCCGCGCAGCGCCTCGGCGCAGGCGCTCAGCGTGGCCTGCCAGATGTCCTCGGGGTTGTGCTCGACCCGGCCGGGCTCCGGGAAGTGCTGGGCGAACTCCTCGTAGCCGCGGGACTCGACCCGGCCGTCCTCGGACACCACGAGAGCGGTGACGCCCGTGGTGCCGGCGTCGATGGCCAACACGCTCACGAAATCGCCTTTCACTCGGTCCACACGCGTTTGGTCTAGACCAATGCCCGCCTGTATGGGCACAATGCGATTCTGGTCGTGAACCCCGTCGGGAGGAACCCGTTATGCGTATCGGAGTGCTCACCGGAGGTGGCGATTGCCCCGGTCTCAACGCTGTGATCAGGGCTGTCGTCAGGAAGGGAGTGGGCGTCTACGGTCATGAGTTCGTCGGCTTCCGCGACGGCTGGCGCGGCCCGCTCGAAGGCGACACGATGCCGCTCGACATCCAGGCCGTGCGGGGCATCCTGCCCAGAGGCGGCACCATCCTCGGCTCGTCGCGGACCAACCCGATCAAGATAGAGGGCGGCGTCGACCGGATCAAGGACAACCTGGCCGCGACCGGCGTCGACGCGCTGATCGCCATCGGCGGCGAGGACACGCTGGGCGTCGCCAAGCAGCTCTACGACCGCGGCGTCAAGGTCGTCGGCGTGCCCAAGACGATCGACAACGACCTGTCCGGCACCGACTACACCTTCGGCTTCGACACCGCCGTCAACATCGCCACCGAGGCCATCGACCGGCTGCACACCACGGCGGAGTCGCACCACCGGGCGCTGATCTGCGAGGTCATGGGCCGCCACGCCGGCTGGATAGCGCTGCACGCCGGCATGGCGGGCGGCGCCAACGTCATCCTCATCCCGGAGAAGCCCTTCGACATCGACCGGGTCTGCGAGTACGTGGAGTCCCGCTTCCGCACCCGCTACTCGCCGATCATCGTCGTCGCCGAGGGCGCCCACCCGATCGAGGGGCAGATGGCGCTGCAGGCGGGCGAGCTCGACGCGTTCGGGCACGTCCGGCTCGGCGGCATCGGCGAGGTGCTGGCCAAGGAGATCGAGAAGCGCACCGGCAAGGAGGCCCGCACGACCGTGCTCGGCCACATCCAGCGCGGCGGCACGCCGACGGCCTACGACCGGGTGCTGGCCACCAGGTTCGGCCTGCAGGCGATCGACGCGGCGCACGAGGGCGACTTCGGCATGATGGTGGCGCTGCGCGGCACCGACATCGTCCGGGTCGGGCTCGACGAGGCCACGGCCGAGCTGAAGACCGTCCCGGCCTCGCGCTACGCCGAGGCGGAGGTGTTCTTCGGCTGATTGAAAGCGGCTTGCAAGCGGGCGGCCGTACCTTCTGGAGCAGCGGGGTTACCGCTACAACCCCCTTCGAGGGTACGGCTTGCGCCGCGGAGAGTCGGCGGCCCACCACGCGTCGCAAGCCGTACCTACGCATAGTTCAACCGCGGGGCGTGCCGAAGAGATCCACCTCCGGCGCGCCCTCGTCGCCGCCCCGCAGCCGGTCGAGAAACTCCCGCTCGCTGCGCAGCTCCCGCTCCGAGGGCGACAGGGCGACGGCCGGCAGCACCGAGGCGGCGGTCAGCGGTGTGCCCCCATAAACCGACGCAGGGAGTACGGGGGCACACCGCCGCAGAGGCGACTATCTCCGGCGGCTGCGCGGCGCGGCCTGCTGGTGGGGCACCGGCGCGGGGTAGACCGGCTGCGGCCCGGGAGCGGCGGCGGGGTAGCTGAGCTGCTGCTGCTCCTGCGCGGCCTTGCGGCGCAGCTCCAGGCGGGCCAGGAGCTCGGCGTCCTCGTTCAGCTCCTGCTCCGACGGCGCCAGGATGACCATGAGCAGCATGGTCAGCGTGATGAGGCTGATCACGGTCATCAGCGGCACCAGGAAGTCGAGCGCGTCGGCCCCGGAGACGGCCGCGGGCTGCGGGTGGAGTTGGACGATCATCGCGAACATGCCGGTGTAGTGCATGCCCGCCACGGCCAGGCCCATGACGAGCGCCGCGGCGGTGATCCACACGGTCCGCTTGACCCGCAGCGTGAACCACAGGGCGGTCGTGGCCGCGACCACGGCGATGACCACCGAGGCGATCACGAGGGTGCGGTCGTAGGAGACGTGCGCGGACATGTTCATCGCGTACATGCCGAGGTAGTGCATGCTCGCCACGCCGAGCCCGGTGAGCAGGCCGCCGCCTAGCAGCGCGGGGACGCGGCCCCCGCCGTAGGAGACGAGGAAGAGGCCGGTGCCGACGACGATGATCGCGACCAGGGCCGAGGCGACGGTGAGCGGCACGTCGTAGCGGATCTGGGTGCCCTCCACCTCGAAGCCCATCATGGCGATGAAGTGCATGACCCAGATCCCGGTGCCGCCGATGGAGATGGCCGCGCCGATCAGCCAGCGCATCCGCGAGGCACCTCGCGACGCGTGGGCCTGGGCGGTGAGCCGCAGTCCGAGCATCGATCCCATGCACGACATCACGTAGGCGAGGACCGGCGTGAGCGGACCGTGGGTGAAATGGTCAACAGCGGACATGTAGTGAGATTCCTTGCATTAGGGGTCTCCGGATTGTGCCAGGAGCACTGTCCCTTTCGCATGGATATCTCGACTATCTGTCAACTTGACAAGTCGGAAATGTGAGATGTGCTCATGGATCCCTCGGTGGCCGGTCACGGACTAAACTCGGTGGGTCGCCGCGTTGGTACGAGCGCGCGCATTCCCTGTCTTCCCCGGAGGTTCCACCATGACGATGTCCGCCCTGGGCGAGCCATGCGTTCTGCTCAAGCTGGGCGAGATCGTCCTCAAGGGCAAGAACCGCGAGCTGTTCGAACGCCGCCTGATCAGCAACATCCGCGACGCGCTCCAGGAGCTCGGGCTCAAGCTCGACGTGCGCCGCCGCCACGGCGTCATCGCGATCTTCCTGCCCGACGGCTCGTCGGCCGAGCAGGCCATGACCGTCGCCGAGCGGGTCGCCGACGTGCCCGGCCTGGTGTGGATCCACCCGGCCTGGCGCGTCGCCAAGGACCCCGACGCGGTGCTCAAGGCCGGTCTCGAGCTCGTCGGCGAGCGCGAGGAGATCGCTCGCAAGCCCGCCTTCGCGGTCCGCTCCCGCCGCCGCGACAAGCGCTTCCCGCTGCGCTCCAACGAGCTCGACCGGCTCGTCGGCGGCGCCATCAACGACGCCTACGGCCTGCCCGTCGACCTGCGCAACCCCGAGCTGACCCTGTTCATCGAGGTCGACCGCGACGAGGTGTTCGTCTTCACCGGCGGCCTGCCCGGCCAGGGCGGCCTGCCCGTCGGCAGCAGCGGCCGGGCGCTGGTGCTCATGTCGGGCGGCATCGACTCGCCGGTCGCCGCCTACCGCATGATGCGGCGCGGCCTGCACGTCGACTTCCTGCACTTCTCCGGCATCCCGTTCACCACCTCCGAGTCGATCTACAAGGCCTACGCGCTGGTCAGGAAGCTCGACCGGTTCCAGGGCAAGTCACGGCTGTGGGTGGTGCCGTTCGGCAAGGCCCAGCAGTCGATCCGCAACTCCGGCCAGGACCGGCTCGCGGTGATCGCCCAGCGGCGGCTCATGCTCAAGACCGCCGAGGAGGTCGCCCACCGCATCCGCGCCGCCGCCCTCGTCACCGGCGACGCGCTCGGCCAGGTCTCCTCCCAGACGCTGGCCAACATCACCGCCCAGGACCACGCCGTCGAGCTGCCGATCCTGCGCCCGCTCGTCGGCTGGGACAAGACCGAGATCATGGCCGAGGCCCGCCGCATCGGCACGCTGGAGATCTCCGAGCTGCCCGACGAGGACTGCTGCAGCCTGCTCGCCCCCAAGCGGGCCGAGACCCGGGCCAAGATCGAGGACCTCAAGCAGATCGAGAAGCGGCTGGACGCCGAGGAACTCGCCGTCCAGCTCGCCGACTCGATCCAGGAATACACCCTCTAACCGGGTCAGACCGTCGCCGGGGCCGCCGCCGTCTTGCCCAGCAGCGGCGGCAGGTCCCGCATGACCTGGGCCAGCTCGCCCAGGTCGGCGTCGACGAGCGCCTGCGGCCCGTCGCACAGCGCCTGCTCGGGGTGCGGGTGCACGTCGATGATCACGCCGTCGGCGCCCACCGCCAGCGCCGCCCTGGTCAGCGGCATCACCAGGTCACGCCGGCCGCCCGAGTGCGACGGGTCCACGATCACCGGCAGGTGCGACAGCCGCTGCGCCACCGGCACCGCCGAGACGTCGAGCGTGTTGCGGGTGGCGGTCTCGAACGTCCTGATGCCCCGCTCGCACAGCACCACGTCCAGGTTGCCGCGCTGCGCGACGTACTCGGCCGCCATCAGCCACTCCTCGATCGTGGCGTTCATGCCGCGCTTGAGCATCACCGGCCGTCCCGCCGCGCCCACCGCCTGCAGCAGCGCGAAGTTCTGCGCGTTGCGGGTGCCGACCTGCAGCATGTCGGCGTAGGAGGCGACCAGCTCCACGTCCCGCGCGTCGACGACCTCGGTCACGATCGGCAGGCCGGTCTCCTCGCGCACGTCCGCCAGGATGCGCAGCCCCTTCTCGCCCAGCCCCTGGAACGCGTACGGGGACGTGCGCGGCTTGAACGCGCCGCCGCGCAGCAGCGTCGCGCCCGCCGCCTGAGCCATCCGCGCCGCCTGCAGCGTCTGCTCCGGCGTCTCCACCGCGCACGGCCCGGCGATCAGCGTCACCGTGCCCGGCCCGATCGGCACCCCGCCCACCCGCACCGTCGACCGCTCGGGGTGGTTCTCCCTGCTCACCAGCTTGTACGGGGTCGAGACGCGCATCACGTCGCGCACCCCCGCCATCCCGCGCAGGCTGCCCGCGTCGAGCTGCGTCACGTCGCCCACCAGGCCGACGATCGTCCGCGTCACGCCCTTGCTCACGAACGCCTCCACCCCGGCCGCCCGCACGACGGCGACGATCGAGGCGACGTCGTCGCCCGTGGCTTCCTGGCCCATCACGATCACCATGCTGTACTCCTCCGGAAAACGCGAAAGGCCCCGGGTCCTGGTGGACCCGGGGCCTTTCTGCTCGCCTGTCTGCTAGCGCAGCGTCAGGTGGCGAACGGTCCGACCTGTGGGTCCGTCGCCATAAAAAAACACGAACGCGGTGCGCATAGTGCGCCAATGGTAGCGCACTCGACCCGCTGACGAACCGACGCGCGGCCGGTGGCAGGATGGTCGGGACCGCGAGTCCCGTGAGGAGAGTGATCGTGGAGGAGCCGCGCCTGCCACCGGGCCAGTACGTGCCCCGCGGCCTACCCGTGATCCACTACGGCAGGGTCCCCCCGTTCAAGCCCGCCACGTGGGACCTGCGCGTGTCCGGCGCCACCGCGTCGGGGGAGGAGCACCGCTTCGGCTGGGACGACTTCGACCGGCTGCCGCGCACCGACGTCGTGGCCGACTTCCACTGCGTCACCAAGTTCTCCGTGCCCGGCCAGCGCTGGCGCGGGGTCACCCCGGCCGACCTCATGGCCGCCGCGCCGCCCGACCCCGGCGTGCGCCACGTCATGATCTGGGCCGAGTACGGCTACAGCGCCAACCTCAGGTGGTCCGACTTCACCGCCCCCGGCACGCTGTTCGCCACCGACCTCGACGACGCCCCGCTCACCGCCGAGCACGGCGCCCCGGTGCGCATGGTCGTGCCCCACCTGTACGCGTGGAAGAGCGTCAAATGGGTGCGCGCCGTCGAATACCTCCTGGAGGACCGGCGCGGCTTCTGGGAGGAGCGCGGCTACCACAACGTCGCCGACCCGTGGCGCGAGCAGCGCTACTCCTACCAGGAAGAACCCGGCGAGGGCCCGCCGTAGGGTTTCCGCCCCCATGCGCGACGATGTTGGTTACGGTTTGCGCATGCTGACCACCGCGTGCGTGGTGCTGCCCCTCCTCGCCTTCGTCCTGGGCTACACGCTGGCCCGACGCCGTGCCAGGGAAGAGGGCCGCTCCGGGGCCGAGGCGACCTTCACCACGCTGCACACGGCCGCGCTGGCCGCCCCCGCGCTGCGGACCGGGCTGCACCGCGACTCCGCCCGCAAGGCCGTGCGCCATCTGCGCGCCCTGCTCGGCACCCACTCCGTCGCGATCACCTCGACCGACGCCGCGCTCGCCTGGGACGGCCCGTGCACCGACGAGGTGCTCAGCTACGCGCGCACCACGCTGGCCGCCGGCCGCGCGCAGGTCTTCCCCGGGGAGCCGTACGGGGCGGTCGTGGTGCCGCTGACCGCCGACGGCAAGATCATCGGGGCGCTGGCCGCGTACGACGAGGAGCTGAGCGCCGCCCTGGTCCGCACGGTCACCGAGGTGGGCCGGTGGGTGTCGGGCCAGCTGGAGCTGGCCGAGCTCGACTCCTCACGGCGGCGCGCGCTGGAGGCCGAGATGCGGGCGCTGCGGGCGCAGATCTCCCCGCACTTCGTCTACAACGCGCTCACCACGATCGCGTCGTTCGTCCGCACCGATCCGGGGCGGGCCCGCGAGCTGCTGCTGGACTTCGCCGACTTCGCCCGCTACGCGCTGCGCCGGGCCGACGACTTCACCACGCTGGCCGACGAGCTCACCTGCGTCGACCGCTACCTGCTTCTGGAACGTGCCAGGTTCGGCGACAAGCTGCGCTTCAGCCTCCAGGTGATGCCCGAGGTGCTGCCCGTCCCCGTGCCGTTCCTGTGCCTGCAGCCGCTGGTGGAGAACGCCATCAAGCACGGCATGCGGGGGCGCGGCGGCACCGGCGAGGTGCGCGTCGTGGCCCGCGACGCGGGCCCGGAGGCGCACATCACGGTCGAGGACGATGGCGTGGGCATGGATCCGGACCGGGTCAGGAAGGTCCTCGACGACGACCCGGGCCGCGAGGGCGCCGGGATCGGCCTGGCCAACGTCGACCTGCGGATGCGCCAGATCTACGGCGACGACTACGGCCTCGTGGTCGAGACCGCGCCCGGCACGGGCACGAAGGTGCGGCTGCGCGTGCCCAAGGCGCAACTTGGCGCGCCCTGATCGGGCCCGAACTGTAATCGATTCTTTACGGAACGTGGCCGAGGGGGTTGTGAGCAAGGCTTTCTTACGGCAGCTTAGAGGGCATGCTACGTGTTCTGGCCGTTGACGACGAGGTCCCCGCGCTGGAGGAGCTGGCCTACCTGCTGCGTCAGGACAGCCGGATCGAGCACGTGCGCACCGCCTGCGACGGTGTCGCGGCGCTGCAGGACATGGTGGCGATGATCGGCGGCGGCGAGCGGCTCGACGCGGTGTTCCTCGACATCCGCATGCCCGGCCTCGACGGGCTCGACCTGGCCCGGCTGGTCGGCGGGTTCCCCAGCCCGCCCAAGCTCGTCTTCGTCACCGCCCATGACGAGTGCGCCGTCCAGGCGTTCGAGCTGGAGGCCGTCGACTACCTGCTCAAGCCGGTGCGGGCCGAGCGGCTGTCGGAGGCGGTGCGCCGGCTGGAGGTCGCCTCCGCGCCCGGCCCGCCCGCCGAGCCGGGGCAGGACGACGTCATCCCCGTCGAGCTGGGCGGGCGCACCCGGTTCGTGCCGCAGCAGGCGGTGCGCTTCGCCGAGGCCAAGGGCGACTACGTGCGCCTGCACACGGTCGACGGCAGCTACCTGGTGCGCATGTCGCTGGCGGCGCTCGAGCGCCGCTGGGCCGAGGCCGGCTTCATCCGCGTGCACCGCAGCACGCTGGTGTCGGCCCGGCACGTCAGCGAGCTGCGTTTCGAGGGCGGGCGCGTGATGCTCACCGTCGGCTCCGAGACGCTCCAGGTCAGCCGCCGCCACACCCGCCAGGTGCGCGAGCAGCTCGTCCGCCAGCATCGCGGCGCCGTCACCTGACGGTGCCGCCCGCCTGCGCCCCCCTGCGAGGGGGGCGTGATCGCCATGCGCGGCGTGCGCGGGCGGGCAGGCGTGAACGCGGGCGCGCGGGCATCCTGCCCCGTGCTCGCGCCCCTTGTCATGCCGGGGAGATTTCCCAGGTCACACCGGTCGGGCCGGGCCGTGACGGCGATCCGGTGACAGTCCGGAGGGCCTGCCTGCCGACCGCTCGTCGCGCCAGGGTGACCGCTCGTCGATCGGACACGCTCCGTACATCGATGACTACGCACCGCTTACCGAGCTATGGGCCAACGGGGTTTCCCCGGCAAGATCGCGACCGTAGTGTTTCGGCATCGGAAGCCACTCCGGAGCATCGGGAGGCGAGCCGCAAGGCTCCCAGCGGATGCGCCGGACTCCCTGGTGACCACCTGGGTCACCGCGGCTGCCGGGCCCTTTACCGGGGGGTAGGGCCCGCCGGCCGACCACGTGAGGGGGTGCCCGCCGTGGCCCCGATCCGGCCACACGGGGGCGGCCGGACGGTGCCGGCGGGCACCCCTGTCACGACAGGTCAAGGGCGTGAGCGGGGGGCGGCCGTGCGCGCCCCGTCAGCCGTCACGCAGCCGCTTGAGCGTCTCGATGTCCTCGCGGTGCTTGTCGGCCTTGCCGGGCGTCTCGATGCAGACCGGCACCCCGGCCACCGCCGGGTGGCGCATCATCTCGCCGAACGCCGCGGCGCCGATCAGCCCGGCCCCGATGTTCTCGTGGCGGTCCTTCTTCGACCCGCACGCGTCCTTGGAGTCGTTGGCGTGGATGAGCTTCAGCCGCCCCGGCGCGAGCTTGTGCAGGAGGTCGAACGTCTCCCGCACCCCGCCCTCGGCCGCCAGGTCGTGACCCGCCGCGAAGGCGTGACAGGTGTCGAAGCACACCCCGGCCCGAGGATGCCAGTCGAGCGCCGCCAGATAGGGCTCCAGGTCCTGCACGGTCGCGCACAGCATCGCCCCCTGCCCGGCCATCGGCTCCAGCAGCAGGTCGGGACCGCCGTCGGGGATCTCGTCGAGCAGCGGCAGCAGATGCTCGCGCAGCTGCCGCATCGCGTCGTCGCGCGGCTGCGTCACCGCCGAGCCGGTGTGCACCACGACCCCCTTGGCGCCGATGTCGACGCCCCGGCGCAGCGTGTGACGGACGATCGCCACCGAGTTGGCCAGCGTCTCCGCGCTGGGTGAGCCGAAGTTCGCCAGATACGGCACGTGGACGAAGGTGTCGACGCCGGACTCGGCCAGCAGCGCGTCCTGGTCGGGACGGCCCACGGCCAGCGCCCACCCTCGCGGGTTGGTGACGAACACCTGGATCATTTCGGCACCGATGTCGGCCATGTAGGCGAGCCCGCCCTTGGCCAGGCCGCCCGTGACGGAGACGTGCCCGCCGATCAGAGAGGTAGGGGTCATGATGGCACTCAGTGTATGGCCAGGCCAGGACCCGTCCGGATGCGGCCTTGGAGCATGACACAAAAGTCTTGGCCAACCGCCGCCCCGGTTGGGAGTTCCCGGGGATGGACCGGGCACCACCGCCATGTGTGTACTCGAGTCATGCCCGACGACGCGCTGGCCCGCTTCAATGCCCTGCCTCCCGAGGAGGCGGAGCGCGACCTGCTGGCCTGCTGCGCCTCCCGCGCGTTCGCCGGCCGGGTCGCCGCCGGCCGCCCCTACCCGTCGCCGGACGCCCTGGCCGACGCCGCCGCCCTGGCCGCCCGCGAGCTCGCCTGGGACGACGTGCTGGAGGCGCTGGCCGCCCACCCGAGGATCGGCGAGCGGACCGGCGGCGCCTGGTCGCGGCAGGAGCAGTCCGGCGTCGAGGACGCCCTGCGCGCCGACCTCGCCGAGGCCAACCGCGCCTACGAGCGCCGCTTCGGCCACGTCTACCTGATCTGCGCCACCGGCCTGACCGGCGCCCAGATGCTGGCCAGGCTCCGCGCGCGGCTGCGCGACGACGACGAGACCGAACGCCGGACCGTGCGCGCCGAACTGGCCGCGATCACCCGCCTGCGGGCCGGCAAGCTCCTGGAGGCCGGCCGATGAGCTTCTCGACGCACGTGCTCGACGCGGCCACCGGCCGCCCCGCCGCCGGGATGCGCGTACGGCTGGAGCACGACGGCCGCACCCTCGCCGAGGGCCGCACCGACGCCGACGGCAGGATCACCGGCTGGCAGCCCGGCAACGGCACGAACCGCGTGGTGTTCGACACCGGCGGCCCCTTCTACCCGGAGGTCGTCGTCGCCTTCACCGTGACCGACCCCGCGGAGCACCACCACGTGCCGCTGCTGCTGAGCCCGTACGCCTACTCCACCTACCGAGGGAGCTAGATGGCGATCGTCCTGGGACCCAACCGGTACGGCAAGGCGGAGACCCGGCTCGTGCGCGTCACCAAGGACGGCGGCGTGCACCACCTCAAGGACCTCAACGTCAGCACCGCCCTGTCCGGCGACATGACGGCCGTCCACCTGACCGGCGACAACGCCGCCGTGCTGCCGACCGACACGCAGAAGAACACCGTCTACGCCTTCGCCGCCCGCCACGGCGTCGGCGAGATCGAGGACTTCGCGCTACTGCTCGCCCGCCACTACGTGAACGCCCGGCCCTCCATCCACCACGCCAGGATCGAGATCGAGGAGTACGCCTGGGACCGGCTCGGCGACCACTCGTTCGTGCGCGCCGGCGGCGAGAGCCGCACCTGCCTGGTCCACCACGACCGCGACGGCCGCACCAGCGTGGTGTCGGGGCTGAGCGGCCTGGTCGTGCTCAACTCGACCGGCTCGGAGTTCCGCGGCTTCGCCGTCGACGAGTACACCACGCTGCGCCCGGCCGCCGACCGCGTCCTGGCCACCGCCGTCGACGCCCGCTGGCGCCAGCACGGCGGGCGCGCCGACCACGCGACCGTACGCCGCCACCTGCTGGAGGCCTTCGCCGGGACGCACAGCCTCTCGCTCCAGCAGACCCTGTACGCGATGGGGGAGCGGGTGCTCGCCTCCTGCCCGCAGGTGTGCGAGATCAGGCTCGTCATGCCCAACAAGCACCACGTCGCCGTGGACCTGACCCCGTTCGGGCTCGGCAACGACAACGAGGTGTTCCACGCCGCCGACCGACCCTACGGCCTGATCGAGGGCACGGTGCTGCGCGAGGACGCCCCCGACGCCGGATTCGCCTGGGAGTAGCACCGATGGACTTCTTGCGCCCCACCACGTGGGCCGAAGCGCTGGCCGCCAAGGCCGACCGGCCGGACGCCGTGCCGATCCAGGGCGGCACCGACGTCATGGTGGAGATCAACTTCGGCGTGCGCCGGCCCGCCGCGCTGCTCGACCTCACCCGGATCGCCGAGCTCGCCACCTGGACGAACCAGGACGGGCGCCTGCGCATCGGCGCCGCCGTCCCGTACAGCGTGATCATCGACCGGCTCGGCGGCGAGCTGCCCGGGCTGGCCCAGGCGGCGCGGACGGTCGGCTCGCCGCAGATCCGCAACCGCGGCTCCGTCGGCGGCAACCTGGGCGCCGCCTCGCCCGCCGGCGACAGCCATCCGCCGCTGCTGGCCGCCGGCGCGCTGGTCGAGGCCGAGTCGCGTGACGGCGGCGTCCGCATGATCCCCGCCGACGCGTTCTACATCGGCGTCAAACGCCACGCGCTGCGCCCCGACGAGCTGATCAGGGCCGTGCACCTGGCCCCGGCGACCGGCCCCCAGTACTTCTCCAAGGTCGGCACCCGCAACGCCATGGTGATCGCGGTCTGCTCGTTCGCGATCGCGCTGCACCCCGGCGAGCGCCGCGTCGGCACCGGGCTCGGCTCCGCCGCGCCCACCCCGCGCCGCGCCCTGGAAGCCGAGGAGTTCCTGGCCAAGGAGCTCGACTGGGCCGCGCCGCTCACCCCCGCGCTGCTGGACCGCTTCGGCGAGCTGTGCGCCGCCGCGGCCTCGCCGATCGACGACGTACGCGGCAGCGCCGCCTACCGCCGCCACGCCGTCGCCGTGATGGCCCGCCGCACGCTCGCCTGGGCGTGGCGCGACCACCTGGGAAGGAGGGCCGCCTGATGCGTCTGACCTGCACCGTCAACGGCCGCGAGGAAACCGTCGAGGACGTCTGGGAAGGCGAGAGCCTGCTGTACGTGCTCCGCGAGCGGATGGGCCTGCCCGGCTCCAAGAACGCCTGCGAGCAGGGCGAATGCGGCTCCTGCACCGTCTACCTCGACGGCGTCCCCGTCTGCGCCTGCCTGGTCGCCGCCGGGCAGGCCGAGGGCCGCCGCGTCCGCACCGTCGAAGGGCTCGCCGACGGCGACCGGCTCGACCCCGTCCAGGAGGCGTTCGTCGAGTGCGGCGCCGTGCAGTGCGGCTTCTGCACCCCCGGGCTGATCGTCCAGGCGCACGACCTGCTCGCCCGCGTCGAACGGCCCTCCGACGCCGAGATCCGCGAGGCCCTGGCCGGCAACCTGTGCCGCTGCACCGGCTACGAGAAGATCCTCGACGCCGTACGGCTCGCTGCTGAGCGCAAGGCGTCCGCGTGACGACCCTGCTGATCGAGAACGCCTACCTCGCCCCCGTCGCCGGACCCGAGATCCCGCACGGCTACCTGCGGATCGACGGCGACCGGATCACCGCGCTCGGCCCCATGGACCGGCTGCCCACCCTCCCGCACGCCGAACGCGTCGACGCCACCGGCTGCCTGGCCACGCCCGGCCTGGTCAACACCCACCACCACCTCTACCAGTGGGCCACCCAGGGCCTCGCCCAGGACGCCACCCTGTTCGACTGGCTCGTCACGCTCTATCCCGTGTGGGCCGCCATGGACGCCGAGGTCGTGCACGGGGCCGCGCTCGCCGGGCTCGCCCACCTGGCGCTGTCCGGCTGCACCACCTCCAGCGACCACCACTACCTCTTCCCGCACGGCCGCGGCGACCTGCTCGCCGCCGAGATCGCCGCCGCCCGCGACGTCGGCCTGCGCTTCCACCCGGCGCGCGGCTCCATGGACCGCGGCCGCTCGTCGGGCGGGCTGCCGCCCGACGACGTCGTCGAGCCGATCGACCGCATCCTCGACGCCACCGCCGACGCCGTCGACGTCCACCACGACCCGTCGCCCTCCTCCATGCTGCGGATCGCCGTGGCGCCCTGCTCGCCGTTCTCCGTCAGCGGCGAGCTGATGACCGAGGCGGCCCGGCTGGCCAGGGACAAGGGCGTGCGGCTGCACACCCACCTGGCCGAGACGCTGGACGAGGAGGAGCACTGCCTGGCCCAGTTCGGCGTGCGGCCCGTCGCGTACATGGAGCGGCTCGGCTGGCTCGGGCCCGACGTGTGGGTGGCGCACGCGGTGCACCTCAGCGACGGCGACATCGGCAGGCTCGCCGCCACCGGCACCGGCGTCGCCCACTGCCCCTCGTCCAACGGCCGCCTCGGCGCGGGCGTTGCCCGGGTCGCCGACCTGCTGCGGGGCGGCGCCAACGTCGGGCTCGGCGTCGACGGCAGCGCCTCCTCCGAGCTGACCACGATGGCGGGGGAGATGCGGCAGGCGCTGCTCTTCCAGCGCGCTCGCTCAGGGCCCGACGCCCTCACCGCCCGGCAGGCGCTGGAGCTCGCCACGCTCGGCGGCGCGCGCAACCTCGGCCGCCAGGCCGACCTCGGCACGCTGGAGCCCGGCAAGCTCGCCGACGTGGCGCTGTGGCGGGTCGACGGCCCCTTCACGGCCGCCGTCGACGACCCGGTGTGCGCGCTCGTCCTCGGCCCCCAGCCGCCGCTGGCCAGGCTCCTGGTCGGCGGGCGCACCGTCGTCGCCGGCGGCGAGCTGCGCACCGTCCCGCACGACGCGGCCGGCCGCGCGGGCGTCGCCGCCCACCGCCGCCTCCTGCGCCTCGCGGCGGAGCGCCGATGACGGGCCGGTGCCCGCCCGATGCCCGTGGGCGCCCGGCAGATGCTCGCCGGTGCCCGCCCTCTGCCCTCCGGCTCCCGCCCCGGTTTTCCACAGGGGGCCGGGGCACGCGCACGGGGCCGCGGGCGGGGTGTGATGATGGGGACCGCCGGCCCGCCCGCCCCCGGCAGGGGGGCCGCCCGTGTCCGTCTCGTGTGGGAGTTCGCAGTGGTTGAGCACGTGCTTGTCGCCCCGGACAAGTTCAAGGGTTCGCTGACGGCGGCGGAGGTCGCCGCCGCCGTGTCGTCCGGGCTCGGAGTCCCGGCGGTGCAGCTGCCCGTCGCCGACGGCGGCGACGGCACCGTCGAGGCCGCCGTGGCAGGCGGCTTCACCCGGGTGACCGCCCGCGTCACCGGCCCCACCGGCGAGCCCGTCGACGCCTCCTACGCCAGGCGCGGCGACACCGCCGTCATCGAGCTCGCCGAGGCGTCCGGCCTGCGCCGCCTCCCCGGCGACCCCGAGCCGCTCACCGCCACCAGCCACGGCACCGGCGAGCTGATCGCCGACGCCGTCAAGCAGGGCGCCACCCGCGTCGTCCTCGGCCTCGGCGGCAGCGCCTGCACCGACGGCGGCGCCGGGATGGTCCAGGCGCTCGGCGCGCGCCTGCTCGACGCCGAGGGGCGCGAGCTGCCGCCGGGCGGCGCGGCCCTGCGCGACCTCGACCGGATCGACATGTCCGGCTTCCTCGACCTCTCGGGCGTCGAGGTGGTCGTGGCGAGCGACGTCGACAACCCGCTGCTCGGCCCGCACGGCGCCGCCGCCGTCTACGGGCCGCAGAAAGGCGCCACGCCCGACCAGGTCGCCCTGCTGGAGAGCGCGCTGTCCCGGCTGGCCGCCGTCGCCACCCGCATCCACGGCCTCGTCGGCGCCGTCGAGCACGACGACGTCCCCCGCCCGATGGGCGTCGCGGGAGCGCCGGGCGCCGGGGCCGCCGGCGGCGTCGGGTTCGCCGCGCTCGCCTTCCTGCGCGCCGACATCCAGCCGGGCATCGACTACCTGCTCGACCTGCTCGGCTTCAACGAGCAGGTCGAGGGCGCCCGCCTGGTGATCACCGGCGAGGGTTCCCTGGACGAGCAGACGCTGCGCGGCAAGGCCCCCGCCGGCGTCGCCCGGGCCGCCGCCCGCGCAGGCGTCCCCGTCGTCGCCGTCTGCGGCCGGCGCACGCTCTCCGACGACGACCTGCGGGCCGCCGGCTTCGCCGCCGCCTACGCCCTCACCGACCTGGAGCCCGACCCGGCCCGCTGCATGGCCGCCGCGGGCCCCCTCCTCCAGCAGCTCGCGGCCCGCGTGGCCGCCGCCCACCTACCCTGATGCCCCCACCCGCCCCGCCCCCCGTTCCCCCGCCCCCGGCT
>NZ_JAHKRO010000104.1 GCF_019396325.1 Nonomuraea ceibae
GCCAGCAGGGCGCGCACGGCCCGCGCCGCCCGCTCGGCCGCCCTGGGCACCGCGCCCCTGGCCAGGGCCGCGCGCTGCGCCGCCGCGCCGTCGCTGCCCTTGAGCCCGGCCGCGCCGCCCAGCCCGGCGACCGGGTTGACGACCAGCCCGATCGCCGGCTGCCCGGTCATGCCAGGTGCTTGCGCACGTAGGCGCGCCAGGTGGGCGCCCACTCCGCGGGGTCGTCGAGCGACGTCATGTCGATCTTGTGGACGGTCTGGTTGTACGGGGCCTCCTTGACGAAGGCCGGGTCGCTGCGGGCCTCGGACGCCACGTGCGCCAGGATGGCCGCGTACTCGTCGAGGTCCTCCTTGGAGTACGACTCGGTCGGCTCCAGCGTGAACGGCTCGGGCACCACGTACGGGTGGTGGCTCGTCCAGTAGTGCACGCCGAAGTCGGCGGCCCGCACGCCGATCTCCTCGGAGTGCACCCCGGTCTCCTCGGTGAGCTCCTGCCACGAGTAGCGCACCTGCTCGACCCGCCGCCGCCCCCAGGGCGCCGAAGCGCCGGGAATGTCGAGGATGCGGTGCATGAGGTAGTTGTTGTTGAGCACCGCCGTCTCGGCCACCTGCCGCAGCCCCTCGGCGCCCAGCGCCATGATCCACGCGTACGCGCGGACAATGTTCGGGGTGACGCCCAGGAACGGCCGCACCTTCCCGATCGACGCGGCCGGCGTCTCCAGCCGGTACGTCTCGCCGTCGAAGCCGACGACCGGGCCGGGCAGGAACGGCGCCAGCTCCTCGGAGACGCCGCACGCCCCCGCCGCCGGCCCGCCGCACGCGTGCGGCGTGGAGAACGTCTTGTGCAGGTTGAAGTGGCACAGGTCGAACCCGGCGTCACGGGCCCGGGTGATGCCCAGGATGCCGTTGGCGTTCGCCTGGTCGTAGCAGGCCAGCCCGCCCGCCTCGTGCACCAGGCCGACGAACTCCTGGATGCGCGGGTTGAAGATGCCCGTGTCCTCCGGGTTCGTGATCATCAGGGCGGCGGTGCGCGGGCCGACGGCCGCGCGCAGCGCCTCGATGTCCGGCAGCCCCTCGGCGTCCGGCATCAGCGTGATCACCTCGTACCCGGCGGTCTTGGCGCAGGCCGCGTTCGACGGGTGCGAGAACATCGTGGTGATGACCTGGTCGCGGTGGCTCTCGCCGCGCGAGGCGTGGTAGGCGCGGATCATCGCGATGTTGGCGTAGATGGCGGCCGACCCCGACCCCGGCTGCAGCGAGACCCGGGCCATCCCGGAGATCTCCGCCAGCATCCGCTCCAGCCGCCAGTAGAGCTCCAGCACGCCCTGCACGGTCTCCTCGGGCTGCAGCGGGTGCAGCTCCGCCACCATCCCGGCGAAGCGGTCGTTGACCTTCGGGCTGTACTTCATCGTGCAGGTGCCCTGGCCGACGTCGATGTTGAGGTCCACGCCCAGGTTCTCCTGCGACAGCCGCAGGTAGTGGCGCAGCACGTGCAGCTGCGACATCTCGGGCAGCTTCGGCGGCGCCGCCCGGCGCACCGCGTCGGGCAGCTCGACGGCCGGGGCGCCCGGCTCGGGCACGGCGACGCCGCGGCGGCCCGGCGAGGACAGCTCGAAGATGATCGGCTCGTCCCATCGCGCCTGGTGGAAGCGGCGAAGCGGCGGCTTGGGGGCGACGGGGAGCTTGGCGAAGGACTCCGCGGGGTTCACAGCGTCTCCTGTACGGCTGCGGCGAGCCGGTCGATGTCGGCGATGGAGTGGCGTTCGGTCACGCAGACCAGGACGGTGGTGCCGTCGAGCGGGACGCCGCCGTAGATGCCGCGCTCGCGCAGCCCGGCGAGCAGGGCCGCGCTGGAGGGCACTTCGACGGCGAACTCGCGGAAGTGGACGGCCCCGGGGTGCAGCACGGTGACGTGCCGGGCCAGCGCGTCCATGGCGTAGCGGGTGCGGGCCAGGACGGTCTCGCCGACCTCCCGCATGCCCTGTGGGCCCATCAGCGCCAGGTAGACGCCGGCCGTGATGCCCCAGAGCGCGGCGGCGGTGCCCACCCACTCCTTGCCGTCCTCGCGGTGGGCGAAGGAGGTGCGGTCGTAGAAGACGTCGCCGAACCCGTACTCGCCCGGCACCTTGGTCGGCGCGATGCCGAACAGCCGCGACGGGAACTCCGCCACCAGCGGCTCGTGGTCGTGGGTGGCGATGTAGCCGGCGTGGCCGCCGCCGTAGTTCTGGTGGATGCCCAGCGACTGGATGTCGCCGCAGACGATGTCGGCCCCGTACGAGGCGGGCGGCGCCAGCACGCCGAGCGAGATCGGGTCGGCGCCCACCACGAGCAGCGCGCCGTGGGCGTGCGCCAGGTCGGCGAGCTCGCGCCCGCGCGTCTCGACGACGCCGTAGACGTTCGGCGTCTCCAGGTAGATCGCCGCGTACGAGCCGTCGAGGCCGGGCACCGCGATCTCGCCGTCGCGGCCGACCGGGGCGAGCGTCACCTCGACGTCCGGGGCGAGGAAGTCACGCAGTTTGCTCAGCTTGTCGGCGGTGATCGCGGCGCTGACCAGCACCTTCGACCGCCCGGTGTAGCGGCAGGCCATGCGCAGCGCGGTGCCCGCCGCCTGGAAGCCGTCGTAGGTCGGGACGTTGACGACGTCCATCTCCAGCAGCTCGCCCATCATGCTGACGTACTCGAACAGCGCCTGGAAGCGGCCGTGGTCCTCGTACGGCTCGCCCGCGTACGCGGTCAGGAACTCGCTCCTGGAGTTGACCTCGTCGCACACCGCGGGCACGTAGTGCGGGTAGCAGCCGTGGCCGAGGAAGCTCAGCGCCCGGTCCGTCCCGGTGTCGCGGCCGAGCAGGCCCTCCATGTGACGGACCAGGTCCTGCTCGGCGACGAACGGCGCGGGCAGGTCGAGCGGCCGGTTCAGGCGCAGCTCGGCGGGGATGTCGGCGTAGAACTCCTCGACGCTCGCCGCGCCGATCGCGGCGAGCATCTCGGCCCGCACGCCGGGTTCGGCGTTCGGGATGTACGGGTGCGTCACGTGTCTCCTTCGATCCTGAGCACTACGGCGTCGCGCGGCGCGAGCTCGATCTCGCCGCGCATGCGGGTCCGGGTGAGCAGGTCCGTGCCGGGCTCCGGCAGCGTGACCCGTCGCGGGGTGGTCGTGTGGTTGAGCAGGAACAGGTGGCGTTCGCGCCGGACGGCCTCGACGCCCGGCGGCACGTCGATCGACGCCACGCCCGGCAGGACGCGGCCGAGCACCGGCGTGACGTCGTCGAGCAGGCAGCTCACGTACGTGACCGAGCCCTTCCTGACGACGGCGGGCAGCCCGTCCAGGTCGCCGCCCTCGTAGCGGGCCAGGACCTCGGCGCCGTCGTGCGGGCGCAGCCACTCCGCCCAGGTGCGGGCCTGGCCCGTGCCGCCGTCCGCGTGGCGCACCCGCTGGGTGACGCCGTCGGGCAGCGGCCAGAACTCCTCGACGTCCACGCCGAGCAGGTCGCGCAGCGGGCCGGGAGGGCCGCCGGGGTGCACCTGGTCGGCCTCGTCGACCACGCCGCTGAACGGGCCCACGACCAGCTCGCCGGTGACCGTCGCGAGCGCCTTGGCCTGCTCGTCCGTGCACAGGTAGAGGTTCGGCACGATGACGGCGCGGTAGCCCGACAGGTCGCGGCCCGGCGGGACCAGGTCCACGGCGACGCCCCGGGCGTGCAGCGGCCGGTACCACGACAGCAGCAGCTCCTTGAGCCTGAGCCGGGCCGACGGCATCGACTCCGGCGCCTCCAGGCCCCACCAGCTGTCCCAGCCGAGCATGAGCGCCACCTCGGCGGGCGTGCCGGTGCCCGCGACCTCGGCCAGCCGTCGCAGGTCGGCGCCGAGCGCCAGCGTGTCGCGCCAGCCCCGGGTGCCGGTGCCGCCGTGGGGGAGGAGGGCCGAGTGGAACTTCTCCGGGCCGTAGCGGGCCTGGCGCCACTGGAAGAACATCACGCCGTCGCCGCCGTGCGCGACCGCCTGAAGGCTGTGCAGCCGCATCATGCCGGGCGGTTTGGGGACGTTCACCTCGCGCCAGGACACCGCCGACGGGGCCGACTCCAGCAGCAGCCACGGCCGGCCCTTGAGCGAGCGCATCAGGTCGTAGCTGAGCGCCACCGCCACGTGCGAGTCCGGGTCGGCCGGGTCGGGGTAGGCGTCGTCGCTCACCAGGTCCTCGGCCTCGGCCCACTTCCAGTAGTCGAGGCCGTGCAGGATGCTCATGAAGTTCGTGGTGACGGGGACGCCGGGGGTGCGCTCGCGCAGCACGTCGCGCTCCGCCGTGAACAGCTCCAGCAGCGCGTCGCTGCAGAACCGCCGCCAGTCGAGCAGCTGGGCCGGGTTGACCGGGCCGGGCGCCTGGCGCGGCGGCTCCACCTGGTCGATCGCGGTGTAGTGCTGGCCCCAGCAGGAGGTGCCCCAGGCCGCGTTGAGCGCGCCGACGTCGCCGTAGCGCTCGCGCAGCCAGGCGCGGAAGTGGCGGGCGGACTCGGGGCAGAAGCATTCGAGCGTGTGGTCGGCGTACTCGTTGCCGACGTGCCACATCGCCAGCGCCGGGTGGTCGCCGTAGCGCTCCGCCATCGCCGCCGCCAGCCGTACGGCGTGCTCGCGGAAGACCGGCGAGCTGGGGCAGTAGCCCTGGCGGGAGCCGAACTCCAGCCGCACGCCCCGCGCGTCGACGGGCATGACCTCGGGGTGCTCGCGCACCAGCCACGGCGGCGGGGTCGCGGTGGCGGTCGCCAGGTCGGCGGCCACGCCGTGCTCGTGCAGCAGGCCGAGCACCCGGTCCAGCCAGCCGAAGTCGTACGATCCCCGGCTCGGCTCCAGGCGTGACCAGGAGAACACGGCGACGGTCGCCATGTTGACCCCGGCCTCGGCCATGAGCCGCACGTCCTCGGCCCAGACCTCCTCCGGCCACTGCTCAGGGTTGTAGTCGCCGCCGAACAGCAGCCCCGGCACTCGGGTCAGCCCCACTCCCGGCCTCCTTCCTGGGTCGTTCCAAAGCCATGTGATATTTTGTATTCAGAATTCATAGTGCAGCATTTTGTATCACGTCAAGAGGTAGAATCGGCCTCGCCACTAATCCCCGAAGGAGCGCCATGCCCATCGAGCGGCGACCGCTGCGCGAGCAGATCAGGGAAGAGCTGCTTGCCAGGATCGACCGCGGCGACTTCGTCGCCGGCACCGACATCAACGAGGCCGCTCTGGCCGGCGAGCTGGGAGTGAGCCGCACCCCGCTCCGCGAGGCCCTCATCACCCTCGCCGGCGAGGGAGTCCTGGAGAGCAACCAGGGCCGCGGCTTCCGCTTCGCGCCGGTCAGCCGCAAGGAGTTCCGGGAGCTGTGCGAGATCCTCGCCGCCCTGGAGGTGCTGGCCCTCGACTCGTCAGACCCGGCCCACCTGCGCCGCGTCGCGCCCGAGCTGCTCAGGCTGGCCCGTGAGTTCCCCGACCGGGTGGCCGAGCAGCAGGTCATAGAGCGTCACGACGACGAGTGGCACGACCTGCTGCTCAGCGGCTGCCGCAACGAACGCCTGCTCGACCTCATCACCAGCGTCAAGGCCGGGCTGCGGCGCTACGCCCACGTGCTGGCCGGTGACGAGACGCCCCTGGAGCGCGAGGCCGCCGAGCACCGCCGGGTGGCCGAGCTGCTGCTGGCCGGCGACCACGACCAGGCCGCCCAGGCACTGCGGGACAACTGGGTCAACGGGATGGAGCGCATGGTGGCCCGCATCCCCTCAGCCGGCTGACCCGCCGGGAGTTTCGGACAGCAGGGACGCGAGGAAGTCGTCGAGCATGGCGGTCTGCGTGTCCGGCGGGAAGCGCTCGGCGTCGAAGAGGGCCTGCACGACCAAGCCGTGGACGAACGCGACCGCCGTGGCCGCCAGCCGGTCGAGGTCGGCCTCCGGGGGCAGCTCGCCGAGACGGCGCGCGGCCTCCAGGTGCGGGCGGATCGCCGCGCGCATGCGGACGTAGCGGCCGGCCTGGTCGGCGCGCAGCCCGTCGTCGGCCAGGGCCAGGTCCCAGGAGCTGACCCAGACGCGGTTGCGGGCGGCGTCGTCGGGCGTGAGCGGCAGGACGTCCAGCAGCACGGCCCGCAGCGCGGCGGCGCCCTCGGCCGGACGCGGGCGGCGCGGGCGCGCGGAGGTGTGCTGTTCGAGCAGGTGCAGGGCGTGCCCGACCAGGGCCCGCTTGGTGGGGAAGTAGTGCATGAGCATCCCCGTCGACACCCCCATCTCGGCGGCGACGGCCCGCAGGGTCAGCCCGCCGAACCCGTGATCGGCCAGGATGCGCCAGACGGCCTGCGAGACGTCCTCGCGGCGGGCGTCGCGGTCTCCGGGTGCGGGCGGCATGGTGCTAGCTTACATACCGAACGCTCGTTACGTACCCCCGAGATCGAGGTTGCCCGTGTTCGCACTGCCGCTCGCCGACGACGCCCAGCTCCGCCCCCTGGAACCCTGGAACGCCGAGGAGTTCCTGGCCCACATCGACCGGGCGCGTCCCGACGTGGATCCGTGGATCCCGTGGGCGTCGCAGAGCACCGACCTCGCCTCCGCCACGGCCGTCCTGCAGCGCTACGCCGACAGGCAGGCCCAGGACAGCGGCCGCATCTACGGCATCTGGCTCGACGGCACCCTGGTCGGCGGCGTCATGTTCACCAGCTTCGACGCCGCCTCCGGGGTGTGCGAGATCGGCTGCTGGCTGGAGGCGGCCGGCACGGGCCGCGGCCTGGTCAACCGGGCCTGCCGCGCGCTCATCGACTGGGCGTTCACGCGGCGCGGGATGAGCCGGGTGGAGTGGTGGGTCTCGCCCGGCAACGCGCGCAGCATCGCGGCGGCGCGCAGGCTCGGCATGACCCGCGACGGCGTGCTGCGCGGACGCTACCCGTATCGCGGGGTGCGGCACGACAGCGAGGTCTGGTCGATCCTCGCCGGCGAGTGGCCCGCCCCCTGACCCCGCGGCGGCGGCCGGTCACGGCTGGCCCATAATGACACCCGTACCGTTTCATTACAGGCTGACGAAGGAGGGCACGGTGGTCGTGGAGCGCAAGCGGGGCCGGCCCACCGCGGACGAGCGGGAACGGCGCCGCGACGAGATCCTGGACGCCGCCGTGCGGCTGTTCGTCGCCGACGGCTACCAGGGCATGTCCATCGACAGGCTGGTGGCCGCCGCGAAGGTGACCAAGCGCACCGTCTACTCCTACGTCGGCGACAAGCCCGAGATCTTCGCCGCCGCCGTGGAGCGGCTGCGCCGGCGCACGCTGGAACCCGTCGCGGGCGAGGACGAGACGCTGGCGCGGCTCGCCACCCGGATCGTGTTCACGCTGCATTCCGACGAGGCCGTCGGGCTGCACCGGCTCATGATCGCCGAGGCTGGCGGGTTCCCCGGCCTCGCGGCCAGGTTCTACCGCGAGGGCCCGGACGAGTACGTCGCGGCGCTGCTCACCCGGCTGCCCGAGCCGGACCCGGCGCTCGCGGAGGCCCTGTTCGCGCTGCTGCTCGGGGAGCCGCACCGCCGGCGCCTGCTCGGCCTGCTCCCGGCCCCCACCGAGAGCCGCGCCCGCGAGCAGGCCGCCGCCGCACTGCGGCTGCTCGGGCTCGACCCCCACTGATCGCGCAAGGAACGCCGGCGCCGGCGATGGAAGGCGCCCGGCGGAGGAAGGTGCCCGCAATGTTGGACAACCCGGTGGCTCGGCTGCGGTATCGCACGATCGACCTGGTCACGGTCGTGATGCTCGGTGTCGCGGTCGGCGTCGTGTTCTGGGGCTGGGACCAGCTCTATCACGTGCTGAGCGGCGCCGCGGCGTTCGCGTTCCCGCCGAGCAAAGGGATCTTCGGCGGCGCCTGGCTGCTCGGCGGCCTGCTCGGCGGGCTGATCGTCCGCAAGCCGGGGGCGGCGCTGCTGACCGAGGTGGTGGCCTCCTCGGTGGAGGCGTTGCTCGGCAACGGCTGGGGGTTCACCAACGTGATCTCCGGCGCCATTCAGGGCGCGGGCGCGGAGCTCGTGCTCGCCCTGTTCCTCTACCGGCGCTTCGGGCCCGTGGTGGCGATGCTCGCCGGCACGGTCGCGGCCGCCGGTGAGGCCCTGTACGAGTGGGCGGTGTACTACCCCGAATGGGCGCTCGGCTACAGGCTCGCCCACCTGGGCTTCTTCGGCGTCTCGGGAGCCCTGGTCGCCGGGCTCGGCGGCTGGGCGGTGGTGCGCTCGCTGGCGCGGACCGGGGCGCTGGACGCCTTCGGGCCGGGGCGGGAGCACCACGATCGCGCCGCGGCGCGCCTGCGATGACCCGGGCACGCGCCCGGCTGCGCGGCTTCGGCTGGTGGCCGCTCGGCCGGCCCGCGCCGGTCGTCGAGGGACTCGACCTCGACATCGGAGCCGGGGAACGCGTCGGCCTCGTCGGCCCGAGCGGCGCGGGGAAGACGACCGTCATCCACGCGCTCGCCGGCGTGCTCGGCGAGGCCGTGCCCGGCAGGCGGAGCGGAGAGGTGCTGGTCGACGGCGGCATCGGCCTGGTGCTGCAGCATCCCGGCGCGGCGGTCGTCGCCGACCGCATCGGGCGGGACGTCGCCTTCGGCCCCGAGAACGCGCGGATGCCCCGGGACGAGATCTGGCGGCGCGTGCACGACAGCCTCGAACGGGTCGGCCTCACCTACCCGGTGGACCGGCCGACCTCCGCCCTGTCCGGCGGCGAACTGCAACGGCTCGCCCTCGCCGGCGTGCTGGCGCTGCGGCCGGGCCTCATGCTGCTCGACGAGCCCACCTCGATGCTCGACCCCGCCGGAGCAGCGGCCGTGCGGGCCGCGGTGGCGCACAGCCTGGCCGGCGCCGACGTCTCGCTCGTGGTCGCCGACCACCACATCGGACCCTGGCTGCCCCACCTCGACCGGATCGTCGTCCTCGGCCGGGCCGGCGAGATCACGCACGCCGTAAGCCCGGCCGCCTTCCGCGACCTGACCGGACCGCTCGCGCACACCGGGATCTGGATGCCGGACCTGCCGCCGCCCCGGCCGCAGCCGGTCGCGGACGCCCTGGTCGCGCCCGGCGGGCCGGGGCCGACGGTGCGCGCGCGGGAGCTCGGCGTCGACCTCACCGTCCGCCGCCTGCGCGCGACCGTCACCGTGACGGCGCTCGACGCCGTCACGGCCACCCTCCCCCCGGGCCGGACCACCGTGCTCACGGGCCCGTCGGGTGCGGGCAAGTCCACGCTCGTCGCGGCGCTGGCCGGCCTCGTCCGCCCCGCCCGGGGCGAGATCACCGGGCTGCCCGCGCCACCGCACCGGCTGCGGTCGGCCGCGCTCGCCCGCCTCGCCGGGTGGGTGCCGCAGCACCCCGAGCACGGGTTCCTCGCCGCCACCGTCCGGGCCGAGATCGCGCACACCGGCACGCGGCTCGGCATCCCGGTCGACCCGGAGGCGATCATGGACCTGCTCGGCCTCACCGCGCTCGCCGACGCGAGCCCGTACCAGCTCTCCGGCGGCGAGCAGCGGCGGCTCGCCCTCGCCGCCGCCCTCGCGCACCGGCCCCCGCTCGTCCTGCTCGACGAGCCCACCGTCGGGCAGGACCGCCACACCTGGGCCGCCGTCGCCGGGTGGGTGCGCGCGAGCGCCCGCAGCGGCGCCACCGTCGCGGTCTCCACCCACGACCCGCACCTGATCGGGCTCGCCGACCACCGGCACGCCCTCGACCCGGGGCGGGCCCGGTGACCGGCGTCCTGGCGCGCGTCAACCCGCTGGTGCTCATCGCCGTCAGCCTGCTGGCCCTCGTCGCGTCCCTGGGCATCCGGGACCTCACCGGCGCGGTGATCACCCTCGGCGGCTACCTGGTCGCCGGCGTGATCCTGCTCCCGGCGCGCTCCGGTCCGCCCGCCCGGTTCGCCGCCGTGGCCGCCGGGGCCCTCTCGGTCGCGTACTCCAGCTGGCTCCTCGGCGGCCGGCACCTGGAGGCCGCCGTCGTGGCCGGGCTCCGCATCGTCGTGCTCGCGCTTCCCGGAGCGGCCGTGGCGCCCCTGGTCGACCCGGCGGTGCTGGCCGGGCAGCTCGGCCAGCGCCTGCGGCTGCCGCACCGGTTCGCGGTGTCGCTCGCCGCCGCGCTGCACCGCTTCGACCAGCTCGGCCGGACCTGGCACGAGCTGGCCCGGGCGAGGCGGGCTCGCGGTTCCGGGCCCGGCCGGGGGCCCGTCTCGCGTGCGCGGTACGCGGCGTCGATCACGTTCGCGCTCCTCGTCGCCACCCTGCGCGACGCCACCGGCCTGGCCGTGGCCATGGACGCCCGGGGGTTCGCCCGCGCCCGCACCCGCAGCTGGGCCGAGCCCGCGCCGTGGACCCGGGCCGACACCGCGGTGCTGCTCGCCGGCGTCGCCCTCGCCGCCGTGCCCCACGCCGTGGGGGCCCTCTTCGTACGCTGAACGCCGCCGGTCGGCCGTCAGCCGTGCGCCGCCGGCGGCGTGACGGCCCGGGCGAACAGGTCGGCGTGGCGCAGGGCGCGCTCGCGGGCCTTGTCACGCTGGGCGGGGGTGGCGTCGTCGTGCAGCCACAGCACGCGGGCGTGCGCGATGGGCGAGAGCAACGCGTACGCGAGGTCGTCCGCGTCGCCCAGGTCGTCGCGGATCAGCCCGTCGTCCAGCCAGCGCCGGAACACCCCGGCCAGGTGCTCCAGGGAGGCGTCGATGGCGTCGGCGAGCGCGGGGTCGTGCATGAGCCCGTCGCGGGCGGCGAGGCTGGCGAGCCGGCGGCCCTCGGGGGTGTCCCAGGCGTCGAGGACGGCGGCGGCCAGGTCGCGCACGTAGGCGGCGGGGGAGCCTGCGGGCGTGGCGTCGAGCCCGGCGATGGCGGCGACCGTGATGTGCGGCCCGCCGAGCGCCAGGGCGGCTTCGAAGATCGCCTGCTTGCCGGGGAAGTGCGCGTACAGCACGCTCTCGCTCAGCCCGACCTCGCGGGCGATGGCGCGTACGGAGGTGCCCGCGTAGCCGTGCCGGGCGAACAGGGTGAGCGCGGCGCGCAGCAGCTCCGCCTTGGTGTCGCCGGCGTCGGCCTTGGCGGGGCGGCCGGGACGCCGGCGGGGTGCTGGCCGATTCATGCGCCCACCCTACCGCTTGCAAATAATCGAACGTTCGCTTAGTTTCGGCGGACATGAACGTCACCTTCGACCGCGAGATCGCCGAACGGCCGCCCGGATTCCAGGGACCCAATCTGACGCCCGCAGGGCTCGACTTCGTCCCGCGCGAGCTCGCCCCCGGCGTGCACGCGCTGATGGCCAACCTGCCGCCCAAGGACAACAGCGGCGTCATCGCCGGCACGGACGCCGCCCTGGTGATCGACTCCGGCATCACGCCGGGGATCGCCCGCAAGATCCAGCGCCTCGCCGCCGGCCTGACCCCGGCTCCCGTGCGCTACCTGGTCAACACGACCTACCACGGCGACCACACGTTCGGGAACGCCGCCTTCCCGGCTGACGTCACCATCGTGTCCCACCGGGCGAACCGCGACGCCATGACCGACCTCGGCAGGGAGAAGGCCATGCGCGCCGAGAGCATGTACGGCGACGACGCGCTGCTCGACGAGGTCACCACGTGGCGCGGGCCCGATCTCGTCTTCGACTCCTCCTGCGAGATCGACCTCGGCGGCCAGGTGGTCGGGCTGCACTGGTTCGGGCAGGGCAACGGACCCGGCGACACCGTGGTCCACGTGCCGTCCGCCCGCGCCGCGTGGACCGGCAACTTCGTGGCCATCGGCGGCATCGCCATGCTGCTGCAGGGCGGCCCGGGACCCTACCTGGCGGCGGTGCGCCGGATGCGGGACGCGCTGCCCGGCCTGGAGCGGATCGTCCCCGGCCACGGACCCGTCGGCAGCGCCCCGGTCGCCCTCGCCGAGCTGATCACGTACCTGGAACGGCTGGAGAGCGAGGTGGCGGAGGCCGTCCGCGCCGGGCTGACGCTGGAGGAGACCTACGCCGCGTGCACGGACCCGTTCGAGCGCGGCCTGCCCGGCTCGCTCCTCGACGGCCTGGCCGCGTACGAGCTGCCGCAGGAGATCGCCCGTCCGCGCTTCCTCCACGCGGTGCGCGAGCTGCACCGCCTCAACGTCCTCGTCACCTACCGCGTGCACACCGGGTGACCTCACGGTGCGTGTCGTGCGGACCGCGGCGGGGCATGAGCAGGCTGGGGGCATCTCGGGGGGTGAGGTGGGCGAACAGCGCGGCGACGGCGCGTCCGAGGGCGACCACGGGCGGCGGCCGGATGCGGGCCACGGGCGGGCCGGGCTCGGGCAGGTCGGGGAGCTGAACGAGCGGTTCGCGCGCCTGCTCGCGGCGGTCCTGGCGATCAGCTCCGAGCTGGAGCTCGACGCGGCGCTGCGCACCATCGTCGAGGTCTCGGCCGACCTGGTCGACGCCCGCTACGGCGCCCTCGGGGTGCTGAACGAGGAGGGCGAGTTCAGCGACCTGTTCACCAGCGGCGTCCCCGACGAGGTGCACGAGGCCATCGGCCGGCTGCCGACCACGCACGGCCTGCTGGAGGAGCTCATCAGCCATCCGCGCCCGCTGCGCGTGGACGACGTGACGGCCCATCCCAAGTTCCGCGAGTTCCCCGAGGGGCACCCGGTGATGCGGACGCTGCTCGGGACCCCGATCCTGGTGCGCGGCACCGCGTACGGCAACATGTACTTCGCCGACAAGCGGTCCGGGACGCCGTTCACCGGCGACGACGAGCGGATCATCGCGGCGCTGGCCAGCGCGGCAGGCGTCGCCATCGAGAACGCCCGCCTGTACGCGCGGATCCGGCGCAGCACCGAGGAGTTCCAGCGCAGCCTGCTCCCACGGCTGCCCGAGCTGCCCGGCATGCAGGCGTGCGCCCGTTACCGTCCCTCCAAGACGGTCCCGCAGATCGGCGGCGACTGGTACGACGCGCTCGTGCTGCCCGACGGCGTGCCGTGCCTGATCGTCGGTGACGTGATGGGCCACGACATGCGCTCGGCCACCGTGATGAGCCGGGTCAGCAACATGCTGCGGGTGCTCGCCTACGAGCAGTGCGAGCCGCCCTCCCGCATCCTGCAACGCCTGGACGAGGTGCTGCACGGCCTGCACGGCGGCCCGATGGCCACCGTCCTGCTGGGCCGCCTGGAGGAGCACGGCGGCAGCGAGTGGCGGCTGCGCTGGAGCAGCGCCGGGCACCCGCCTCCGCTGCTGGTCCCGGCCGCCGGACCGGCCCGCTACCTGCGCGCCGACGGCGGCCATCCGCTCGGCGTCACCGCCGAGCTGCCGCGCCCGGACCACGAGCACGTCATCCCCACCGGGTCCACCCTCATCCTCTACACGGACGGGCTGATCGAGAACCCGGGGCACGGGCTGGACGAGGGCATGGACAGCCTGGCCAGGGCCGCCACCGAGCTGCGCCACCTGCCGGTCGACGAGATGTGCGAAGGGCTGCTGGGCCACCGGGACGGCGAGTTCACCGGCGACTTCACCGATGACTTCACCGACGACGTCGCCCTGCTCGCCCTCCGCCTCGCCGAACCGGCCACGCTCTGCGGCGGCGCCTGAGCCCGCAGCCCCCGCACGCCGGTGCTCAGGAGCCGGTACGCGCCGCCGTCCAGCAGTCGGTCTTCCCCGGGCGGCCGCAGTCCCTCAGCCGGCCGAGCGCCTCGGCCAGGCCGGCAGTGCGCGCGTTGCCGGGGTCGTTGTGCTCCTGGTGGGGGTCGGCGGCGGTGTTGTAGTACTCGGGCTCGGCCACGCCCCGGTACTCGACGTAGAGCTCGTCGGCCGTCCGCACGGCGGCGTAGTCGGGCGGCCCGCCGTTGCCGCGCTTGAGGTCGTCGGCGTCCGGGTCGGGCCTGCCCTCCGCGGCCGGGTCCGGCCTGACGTGCTCGATCAGGGCGGCGTCGCGCCACTGCTTAGGCCGGTGCCCGGAGATGAGCGGCAGGAGGCTGCGGCCGTCACGGCTGTCACGCCGCGCCGGGTCCACCCCCGCGATGTCGAGGAAGGTCGCGAACAGGTCCACGTTCTGCGCGATCGCGCCGGTGACCAGGTCGCCCTGCCGCCCGGCGGCCGGGCGCTTGACCAGCAGCGGCACCCGTACGTCATGGTCGTAGGCCGTGGACTTGCCGCGCACCAGCCGGTGCTGGCCCAGGTGGAAGCCGTTGTCGGAGGTGAACACCACGTAGGTGTTGCGCCGCTCGGCGGGCGTGAGCGCCGACAGGACGCGTTCCACCATGTCGTCGACCGCCTGCACCATGCGGACGCGGTCACGGAAGTCCGTGCGCAGCTCCTTGGTGAGCTTGGGGCCGATGGGCTGCCGGCGCACCCAGGCCGGCTTGTCCGAGGTGTCCTCGTCGAAGGCGGGCAGCGAGGTGACGTCCACGGTGTCGCAGTCGACGCCGCCGCAGTCGCCGTTCGGGAACTGCCCGGCCGGCCACTGCTTCTTCGGCCGGTCCCGGTACGCGGGCGGGAAGCGGGGCTCCTTCTGGCCCGGCTTGACGTTGACCCTTGAGTGCGGGGAGAACGGCGCGACCTGGAGGAAGAACGGCTTGCCCGGCGCGTGCTCGCGCGAGCGCTCCAGGAACTTGACCGCGCGCCGGCCCAGCACGTCCACCAGGTAGTCGCCTCCGGAGACGATCGGCTTGCGCCCCGGAGTCTCCTCCTCGATGTAGCCGGTGAGCCGGTAGCGGAACTCGTTGTAGCCGCCGCCCGCGGACACGTGCCACTCGGCCCAGCCCGGCGGCACCTGGTAGCCGGCTTCGGCCGGATACTCGTTGATGTACTTGCCCAGGTAGCCGGTGCGGTAGCCCGCCTTGCGGAGCTCGGTCGCGTACGTGCGGCCCTCGTGCTTGGCGAACGCCGCGTGGCCGCCCCGGTCGGCGCCCTGGTTCGTCTGCACGCCGGTGTTGTGCGGGAACTCGCCGGTGAACGTCGAGGCGCGCGACGGGCAGCACAGCGAGTTGGACACGTAGTAGTTGCTGAACGTCGTGCCGTCCGTGGCGAGGCCCTTGACCGTGTCCATGTAGTTCAGCAGGTCGGCCGACATGTCGTCGACGAGGAAGAACACGATGTTCGGCTGCTTGGGCCGCTCCGCTTGTGCACTCCCTTGGGCGGCGGTCTCTTGGGCGCTCGCCGGCGCTGTGCCGGAGAGCGCCAGCGCGACGGCGGCGGCCGCCGCGGCGAGGCGTTTGCTGGGGATTCGCATGATCAGGGGGCTCTTTACTGTCGGTGCATTCGGGGTGTAAGCACACTAATCACGCATTTGACGTCCTCGCGCCAGAAAGCCCCTCAGGGGTTTCTGGGAACCGTGGCAGGCTGGGACGCATGAGAGTCCTGATCCTCGGCGGCACCAGGTTCACCGGCAGGCGGATCACCGAACGGCTGTCCGCGCGCGGCGACGACGTCCTCGCCGTCCACCGCGGCAACACGCCGCTGCCCGACCTGCCCGGCGTCACCCACCTGCTCACCGACCGCCACGACCTGGCCCGCCACGCCGGCGCCGTGCGCGACTTCGACCCCGAGGCGATCGTCGACTCCTACGCGCTGACCGCCGCCGACGTGGACGCCGTGCTGCCCGTCCTGCCCGACGTGCCCGCCGTGGTGCTGTCCAGCGTCGACGTCTACCAGGCGTTCACCGGGCTCAACACCGGCCGCGAGCTCGCCGCGATGCCCATCGACGAGGACTCCGAGCTGCGCCGCGAACGCTACCCCTACCGAGGCGCCGGGCTGCCCGGCGTCCCCGACGACTACGACAAGCTCGACGTCGAGGAACGCTGGCTGCCGCGCGGCGCCGTCGTCCTCAGGCTGCCCATGATCTACGGGCCGCACGACGCGCAACGCCGCGAGGACGTCATCCTGCGCCGCGTCCGCGCCGGCCGCGACCGCATCCCCGTCGGCGCCGCCAACCTCCTCTGGACCCGGCTGCACGTCGACGACCTCGCCTCCGCCGTCCTCGCCGCCCTCGACAGCCGGGCCGCCGACGGGCAGGCCCTCACCATCGGCGAATCGCGCACGCTCACCTTCGGCGGCTGGTTCCGGCAGATCCTTGACGCGGCCGGCTCCTCCGCCGAGCTCGTCCGCGTCCCCGACCACGCCCTGCCGCCCGCCCTGGCACTCGCCGGCGCCCCGGCCCAGCACGCCCTCGTCTCCTCCCACCGGGCCGCCGCCCTGCTCGGCTGGTCCGCCGCCGACCCCGCCACGCGCGTCGCCGAGTCCGTCCGCTGGCACCTCGCCCACCCGTCCCCGAACCCCTGGACCCCGGAGGAAGCCGCCGCCGACGACGCCGCCCTGGCCGCCGCCACCCCCTGACCTGCTCCCCCGGTCAGGGGAGCACCCCGGTACGGGAGGGGCGCACCCGTGGGAGGGCGCGCTCGCGCATGGGGGAAGCACCCCGGGCGCCTCCCGGGGGGCGCGCGCTTTCGGGCGGGCGTGGGGGGAGGGCGGAAAGGGATCGGCCTGGATGACCGGTTCGTGCCCGTAAGGGTGTGGGAGCGCTCCCAACCCCCGTCCTGACAGTGGCGCAATTGGGGGTGAAAAGGTTGACTCGCCCGCTGAGGCGACCCTAGCGTTCCGTTTTGGGAGCGATCCCATGATCTTGGATGGGGCCCTGATCGGTCAGGCGCCCAGGTCGTCGAAACCCCTTCGCAGGCGATGAGCGCCACTGGAGGCGCAAGGTCCTTCTCTCGCTCGGTGACGGGCGTCCATTCCGCGCAACGAGGAGAATTGATATGGCGATGTCCGGCGTGCTCGAAACGGAGGTCATGCGGCTGTGGTCGGAGATCCTCGGGGTCGAGGTCACCTCCCCTGACCAGGACTTCTTCGAGCTGGGCGGCCAGTCGCTGGCGATGGTCCAGTTCCTGGCGATGGTGGAGAGCGAGTTCCGGGTCGAGCTGCCGGTGGAGGTGCTCTTCGTCGAGGGGCTGACGGTCGCCGAGGCGGCGCGGGCCATCGGGGAGCACTCTTGACCGGCGTCGTCCTGGTCACCCACGGCACGCACGGCGACGTGCTGCCGTTCGTGGGCCTGGGGCGGGTGCTGCGCGAGCGCGGGCACCGGGTGGAGCTTCTCACTCATGCGCCGTTCGAGGCGGTGGCCCGGCGGGCCGGGCTGGAGTTCACGGCCATCGACACCGAGCGCGACTACGAGCGCTACCTGGCGGACACGCCGATGCTGCTGGGCGCCGGGATGGACCGGTGGCGGCGCTTCTACGACGCGATCGGGCTGTTCGACCAGATCGCGTACGAGTGCGAGGTGCTCAAGGCCAGGCACGTGCCGGGGGAGACGGTGTTCGTGGGGCGGCACACGACGGCGGTCTCCACGCTGTTCGCCGGTGAGGCGCTGGGCGTGCCGGTCGCGTGGGTGGCGGTGACGCCGGTGCAGTACATGTCCGAGCGGCCCGCCGTGCACATGTACCGGGAGACGATGGCCGACCGGCTCGACACCGTCCGGGCCACGCTGGGGCTGGGCCCGGTGGGCGACTGGGGCGCCTGGTTCACCTCGGCCGGGCTGCATCTGGGGCTGTGGCCGGACTGGTTCGACCGGGCCGGGATCGCGGCGCCGGCGCGGGCGCGGCTGACCGGGGCGCCCTATGGCGACGACACGTTCGCCGACCCCGTGCCGCCGGAGGCGGAGCGCCTGCTGGAGCGGGGTGCGGTGATCGTGACGGGCGGGACGGGACGCATGATCCACGAGCGGTTCTACCCGGCAGCCGTGGCGGCGTGCGCCGAGGCGGGGGTGCCGGCCCTGGTGGTGGCGCGGCATCGGGACCTGGTGCCCGACCGGCTGCCCGAGGACGTCGCGTGGTTCCCGCACCTGCCCTTCCACCGGGTGATGGCACGTGCCAGGGCGGTGCTGCACCACGGCGGCATCGGCACCGTCGTCAGGGCGGTGGCGGCCGGGGTGCCGCAGGTGCTGCTGGCGCACGGTTTCGACCGTTCCGACAACGGCATGCGCCTGGCCAGGCTGGGGCTAGGGTCCTGGCTGCCCGAGCGGCGGTGGACCACGGGCGAGATCGTTCCCCTGCTGCGCGCGGCGCTGGCCGACGACGGTTACGCCGCCCGGGTGGCCCCGTACGAGCAGTCCGCCCAGCCGGGGCTGCGGGCCGCCGCACAGGCCGTGGAAGAGCTGCTGGAAAGCTGAGGAGTTGACGCATGCCTGAATTGGGAGCGCTCCCAAACGTTGTTCAATTATTCGCGCGCCAAGCGGCGCGCACCCCGGACCGCATCGCGCTCGCCGACGGCGACGAGCGCCTGACCTACGCCGCGCTGGACGCGGCCGTGAACCGCCTCGCCGCCCGGCTGGCCGCCGCCGGGGCCGGTCCCGGCGTCCTCGTCGGCATCCGCGCCCCGAAGTCGGCGGCCTGCGTGACGGCCATGCTCGCCGTCCTGCGGACCGGCGCCGCCTACCTGCCGCTCGACCCGGAGCACCCGGCGGCCCGCACCGAGCTCGTCCTCGCCGACTCCGGCGCGCGGCTCCTCGTGACCACCGGCGAACCCGCCACGACCACGCTGCCCGCCGTCCGGCTGGACGAGGACGTCCCCGCCACGGCCGCCGTCCCCGAGGCGCGGCCCGGCCCGGCATCTCCCGCGTACGTGATCTACACCTCCGGGTCGACCGGCCGCCCCAAGGGCGTGGTGGTGCCGCACGGCGGGCTGGCCGCGCTGCTCGCCGGCATGCGCGACCTGGTCGGCTCGGCGCCCGAGCACGTCTGGCTGTCGGCCGCCGCGCTCACGTTCGACATGTCGGTCCCCGAGCTGTACCTGCCGCTCGTCACCGGCGGCCGGCTGATCCTCCTCGACCCGAAGGCCGCGATCCTCGGCAAACGGCTCGCCGCCCTGATCGAACGCGAGGGCGTCACCCACATGCAGGCCACCCCGTCGGGCTGGCGCGTCCTGCTGTACGCCGGGTTCCGCGCCCCCAGGCTGACCGCGCTCGCGGGCGGCGAGGCGCTGCCCCCGGCCCTGGCCAAGGACCTGCGCCCACGCGTCGGCCGGCTGATCAACATGTACGGGCCGACGGAGGCGTCCGTCTGGGCCACCTCGTGGGAGGTGCCGTGGGAGCCGGACACGGTCTCGCTCGGCACCCCGCTGCCCGGAGCCTCGGTCCACGTCGTGGACGACCGGCTGGACCGGGTGGCCGAGGGCGAACTGGCCATCGGCGGGACCGGCGTGGCGAGCGGCTACCTCGGCAGGCCCGCCCTGACCGCCGAACGCTTCGTGCCCGACCCGTACGGCGAACCCGGCGGCCGGCTCTACCTGACCGGCGACGTCGTGCGGCGGACGGAGAGCGGCCTGGAGTTCCTGCACCGGTCCGACACCCAGGTGAAGGTGCGCGGCTACCGGGTCGAGCTCGGCGAGGTGGAGGCCGCGATGGACGAGCTGCCCGGCGTGCGGCAGGCCGTCGCGGCCGTGTCCGGCGACGCCCTGGTGGCGTTCGTGGTCGGCGACTGCCCCGCGCTGCGCACCCGGCTGGCCGCGACGCTGCCCGCGTACATGGTGCCGAGCCGGGTGATCCGCCTGGACTCGCTGCCCCTGACCCCCAACGGAAAGATCGATCGGCGCGCGCTCGAGGAGAAGCTGTGAGCGACATGGTCGTGGTCGTCAACCACGAGGAGCAGTACTCCGTCTGGACGGCGGACCGGGAACCGCCTCCCGGCTGGCGGGCGACCGGGTTCGCCGGCACCAAGGAGGAGTGCCTGGCGCACATCGAGACCGTGTGGACCGACATGCGTCCGCTGAGCGCGCGCGGCGAGGGGTGACGGTCATGGCACCCCACGCGATCATCGTCGGGGCGGGACTGGCGGGGCCGCTGCTGGCGATCCTGCTTGCCCGCGGCGGGCACCGGGTCGACCTGGTCGAACGCCGCCCCGACCCGCGCTCGGCCGCCCACGACGGCGGGCGGTCGATCAACCTCGGCATGTCGGCGCGGGCCATCGCGGCGCTGCGCGAGGTCGGCCTGTGGCAGGAGGCCCGGCGGCTGTCGGTGCCCATGCGCGGCCGCATGGTGCACGCGGGCGGCCGGCCGGCGTTCTACCCCTACGGGGGCGACCCGTCGCAGATCCTGCACTCGATCCGGCGCGACACACTGGTCCGGCTGCTGGTCGAGCACGCCGAGAAGCAGCCGGGCGTGCGGCTGCGCTTCGAGACCCGGTGCGTGTCCGTCGACCGGGACGCCGCCGCCGTCACCCTGGAGGACGGCACGACGCTGCGGGCCGGCTTCGTCGTCGGCGCGGACGGCGCGTCCTCGCTCGTCAGGACCGCCATGCAGCGCGGCCTGCCGGCCGGGTTCAGCCGCGAGTACCTGGAGTGGGGCTACAAGGAGGTCACGATCCGCGCCACGCCCGGCGGCGAGCCGGCCGTGCCGCTGGAGGCGCTGCACATCTGGCCGGGCGAGCGCGGCCTCGGCGTCGCCCACCCCAATCTCGACAACAGCCTGACCTGCACGCTCTTCCTGCCGCGTGAGGAGCCGCCGGACCCGGTGTCCGCGGCCTTCCCGCACCTGGCGACGCTCGTCCCCGACCTCGACGAGCAGGCGTCGGCCGCGCCGATGAGCCACCTCACGACCGTGCGCACCGCGCCGTGGCGGCACCGCGACACGACGGTGCTCGTCGGCGACGCCGCCCACGCCGTCTACCCCTTCTACGGCCAGGGCATGAACGCCTCGTTCGAGGACTGCCTCGTCCTCGACCGCATGCTGGCCCGCCATCCGGGCGACCGGGAGGCCGCCTTCGCCGCCTACGAGCGCGCCCGCAAGCCGCACACCGACGTGCTGGCCGAGCTGTCGGAACGCAACTTCCTGGAGCTGCGCGACGGCATGCGCTCACCGCTCGCCCTGGCCAGGAAGCGCCTGGACCTGCTGCTGCACAAGACCTTCCCCGGCACCTGGGTGCCGCTGTACACACTCGTCTCGCACACCACCGTGCCCTACGGCGAGGCGCTGCGACGCGCCCGCCGCCAGGACCGGCTGGCCGCCGCGCTGGCCGCGGCCGGGGCGGGTCTCGCCGCCGCCGGCCTGCTCGCCGCGCGGCGTACCGGGAGGACCACCCGATGATCAGGCATCCCCAGGACGACACGCTCGTCCTGTTCGACCCCGCCGACCTGTTCGACCCCGCCGACGTGCTCGACCCCGCCGACGTGCTCGACCCGACCGACGGGGAGCCGGGCCCCGCGCCGCACCCGCTGGCCGCCGAGCACGGCGCCGACCTGCGCGCCGTCGTCGCGTGGGCGCGCGCCTACCTGACCCGGCCGCACCCGGAGCTGGGCCGGCGCGGCCCGGTGTGCCCGTACGCGCAGGCGTCGCTGGACCGGAACGCCTTCCTGCTGGCCGTCCAGCCGGGCGGCGGCCACACCGTCGCGTCGCTGAGCGCCCTGCTCGCGCCCTACCGCGACTGGTTCCTCGACCTCGCGCCCCGGGGCGGGCCCGCCGCGCAGTCGACGACCGTCCTCGTGCTGCTGCCGGGCATGCGCGACGCGCGCGAGGTGATCGACGCCGCGCAGCGCGAGCTCAAGGACGCCTACGTGGGCCACGGCCTGATGATCGGCGAGTTCCACGACGGGCCGCCGGACAAGGCGGGACTGTGGAACCAGGACTTCCGCCCGCTGCGCAGCCCGGTCCCGATGCTGGTGATCCGGCACATGGTGCCCACCGACCTGCCCTTCCTCATCTCCGACGAGACGCATCTGGCCGCCTACCGCGACCTGTTCGGCGAGCAGGTGCCCGGCCACCTGCGCGACCTGGCGGGCCGGGCATGACGGGCCTCCCGGCGACGCCCGCGCAGGAACGGCTGTGGTTCCTGCACCAGGCGGACTCCTCCGGCCACTCGTCCGGTTACCACGTCTGGGGCGGGCATCGGTTACGCGGCCCGCTCGACCGCGCCCGGCTCGGCGAGGCGCTGAACCGGCTGGTCGCCCGGCACGAGGCCGTCCGCACCGGCCTGGCCGACGGCGGCGACGGGCGTCCCGTCCGGATCGTGCGCGCCGGGGCCCGGGTCGAGCCGGAGCTCGTGGAGGTGACCTGCGAGGACGAGGCGCGCACGGCCTGCGGCGCGTTCGTGGCCCGGCCGTTCGACCTGGGCCGCCCCCCGCTCATGCGCGCCCTGCTCGTCCGGCTCGCCCCGGAGGACCACGTGCTCGTGCTCGTCCTGCACCACGCGATCTGCGACGGCCGCGCGCTGCGCATCCTCCTCTCCGAGCTGTACGGCCTGCTCGCCGGGACGTTCGAGCCCGGCCCGCCCGCCGTCCCGTTCTCCGAGTACGTCGACCGGCTCGGCCGGACCGGCGGCGCGCGGGCCGAGGCGGACCGCGACTACTGGCGTGCCCGGCTGGCCGGGGCGCCCACCCTGCTCGCCCTGCCCACCGACCGGCCCCGGCCCGCCGTGCCGAGCGGGCGCGGCGCGCAGCACCGCTGGGTCCTGCCCGCCCATCTGCGCACCGCCCTGCTGGAGAGCGCGCGCCGCACCAGGACGACGGTGTTCGCGATGGTGCTGGCCGCGCTCGGCGTCACGCTGGGCCGGTGCGCCGGGCAGGACGACGTGGTGGTCGGCTGCCCCTTGGACGGCCGCACCGACCGGCGGTTCGGGCAGACGGTCGGCATGTTCGCCAACACCGTGGCGCTCCGGCTGGACCTCGGCGGCGACCCGACGGTGGCGGACCTGCTGCGGCGCGGCAGGCGTACCGTCGCCGAGGCGCTCGCGCACGGCGGCACGCCGTTCGACGAGGTCGTGGAGCTCACCGGAGGCCGCCGCGACCTCAGCCACAACCCGCTCTTCCAGGTGATGCTCGTCATGGAGCATCTGGACGGCGGCCCGGTGACGGCGGGCGAGCTGACGGTGGGGCACTGGGAGCTGCCCGCCCCGGAGGCCCGCTTCGACCTCACCCTGTTCGTCACCGTGGGCGACGAGGTCGAGCTGTACCTGGACTACGCGGCCGACCTGTTCGACGCCGCGACGGCCGCCGCGCTGGCGGGGCACCTGACCACGGCCGTCGAGGCCCTCGCCGGCGACCCGGACCTGCCGGTGAGCCGCATCCCGTTCGACTCCGGCCCGGTCCCCGCCAAGCCGTCCGCGCAGGCTCCGGGCGAGTGGGAGAGCGTGGCCGGGCTCGTGCTGCGGCAGGCCGGGCGGGACCCGGACCGGGTCGCCGTCGTGGCCGAGGGGGAGCGGCTGACGTACGGCGAGCTGGCGTCCCGCGCGCTGGAGGTGGCCGCCCGGCTGGAGCCGCACCTCGCGCCCGGCGGCGGGCGCGAGGTGGTCGGCGTGTCGCTCCCGGCGGGGCCGGACGGCATCGCCGCCGTCATCGGCGTCCTGCTCGCCGGGGCCGCGTACCTGCCGCTCGATCCCGGCCACCCGCCCGCCCGCGCGGACCTCCTGCTCCGGCAGGCGGGCGCGGCGGCGCTGATCGCCCCGCCCGCCCGGCTGGCCGAGCTGGACGCCTTCCCCGGCGCCAAGCTCGTGCCGCACGCCGCGGACCCGCCCGGGGGCGGCGGAGGCAGGAGCCCGCGGCCCGGGGACCCCGCGTACGTGATCTTCACGTCGGGGTGGACCGGGGCGCCCAAGGGCGTGGTGGTGCCGCACCGGGCCGTCGCCGCGTTCACCCGCTCGTTCGTGGACGCGCACGGGTTCGGGCCGGGGCAGCGGGTGCTCATGCTGCCGCCGCTCACGTTCGACGCCTCCGTCGGCGACCTGTTTCCGGTGCTCACGTCCGGCGGCACCCTGGTGATCCACCCTGAGCCCGCCCGGCTCGACGGCGCGGAGCTCGTCCGGTTCTGCGCCGCGCACGGCGTCACCGCCGTGGACGCGCCCGTCGCGCTGTGGCGGCGCTGGGTCGCCGACCTGGCCGGGACCGGCGTCCCCGGCGGCTGGCCCGTCGAGATCATGATGGTCGGCGGCGAGGAGGTCCCCGCCGAGGACGTACGCGCCTGGCAGCGGCTGACCGGCGGCCGGTGCGCGCTGTTCAACCACTACGGGCCCACCGAGGCCACGGTGTGCGCCACCGTGCACCGGATCGGCGGCGCCGACGAGCTCGGCGACGCGGCCCGGGTGCCGATCGGCACGCCGCTGCCGCACGTGCGCGCCCGCGTGCTCGACGCGGCCGGCCGGCCGGTGCCGGTCGGCGGCGCCGGCGAGCTGCACCTGGGCGGGGCCGGCCTGGCCGACGGCTACACGGGCGCGCCCGCGCTGACCGCGGCGGCCTTCGTGCCCGACCCGGACGGCCCCGCCGGGGCGCGCCTGTACCGGACGGGCGACCTGGCCCGGGTGCGGCCGGGCGGCGCGATCGAGTTCCTGGGCCGGCGCGACCGCCAGGTGAAGATCCGCGGCCACCGGATCGAGCCCGCCGAGGTCGAGCACGCCGTCACCGCCCATCCGGCCGTCACCGACAGCGCCGTGCTCGTCGACGGTGACCGGCTCGTCGCCTACGCGGCGACCGGCGCGCCGGATCTGACGCCGGGCGCGCTGCGGGCCTACCTGCGCGAACGGCTGCCCGGCTACCTGGTGCCGGCCGCGTTCGTCCTGGTCGGGACCATCCCCCGGACGACGCACGGGAAGGTGGACCGGGCGGCGCTGCCGCCGCCGGGACCGGCGGGCGAGCCGCCCGCGACCGCCACCGAGTCGGCGCTGGCCGAGGTGTGGCGGCGGGTCCTTGGCGTGGCCGACGTGCGCAGGTCGGACAACTTCTTCGAGGTGGGCGGCCACTCGCTGCTGGCCGGCCGGGTGGTCGCGGAGATCAGGCGGGCGCTCGGCGCCGACGTGCCGCTGCGCGCGGTGCTGGAGACGGCCGACCTGGCCGAGCTCGCCGCCACCGTCGACCGGGACGCCGCCGGCCAGGCAGGTGCCGGCCAGGAGCGTCCCGATCTGGAGGCGCAGGCCACCCTGCCGCCCGGCTTCACGGTCGAGCCCGCCTCCCCGGTGCGGCGTGGCGGGGCGATCCTGATGACCGGCGCGACCGGGTTCCTCGGCGCGCACCTCCTGGCCGAGCTGCTGGCCCGTACCGACGCCGAGATCGTCTGCCTGGTCAGGGCGGCCGACGAGGACCGGGCCCGGCGGCGGGTGCTGGACAACCTGGGCGCCCACGGCCTGGACGCCCCGCCCGGCCGGGTGCGCGGCCTGCCGGGCGACCTGGGCGCGCCCCGGTTCGGCCTGGACCGGGACCGGTTCGCCGAGCTGGCCGGGCAGGTCGGGGTGATCTGCCACAACGGCGGCCAGGTGAACTTCTACGAGAGCTTCCCCCGCATGCGCCCGGTCAACGTCGGCGGCACCGTCGAGGCGCTGCGCCTGGCCGGGCTCGGCGGCGCCCGGCTGCACTTCGTCTCCACCCTCGGCGTCTTCCTGGGCCTGGCCCACCGGGACCGGGTGGTGACCGAGGCGAGCGCGCCGGACGACCCGGCCGGGCTGGAGACCGGCTACGACCAGAGCAAGTGGGTGGCCGACCGGCTGGTGCGCCGGGCCAGGGACGCGGGCTTGACGGCGGTGGTGCACCGGCCGGCCCGGGTCGGCGGGCACAGCGTGACCGGCCGGGGCAACGCGGCCGACTACTTCAGCCGCCTGCTGGCCACCTGCGTCCGTCTCGGCCTGGTGCCGGACCTGTCCGTCGAGGAGGACCTGTCGCCCGTGGACCACGTCGCGGCGGGCATCGCCCACCTGATCGCGGACCCGGCGACGGCCGGGGACTTCCACTACTTCAACGGCGCGACGATCTCCTACCGGCGCATCGCCGACGCGCTCGGCGCCCGCTGCGTGCCGTGGGACACCTGGCGGGCGCGGGCCGCCGGGCTGGGCGCGGACAGCCCGATGGCGCCGTTCGCGCCGGTGCTGGACGCGGCCGACCCGCAGTTCCGGCGGCCCCTGTTCGACTGCCGCCGCACCGAGCGCGCTCTCGGCCGGGCCGGGATCGTCTGCCCGCCCGCCGACGAGACGCTCGTCCGCCGCTACGCCGGGCGCCTGGCCGGGGCGGTGCGCGGATGAACGTGCTCAGGTTCGCGCTCCTCTGGACGGCGTCGCTGCTGTCGTCCGTCGGGTCCAGCCTCACCACGTTCGTGCTCGGCGTCTGGGTGTACCGGAGCACCGGGTCGCCGACGGAGTTCGCGCTGGTCGTGCTCAGCGGCATGCTGCCGGGCATCCTCGCCGGCCCGTTCGCGGGGGTGGTCGTCGACCGGTTCGACCGGCGGCTGGTGATGATCGTCACCGACTGCCTGGCGGCCCTGGCGACGGCCGCCGTCGGCGCGCTGATCTGGGCGCAGGCGCTGGCCGTGTGGCACGTGGCGCTGGCCGCGGCGATCAGCGGCGCGTGCGGCGTCTTCCACCTGACCGCCTACCAGGCCATGACGCCGCTGCTGATCCCCGAGCGGCACCTGGGCCGCGCCAACGGGCTCATGCACCTGTCCAGCGGCATCCAGATCGCCGCGCCCGTGCTCGGGGCCACGCTGCTGGCCGTCGCCGGGATGGGCGGGGTGGTGGTGCTGGACCTGGTCACGTTCGGCGTGGCCATGGCGGCCCTGGTGCTGATCCGGCTGCCCGCCGAGGTGCTGCGGCCCAACGCCGCCGCCGCGCGGCCCGCCGTGCTGCGGGACCTCGGCGCGGGGCTGCGCCACCTGCGGGCCCGCGCCGGGCTGTCGTCGCTGGTGGCGGCGCTGACCGGCTTCAACTTCGCCTTCGCGGTCGCCGGGGTGCTGGTGCAGCCGCTCATCCTGTCGTTCGCCGGGCCCGGCGTGCTGGGCGTGCTGATGTTCGCCGGCGGCGCGGGCATGCTCGCCGGCGGGCTCGTCATGGGCGCCTGGGGCGGGCCGCGCCGGAAGATCGGCGGGATGACCGCGTTCATGGCGCTCGGCGGCGTCTTCCTCGTGCTGCACGCGCCGGCCCCGTCGCCGCTGCTCGTGGGGGCCGCCGCCGCCGGGTTCCTGTTCACGCTGCCCGTGGTGAACGGCTGCGCGCACGCGGTCCTGCAGAGCCGGATCGAGCCGGCCGTGCTCGGCCGCGCCATGGGCACCGTGCACACGCTCGGCTCGGCCGCCGTCCCGGTCGGCTACCTGCTGGCCGCGCCCGTGGCCGAGCACCTGCTGAACCCGGCGCTGCTGCCCGGCGGGGCGCTGGCCGGCAGCGCGGGCCTGCTCGTCGGCGTGGGGGAGGGGCGCGGGATCGCCCTCGTCCTGCTGCTCGACGGGCTGCTCCTGCTCGTCATGGCCGCCGTCCTGGCCGCGCTGCCCGCGCTGCGCCGCCTGGACCGCCGCCCGGTCCCCGTCCCCGTCGCCTGAGAGGAACGCCATGCCCGTAGAACTGACGCCCGCAGAGGTCGCCGCCTTCCGCGGCGGCGACGCCCCGGCGCCGATGCTGGACCTGATCGGCCTCATGGCCTGCCACGCCGTCGGGGCCGCGCGCTCGCTGGGCCTCTTCGACGCGCTCGCCGCCGGTCCGCTGACCACCGGCGAGCTCGCCGCCTCGGCCGGCGTCGCCCCCACCGGGCTGGAGCCGCTGCTCGGCCTGCTGCACGCCACCGGGTACGTGGAACGCCACGACGGCCGGCACGCCAACACGCCCGCGACCACCGCCTGGCTCTGCTCCGGCTCCGGCACCGACTACGGGCGCATCCTGGACCTGTGGCAGGCGATCGTCGAGGAGCAGTGGGGCGGGCTGGCCGACTCCGTCCGCTCCGGCGTCCCGGCGGGCGGCTTCTACCCCTGGCTCGCCGCCCGCCCCGACCTGTCGGCCGCCTTCCACGACCTGCAACGCGGGCTGGCCGGCTGGCTGGCGGAGGAGGTCGTCTCGCTCACGCCGCTGCCCGAGGGCAGCAGGAGCCTGCTCGACCTGGGAGGAGGCCACGGGGAGTACGCGCGCGCGTTCTGCGGCGCGTACCCGGGGATGTCCGCCACGATCGTCGACGCCGCCGTCACCGGGCGCTCCGACGGGCCGCTGACCTGGCAGGAGGGCGACCTGCTCACTGCCGGGCTGCCGGGCGGGCAGGACGTGACCGTGCTCTTCAACGTGCTGCACGGGTTCGCCGCGCCCGACGCCGCCGCGCTGGTCGCCAGGGCGGCGGCCACGCTGCGGCCGGGCGGCCTGCTGGTCGTCCTGGAGAGCGTGCCCGAGCCGCGCGGCACCGCCGCCGACCTGGCCTTCGGCGCGGGATTCGCGCTCAACCTGTGGCACACGCAGGGCGGCGCGCTGCACGCGACCGGCACGATCAGCGGCTGGCTGGAGGCGGCCGGGTGCGTGGCCGGGCCGTGGCGGGATCTCGCCCGCTCGCCGTCGCACGCGCTCGTGACAGCAGAAGCCCTCACCCCGGCACGCGGGGTGAGGGCCGGGCGGGGAGCCTACGGGGTGCCGCCGAACGTCACGACGAGCCGCCCGTCCGAGGCGAACGACCAGCTCAGCGCGCCGTCGTAGGAGGAGCACCGGGAGCCGTTCGAGCCGGTCCAGAACTGGTTGGAGCCGTCGGCCGACCCCACCGTCTTGTCGTTGGCGCCGTCGCCGGAGCGGCAGGAGGTGTTGTCGCGGAACACCGTGGAGCCCGCGTCGAAGGAGAAGTTGCGCTCGGCGTTGTCGACGCTGACGTTGCCCGTCATCGTCATCGTGCCGGGGTTGCGGTTGTAGGTGAAACCGTGCTTGCCGTTGTCGTAGGCGATGCTGCGCCGGATGACGTGGTTGACCGGGATGTCCTCGCCGCCGAGCTTGTAGCCGTTGCGGTCGCCGTTGCCGGCCTGGCCGCCGTTGCTCAGCGTGCCGTTGCCGTAGGACAGCGAGTCCTCGATCGTCACCGCGCCGATCGGGCCGGTCTCCGACTTGGTGTAGAGGTCCCAGCCGTCGTCGATGTTGTTGCGGGCCACCGCGTAACGGAAGACGTTGCCGGAGCCGACGGTGAGCTTGGCGGCGAACCCGTCGGCGTCCTCGCCGTCGGAGTCGGCGTTGTCGTGCGACAGCGCGCTCAGGATGAGGTTGTCCGACGGCCACTGCTCGCGCGGCGTGGAGGAGAGGGTCCGGGAGAGCTGCAGCCCGGTGTCGCGGTTGTAGCGGGTCACCGTCCGCTCGATGACGTTGTGGCTGCCGCCGACGAAGATGCCGTTGTCGCCGGCCCGCTCGACGACGATGCCGTGGACGTGCCAGTAGGACCCGTTGACGGCGAGCCCCCGGTTGGCCGGGTCCTCGCTCTGGCCGGAGAAGTTCAGGACCGGCGTCTCACCCGGGTAGGCGGCCAGCTTCTTGCGGGCGCCGGAGGTGCCGTCGTTGCCGGGCGCGATGGTGACGGTCTGTGAGAAGGCGTACGTGCCGCCGCGCAGGTAGATCGTGCCCCCGGCGGCGACCCTGGTGATCGCGGAGGTGAGCGTCGTCGGGTCGGCCTGGGTGCCGGCGGCGCCGTCCCTGCCGTTCGGGGCCACGTACAGCGTGTCGCCGGTCGGCGGCGGGGTGACGGTCGGCGTGATCGTCGGCGTGGGGGTGACGGTGGGGGTGGGGCTGGTCGTCGGGGTGCCGCCCGTGGGCCGCAGCGTCCACTGCTTGGTGGGCTTGGAGTCGCAGGAGTTCTGCTGCAGGAGGGCGCCCGCGGCGGTGGAGTCGTCCTTGACGTTGACGCACTTGCCGCCGTTGGCGTTGACGATCCGGTAGGCGGACCCGGAGGCGGTCAGCCGCCACGTCTGTGAGGCCGCGCCGGTGCAGGTCTCCTGCTGGACGGGCTTGCCCGCGCTGGTGGAGGCGTCCCGGACGCCCAGGCACCTGCCGCTGTGCGCGGCCTTGATCTCGTAGTCGCCGCCGGAGGCGGTGAGGGTGAAGACCTGCCCCGCGCCGGCTCCGCAGGGGTTCTGCACGAGTTGCGTGCCGTCGGCCGTGGCCGCGCCGGGCACGGCGGCGCACAGGCCGCTCCCGGCGTTGACCAGCGTGTAGTCGCCGCTGCTCGGCGCGGCCGAGGCCGGCGCGTTGAGCGCGGCGACCAGCCCGCCGGTGGTGAGGAGTCCGGCGGACAGCACGATCGCCAGCCGCCTGCCGAGATGTTCTTGCTTGCGCACGTCCAGCTCCGTTCGGGGGGTACGGGGGGCACCGGGGCACCAACCGGTTGCACTCACAGTGGCTACGTGCCGGGACGGCGTCAATACGCCTGAGTAAAACTGCAAACGCGGCCAGGAGTTTTGCCAGGTCTCAGCTCGGATTTCTGCAACAACCGCTTGCAAGAAGCGGGGTCTGCTTGCACGGCCGGACGGGGGCGGGCTTCACAGCCGGCCGGGCGCGTGATCTAATCGAGGAATCAATATCTAGAATCCAGTTCTATTATTGAGTCGAGAGTGGAGATCAGCGATGGCCCGACTGCTGCGCCGCTTCGCCGAGACGAGGCCCGGCGACCTCGCGCTGGCCGACGAGGACGGCGTCACCACGTGGCACGAGCTGGACGAACGGGTCGACCGGCTGGCCGGCGCGCTCCTCGGCGCGGGCCTCGCCGCCGGCGACGTGCTCGCCCTCCACGCCGCCAACCGGCGCGAGTACTTCGAGGTCATGGCCGCCGCCAGTCACATCGGCCTGCGCTACGTCCTGGTCAACTGGCACTGGACCGCCCAGGAGCTCGCCTACGTCCTGCGGGACGCGGGCGCGCGGGCGCTGCTCTCCGACCCGGCCTTCGCCGCCCAGGCCGCCGAGGCCGTCCAGGGGCTCGACCTGCCGGTACGCGTGGCGTTCGGTGAGGGAATCGAGGGCTTCGTCCCGTACGAGGACTTCATCGCCGCGGCCCCGCCCGGCGAACCGGAACCACAGGTCATGGGCAGCCCCATGTTCTACACCTCCGGCACCACCGGCAGGCCCAAGGGCGTCAGCCGCAAGCAGTCCACCACCGGCCTGCCCGTCGAGGCCCTCGCCCTGGCCGCCGACCGCTTCGGCCAGACCTTCACCGTGCCCGACGGCGGGCGGACGCTGCTGGCCGGGCCCGCCTACCACTCCGCCCAGTGGATGTTCTCGTTCATGGCGCTCATGGGCGGCTGCCCGGTGGTCATGCGGCGCGCGTTCGACCCCGCCGAGACGCTGCGGCTCATCGACGAGTACGGGATCACCAACGTGCACCTGGTGCCCACCCAGTTCGTCCGCCTGCTGCGCGTGGACGCCGCCACCCGGCAGGCGTTCTCCGGGGCGAGCCTCACCTCGGTCTGGCACGGCGCCGCCCCCTGCCCGCCGCAGGTCAAGCGGCAGATCATCGAGTGGATCGGCCCGGTCGTCCACGAGTACTACGGCTCGACCGAGGCGGGCGTCAACACCGTCATCACCGCCGAGGAGTGGCTGGCCAAGCCCGGCAGCGTCGGCCGCCCGCAGGCGGCGACCGAGATCCACATCCTGCTCGACGACGGCACGCCCGCCAAGCCGGGGGAGCAGGGCCAGATCTGGTTCCGCTACGCCAACGGCGACGATGTCGAATACTGGGGCGACCCGGACAAGACCGCGTCCATCCACCGGGCCGGCGGGCTGTTCACCACCGGCGACATCGGCTACTTCGACGAGGACGGCTACCTGTTCCTGTGCGACCGCGCGATCGACATGATCATCAGCGGGGGCGTGAACATCTACCCGGCCGAGATCGAGAGCGTGCTCATCACCCACCCGGCCGTCCGGGACGTCGCGGTGTTCGGAGTGCCGGACGAGGAGTTCGGCGAACAGGTCAAGGCCGCCGTCGAGCTCGCGGACGGCGTCGAGCCGGGCGGCGGCCTGCCCGCCGAGCTGACGGCCCACTGCCGCGCCTCGCTGGCCGGGTACAAGGTGCCCCGGTCGTTCGACTTCGTCCCCGAACTGCCGCGCACCCCCACCGGCAAGCTGTACAAGCGGCTGCTGCGCGACCCCTACTGGCAGGACGGCGCCCGCCGGATCTGACGCTCACCCCGGCCGGACCTCACCCCCGACGGGCGCGGGCAGCAGCTTGCCGAACGGAAGCGCGCGCATCACCCGCAGCCGCTGCGCGGCCGGCCGATGGCCGTGCCTGGCCGCGAGCCCGTAGTAGAACCTGGCGATGTCGTGCTTGGCCCGGCCCTCCTGCTCGTACGCCTGGCCGTAGGCGAACGACAGCCGCGCCGCGAACTCGACCGGGCGCGGATCGGCGGCGAACGCCTCGGCGTCGGGATGATGCCGCCCGCGCGCGGCGTGGAGCCAGTAGCGGGCCGCCGCCAGGTCGCCGGTCAGCACGTGGATGATCGCCAGCCGGTAGGCGGACTCGGCGTCACCGTCGCCCGCCCGCCGCACCAGCCGCGCGACCGTCCTGGTCGTCCGCCGCTCGGCCTCGTCCGCGGGGGTCCGATAGTGGTCGTACGTGCCGGTGACGTGCGCACCGGGCGCCGGCGTGCCGGGGACGTACGGGGTGCGCGGCGGCTGCTCGCTCCTGGCGGCGCGCCAGCGGGTCTGCCACTGCTCCACGGTGCCGAGGGCGTCGCGGGGCAGGCCCGTCTGCTCGGCATGACGGTGACAGACCATCACGAACGAGGCGACCAGCTTCCAGTCCGGCAGGCGTTCCCGCTTGCCGGTGAGGATGTCGCTGACGGTGCTCGCGGGCAGTTCCTTGGGAACGTCCGGTGCGCGCGACAATCGGTGCATCTCTGAATAGCTCGGCTGGCCGGCCGATTCCCGGAGCTCTATGAGCGCGGCTATGAAGGCGGAGTGAGATCCTGCCCGGGGAGTGTCAGTCATCGTCCTTGTTGGGGTGGTGGGCTAAGAATTGTCGCCATATTTGCAGAAATATTCTCGCGTCGATGACACTTCGCAGATTCCATCTCATCCGGTTGCCGTGGCCACTCCGGATGATCACTGCCCCATCGGTCCCAGTCGCCCATTCGGGTAGCTAGCAGCACTTTCGACGCCATTGGTGGGCGGGCTGCCGGATAACTCCGGATGAATCCGGACGATGTCGGATGCTTACGGAGTTTAACGTCCGCTGCCGTCTATTTCCGATCTCGTACGGCTCCGTCCGAGCACGTTTGGATCGCTGGCCCACGGCCTGCGTCAAGCCGCATGGTTACCGCATTCATTGCTGCTCTTCGGGAGGCCACCGCCCATGCCGATACTCACGGCCCGCCCGTCCAGCATCGTGTACTGCGCCGACGCCCCCTGCCCGGCGGACGAGCACCTCCTGGTCACCCTCCTGACCACCTGGGTGCTCGCCACCGGGCGCACCCCGCCCGCCGGGCGTCCCGAAGACCTCACCCCGGAAGAGCTCATCGACTTCTGGGCCGACGACCGCACCTGAGGAGACGAGGACCGATGTTCACCACGCGCCAACTGCTCACGCTCACGCTCACCGTCATGATCGCCGCCATCACCTGCGCCCTCGTCCTCGCCACGGGCGCCGAATGGCCCGGCGCCCTCCTCAGCGCCGGCGCCGCCGGCGGCGCCACCCTCGCCACCCTCCCCAAACTCCTCCACAAACGCGACCCGTAACCCGGGCCCGCGCCTGGCCTGGCTTCTGCTCGCGCCTGGCCTGGCTTCCGCCCGCTCCCGGCCTGGCTTCCGCCCGCTCCCGGTCTGGCCCCGCCCGCGCCCGGCCCCCGACCCCCGGCCCCCGACCCCCGG
>NZ_JAHKRO010000105.1 GCF_019396325.1 Nonomuraea ceibae
CTCTCGGCGTCCCGTGCCCCCCCCCACCCACCCACGGCGCAGCTTCGCCGCCGTAGATCGGGCACAGGCGGGCAGCAGGGGAAGAAGGGCCAACCCCAACAGCCGAAGAACTACACGGAGCTTCGCGCGTTTTGCCTGGTCGCAGCCTCGCCGACTTTGCCGGCGGTCAGGGCGCGATCTTTATGTGGCCAGCCCCAGTCGTTGCGCTTGCCGGGCTTGGCGATGCTCACGGCCGAGCACTTCGGCCCACACCCGGTCGCCCAGGGTCCGGTAGCCGATACCGGCGATCCGCCAGTCCCCGACCACCGCCCGTGCCCCGTCCGGTTCCGCGCTGTCCGGTCCGGTGCCGTGTGCCCACGGGTCGTCCTCACGGTGCCTCTGGGCCAGCCGCCAGGCCCGCCGTGCCTGCCGCAGCGCCGCGAACGTCGTGGAGTAGCGGCGGCTCTTGGAGGTGACGTGCCCGCGAAAGCCGAGCGTGTGAACGTGCCGCCCGAGCCGCAGCGTCCGGCAGGTGGCCAGCCGCGCCAACCGGCGCACCGTCTGTGTCAGCGCCGCCACATGAGCCGGGAGCGTGCGAGTCTGCGCCAGGTCGGCCCCGCCGTCAGCGGGCCGGGACGCGGGCAGCCCGCTCACACTGTCGGACACGGTCTTGGTGGCGTACTTGGCTAGGTACCCGGCCACCCGCGCGGCATCGACCTGACGGGGCGCGACCGGCCGCACATCCAGTTGCGTGCCCCACCGGGCCACCGCCAGCGTGCGGGCGTCGACCACGGGCAGCGCCACACTCACCCGCCCGGCCGCGTGCATCAGCGCCGCCGTCAGCAGGTCGGTACCGGCCCACGCCGGGGCGGGCACCACCCGGTCAGGGTCGTCAGGGCAGACCCCGTCCAGCCGCGCCAGCACATGCAGGTGCACGACGCCGCGCTTCTGGAATTCGGCGACCTTCGCGTACGACAGCCGCAGCAGTTGCCGCACCCCGCGCACCGTGACCGGCTGCCCGCCGACCGCAGGAGCCAGCGCCGCCAGCGCCCGATACACATAGATCACTGTGCGCCGCCACAGTTCCCCGACGTGTGCGTTCCACAGCACTTGCCCGGCCAGGTCCGCGCAGTCCACGCACAGCGGAGCGCCGACCATGCCATCACCGGCCGCGTGACGGGCCGGGCACGACAGCGGCCTGCCGTGCTCACAGGTGCGCTCACGCCCGCCGCGACGAGCCGCCCGGCACACCTTCCCGTCGCGGGCCGCATGCACCGCGCCGAAGCTCGGAGCCGTGAACGTGGCCAGCACCATCGGGCTTCCCCCCGATGCCTGCCCGCCGTCGCCGTCGTCGTCCTCCCGGTCCGCCCGGGTGACCCCGCCCGCGAACACATGCCACGCATCGGCCCGGTAGCGGGCCGCGCAGGGAGGGCACACGCTTTCGCGGCGGTCCTTGCACGCCACCAGCAGCACCCCGCCCGGCTCATCCCGGCTCGTGTAGGTGGCCTCTACCTGACCGGTGCCGGTGTTGACCGTCACCGCCGATCCCGCCAGTTGCACCGGCCGCACGCAGTGCCCGGCCCGCTCCACCTGACCGGCCCAGCGCCGGTACTGCTCATCATCGGCAACCCGGGCGATCATCTGCCCGAGCACCGTCTGCGTCTGCATCATCTGCGTCGTCTGCGTCACTGTCCGTACCATTCGACACGCTCCCGTACCCCAGTACGCCAAAGGGCGGGTCCCCACGGCCCGCCCTGACATGTTGCGCGGATCTGCGATCCAGTCCGGGACCTCACCGACGCCCCGGCCCCGGACGGCTACCCCGCTACGGCCTCGCCCGCCGTCAGTGCACGCCACCGCAGCCGCACCACGGCCTTGAGCCGCGCCACGTCCTCCGGTCCTTCCAGGAACGACGCCCCGAGACCGCCCTCACGCCACGCGGCGTGTGCGAACGTCTTGAGGGTGTGGTCCAACTCCGCCTGACCCGCCTGGAACAGCCACGCTACGAAGCGCTGCGCCGCGTACTCGTCGCTGATCTCCACGGGGGCCGCCCCCTGGTCTGTGATCGTCCAGACCTTCACTGTGCTTCCCTTCGGTTGTCTTCCCGACGCCGGACGGCCCCTGCCCCCCGGAGGGACACCGCCCGGCCTTACTCGTGCTTTCCCGCGTACCGCAGGAGTCGTGTCAAGCCGATCGTAGATACCAATCGCTTGCTTGGTAAGGCCCGTCTTGCGGTTTATTTCCGCAGGTAATTGCCCTTTCCGGAAAGCCGCCCGGTCGGTGATGACCTTCCGGGCAGCTCACCGGCCGACTCACCGCCTCAGCGCACCCGGGCGCACGTCACCGGCACGAACCCCTCCGTGACGGTCTGCCCGGCCCAATTGCGGGTCGCGGGAATGGTGACCTTGTACCAGTTGTAGCCGCTACGCCCGCACTTGTCCGCGTAGCCGTTCGAGCCGTTGCCCCGCAGCGTCCCGCACGAGGTCAGGGTGCTGCCGGTGTCGCGGACCCGCAGCACATCGGCGTTGGTGAAGGCGAACTCCCGGACCCCGACGCGCACCCCCGTGATCACGACCTTCCGGCACGCCGCCCCCTTGCCGGTGCCGACGTTCTTACCCGCCGCCAGAGTCACCCCCTGCGCATCGGTCGGCGCGTCCGGCTGCGCGTCCTGCTGCACGTCCGGCTGCACGTCCGGCTGCACGTCCGGCTGCACGTCCGGCTGCACGTCGCCCAACACGTCGGGCTGCGTCTCGGGCTGCGTCTCGGGCAGCGTGCCGGGCAGCGTGCCGGGCTGCGTGCCGGGCTGTGCGTTGGTCTGCGCACTGGTCTGCGCAGCGGTGTTCCCGGTCGCGTTCGCCGAGCACGCGGCGGTGGACAGGGCCGCCACAGCGGCCATGATCGCGGACGCGAACAGGGTGGTCGTCCTGGACATGATGGATCTCCTTCGTGGTGGGTTGAACCCTTGGGTTGATCTCGTGACTCGATCTGTTGCGCGCACCCAGGTAGGTGCGCATTTCCGCAGGTAGGAGGGGGTGCCGAAAGTGCCGGCGGGCCTCACTACCAGGACACGGCGCGCAGGTTGGCCGCATACGCCGCCAGGTCCGACAGACGCTCATCGGACAGGTAGAACCCCTTCACCCGGACCGGGCCGGACGCCCCGGCCAGCAGGTAGCCGACCCCGGCCGAGCCCAGAGGGATGGTCGAGGCGTCCACACCCCGCGCCGCCCACCCGGAGCCGAGCACGGTGTCTGACGCCTCCCGCGTCGAGCAGCGCAGCGCCCACCGGGTGTCGAACAGATCCCGGATGTAGGTCGGGATCACGTCGCTGCCCGGCTTCTGCGTGGCCGCGATCACCCGCACCGCCGCCGCGCGCCCCCGCGCTCCCAGGTCGTGCAGGCCATCCAGGAACGCGGCCCGCTTCTTCTTGTCCGGGTGCAGCGTGAACGCCGCCAGCTCATCGATCACGACCAGCAGCGGGCCGTGCCCCATCCCGGGCGTGATCTTCCGCAGCCCCGACGCCGACATCAGCGCGTAGCGCTCATCCATACGCGCACGCGCCCAGGACAAGCCCGCCGTGGCGTCGTCGATCTCGCGGCGGATACCGCCGTGGGCGACCTTCTCCCACACGGCCAGCTCCACGCCCTCCTTGCCGTCGATCATCACGGCGTCGGTGTCCGGGTCGAGCATCAGCCCGGCCACGACGCTGTGAAGCGCGACCGACTTGCCCGCCTCCGGAGCGCCGCCGATCAGCAGATGCACGCTCATCGCCGCCGCCCCCCGTCCAACTCGTCCGGCCCGGCCAGCTCAGCCGACCCGTCAGGCGATCCGGCAGCCGAGCCGCCCAGCAGCGCGACCATGACCGTGTCCCCGTTCTCCGCGACGGCCACCGGGATCGGCTCCCACGCGCTCGCTACCCAGCCGTGTTCGGCAGCCGCCGCCCAGGGCCAGGTCAGCACCCCGAAGGCGTCCAGCGGATCACGCCGGATCACCTCCACCGTCGCGTACTGAGCGTTGTCCTCATCGGCCGCCACGCGCACGGCCGAGGCGCGCAGCGAGGAGGTGAGCCACGGCACCCGATCCTCCACGTCCACCGCAGCCGAGCCTTTCGGCAGCCGCACCCGCAGCCGCTCACCGGCCGCCGTCCGGGTCACGCCCATCACACGCGGAACCCGGTCGTTGTGTGTGGCCAGCCCCGCATAGCGGGCCGCACTGTCCCAGCGCCGGATCACCCGCGCCCGCCACAGCAGCGCCCCCACCGCGCCCCGGACCCCGGGCATCACCAGCAGTGACGCCAGGCTGAGCGCGACCATCAGCGCCAGCGGCCAGCCGCCGACCGCCCAGCCGCAGCCGAGCGCGGCCAGCAGGAGCAGCGACAGCGCGATCTCACGCCGCGCCAGCCAGACCGGACGCAGCACGTACACCGTCCAGCGCGATCCCGGGGTGGACACCGCGCGGATCGGCTGAGCCGGGGTCTGCACCATCGGCGGCAGCCCGGACGGACGCCCCGGAACCTGCGGACCCATCAGCCCCGTCATGACCGCGCCCCCTCAGGACCGGGCGGCCGGTGCGCCAGCGGCACCACCGCCACCACCCCGGCAGGGTCGCCCAGCTCCACCGGGACCAGGCGCGAGCGGTCGGCCGTCCGTGCCCGCCGAGCCCAGCCCGGCTCCGAGCGCGCGTTCTCCGCGCAGGCGTCCACCTCCCGCGCGAAGGCGTCGGCCGCCTGAGCCAGGGTCGCCGCGAACCAGCGGGCCGCCACCGGCGACAGGTGATCCACCCGCACGACCACCAGCCGCCCCGTGGAAGCGGCGAAGCTCAGCAGCGGCCAGCCGTCCGGCACCCGCCACACCTGCGCCCGCGATCCGGCCGGACCGATGAGGAGATCCATCACGCCTCACCCTCACCCGCGCCCGCGCGCCCCGAGTGCCGCGCGCCCGTAGCGGCCGGAGCCGACGCGGACGGGGCGGGGGTCGAGGCGTGCGGGTTACGCCCGGCCGGAGCGCCTGCCCCGTGCAGCGGCACGACCGCCGTGGCGCTCCACCACCGCACCTCCCCGTCCTTGGCCGTGCCGTAGGTGAGCCCTTCCACCCGCACCGGCATGCCGGGCGTCAGGTGGTGCTGTTCGCCCGGGATGTTGAACTTGATCAGGGACGAGTCGTTGCCGTCCATCGCCAGCAGCTTCACCACCATGACCGGCTGACCGTCTTCGGTCACCTTGACCTTCTTGGTGGAGAAGTCCTTGGCCGCCATCGGCGGCCCGGTCACGACGAACGCGAGCTGGCTCGTGTCGATCGGAAAACGCATCCTGCCTCCCATCGCCCGGGAGCGCCCCGTGCGGGCAACTCCCACGATGGCAAGCAGTACTCGAAAGTGTGTTCGAATAGTTCAAAGCCATACCGGTACGGCATAGGTACCAGATTCACCCGGCCGCGTGTGCTAATGCGGATGCGGGGCAACTAGGCTTCACCACCAGAGGACCGGCAGACGCAGAAGGAGCGCGAGGCATGTTCCTGCCCATCCCCCTGTCGCCACCCCTCCGTGACAACCCCGCCATGCTGCGTCAACGGGTCCACACCTTCGCCACGATCGAAGGACTATGCGCATGCCGCGTTGCCGATCTCGTGCTCGCCGCCCACGAGGCAGCCCTTCTGCTCATCGACACCGGGTGCCCGGACGCCACACTCAGCCTGTGGGCCGACCAGGCGGGCGTAAGCCTCCACCTCTACGACCCGACGAGCGCGATCACCGACGACCGCATCGCCGAAAGCCGCACCCCGCACACCGGCATGACCGACAGCACCGTATCCCTGACCGTCGTCCTGTTCCTGTGCGACATCGTCACTCTGGACCGCAGCGACGGGGCAGCCCGCCTCCATCTGCGTCTGCGCCCCGCCGACCACCCCGCGCTCGCCGACCGCCCGCCCATGCTCCCGGTGTGCGCCCACCGGTGAACTCCCGTCCCAGCGACACCACACCCATCCGCGAACCTCACGTAACGCGACCGACTCGTCACTGATATACACGGTGGGTGGGCATCACTCCGAGGAGGGGGGGAGCTGTCCACCGTGACTGCCCGGCCGCCGCTCATCGCGCCGAAGGTCTGGTCGGGCAGTCACACCCCCCGCCGACAGGCTCCCGCCTCAGATTCCGGGACAGCACACGAGCAGCGCCCCGCGCTGTGTGATGAGTTTCCCTACTAGATCAAGCACGCCCGGCACGCCGGGCGCCCCTCCCGCGGGAACGATCTTGATCGGAGGGGCGGCAGCACCCCGGGAGACAAGCCCGTACCAGGGACCCGCCCAGGAGACCGGGGGCAGCGTGACGCGCCGGCGGGCGGACATCGGGACTGCGCGCGGCGCTGACGCGCCGTGCTCGCCCTCGCCGCCCGACGGCACGCCCCACGCCCCCGGCCCCCGAACCGCACCAGACCCGCCGACCCCCGGCACGCCCGAAGCCCCCGGCCAGAACCCACCGGCAAGGCGTCACGGGGGACACGCCCATCCCGGTAGGCCGCACCAGGCGGGAGACCGCCAGACCGAGGACGGTGGGTCGGTCCGGGTCGATCCCGCCCCTCTGGCCGGGGGCAGCTAGCACCCGGCCCAGCGGCGGCAGGCACGCTAGGCCGGGGCGACTCACACGGCGTCTCTACACGCCGAAGCTCACCTCATGGCCGCCTCTGGGCGGCGCGGTGCCTGCCTCCACAGCCGCCTGACGGGCCAGCCACAGGGTCAACGCCTCCACGTCCCACGCCAACAGCACGTTGACCAGCCCGCGCCCTACTCCCGCTGCGTCCAGGTCTTGATGTCGCCATGCCGCAGCACCCCAGGCCAGCTCCGTGGTGATCTCCCACTTGGGATAGGCGGCCCGCAGTTCAGCAAGCCGCCGCGCCTGCCCGTCATTCATGACCGTCCCCCTCGCCCATCTGCCCCTCATCGGCTCCCAGCGTGTTGCCCGGTGTGTTGCCTGGTGTCGGATCGGCAAGCCGGAACTTCACCCGCCGAAGCGGCCCCCGCGCGTAGTCGCCCGCGAACGCCTTGCGCTGCGTCGTCACGACCTTCACCGCCACCCCCGCCGCGACCAGCAACCGCAACTGCCGCCGGAAGTGCTCCCGCGTGTTGACGTGTCCGAAGCACGCCGCCACCTCATCCACCGTCGCCCCGTCCGGGAAGCTCGCCAGACACACCGCGATCTCCTCCCGCCTGCTCTTGCCCGCCCTGCTCACCGCGCCCTCCCTTCCTGCCGACCCCCGCCACTGTCCGGGTACATCGACCGGTAGCGCTCCCGGCACAGGTCCGAGACCCGCCGCGCCGCCGTCTCCACCGACGAAGCCGGGCACGAGGTGTAGCGCCACCACCCCGGCTTCGTGGGAGCATCCAGCGACCACCGAAACCGCCACCCCTGCCCACTCCACTCACACCACACGTTCAGCCCCACCGCCGCGATCCCCACCAGCGCGATCCCCTCGCACTCCGAGACCCGCGACGCCACCCCACGCCGCTCCAGATGACCGGCCAGCTCCCACGCCAGCCGCCCCGCAGGGCTCATCTCCTCCACCACCGGACGCCCCATCACGACCGCCCCCCAGCAGCCAGAGCGGCCCACACCACGCGCTCGCCCACCTGCGTGACATCCGTCCCCCAGCGTCCGCCCGTCAGGTCATCCACCACCCACAAGCCCCGCCCGCACGTTTCATCGGGGCCGGGGATGCGCGGCGACGGCACAGCGCCCGACACTCCCGGGTCCACGACGGCCAGCCGCCAGTACCGCCGCCCGTCCTCCACGATCGGGACGAGACTCATCCGCACCCACGGAGCACACCCATGCACCAGGGCGTTGGTCACCAGCTCAGAAGCGATCAGTTCAAGGTCTTCCAGCGCCGGATGCTCACCCATCCACGCTCGAAGCTCACGACGGGCCAGCGCGGGAAGCAGAGAGCAGTCGTCCAGCTCCCTGATCACCCACACCTTGATCCCTGCGTACGGACGCTCGGACGCAACGGCTCGCATGGTCACCTACCTTGCGGGGGTCGGGTGGGTTCGACATGTCCTGACGAATGCCGACTGTGCATTTGTCATCCGCAGTGGGTCTCAGCGGATATGGCCTCACACGGACGCCAGGCACCAGGCACAGCGCCCCGAGCTGCCACTCTTGCCCAGGAAAACTGCACTTCCAACGCCATTGCTTGCGCCCAACTGAGAGGCTTAGCGCAAGGCCCAGTGTGCACCTAACTGCCATGCACCTGCAAGCCCTGAAAATGCATACCTTGCAAATATCGGGAGGGCAACCAAGATGCACGATGACCCCGAGGTGCGAGATGATGTCCTGGTGCCGACGAGACGACAGCCGCCTACTGTCCGCATGCGCCGGTTGGCGGCTGAGCTTCGTCGCCTCCGAGACGCTGCTGGGCTCTCACAAGAAGACGTCACCAATCAGACCGGGGTGAACGTCGCCACCCTCTACCGCATCGAGACTGGCCGCACCAAACCGCAGCTCAGAACGCTTAATGCGCTCCTGGACACTTACGGTGTCACGGGTCCCAGCCGGGACGCCTTGATCCTCCTCCAGCGGGACGCCGGAAAGAGGGGTTGGCTGAACACTGCCGACTCCGGATTGCCCGAGCAGTACACCGCGTACATCAACTTCGAAGCGGAGGCTCGCGAGATCCTCAACTTTGAGGCCACCTTCATCCCGGGCCTGCTCCAGACACCGGACTACGCCCGTCAGGTCATCGCGGGAGTCCTGCCCGCCGCGACCGACGATGACATCCAGCGCCGCGTTGACGCCAGGCTCAAGCGCCAGGAGCTCTTGGGCACTCCAGACGCCCCGCAGCTATGGGCGGTCATCGACGAAGCAGCCTTGCATCGTCGCGTTGGCGGGACCGCCGTGATGCGTGATCAGCTTCGCCACCTAGCCACGCAGGCTCGCAACCCGCACATCACGATCCAAGTGATCCCATTCAAGGCCGGTGCCCACCCGGGCATGCCCGGCAGCTTCATCATCTTGCGCTTCGGGATGATCGCTCCCGACATCGTCTACATCGACAGCATGGGCGGCGACCTCTTCCTAGAAGAGGAAGCCGAGCTAATCAGGCATAACATGGTTTTTGAGCATCTTCGCGCCGTAGCGCTCAGCCCTTCCGACACGGTGACGCTACTGACATCCCTAGGCGAAGATCACGATTGAGAGGAGCTAGGGTGCAGTCCGACCTTTCTAAGGCCCAGTGGCGGACGAGCCGGTTTAGTGGCAACGGCGCAAGCTGTGTTGAGGTCGCCGTCCTGCGTGGTCGTGACGCCGGTGTCCCTAACAAAGCTGACGAGGAGTTCGTGGTGGCCGTTCGTGACACCAAGAACCGCGACCGCGAGCCTCAGTTCTTCACCATCCCCGAATGGGATGCCTTTCTTGCAGGCGTGGCCGAAGGTGACTTCAGTTCCGCATCCTTGATCGCTGGCTACCCCGGCGTGGCAGTCCATTGACGCCCTGCCGAGCAGGCCGCACACGGCGAGACGCCCGGACCATGCTTACGGTCTGGGCGTTTCGCGTACCGGGAGCGAAGGCACGCCTAGGACAAGAGCACTAAAGACCCTTTTGGGAACCCCCACGGGCCGGTCGCCACACTGCGTGCCGTTGGCCCGCTGTTCTCTCCGTAGACCGGCACCGGCGAAGGGTCGCGAGCCACGGCGGGGCTACCGAATCGTTTCGGAGCCAACTGCATGGGGACCCCTCCAAGATCGCAAAAGGGGGGCCGGGGAGGAAAGTGCGGGGGGATGGGCGCGGCCCCTCCCCGAATTAGCAGACCAGCGTAATGCCCCCCTTTTGAGATCTTGCCCCATGCAGTCAGCACCACCGCAACGATTCGTCCGCCCCTCGCCACCGCCCAGCGAATCACCTAACCTCGCAGGTGAGACGTGCACCAACCGCCGCGCCAATCGTTACCGAACCGCAAGCGCCCCAGACCTCTATTGGGCTTCCCCGCGCCGTTGGGGCCGAGGAAGGCGACGAGCCGGCCGGGCTCGACGTCGAGGTCGATGCCGCGCACCGCCTCGACGGTCTCCTTTTTCATCGTGAAGACACGGGTCAGTCCCCGGGCGTGGATCATGGTCGGTTCTCCTCCGGGCATGGCGAAGAAACCCCAGGTCGGGGGCTTGGTTGAGGTTGGGGGTCCAGTGTGGGCGCGGGGGAGGGCTTTGGCAAACGCGAACACGACGTTCACATACGGCTCTGACCTGCGAAAACCCTACGTAGGAGACGTGGCGGAGTCGGGCCGGTTTCGAGGCTCTGAAGTGGGGTTTCGACGGACGTACAGAGAAATTTCCAATGACGGATAGCTGCGTCCGGTTATGCGGATATTGCGGGTTGCGGGATTATGCCGGGCTCCGGGATGATCTCGCAGGTGAAACGTCTGTTATTGGTCGCGGTGGCCGCGGTGGCCGGCATGGCCGGTCCCGCCCAGGCGGCCTCCGGGGTGCCCGGGGTCGATGTCAGCAACTGGACGGCGGAGGTCGACTGGCCGGCGGTGGCCTCGGGAGGCGGGAAGTTCGCCTTCGTGCTCGCCACCGAGGGCGTCGACTTCCGGAGCACGCACTTCACCTCGCAGTACGACGGTGCGGCGGCGGCCGGGCTGGTGCGCGGGGCCTACCACTTCGCCCAGCCGCACGAGTCGGGCGGGGCCGCGCAGGCCGACTACTTCGTGCAGAACGGCGGGGCGTGGACCGGCGACGGGATGACGCTGCCCGGTGTGCTCGATCTTGAGGACAATCCATACAAAGAGCGCAACGGCAAGAACAGCTGCTATGGATTGACCGCGAAAGACATGGTCGCCTGGATCAAGGACTTTACGAAGAAATACCGCCAGCGGACCGGGCGCAACGCGATCATTTACACCACCACGAGCTGGTGGCGCACGTGCACCGGTGACAGCGCCTCCTTCAAGGCGCACCCACTCTGGATCGCCCGCTGGGGAGCCGATCCGGGCGAGCTGCCCAAGGGCTGGGAGAAGCACACGTTCTGGCAGTCGGCCGAGAAGGGCACGCTGGCCGGCGGGCAGAACGCCTTCAACGGCACTGAGGCCGACCTCAAGGCGCTGGCCAACCCGCCCGCCGAGGTCACGGTGTCGGGCAAGGCGCGCAGCCGCAAGAGCTTCACGCTGACCGTGGCCAACACCGGCCCCCACCCGGTCACGAACGTCAAGGTGTCCGGCCGGACCTTCGGCGGCATGCGGGTGGTCAAGGCGACCTCGGGCTGCACGTTCAGCGGCACGGCGATCCGCTGCGCCATCCCCGAGATCGCGCGCGGCCAGAAGCGGACGTTCACCTTCGCCACCAAGCCGTCGAGGTCGAAGGGCGTCGTCGGCATCAGGTTCACGGTCGGCTCGGCGGAGCTGGAACTGCGGGCGAGGTAGGCCGGGGTGAGGCTGTCGGGCAGGCGCCGGCTCGCCCTCGCCGTCGTGCTCGTCCTGCTGGTCGCCACGGCCTCCGTCCCGATCAGGCGGTACGTGCTGCCGCGCATCGTGGAGATCGCGTACGCGGTCGAGAAGCGCAGGATCGTCTACTCGTGGGGCGGCGGCCACGCCGAGGAGCCGGGGCCGTCCAAGGGCACCTGCCTGGGCTACGAGGGCAAGATCAAGCCCTGCCCGGCGGCCAGGACGCGCGGGCTGGACTGCTCGGGGCTGACCCGCTGGGTGTACGCGCTGGCGCACGGCGAGGACGTGCTCGGGCCGGGCAACACCGACGACCACATCCGCCGCATGCGCCGGGTCGCCCGGCCGCGGCCCGGCGATCTGGTGTTCTTCGGCAGGAGCGTCAAGCAGACTCGCCATGTCGGCGTCTACCTGGGCGGGGGCCGGATGATGAACGCCCCGGAGACCGGCGCCGTCGTGCGGGTCGACCCCGTCTCCCGGGTGAAGGGCCTCCTCGGGTTCTACCGGTACTGATCCGGTATGGCGTGTAACGCGGGTCACGTACCGGAAATTGAGAGACCCGGAGGCTACTGTGTGCCGCTATGGACAGGCGATGGGTAGGTGGCGACGGGTTCGAGATCGTGCTCGCCCTGCGCGCGGGGCGGCAGGTGCTCCGGGTGCGTCGCAACGGGTGGCTGGTGGCCGACTGCCTGTCGGTCGCGGAGGTCGCGCGCCACGTCGATCTGGCCGATCTGTGCGAGGTCGTCCGGCTGCCCGCGGCCCGGGTCCCGGCCGAGGCGGTGGAAGGGCGGACGAGTTCGCATCATCGCTGAGCGCCGTGTATGGTTACACCTGTCCGCAGCGCCGGACAGGCCCCTATAGCTCAGTCGGCAGAGCGTCTCCATGGTAAGGAGAAGGTCAACGGTTCGATTCCGTTTGGGGGCTCCAGCTGTGACGGGCCTCACCGCAAGGTGAGGCTTTATTCATTTAGGTTCACCGGTGATTCTGAGGCATACTGGGGTCACCCGCTCGACCAGGCGAGTTACGAATGTGCTCCCGGTGTCGGGTATCCTCTACGGGGCCGGGTCGTTACCGGCTCAAGGCGGAGTAGCTCAGTCAGGCAGAGCAAACGGCTCATAATCGTTGTGTCGCCGGTTCAAGTCCGGCCTCCGCTACTGCCCTTCCCCAGGTCACCTGACCTGGGACGGGCGTGTCCATGTCCCGAACGTAGAAAGGCACTCCCAAGTGGCTGCCACCGACGTTAGGCCGAAGATCACGCTGGCCTGCCAGGAGTGCAAGCACCGCAACTACATCACGCGGAAGAACCGGCGCAACGACCCGGATCGGCTTGAGCTGAAGAAGTACTGCCCCAACTGCCGCTGCCACCGCGCGCACCGCGAGACCCGCTAGTTCTCGCCGGGCAGCATTCCTGCCTCCCCATAACGCACAACCGGCGTCCTGCTGACAGGGCGCCGGTTCGTCGTGTCCGGCGGGTTTCATGGGCAAAATGCCGGTCATCCCGGCGACAGCCGAACCTTGTTCTGTTACCGTCTGGCTCAACGACGCTCGGTGACACATGCGAGGGAGCGCTGATGGCGTTGAACCGTGACTTCGTGGGACGCAGCTACCCTGCCGGCCCCCCGTACGAGGTCAGCCGGGTCAAGATCAGAGAGTTCGCGGCAGCGATCGGCGACAACAATCCTGTCTACCGCGACAGGGAGGCGGCGCGGGCCGCCGGGCATCCCGACGTGATCGCGCCGCCCACGTTCCCCATCGTGTTCAGCCTGCAGAGCGGCGGCGAGGCGCTGGCCGACCCCGACCTCGGCCTGAACTTCGCCATGGTCGTCCACGGCGAGCAGCGCTTCGAGTACGTCCGCCCCGTCTACGCCGGCGACCGGCTCGTGGTCACCGCGACGATCACCGACATCCGCAGCGCCGGGCGCAACGAGCTGCTGACCGTCAGGAACGACGTCACCACGGTCGAGGGCGAGCCGGTCTGCACCACGTACAACACGATCGTCGAGCGCGGAGGGGCGGCCTGACATGACGGCGACGGTGCAGTACGACGAGGTCGAGGTCGGCCAGGAGATCCCGGCCGTGGACTACGGCGTGCGCAGGCTCAACCTGGTGATGTACGCGGGCGCGTCCGGCGACTTCAACCAGATCCACTGGAACGAGCGGTTCGCCAAGATGGTCGGCCTGCCCGACGTGATCGCGCACGGCATGTACACGATGGCGCAGGCCGGGCGGTTCGTCACCGACTGGGTGGGCGATCCAGGCGCGGTGGTCGACTACGGGGTCCGGTTCTCCTCGATGGTGGTCGTGCCCGACGACGACCAGGGCGCCACGATCACGGTCAGCGGGGTCGTGGAGGAGAAGCTGCCCGACAAGCGGGTGGTGGTCGGCCTCACGGCCCGCTCCGGCGACGCCCGCGTGCTGTCGAAGGCCCGGGCGGTCGTCCAGCTCGCCTGACGCGCCCGTGATGACTGGCCGGGCGGCTCTCGGGTACGCGTGAGCCCATGACCGCGAACGTCTGGCCCACCGTGCAGTCCATCCCCGTCTCCGCCGTGACCGACGACCGGCCGCCCGGCCACCTCCGGCCGCCCCGCCTGGAGGAGGTGGCCGGCACCGTCGGCACCGGCCGCGACACGACAGGCGGCGCAGGCGACCAGGGCGGCGCGGCGGGTGCGGGCCCGGCGCGGAAGGGGCCCGCCACCGGCGTCGGCACCGCCGGGGCCAGGCCCCGGGGCGCGCGCCAGAACCCGGCCGCCGAGCTCGGCTTCTCCGGCGACCCCGGGCAGCACGGCGCGCCCGACGACAGCATGCTGCACGCCCAGCGGACCTGGGACGGCGCCCTGGCCACCAACCGCATGGACGACCTGGGCGTCAACGCCGAACGGCTGCGCATGGAGACCAAGGACGTGACCGCCTCGGTGGGCCTGGTCGTGGACGGCCGGCCCGACGACGTGCGGGCCTGCGTGCAGTCGGTCCTGGACCACACCGGCGCCGCCGTCCTGGCCATCGACCTGGGCAACGTCGCCGGCGCCGGGGACGTGCTCGACGAGCTGGCCGAGCGGGACCCGGAGCGGGTCAAGGTCTGGCACGTGGCCGAGACCTCGCAGTGGCGCGACGGCACGGCGACGTGGGGCGCGTGCCGGGCCAAGCTGCTCCACCTGGACACCGCCGAGGTGCACGTCCTCATGGACACCTCCCTCGTCCTCGAGGGTGACGCCCTCGCGCCGCTGGTGGCCGCCGTCAAGGACGGCGCCGTGGCGGCGGGCCGGCAGGGCTGGGAGCCGCTGCCCGAGGGGCGGGCCCCGGTGGTCGAGGTCACGTCCGAGCGGCCCCGGCCGCACCAGGCGCCGCCCGGCTGGCGGCAGGCGTCGCCGGGCAAGGTGCGGGCGCTCGGCGGCGGCCTGATGGCCGTACGGCGGGCCGCCGCCGTGGGCGTCTTCCCCGAGGACGCCCAGGACGGCCGCCACGGCGACCTGGAGCTGTCGCTGGCGCTGCGCGGCGAGCTGGTCGTCCCCGACCAGCACCTGCCGGTACGGCAGCGCCACGAGCACGACCTGCCCGCCGGCTGACCCGAACCTCCCACCCGGCACACCCGGGGGGCGGGCACCCGGGAACGCTCATAAGCTTGTGGCTCATGGAGATGCTCGCGCCTTACACCACGCTGGGTCTGGGCGGTCCCGCCGGCGAGTTCGTCGAGGCCGCCACGGCAGAGCAGCTCGTCTCCCTGGTCGCGGAGGCCGACCGGCAGGGCAGGCCGACGCTGGTGCTGGGCGGCGGCAGCAACCTGGTGGTGTCCGACGCCGGGTTCGACGGGCTGGTCGTGCGGGTGGCGTCCCGGGGCGTGACGGTGTCGCGTGACGGCGAGCAGGTCCTGGTCACCGCCGAGGCCGGCGAGGACTGGGACCCGCTGGTGGCGCGGGCGGTCGCGGAGGGCTGGTCGGGCATCGAGTGCATGTCGGGCATCCCCGGCCTGGTGGGCTCCACCCCGATCCAGAACGTCGGCGCCTACGGCCAGGAGGTCGCCCAGACGGTCCGGTGCGTGCGCGCCTACGACCGGCTGACCCGGCAGGTCGTCGACATTGAGGCGCGGCAGTGCGGGTTCTCCTACCGTGACAGCGCCTTCAAACGGGATCTGTCGCGGCACGTGGTGCTCGCCGTGACGTACGCGCTGGACCTCTCCGACAGGTCGGGCGCGGTGGCGTACAAGGAGCTGGCCGGACGGCTCGGCGTCGCGCTCGGCGAGCGGGTGCCGCTGGCGCACGCCCGTGAGGCCGTGCTGGCGCTGCGGCGCGGCAAGGGCATGGTGCTCGACCCGGACGACCCCGACACCCGCAGCGCCGGATCGTTCTTCACCAACCCGATCCTGACGGCGGCCGAGGCCGAGGAGCTGGCGGCGCGCGCGCCGGGCCACCCGAGCTGGCCGCACGACGGCGACACGGTCAAGGTGTCGGCCGCCTGGCTGATCGAGCAGGCCGGCTACCCCAAGGGCTACGGGCGCGGCCCGGTGCGCATCTCGACCAAGCACACGCTCGCGCTGACCAACCCCGACGGCCTCGGCACCACCGCCGACCTGCTGGCGCTGGCCAGGGAGGTGCGTGACGGGGTGCGCGAGAAGTTCGGGGTGTCGCTCGTCAACGAGCCGGTGATGGTCGGCTGCGCGCTCTGAGCCCCGGGAATAGCCCGTACGGCGGGGCTGTTATGGTGGTTCGGAAACACCGAGGGGGAGTAGTCCCAATCGCGTGATCGACACACTGGCGCGGCCTGCCGCGCCCGGTCACGCGGGCCTTCACGGGCGGACGAGACCTTCGGCCTGGCAGTCGCGTACGAAGACGCTGCCGGGCCGAGGCCGTGCCCGAAAACTTCCCCCGGCGCACGCTCGCGGTCCGGTCGCGCGGAAGAGGACCGTTGGAAGCGTTCTGGATCAGCCTGGTCGCGATCTTCATCGCCGAGCTGGGCGACAAGAGCCAGCTCATGGCGATGACGTTCGCCACCCGTTTCAAAGCCTGGCCCGTGCTGGCCGGCATCACCATCGCCACCACGGCGGTGCACCTGGTCAGCGTGGCCGTGGGCGGCCTGATCGGCGACGCGCTGCCCACCACGGCGATCGCCGTCGTGGCCGGGATCGCCTTCCTCGGCTTCGCCGTGTGGACGCTGCGCGGCGACGAGCTGACCGACGAGGAGTCGCGCAAGGCCCAGACCACCACCCGCAACGCGCTGATCGCGGTGACCGTCGCGTTCTTCATGGCCGAGCTGGGCGACAAGACCATGCTGGCGACGATCACGCTGGCCACGCAGCACGGCTGGCTGGGCACCTGGATCGGCTCCACGGTCGGCATGGTCGCGGCCGACGCCCTGGCCATCGTGGTCGGGCGGATGCTGGGCAGGCACCTGCCGGAGAAGGCCATCCGCTACGGCGCGGCGGCGGCGTTCGCCGTGTTCGGCGTCGTCCTGCTGGCCGACGCGTTCGTCTAGGGAGTAAGCAGCGACAGCCGGTGGGCGGCGGCGGCCGCCTCCCCCCGGGTGGTGACGCCGAGCTTGCCCAGGATGTTCGAGACGTGCACGGAGACCGTCTTGGCGGAGATGAACAGCTCCGCCGCGATGTCCCGGTTGGTCCGGCCGAGCGCCACGAGGCGCAGCACCTCCAGCTCGCGCGGCGTGAGCAGCTCGGACGGCTCCTGGGCCCGCTGGACGCCGCCGACCCGGCGGGACAGCGCCGCGATCTCCTCGATGAGCGGGGTCGCGCGCAGCCCCTCCGCCAGCGGCAGCGCCACCGCCAGCCGGGTGGCGGCGCCGTCGCGGTCGCCGGACAGCGCCGCCGCCTTGGCCGCCCGCGTCAGCGCCTTGGCCTGGCTGTACGGGCGCCCGAGGCGCTCCCACGCGGCGGCAGAGGCGTCGAAGTCACCGGAATAGGTGAGCTTGTACGCCTTCGCGACCGGCCCCGCGACCGACAGGTGCGCGGCCACCTCGGCGGCGTGCTCCCGTACGGCACGGGCGCGGGCGGGCTCGGTGACCTCGGCCGCGTCGCAGACCGTGCGCAGCAGGGCCAGCAGCCGCCAGCCCAGCATCGCCTTGCTCGACTGCGCCGGACGGGCCAGGATGCCCTCGGCCACCTCCAGCGCCGCGCTGTGCTCGTTCCTGAGCATGTGCCAGCCGATGTGCAGCCGGGTGCTGTTGGTGATGTCCTGGACGAAGTCCTCAGGCCGCTCCTTGAGCACGCCGATCTCCGACAGGATGGCCTCCAGCGGCTCCACCTCGCCCCGGCCGAGCGCGATGTCGGCGCGCACGCGCAGCAGGTGGTGGCGGGTGCGCAGCGCGGGGCTGAAGCTGAGCGCCCGCTCCACGGTGTCGAGCGCCTCGTCCCAGCGGCCGACCGCCTCCAGCGCCTCGGCCCAGTTGTTGAGGATGAACAGCCCGCTGGCCCGCAGCCTGCCGTAGCGCTTGGCGACCTGCCAGCCCTCCTCGCACAGCTTCAGCGCCTCGTCGGCCCGGCCGCTGTCGAGCAGGGCGTCGATGTTGTTGCCGATCGCCCGGATCATCACCCGGCCCGAGTTCTGCTCCCGGCCGAGCTCCAGCGCGCGCAGGTTGGTGGAGATCGTCGCCTCGACGTCGCCCGACAGGGAGTGGCCGAGCGCCAGGTTCATCAGCAGGTCGGCCTCCAGGCACCGGTCACCGAGCTCGCGGGCCAGGCGCAGGCCCTCGTCGATGTACATGGCGCCCTCGGCGGCCTCGCCGCGCAGCATCAGGTGCCGGCTCATCGGCATCAGCACCTCGCCCCTGGCCCGGCCCGGCTCCGGCACCAGCTTCAGCGCCCGCCGCAGGTCCTCCACGACGCCGGTCTTGCCCTTGGAGATCTTCAGGTTCGCCCAGTGCACGATCAGGCTGGCGACCCGGCCGGGCTCGCGTGTCTCGTCCAGCTCCGCCAGGGCCGCCTTGGTGAACTTGACCGACCGGTCCACCTCGCCGCCCGCCTGCGCGGCCTTGGCCGCCTTCTCCAGCACGGCGATGTGGTCGGCGCCGATCCGCTCGGCGGCGTCGGGCACCCGGTCCCAGAGCATGAGCACGCGTTCGAGCAGCGGCACCGCCTCGGTGTACGCGAACGCCATGAACGACTTCTTGGCCGCCTCCCACGCGGAGACCAGCGCCTCGACGTCCGCGCGTGCCCCGTACCAGTGGTGGGCCAGCTCGACGGCGGCCCGGCCGGGCGGGACGAGCTTGCGGTCCTTGGAGATCTCCTCGGCGTAGCGGGCGTGCAGGCGCTGGTGCTCGCCGGGGAGCAGCTCCTCGTGCACGGCCTCGCGGATCAGGGCGTGGCGGAACACGTACGCCCGGTTGTCGGCGATCTGCAGCACGTTGCCGGCGATGGCGGGCCGGAGCGCGGCCTCCAGCTCCAGGTCGGAGAGGTTGCTGACGGCGGCGAGCAGCGCGTGGCCGACGCGGATGCCGCCGGCGGCGGCCACGCGCAGCACCCGCTGCGTCTCCTCCGGCAGGCGCTCGACGGCGCCGAGGATGAGATCCTGCATCGAGTCGGGGAACGTGCAGTCGGTGCCGCTCTCGAGCATCGCCTCGACGAACAGCGGGATGCCCTCGCTGCGCTCGTAGACCTTCTCCACGCTGGTGTAGTGCGGGGCGCTGCCGAGGATGCCGGTCATCTGCTGCGCGACCTCGTCGCGGGAGAGCCGGGGCAGGTCCAGCCGGAGCACGCCGCTGACCCGGCCCAGCTCGGCGAGCACCGGGCGCAGCGGGTGCTGCCGGTGCAGGTCGTCCGAGCGGTAGGTCATGACCATGAGCACCTGCGGGATGCGCAGGTTGCGGCTGAGGAAGGCGATCAGGTCGCGGCTGGAGCGGTCGGCCCAGTGCACGTCCTCGATGATGAGCACGGTGGGGTGGCTGTCGGCCAGGCGTTCGAGGAGGGTGAGGAACTGCTCGAAGAGCCGCGCGCGGCCGGTTCCGGTCTCGCCGTCGGCGCTGGGCTCCCCGAACTCGGGCAGCAGGCGGGCCAGGTCGCGGGCCGCCCCGTCGGGCAGCAGCGCGGCGATCCGGTCGGCGCCCTGTTCCCTGACTAGCTGGCGGAGGGCGGCGGTGAAGGGCGCGTAGGCCAGGCCCTCGGTGGACAGCTCCACGCAGCCGCCGAACAGCACCCGGGCGCCGTCGGCCGCGATCTGTTCGGAGAAGCGCTGGAGAAGCCGGGATTTTCCGACACCGGCCTCGCCGCCGAGGAGCACCGCCGTGGCGTTTCCCTTGCGGGCCTCGTCCAGCGCCTCGCGGAGCTCCGCCAGCTCCTCCTCGCGCCCGACGAAGACGGGGCTGACCGAACGTCCCAGCATGTCATCCAGCATGTCATGCCTTATCTGTTGCTTTCGACGCTTTTATGGGGGCGTGAAACCCGTTCATGGAGGCTGTGAGGCCCGGCCGCGAGGGAGGTTGCGGCCGGGCACTCGTGGGGCGGTCATGAGGAGCGGCGCTTGCCGAAGACCGAGCGGCGCTCGGACTTGTTGACCTGAAGCGCCTCGCGTACTCGGCGGTGCCTGGCCGCCGCCTCGCGAAGCTCGTTGGCGTGACTCTTCATGAGCTGGAACTCGATTTCCGCGTTCACGGTGATCTCCTATGAGATGTCGTTCTCTTTCCTGACATACTCAAGATTCGCGCTAAGGCCCCCCGTCCCACATCGGCTGGATGCCTTATCTCCTGCCTCACCGGGGCTCCCGGGACGTCTAGGTATGGCCCTGGTTTGGAAGTAAGGCACCTGGTCGGCGATGCTGTGGAGGTGTCAACTGTGACTACTTCGCTCACCGACGTCGCCGCCTCCGACGCCACCCTGCGGGCCTTCCTGCACGGACTGCCCGGCGTCGACCGGGTCGGCGCCGACCAGCGGGCGGCGATGCTCGGCACCCGGTCCATCAAGACGACGGCCAAGGCCCAGGCCATCGACCTGGCCATCTCCATGGTCGACCTCACCACGCTCGAAGGCGCCGACACCCCCGGCAAGGTCCGGGCCATGTGCACCAAGGCCGTGCACCCCGGCGGTGACGCCCCCCGCGTGGCCGCCGTGTGCGTCTACCCCGACCTGGTCGCGGTGGCCGCCTCCGCGCTGGCCGGCTCCGGCGTCAAGATCGCCTCCGTGGCGACGGCGTTCCCCAGCGGGCGCTCCTCGCTGGAGGTCAAGGTCAGCGACACCGCCCTCGCCGTGGCCGCAGGCGCCGACGAGATCGACATGGTCATCGACCGCGGCGCGTTCCTGTCCGGCGACTACGTCAAGGTCTACGAGGAGATCGTCGCCGTCAAGGCCGCCTGCGGCGCCGCCCACCTCAAGGTCATCCTGGAGACGGGCGAGCTGGCGACCTACGACAACGTACGCCGCGCGTCCTGGCTGGCGATGCTGGCCGGGGCCGACTTCATCAAGACCTCCACCGGCAAGGTCGCCCCGGCCGCCACCCTGCCCGTGACGCTGATCATGCTGGAGGCCGTGCGCGACTTCCGCGACCGCACCGGACGGCAGGTCGGCGTCAAGCCCGCCGGCGGCATCCGCACCACCAAGGACGCCATCAAGAACCTCGTCCTGGTCAACGAGACCGCCGGCGCCGACTGGCTCTCGCCCGACTGGTTCCGCCTGGGCGCCTCCTCGCTGCTCAACGACCTGCTGATGCAGCGCGAGAAGCTGACCACCGGCCGCTACGCCGGGCCCGACTACTTCACGCTCGACTGAGCCGCGCGGGACGGGCGATCGCGGCTACGCCGCCGGGGCCTGGTGGTAGACCGAGTGCCACACCTCGTTGCGGATGCGCGCGAACTCCGGCGACAGCCGCATCTCCTCGGTGCGCGGGTAGGGCAGGTCCACGTCGATGCCCCGGTGGACCCGGCCGGGCCTGGCGGCCATGACGACGACGCGGTTGGCCAGGTAGACGGCCTCGTCCACGTCGTGGGTGATGAACATGACCGTGCGGCGCTCCTGGCTCCACGTGTCCAGGAGCTGGTCCTGGAGCTGGACGCGGGTGAGCGCGTCGAGGGCGCCGAACGGCTCGTCCATGAGCAGCACCTTCGGGTTGACCGCGTAGGCGCGGGCGATGGCGCAGCGCTGCTTCATGCCGCCGGACAGCGTCTTGGGCAGCGCGTCGGCGAAGTCGGTGAGGCCGACCAGGTCGATGGCCCGCTGGGCGCGTTCGCGGCGCTCCTCGGCGGGGATGGGGGCCAGGTCCAGCCCGAACTCGACGTTCTTGCGCACGGTGAGCCAGGGGAAGAGCGCGTACTGCTGGAAGATGACGCCGCGGTCGGGGCCGGGGCCGGCGACCGGGGCGCCGTCGAGCAGGATCTCGCCGTCTCCGGGCTCGACCAGGCCGGCGGCCATGCTCATCAGCGTGCTCTTGCCGCAGCCCGACGGGCCGACGACGGTGACGAACTCCTGGTCGGCGATGTCCAGGTCGACGCGGTCGAGGGCGAGGAAGTCGGTGTCCTTGAGCGCGAACGTCTTCGACACGCCGCGGAAGGAGATCTTGGTGGTCATCGGCGTTCCTGCCATCCGGTGAGGCGGCGTTCGGCGAGCTGGAGCAGCCGGTCCATCAGCAGGCCGAGCACGCCGATGCTGATCAGCCCGACGAAGATGGTGGGCAGGTCGTAGTAGAGCTGGGCCTGCTGCATGCGGTAGCCGAGGCCCTCCTGGGCGGCGATGAGCTCGGCGGCCACCAGCGTGCCCCAGGCGGCGCCGAGGCCGACGCGCATGCCGACGATGATGAACGGCGTGGAGGCGGGCACCACGACCTTGAGGAAGATGACCCGGTCGGAGGCGCCGAGCACGCGGGCGGCGTTGATGAGCGTCTTGTCGACGTCCATCACGCCCTGGAACGTCGCCACGACGCTCGACAGGAACGCGGCCAGGAAGATGACGAAGACCTTCGGCGTCTCGCCGATGCCCATGAGCAGGATGGCCAGCGGGATGATGGCCAGCGGCGGGATCGTGCGGAAGAACTGCACGTAGGGCTCGATGAGGGCGCGGGCGGTGGCGTACCAGCCCATCAGGAAGCCGACCGGGACGGCCAGCGCGGTGCCGAGCGCGAAGCCGGTGAAGACGCGGCGCAGGCTGGCGAGCAGGTCGGCGGTGAGCGTGCCGTCGGCGATCAGCTCGGCGCCGCGCACGGCGACGTCGACGGGGCCGGTGAGGCCCTGGATGCCGGAGGCCGACAGGCCGGTCCAGGCGGCGAGTCCGGCCGCGACGGCGACCACGTTCAGGACGATCCCGCGGGCGGGCCGCTTGGCGCGGCGGCGGCGGGGAGCGGGCGGGTCGCCGGGTCTCTGGGTGACGCTCAGTGCGGTCATGGCTGGGGTGCCTCCATGCCCGACAGTGTGCTGATGTCCGGATATTTTCGTCAATAGGTAGGCAAAAATAGCCGATGATTGTTCCGCTCCGCCGCAGGTCGGACACGGGCGCGGTCAGCCGCAGGCTCGGGTTTTGATCCGTAGCCCGTACAAAAAAGGTGGGTCAGGCGGGCCTGAGGTGGGCCGGGATCGACGGCTCCTCGTGCAGCAGGAGCGCGATCGCGCCCATGGCCGAGGCGTTCACGCCGAGGTCGGCCTGCGTCACCCGGATCTCGCGCGGCGACCTGGGCAGGGCCAGGTGGCCGATCGCCTCGCGGATCGGGTCGAGCACCAGGCTGCCCAGCCCGGCCAGCTCGCCGCCCACGACGACCAGCGCCGGGTCGAGCTGCGTCACGGTGTCGGCCAGCACGCGGCCCAGGTCGCGGGCCGCCGACGAGACGACCTCGCACGCCACCGTGGCCCGGTCCTGGGCGGCGGCGACGAGCGCGTCGAGGCCGTCGAGCGGGACGCCGCGCGCCGCGCACGCGTCGAGCAGCGCCTGGCCGCCGATCCTGCCCTCCAGGCAGCCGCGCCCGCCGCAGTGACAGGGCGGCCCCGACGGGTCGAGCGAGACGTGGCCGAGCTCGCCGCTCGCGCCGTGGGCGCCGCGCAGCAGCCTGCCGCCCGCGACGAAGCCGCCGCCCACGCCCACGGACCAGCGCACGTAGACGACGTCGCGCACGGACCTGGCCGCGCCCCAGGTGGCCTCGGCCAGCGCCGCCAGCCTGGCGTTGTTGTCGACCGCCACCCGCACGCCGAACTCGTCGGCGATGCGGCGCGCCAGCGGCTGGTGACCCGCGGGACCGGGATCGCCGTCGACGACGCCCACCAGGCCGAGCCCGACCGCCTCAAGGGCGCCCAGCCGCACGCCGCGCTCCTCGGCCACCTGCCGGACCAGGCCGATCGCCGCCTCCGCCAGCGCGAGCGGCGCCGCGTCCTCGGGAAGGTCGCGGGCCGCGGTGGTGACGACCTGGTGCGCGGCGTTGGCGATCGCCAGGCGGATGCGGCCCCGGCCCAGGTCGAGGCCGAGCAGCAGACCGGCGGCGGGGTTGAGCGCCACGAGCGACGCCGGACGGCCGCGCCCGCGCGGCTCGCCGGGCGCCGGCTCGGTCTCGACGGCGGCCCCGCGCTCGATCAGATCGGAGATGATCGTGAACAGCGTCGTACGTGACAGCCCGGTGCGCTCGGTGAGCTGGGCCCGGCTCAGCGCGCCCGAGGAGCGCAGCGCGGACAGGACGGCGTCCTCGTGCACCCGGCGGAGCCGCTGGAGCGCGTCAGTGGGGCTCGACATGGGACCATGATGGGTCGAGGTCGAAATTTGTCAACTTCCCGGGTTAATTAGCGGCGCCCTTGTAGAGGTCGGCCGTGAAGTACGTGGCCGGGTCCGGCGACTGCGGCAGCTTGCCCATCGTGACGAAGATGTCCGCCAGCCCCTTGTACCAACCGGCCACCGACCCGTCCGCGGTCAGCTTGTCCAGCTCGGCCGTCGGCACGATCCTGGTCACCGCCGAGGCGCCCTTGAACTGCTCCGCCGGGGCCTTCAGGAACGTCGCCGTCAGCGTCTCGGCCTCGGCCGTGTTGGCCGCCACCCAGTCGTTGCCCTCGCGCAGCACCTTGAGCACCTTGGTCACGGTCGCCGCGTCCTCGGCCACCAGCTCGTTGCGGGCCACGAAGGAGCTGGGGAAGCTGAGCTTGGGGTAGTAGTCCTCGCTCTTGGTCAGCTCGATCAGGTCGGGCACGTTCTTCTTGATGGTGTCGATCAGCGGGTACCAGATGGCGGCCGCGTCGATCTGCTTGGCGCTGAAGGCCGACACGACCGTGCTCGGGTCCATGTTGACCTTCTGCACGTCCTTGCCGGTCAGCCCGGCCTCCTTGAGCGCCAGCTCCAGGATCATGTCGCCGGAGGTGCCCTCGGGGACGCCGATCTTCTTGCCCTTCAGCCCGGCGACCGAGGTGACGCCGGAGTCCGCGTGGGTGATCAGCCGGTCGGCCTGGCCCAGCATGTTCGGTGCGATGATCTTGGCTTTGCCGCTGGCCGGGAGCCAGGTGGCGCCCGAGCCGATGTAGCCGAAGTCGATGTCGCCCGAGCCGAGCGCCTGGATCTGCAGCGGCCCGTTGGTGAACACCTTCAGCTCGGGCTCCAGGCCGTGCTTGGCCCACAGCCCCTGCTTGTCGGCGGCGGCGAGCACGGCGGCGCCCGCGAAGTCGGCGATGTAGCCGAACCTGACGGTTCGCGCGCCGTCCTCGGAGGAGGAGCCGCACGCGGCCACGGGAAGGACGAGGGCGAGCGCTGCCGTGAAGGCCGCCAGCCTGCGAGGAAGCCTCATCGGAGGTCCTTTCTCAGGAATGGGTTACGGGGGGTGGACGGCGGCACTCAGGCCACCTCGTCGGCGACGCCGTCGACGTCGGGGGCGCGGCCCCCGCCGATGTCGGCCATGTAGCTCATCCAGCTGGAGGCGGGGTCGCCGCGGCGCAGCAGTTCGCGGTAGAGCCGCACGGTCAGGTCACGCCGGACCGCCGCGTAGGCGGGCGCGGTGTAGACGTTGCGCAACTCGTGCGGATCGCTGTCCAGGTCGTACAGCTCGTGCACGCTCTCCGGGTTGAACACCAGCTTGTGGCGGCGGTCCCGGATCATGCGCTGGGAGTAGGGGAAGTGGTGGCCGTGGAACTCGGTGACCACCTGCGGCCGGGGATCGGGCTCGCCCTCGACGAGCGGGAGCAGGCTGCTGCCGTCGCAGGGCTCCTGCGGTGGCAGCCCGGCCAGGGCGAGGATCGTCGGGTTGAGATCGATCAGCGTGGCGAACTCGTCCACCACCCGCGCCCCGGCCCCCGGCACCCGGACGATGCCGGGGACGCGGTAGATGTCCTCGTACATCGCCGGGCCCTTGTCGTTGAGCCGGTGCGCGCCGGTGAACTCGCCGTGGTCGGCGGTGAACATCACCGCGGTGTCGTCCCAGAGCCCGTGCTCGCGCAGCGCGGCGGTCAGGCGCCCGATCTGGTCGTCGATCATCGTGACGTAGCCCCAGTAGACCGCGATCAGCTTGCGCCAGGCGTCGGCGTCGAAGTGGTCGGCCGACCAGTATTCGGAGTAGCGGCGCTGCACGTCGGGCTTGCCGTCGAAGGTCTCGGCCATCGACTCCGGCAGCGGCACCAGCGCGGGATCGTAGAGGTCGTAGTACTCGTCCGGGATCAGGTACGGCAGGTGCGGGCCGAACCAGTGGCAGGAGAGCACGAACGGCCTGCCGTCGCGGTGGAAGTCGCGCGCGTAGTCCGCCAGCAGCTCCAGCGTCCGGTCGGTGAGGTACGCCTCGATCGTCGCCTCGGGCGGCTGCCGCAGGCGGCCGGCGATGAGGTGGCCGCGGCCGGAGCCGTTCTCTGCGCGGCCGAAGACCGCCTGCTCCACGGCGAACGGCGGGTGGCCGCGCTCCTTGAGCCACCGCTCGTAGGAGGGGTGGTGGAACGGGTTGAGCGCGCCCGGCAGGTGCTCGCCGTCCATGCCGTAGAACTCCGGGCCCCGCTCGCGGCCGATGTGCCACTTGCCGACGTGCCCCAGGTTGTAGCCGGCGGCCCGCAGCGGCGCGGCCATGACGGGGTGCTCGTCGGCCACCTCGTCGCGGGCGCCGCCGTTGCGCTCCGGGTTGACCAGCAGGCCGTGCCGGAACGGGTGCAGCCCGGTGAACAGCGACGCCCGCGCGGGGGTGCAGATCGCGGTGGGGGTGTAGAAGCGGTCGAACCGGGTGCCTTCCGCGGCCAGGCCGTCCAGCGCCGGGGTGCGGACCAGCGGGTTGCCATAGCAGCCGAGGGTGTCCACCCGGTGCTGGTCGGTCATCAGGAACAGGACGTTGCGTGGGGTGGTCACTCGTTCTCCGTTCGGAAGGGGGTGGGCGGCTCGTCGTGGAGGAGGAGGGCGATGGCGCCCATCGCGGACGCCCTGGCGCCCAGGTCGGCGGGGACGACCTCGACGGTGCTCGGGGTGCGGGGCAGGGCCAGGCGGGAGATCGACTCGCGGATCGGGCCGAGCACGAGGCTGCCCAGCGCGGCGAGCTCGCCGCCGACGACGACCCGCTCGGGGTCGAGCTGGACCACCGCGTCGGCCAGCACCCGCCCGAGGTCGGCGGCGGCGGCGGAGATCACCTCGCACACGGCGGGCACCCGGTCGCGGGCGGCGGCCACCAGCGCGTCGAGGCCGTCGAGCCGGACGCCGCCGGCGGCGCAGGCGTCGAGCAGCGCCTGCGCGCCGATGCGCGGCTCCAGGCAGCCCCGCGAGCCGCAGTGGCAGGGCGGCCCGGCTGGGTCGAGCGAGATGTGGCCGAGTTCGCCGGCGGCGCCGGTCGCGCCCCGCACGAGCCGGCCGCCGACGAGGAAGCCGCCGCCCACCCCGACCGACCAGCGCGCGTACACGATGTCGCGGGCCGGCCTGGCCGCGCCCCAGGTGCTCTCGGCCAGCGCGGCCAGCCTGGCGTTGTTGTCGACGGCGACGCGCACGCCGAACTCGCGCGACAGCCGGTCCTTGACGGGCGCGTAGCGGGCGGGCGGCAGCGCGGGGTCGCCGGCGCCGCCGATCAGGCCGACGCCGATGGCCTCCAGGGCGTCCAGGCGCACGCCGCGCTCGCCGCTGACCTGCTTGACCAGCCGCACCGCTGCCTCGGCCTGCTCCAGTACGTCGGCGCCCTCGGGGACGTCGGCCATGCCGGTGGCGACGATCTGGTGCGACAGGTTGGCGACGGCCAGGTGGATGCGCCTTCTGGCCAGGTCGAGGCCGATGAGCTGGCCCGCTCCGGGGTTGAGCGTGACGAGCGAGGCGGGCCGGCCGCGCCCGCGCCGGGCCGTCGCTGGGGCCTCGGTCTCGACGACCGAGGCCCGCTCGATCATCTCCGAAATGATCGTGAACAGCGTGGTGCGGGACAGGCCGGTGATCCGGATCAGGTCGGTACGGCTCAGCGCACCCGACGAGCGCAGGGCGTCGAGGACGGCGTCCTCGTGGGCACGGCGGAGCCGTTGCAGCGCGTCGGTCGGCTTGGGCATGCGGCCATGATGGGGTCCCGCCCGCATTAAGTGCAAATCTTCGGACTAAATATGTGCCCATATGCCTGGACCGAGGGTCCTGGCTTGGGCGGGATCGCCTATTAATGTGGAGAGTCTTGACGTAATTGGGTGAGGCGGCTCACACTCTGGGCTACCGAAAGGAGCCTCATGCCCCCCACCCGTCCCGGCCGCCGCCTCACGACGGCGCTGACAGCCGCGCTCGCGGCCACGCTGCTCGCGGCCCCCGCCCAGGCCGCCGCCCAGGCCACCCCAGCCAACCTGGCCCTCGCGGGCGCCGCCTCCGCCTCCAGCGTCGAGCTCGACCGCGCCGACTTCGCTGCCGCGCACGTCAACGACGGCGACACCGCCACCCGCTGGTCGTCGAAGTACCAGGACGACAACTGGGTCCAGGTCAAGCTCGCCCAGCCGGCCACCGTCGACCACGTCAAGCTGACCTGGCCCAACGCCTGCGCCCGCGACTTCGTGCTGCAGACCTCCGCGGACGGCGCGTCGTGGACCGACGTGGCCTCGGTGCGGCGCGACACCTGCCCGCGGACCGACGTCATCGAGGTGCGCTCCGCCGGGCCGGTCGCTTACGTGCGCATGCAGGGACGCCAGCGCTGGTCGAGCTACGGGTACTCGATCTCCGAGTTCGAGATCTGGGACGCGCCGCCCGCTCCGCCCGCGCCCACGCTCGGCCTGCTGCCCAAGCCGGTGTCCGTCGAGGAGGCCGGCGGCGAGCCGTTCGCGCTGCACCGGAACACCCGCGTGCTCGCCTCCGGCGCCGCCGCCCAGGCCCCCGCCGAGTATCTGGCCCGCGCGCTGCGCCCGGCCACCGGCTACCGGCTGCCCGTCGTCCGCAACGGCCGGGGCCCCGCGCCCATCCTCGTCGAGGTCGGCGACGGCAAGGGCCCGCAGGGCCACGAGGCCGAGGGCTACACGCTCACCGTCACGCCCCGGCAGGTCACGCTGCGCGCCTCGACGGCCGCCGGCGCGCTCAACGGCGTCCAGACCCTGCGCCAGCTCCTGCCGCAGTGGATCGAATCGGACACCCCCGTCGCCGCGGCCTGGACGATCCCCGCGGTGACGATCACCGACCACCCGCGCTTCGCGCACCGCGGCATGATGCTCGACGTCGCCCGCAGCTTCTACCCGGTCAGCGAGGTCAAGACCTACATCGACGCCGCCGCCCAGTTCAAGGTCAACCGGCTGCACCTGCACCTGACCGACGACCAGGGCTGGCGCATCGCCGTGGACCAGCCGGCGGACAACCCCTCCGGCATCGACTACGGCCTGCTCACCGAGGTCAGCGGCGCCACCGCGATGACCGACCGGGGCACCGAGCCGGGCATCACCGGCTTCTACACCAAGGCCGACTACACCGAGATCATCCGCTACGCGGCCGAGAACGGCATGACCGTCATCCCCGAGATCGACATGCCCGGCCACACGAACGCCGCCCTGCACTCCATCCCGCAGCTCAACACCCCGGGCGCGCGGCCCCAGCTCCAGCCCGGCCAGACCACCGTCCCGCACAACGGCACGGGCGCGGTCGGCTACTCCTCCTTCGACGCGGACAGCCCGGTCACGTACGAGTTCGTCAAGCACGTGCTCACCGAGATCGCCGAGCTGACCCCCGGCCCCTACCTGCACATCGGCGGCGACGAGGCGCACGTCACCAGCCACGCCGACTACACCAGGATGGTCGACGCGTTCACCAAGGAGGTCGCGGCGCTCGGCAAGACCGTCGCCGGCTGGAACGAGTACGCCGGCACCGCGCTGCCGCAGGACAACGCCGTCGTCCAGTTCTGGAACGGCAACCGCCAGGCCGTGGCGAACGCCGTCAACGGCCGGGGCGCCAAGGTCGTCCTGTCACCGGCGCCGCACACGTACGTGCCGCAGAAGCAGGACCTTCGCCAGCCGCAGGGCGGCACCTGGGCGTGCGGCGGCGCGTGCGGCCTGGACCGGCACTACAACTGGGACCCGGGCGCCTACATTCCCGGCATCCAGGAGAGCAGCGTGCTGGGCGTGGAGACGGCGCTGTGGGGCGAGTTCATCCGCCGCGTCGGCCAGGCGCAGTACTACAGCTTCCCCCGGCTGATCGCCACGGCCGAGGCCGGCTGGACGCCGCAGGCGCAGCGCGACTACACCGACTTCCGCACCCGCCTGTCCGAGGCCGGCGGCAGGCTCACCGTCCAGGGGACGAACTTCTTCCCCACGGCCGACGTGGCCTGGCGGACGGAAGCGCTGGCCGAGCCGGTGACCGTCGCCGCCGGGCAGCCGTCCGGCGCGACCTGGACCGTCACCGCCCCCGGCCGCGCCGCCGCCGACCTGAAGGCGGGCGTCGTGTGGAGCGACGGGCGGCAGGAGGACGTCACGCTGACGACCACCCGCGAGGCCAGCATCCCCGACATGCGGATCAACGCCGCGTTCACCGCGACCTCGGCCCGCGCCTTCGACGAGCCGGGGACCTACACGGGCACGCTCTCGGTCCGCGTGCCAGGTGAGGCGCCGGTCGAGGCACGGGTGACGGTGACCGTCCGCTGAGCACCTCCGAGGGGCCCCGCGCCGGGCCCCTCGGAGCAGTGCATATGACCGTCTACGCTGGCAGTTGTGATGCTCCGATACTTCACTCTGGATCGATGATGGCAACGCCGAAACGGACGGTGCCCGAGAGGCCGGTGTTCGACTACGCCCCGGCGCCCGAGTCGCGCGACATCGTCGATCTCAAGTCCTCCTACGGGCTGTTCATCGACGGCGAGTTCGTGGACGGTTCAGGGCCGTCCTTCAAGACGGTCAACCCGGCCACGGAGGAGAAGCTGGCGGAGGTCGCCACGGCCTCCGCCGACGACGTCGACCGCGCGGTGCGGGCCGCGCGCAAGGCGTTCGACGGCTGGAGCGCGCTGCCCGGCTCCGAGCGCGCCAAATACCTGTTCCGCATCGCCCGCATCGTCCAGGAGCGCGCCAGAGAGCTGGCCGTGCTGGAATCCCTCGACAACGGCAAGCCGATCCGCGAGTCACGCGACGTGGACCTGCCGCTGGTGGCGGCGCACTTCTTCTACTACGCGGGCTGGGCCGACAAGCTCGGCTACGCCGGGTTCGGCCCCGACCCCCGGCCGCTGGGCGTGGCCGGGCAGGTCATCCCGTGGAACTTCCCGCTGCTCATGCTCGCCTGGAAGATCGCGCCCGCGCTGGCGTGCGGCAACACGGTCGTGCTCAAGCCGGCCGAGACGACGCCGCTGACCGCGCTGCTGTTCGCGGAGATCTGCCGGCAGGCCGAGCTGCCGCCCGGCGTCGTCAACATCGTCACCGGCGCGGGCGAGACCGGCTCCGCCGTCGTCTCCCACCCCGACGTCGCCAAGGTCGCCTTCACCGGCTCCACCGAGGTCGGCCGGCTCATCGCCAGGTCCGTCGCCGGCACCGGCAAGAAGCTCACGCTGGAGCTGGGCGGCAAGGCCGCCAACATCGTCTTCGACGACGCCGCGCTCGACCAGGCCGTCGAGGGCATCGTCAACGGCATCTTCTTCAACCAGGGCCACGTGTGCTGCGCGGGCTCGCGGCTGCTCGTCCAGGAGTCGATCCAGGAGGAGCTCCTGGCCGCGCTCAAGCGCAGGCTCGGCACGCTGCGGCTGGGCGACCCGCTCGACAAGAACACCGACATCGGCGCGATCAACTCCGCCGACCAGCTCGCCAAGATCCGCCGCCTGTCCGACCTGGGCGAGTCCGAGGGCGCCGAGCGCTGGTCGCCCGCGTGCGAGCTGCCCGACAAGGGCTTCTGGTTCCCGCCGACGCTGTTCACCGGCGTCGCGCAGTCCCACCGGATCGCGCGCGAGGAGATCTTCGGCCCGGTCCTGTCCGTGCTCACCTTCCGGACTCCGGCCGAGGCCGTCGAGAAGGCCAACAACACCCCGTACGGCCTGTCCGCCGGCATCTGGACGGAGAAAGGGTCGCGCATCCTGTGGATGGCCGACCGGCTCCGCGCGGGAGTGGTGTGGGCCAACACCTTCAACCGGTTCGACCCGACCTCGCCGTTCGGCGGCTACAAGGAGTCGGGCTACGGACGCGAGGGCGGCCTGCTCGGGCTGGAGGCCTACCTTGACGTGTGAGCACCGGAGCCGCCGCCGCAGGGCCCGTCGCGCCCTGGCCACCCGCGGCCATGCCTTCGCCCGCGCCGGGCGTCCCGTGCGCACCGGCTGGTACGCCCACCGCTGCGGCGTGAGCCGGTGCGGCCAGGTGTTCGTGCCGGTCGAGATGTCCCAGGAGATCATGTGGAGGGGGCGCGGCGATGAGTAGGTTGGCCGTCCGCAAGACCTACAAGCTGTTCATCGGCGGGGCGTTCCCGCGCTCGGAGAGTGGGAGGTCCTATCCCGTGACCTCGCCCAAGGGCGACTTCCTCGCCAACGCCTCGCGCGCGTCACGCAAGGACGCCAGGGACGCGGTGTCGGCCGCCCGCAAGGCGTTCCCCGGCTGGTCGGGGGCCACCGCCTACAACCGGGGCCAGATCCTCTACCGGATCGCCGAGATGCTGGAGGGCCGCCGTGCCCAGTTCGCCGACGAGCTCGGCGGCGGGCGGAAGGCCGCGCTGGAGACCGTCGACGCGGCCGTGGACCGGCTCGTCTGGTACGCCGGGTGGTCGGACAAGATCAGCTCGGTGCACGGCACCGCCAACCCGGTCGCGGGCCCGTACTTCAACCTGTCGTCGCCGGAGCCCACCGGGGTGGTCGCGGTCGTCGCGCCCGCCGACCCGCTGCTCGGGCTGGTGTCGGTGGTGGCGCCGGTCATCGTGACCGGTAACACGTGCGTGGTCGTCGCCTCCGAGCCGGCCCCGCTGCCGGCGATCACGCTGGCCGAGGTGCTGGCCACGTCCGACCTGCCGGGCGGGGTGGTCAACATCCTCACCGGGCACCAGGCGGAGATCGCGCCCTGGCTGGCCGCGCACATGGACGTCAACGGCCTGGACCTGACCGGCGTGGCCGAGCCGGAGCTGGCGCTGCGCTGCGAGCAGGAGGCGGCGGAGAACCTCAAGCGCGTCCTGCGCCCCCGGGCCGAGGACTGGCGCGGTGACCCGGGGCTGGGGCGGATGACCCGTTTCCTGGAGACGAAGACCGTCTGGCACCCGCTGGGCGTCTGACGCTCGTCGGGCCGGCCTGGCGTCATCAGGACAGGCCGGGCGGGCGGATCGGCGGATGGGCCGCCTGGAGCTGGGCGGCCAGGCCGAGCAGGTGCGGTTCGCCGCCCGGCGGGGCGACGAGCTGGACCCCGATCGGCAGGCCGCTGGAGTGGGTGGCGACGGGCACGGTCATGGCGGGCCAGCCGCACATGTTCCACGGGCCGGTCGCGGGCGCGTACCCGACGTTGGCCAGCACGTTGCGGACCAGGCCGCGCCTGCCCCAGCGGTCGGCGCGCGGCGGGATCGCGGCGAGGGCCGGCATGACCAGCACGTCGGCGTCGCCGAACCAGCGGTCGGCGCCGTAGCCGGCCCAGCGGTCGCGGCCGCGGCGGCCGTCCAGGCCGAGCCTGGCCAGCACCCGGCCGGCGCGGGCCAGCGCCCGGGTGCGGCGCTCCAGCCGCCGCCGGTCGGCCGCCGTGGCGGCGACGGCCCGCACGGTGTCGGCGGCGCGGCAGAGCCAGGTGGCGACCGTGGCCGGGCCCAGCCAGGCCGGCAGGCGGCGGGCGGC
>NZ_JAHKRO010000106.1 GCF_019396325.1 Nonomuraea ceibae
CGCGGCCGCGATCGGCCGGTCCGGCGGCCCGCCGGACAGCAGGCCCGCGACGGGGACGGCGACGGCCGCCAGTTCCACGACGGCGACCGCGATCGGTGCCCAGCGCCGCACCCGCGGGCCCGCGACCCGGCGCAGCGCGGCCCGGCACAGCCACCAGGTGACGCCCGCCAGCGCCGGTGCGGCCGCTGTCACCGCCACGTACCGGTTGCCGCTCGCCTCGGCGGCGGCCCACAGCGCGCCCAGCCCCGCCACCAGGCCGAGCAGGACCGCCACGACCAGGAGCAGCCCGGCCACCGCCCGCGCCCCCGCGCCCGTCCGCCTGCTGCCGGCTAAGTCCCCGGAATCGTCCATGTCACGTCAACGTCTGATCATGCGGCTTTTCTCCGTCACCGGGCGGCGGCGAGGAAGGCTCCGCGTCCCGGGCCCAGGCGGGGCCTCCTGGGAGAGGCCGGTGCAGGATCGCCCGCGCGCGGGTAAGAGCCCGTCGGAGGGGAGGCGGCACGGTGCTGAGCGACGGCGAGCGCATGCTGGGCGGGCTCCTGCGTGCCAGCCACACGGCCACGCTGGAGGACACCGTCCCCCTGATCGCCGGCCACGCGGCCCTGTCCGGTTTCACCCACACCAAGGTGTACGTGTGCGACCTGCGGCAGCTGACGCTGGTGCCGCTGCCGGGCCAGGTGGACGCCCGGGGCGTGCCGCTGACGCCGGTGTCGATCGACACCACGATGCCGGGGCGGTCCTTCCGCGACGTGGAGGTCGTGCGGGCCAAGGCCGAGGACGAACCGGCGGCCGTGCAGCTGTGGGTGCCGCTGATCGACGGCACCGAGCGGATCGGCGTGCTCGGCGCCACGGTCCAGACCGTGGACGAGACCGTCGAGTGGCGGGCCAGGCAGCTCGCCTCGCTGGTCGCGCTCATCCTGGTGAGCAAGCGGGGCTCCAGCGACTCGTGGGCGGCGCTGGTGCGCGGCGAGCCGATGCTGCTGTCGGCCGAGGTGCTGTGGAACCTGCTGCCGCACGGCAGCTTCGCCAACGACCGGGTGGTGTTCAGCGCCGCGTTGGAGCCGGCCTACGAGGTGGGCGGCGACGCCTACGACTACGGCATCGCGGGCGACAACCTGCATGTGTCGATCTTCGACGCGATGGGGCACGACCTGTCGGCGACGCTGACGGCGACGATGGCGATCGGCGCCTGCCGCAACAGCCGGCTCGCCGGCAAGGATTTGCTGGCCACGAGCGAGGGGATCGACGCGGCGATCGGCGAGCAGTTCGGCCGCACCCGGTTCGCCACCGGCATCCTGGCCGACCTGGACATGGACACCGGCGAGCTCACCTGGATCAACCGCGGCCACCATCCGCCGCTGGTGGTGCGGGACGGCCGGCTGGTCGCCAGCCTCGACAGCGAGCTGCCGTCGCCGCCGATGGGGTTCGGGCTGGGCCTGTCGTCGGGGCTGGAGCGCTATCAGCTGCAGCGCGGCGACCGGCTGCTCCTCTACACCGACGGGATCATCGAGGCGCAGAACCCCGCCGGGGAGCAGTTCGGGCTGGAGCGGTTCGTGGACTTCATCGTGCGCCACGAGGCGGGCGGGCTGTCGGCTCCCGAGACGCTGCGCCGCCTGATCAACTCGATCCTGGACCACCAGCGCGGCCGGCTCCAGGACGACGCCACGGTGGTGACGGTCGAGTGGCAGGCCGACCGGCAGGCCACGATGACCATCTGAGCGCCACGGCCCGCTGGACTTTGCCCCTGGGGGAAGGTCCAGCATGTCCGATGTGGAACTACTGACGATCGGCGCGTTCGCGCGTGCCGTGCGCCTGTCGCCGAAGGCGTTGCGGCTGTACGACGAGCTCGGGCTGCTGCGGCCCGCCCTGGTCGACGGGGAGTCGGGATACCGCTTCTACGATCCGGCCCAGGTGGAGCGGGCCCGGCTGATCGCCTGGCTGCGGCGGCTGGGCATGCCGCTGGCCCGCATCCGCGAGGTGTGCGACCTGGAGCCCGGCGCCGCCGCCGAGGCGGTCGCCGATCACTGGGCGCGGGTGGAGGCCGAGACGGCGGCCCGGGGCAGGCTGGCGACGTTCCTCGTCGACCACCTGTCCGGCGGGGGCGCCGCCGCCGACCACACCGTGGGCGTCCGTTACGCGGCCAGGACCGCGTCCGGGCTGGTGCGCACCAGCAACGAGGACGCCGCCTACGCGGGCGCCCGCCTGCTGGCGGTGGCCGACGGGGTGCGCGGGCCGGGCGGCGAGCTGGCCAGCGCGGCGGCGATCGAGGCGCTCAAGCCGCTGGAGACGCTGGCCGTACCGGAAGGGGACCTGCTCGGCGCGCTCGCCGACGCGGTCGCCAGGGCCGGTGAGGCGATCAAGGAGCTCGCCGGCCCGGGTGAGGCGTCCGCGCGCGGGCCGGCGACCACGCTGACGGCGCTGCTGCGGTCGGGGTCACGGCTGGCGCTGGTGCACGTCGGCGACACGCGCGCGTACGTGCTGCGCGGCGGCGAGATGTTCCGGATCACCCACGATCACACGCTGGTGCAGGCGATGGTCGACGAGGGCAGGCTGACGCCGGAGGAGGCGGCCTCGCACCCGAGCCGGTCGATGCTGGCCCGCGCGCTGACGGGGGAGGGCGGGACGGAGCCGGACCTGTCGCTGCACGCGGCCGAGGCCGGGGACCGCTACCTGCTGTGCTCCGACGGGCTGTCGGCCGTGGTCGCGCCCGATTCCCTGCACGCGGCGCTGGCGGGCGCCGACGGCCCGGAGGCGGCCCTGGACGCGCTGCTCGCCCTGGCGTACGCGGCGGGCGCGCCCGACAACATCGCGTGCGTCGTGGCCGACGTGGTGGCGTTGTGAGCCGCTTCACGCTGGACCGCCGGCCGCTGGCCGTCCCGGCGTTCCGGCGGCTGTGGACGGCCTCGGCGGTGTGCGCGGTCGGCGGGTCGTTCAGCGTGGTGGCGGTGCCGGCGCAGCTGTTCGCGATGACGGGCTCGTCGGCGGCGGTGGGCGCGGCGGCCGGGGTGTCGTTCGGCGCGCTGGTGACGGCGTCACTGTGGGCGGGGGCTCGGGCTGATGTGATGGACCGGCGGCGGCTGCTGCTGGCGGCGCACTGCGGACTGGCGCTGACGTACGCGGGGCTGTGGGCGCAGCAGGCCGCCGGGCTGAGGTCGGTCGCGGTGCTGCTGGCGCTGGTGGCCTGCCAGGGCGCCACGTTCGGGACGATCATGGTGACGACGGGCGCGGTGGTGCCCCGGCTGGTGCCCGCCGGGCTGCTGGCCGCCGCGAACAGCCTGAGCTCGCTGGCCCGCTACTCCGGCTCGGTGATCGGGCCGCTGCTGGCGGGCGTGCTGATCCCGGTGACGGGGCTGGGCTCGCTCTACCTGTTCGACGCGCTCGCGCTGCTGGCGGTGGTGTGGGCGGTGTTCCGGCTGCCGCCGATCCCGGCTCCGGAGGGCGGCAGGGGCTCCACGCCCGCCCAGGTGCTGGCCGGGTTCCGCTACCTGGCGGGCAACCGGGTGCTGGTGGCGGTGCTGGCGGTGGACCTGGCCGCGATGGTGTTCGGGATGCCGTCGGCGGTCCTGCCCGAGCTGGCCGGCACGGTGCACGGCGGCCCGGCGGGCGGCGGCGTGGAGCTGGGGCTGCTCTACGCGGCCTACCCGGCGGGGGTGTTCGCGGCGGGGCTGCTGTCGGGGACGTTCACCCGGGCGCGGCGGCAGGGCGCGCTGATGGCGTGGGCCGCCGCCGTGTGGGGGGTGACGGTGGTGCTGCTCGGCCTGGCCGGGCAGCTGTGGCAGGCGCTGGCGGCGCTGCTGCTCGGCGGCGCGGCCAACTTCCTGCTCAGCACGTTCCGCAACGCCATCACCCAGGCGCACACCGACGACGCCGTGCGCGGCCGGGTCCAGGGCTCGCTCACGGTCGTGCTCGTCGGCGGCCCGCAGATCGGCAACCTGCTGCACGGGACCGCCGCGGCCGCGTACGGGCCGCAGGTGACGATCTGCGCCGGCGGGCTGCTCACGGTGGCGGCGGTGGCCCTGATCGCGCGGGCCGCGCCGGGGCTGCGGCGTTACGCGGGCTGATCAGCCGCCGTTCAGCACGGGGACGAGGTGTTCCTCCTCGTAGTCGAGGTGGGCCTCCAGCTCGGCGGTGAGGCGCTCGACCTCGGCGAGCACGTCGCCGCCGCCGCTCGCGACGACCTTCTGCAGCTCGTCCACGAGCTCCTGGATGACGCGGTGCTCCTCGCGGAGCCGGGCCAGCACGGGGGCGAGGTCGGGGCGGGCGCCGTCGAGGTGCGGGAACATGCGCGTGTCCTCCATCGTGTGATGGAAGTGCAGCCCCTGGCACAGGTTGAGGCAGTTGATGCGCAGTTGCGCGCCCAGGCCGGCGCCCGACTCGGCCACCTCCTCGCGGATCAGCGCGAGCTCGCGGCGGAAGGCGTCGTGGACGACCTTGAGGAAGTCGCCGCCGCGCAGGTCGGGCGGGCCGCCGGCGGTCTGGGTGAGGGCGACGACGGGCAGCGTGCGCCCGGACTTCGTCTCGTAGTCGGCCCAGGCGGGGTCGGCCTCGACGGCGCGGGCGAAGATCTCGTCGCGCTCGGCGCCGTCCAGGACGGCCGCGGTGGCCTCGTACGTGAACGCGCCGTCCTCGACGGTGACGCGCGGGTCGGCCAGGATGTTGTGGAACCAGGCGGGGTGGCGGGGCGAGCCGCCGGCCGAGGCGATGACGAAGATCCGGCTGTTGCCCTCGTCGGCGAGGTAGCCGAGCGGGGTGGTGTGGCGGGCGCCGCTCCTGGCCCCGGTGGTGGTGAGCAGGATGAGGCGGGCCCCTTCGAAGGGCGGGCCGACCCTGCCGTTGCTGGCGCGGAACTGGTCGATGATGGACTGGTTGAAGCCGTTGGGCATGCTGAAGCTCTCTGTCAGGCGTGCGGGAATGCCGGTGATGAGGGGGCGCGCGGGCGCGGTCGGATCAGGCGCTGCCTGTGAGCTGTGAAGTCACGGTATCGTCCCCCTGCTGTCACGGCCTCCATGCCCCCGCCGTCCACCGGGCGACGACACGCGACCTGCCGGATCATTACACGCGGCCTCACCTCAGCTGTCAACATCACCACTATCGCGGACAAACCACCCCTATAGTGGGACAACATGGATGGCGTTCTCTCCACCGGCCTGTCGATGGCCGAGCTCGGCGCCCGCGTCCGCGCCGAGCGCCGGGCCCGCGGGCTGTCCATCGACCGGCTGGCCGAGCTCAGCGGCATCAGCCGCAGCATGGTCTCCGAGGTCGAACGGGGCGCCAAGACCCCCAGCGTGCTCGTCCTGGACCGGCTGGCCACCGCCCTCGGCACGTCGATCGCGCGGCTGCTCGACGAGCCCGTCCGCGAGGTGCCGGCCGTGCTGCGGCACGCCGAGCAGCGCGTGGTGCGCGACCCGTCCGGATGGGAGCGCCGGGTGCTGTCACCGGTGCTGCCGAACGTGGAGTTCGAGTTCATGCGCACCACGATCGGGCCGGGCGTCGACGCGGGGGAGTTCGCCGCGCACGCGCCAGGTTCGCGCGAGTACGTCGCCGTCGAGTCCGGCAGCCTGCGCCTGACCGTCGACGACCGGGCCCACGTGCTGCGCGCCGGCGACTCGGCCTACTACCCGGGCGACCGCCGCCACGCCTTCGCCAACGACGACGACGCCACCGACTGCGTGTACTACCTGGCCATGGAGCTGGGCGGGCCCGCCGTCACGCACCACGACCAGCGAACGGAGACCCACCTTGGATGAGCTGCGCCACGCCGCGGGCCGGGCCGCCGGCCTCGCCGCCGACCACCTCGGCGGCCTGCGCGAGGAGCCCGTCTGGCGGCCCGTCGCCGACGCCGACCGCCTCTGGCTCACCGGCCAGGACCTGCCCGGGACCGGGCGCGGCCTCGACGAACTGCTCGACGACGTCCGCGCCCGGGTGCTGCCCTACCCGATGGGCAATGGGCACCCGCGCTTCTTCGGCTGGGTCAACTCGCCGCCCAACCCGGCCGGCGTGCTCGTCGAGCCGCTGGCCGCCGCGCTCAACCCGAGCTGCGCGGGCGGCGACCACGCCGGCCCGCTGCTGGAGCGTACGGTCGTGCGCTGGCTGGCCGGCCTCGTCGGCTTCCCGCACCGGCCCGGCGGCGGGCTGCTGACCAGCGGCGCCTCCATGGCGACGATCATCTGCCTGGCCACCGCCCGGCAGCGCGCCGCCCTCGCCGACGGCTGGGACGTGCGCGAGGAGGGCCTGTCCGGCCGCCCGCCGATGGTCGTGTACGTGTCCGCCGAAGGGCACAGCTGCCTGCGCAAGGCCGCCGAACTGCTCGGCATCGGCTCCCGGCGCATCCGCACCGTCCCGGTCGACGCCGCCTACCGGATGGACGTGGCCGCGCTGCGCTCGATGGTCGCCGAGGACGTGGCGGCCGGGCTGCGGCCGTTCTGCGTGGCGGCGAGCGCGGGCACCGTCAACAGCGGCGCCGTCGACCCGCTCGCCGACATCGCGGCCGTCGCCGCCGAGCACGGGCTCTGGTTCCACGTCGACGGCGCCTACGGGGCGCTCGGCGTGCTGGCCGACCCGTCCGCCTTCGCCGGTCTCGAGCTGGCCGACTCGCTCGCCCTCGACCCGCACAAGTGGCTCGGCGTCCCCGTCGGCTGCGGCTGCGCGCTGCTGCGCGACCCCGCCGAGGCGCGTGCCGCCTTCAGCCTCGTCCCGTCGTACCTGGTGGACGAGAACGCCGACGAGCTGGGCTGGTTCGCCGAGTACGGGCCCGAGCAGACGCGGCCGTTCCGCGCGCTGAAGACGTGGGCGACGATGTCGCACCTCGGCCGCGACGGCATCGAGCGCCTGGTCGGCCACACCACCCGGCTGGCCCGCACGCTCGGCGCGATGGTCGAGGACGCCGCCGACTTCGAGCTGATGGCGCCCGTCGTCACCTCCATCGCCGCCTTCCGCTACCGCCCGGGCTCAGGCGATCCCGACCTGGTGAACCGCGCCCTCCCGGCGGCCGTGCAGCGGCGCGGGGTCACGTTCCTCACCGGCACCCGGCTGGGCGGCGCCGACGCGCTGCGCGCCTGCGTCCTGAGCCCCGCCACCACCGAGGACGACCTGGCGGTGCTGCTGCACGAGATCCGCACCGCCGCCAAGGAGCTGACCGGTTTGCCGGGCTCCGCGGGGCTCCGATAGTGTCGCAGCCGAAATTCGAGGAGGTGAGACCCATTCCCGCTTGTTCCGTCCGGGTGCTCTCACCTCACGCGGCCCGCCGTTCCTGAGGCGACCGGGAGAGCGCCCCGTTCATCCCGAAAGGCGCTCATGTCACTCTCTCCGCCCGCCGTCGTCGCCCGCCTCCGTGCCGCGGGCTGCGTCTTCGCCGAAGACGAGGCCCGCCTGCTCGCCGGCGCGGCCCGCACGCCCGCCGCGCTCGACGCCCTCGTCGAGCGCCGCGCCGCCGGCGAGCCCCTCGAACACGTCCTCGGCTGGGCCGAGTTCCGCGGCCTGCGCGTCGCCGTCGACGCCGGCGTCTTCGTGCCGCGCCCGCGCACCGAGTTCCTCGTCGAGCAGGCGATCGCCCTCGCCGCACCCGGCACGGTGGCCGTCGACCTGTGCTGCGGCACCGGCGCGCTCGGCGCCGCCCTGGTCGCCGCCGTCCCGGGCACCGAGCTGCACGCCGCCGACCTCGACCCGGCCGCCGTCGCCTGCGCCCGCCGCAACCTGCCCGCCGACCGCGTCCACGAGGGCGACCTGTACGAGCCGCTGCCCCCGGACCTGCGCGGGCGGATCGGGCTGCTGCTGGCCAACGTGCCGTACGTGCCGACCGGGGAGATCGGGCTGCTGCCCGCCGAGGCGCGGCTGCACGAGGCGCGGCTCGCGCTCGACGGCGGCGCCGACGGGCTGGACGTGCTGCGCCGGGTGGCCGCCGGGGCGCCCGGCTGGCTCGCCCCGGGCGGGCATCTGCTGTTCGAGACCAGCGACCGCCAGGTCCCGCCCGCCCTGGAGGCCGTCGCCCGCCACGGCCTGGCGCCGCGCGTCGCCCGCTCCGACGCATGGGCCGCCACCGTGATCATCGCCACCCGCCCCCGCTGACCCCCCACGACACCGGCCCTTCCACCGGCCACCGACCCGGCGGCGTCGCCCTGGTGGGCGGTGTCAGGCCGTTCGGGTGGTGTCCTGCTGGGCGCGGACTTCGTTCAGGCGGCGGGTCAGGTAGCGGCGTTCGGGGGTGGTCGGCGCGGAGCTGAGGGCTTCGCGGTAGGCGTCGGCTGCCTCGCCGGGGCGGCCGAGGCGGCGCAGGAGGTCGGCGCGGGTGGCGGGCAGCAGGTGGTAGCCCGCGAGCGCGCCGGACTCGCGCAGCCGGTCGGCGAGCGCGAGCCCGGCCGCGGGCCCTTCGGCCATGCCGATGGCGACCGCCCGGTTCAGCTCGACCACCGGGGAGGGCACGAGCCGGGCGAGCCGGTCGTACAGGGCGGCGATCTGGGGCCAGTCGGTGTCGGCGGCCGTGGGGGCGGTGCCGTGGCAGGCGGCGATGGCGGCCTGGATCTGGTAGGGCCCGGCCCGCCCCTGGCGCAGGGCGTCCTCCAGCAGCCGGACGCCTTCGCCGATGCGGTCGGCGTCCCAGCGGGAGCGGTCCTGTTCCTCCAGGGGCACCAGCGCGCCGTCGGGCCCGGTGCGGGTGGCGGCGCGGGCGTCGTGCAGCAGCATGAGCGCGAGCAGCCCCGTGGCCTCGGGCTCGCCGGGCAGCAGTCCGGTGAGCAGCCGGGCCAGGCGGACGGCCTCGCCGCTGAGCCCGCGCCGGACGAGGTCGTCGCCGCCGCTGGCGGAGTAGCCCTCGTTGAACAGCAGGTAGAGCACGCCCAGGACGGAACGCGTCCGTTCGGGGAGCAGGTGGGCGGGCGGCACCCGGTAGGGGATGCCGGCCTGGCGGATCCTGCGCTTGGCGCGTACCAGCCGCTGCGACATGGCCTCCTCCGACACCAGGAAGGCCCGCGCGATCTCCGCCGTGGTGAGCCCGGCGAGGGTGCGCAGGGTGAGCGCCACCCGCTGTTCGAACGGCAGCGCCGGGTGGCAGCAGGTGAACATCAGCCGCAGCCGGTCGTCGGGCACGCCGCTGTCGTCGGCGTCGCCGCCGTCGCCGTCCGGCTCGGACTGCGGGGCGAGCAGGGCGGCCTGGCGGAGTTTGGCCGCCCCGACGGCCTCGCGGCGCAGCCGGTCGGTGGCGCGGTTGCGGGCGGCGGTGGTCAGCCACGCGCCGGGCCTGCGCGGGACGCCGTCGCGGGGCCAGTGGCGCAGCGCCTGCGCGAAGGCGTCCTGGGCGCATTCCTCGGCCAGGTCCCAGTCGCCGGTCATGCGGATGACGGTGGCGACGACGCGCCCCCATTCCTCCTGGAACGCCCGGGTGACGGCCTCCTCGACGTCCTGCACGCTCCGACCCTAGCCCGCCACTTTATACCGGGTTTGACTTATATAAGCTGCGACTGAAATAGTGAGGTCGTGCATGCATTCGACGTACTCGGTGACCCGGTCCGGCGCCGGATCCTGGAGCTGCTCGCCGACGGTGAGCGCAGCTCCGGCGAGGTCACCGCCGTCATCCAGCGCGAGCACGGCATCTCCCAGCCGGCCGTCTCGCAGCATCTCAAGGTGCTGCGCGACAACGGCTTCGCCACCGTGCGCGCCGAGGGCACCCGGCGGCTCTACGCCGTCGACCCGGAGCCGCTGCGCGAGGTCGACCGGTGGCTGGAGCGCTTCCGCGGTTTCTGGAGCCAGCGCCTCGACGCCCTGGCGACGGAGCTGGCCCGCGGCAAGCGCGCCCGCCGCGCCGCCGGCCCGCCCGAGCCGACCACGCCCGGGCCCACCACGAAGGAAGAGTCCGCATGAACATCATCGACGAGGTCACCCGCGCCCACCGCGCGGTGACCGAGAAGGGCGAGGCCAAGTCCGTCGTCCTGTCCCGTCACTACGACGCCGCGGCCGAGGACGTGTGGGACGCCCTCACGACGGCCGAGCGGATCAGCCGCTGGCTGCTGCCGATCAGCGGCGACCTGCGCCTGGGCGGCACGTACCAGCTTGAGGGCAACGCCGGCGGGGAGATCCTGGCCTGCGAGCCGCCCGAGCTGCTGAGGGTGACGTGGGTCTTCGGCGACGCGCCCGCCTCGGAGGTCGAGGTGACGCTGGCGCCCGACGGCGACGGCACCCGTTTCGAGCTGACGCACACCGCCGTCGTGGCGGCGGAGTTCTGGTCGCGGTACGGCCCCGGCGCGGTGGGGGTGGGCTGGGACCTGTCCGTGCTCGGTCTCGCCATGCATCTGGCGGGCCTGCCGATCCCCGACCACGAGCACTTCCACGAGACCGAACAGGGGCGCGCCGCCATCGTCGCCAGCAGCCGGGCCTGGGGCGAGGCGTACCTCGCCTCGGGCGCGGACGCCGGGCTCGTCGCGGCGGCCACCGAGGCGACGACCGCCTTCTACGCACCGGAACCGGAGTAGTCGATGTCCCAGAAAATCACCACCTTTCTCATGTTCGAGGGCAAGGCCGAGGAGGCCATGACCTTCTACGTGTCGCTGTTCGACGACGCGGAGATCGTCTCCGTCACCCGCTACGGCCCGGACGGGCCGGGCGCGGAGGGCAGCGTGCTGCACGCCACGTTCCGGCTGGCGGGGCAGGAGTACATGGCCATCGACAGCGCGGTGCGCCACGACTTCACGTTCACGCCGTCGATGTCGCTGTATGTGCAGTGCGAGTCGGCGGACGAGATCGAGCGGCTGTACGCGGCTCTGTCGGAGGGCGGCGCGGCGCTGATGCCGCTGGGCGACCACGGCTTCAGCAAGCGCTTCGGCTGGGTCAACGACAGGTTCGGCGTGTCCTGGCAGCTCAACCTGGCCTGAGGGGCGGGTCAGACGAGGCTCTGGCCGCCGTCGACGGGGATGACGGCGCCGGAGACGTAGTTGTCCGACATCAGGAAGATCGGGGCGGCGGCCGCCTCGGCGGGGGTGCCCAGGCGGCCGGGCAGGAAGGCGCGGCCCGCCTCGGCCACGGCCTCGTCGGTGGCCGCGCCCAGCGCGCCGCGGGCCAGCGGCGTGTCGAACACGCCGTAGCGGACGGCGTTCACGCGCACCCGGCGCGGGGCCAGCTCGACGGCCAGCGCCTTGGTGAGGGCCTCGACGGCGCCGATCGCGGCGACGGCGGCGGCCATGCCGGGCAGCGGGCGGGTCGCGTAGAGGCCGGAGGTGAACGTGATGGAGCCGCCGGCGGGCAGGCGGGGGGCGGCGGCGCGGGCGACGGCGTAGGCGCCCCAGAGCCGGCTGTCGACGGCGTCCTGCACGTCGGCGCGCGGGGTGGCGTCGAGCGGGCCGACCTGGAAGCCGCCTGCCGTCACCAGCACGTGGTCGACGGGGCCGGCCTGCTGGAAGACGCGGTCCAGCTCAAGCTCGTCGCCGGCGTCGGCGGCGATCCCGAGCACGGGGTCGTCATGCGTGGCGCCGGGCACGGCCAGGCAGTGGGCGACGGCGGCGTCCAGGCGGGCCTTGTCGCGGGCCACGAGGACGACGCGGGCGCCGAGCGAGCGCAGCAGCTCGCCGGCGGCCAGGCCGATGCCGGAGCTGCCGCCGATGACGAGCACGGTGCGGCCGGCGAGCGCGGCGGGCAGCGGGGTGCTGACGGGCATGGGGGCGACGGACATGGTGGTCTCCTTCAGCAATAAACCATCTGGTTGGTTTAGATCGTGGCGTGATTCGGCCCGCATGTCAACCGGATGGTTTAATTCCTTCCATGACGTACGACGCCGAGGCGACCAGGCAGCGGATCTTCGCCGCGGCCAGCGCGGAGTTCGCCGAGCATGGCCTGGCCGGGGCCAGGATCGAGCGCATCGCGACCGCCGCGCGCGCCAACAAGCAGGCGATCTACCTCTACTTCGGCAACAAGGAGAAGCTGTTCGGCGCCGTGGTGGCCGCGCAGTTGCAGGAGATCTGCCACACGCTCGACCTCGACCCGCGCAAGCTGCCCGAGATCGCCGGCCAGCTGTTCGACCGCTACCAGGAGAACCCGGACCTGGTCAGGCTGCTGCTGTGGGAGGCGCTGGAGTCGGGCGACGGCCCGGTGCCGGGCGAGGGGGAGCGCGTCGAGGGCTACCGCGCCAACGTCCGTGCCCTGATGGAGGCCGGCATGCCCGACGAGCGGCGGGCGCGCGACTGGCTGTTCACCCTCATCGGCCTGGTCGCGTGGAACTTCTCGGTGCCGCAACTGCGCCGCCTGATCCTCGACGAGCCCGACCCCGCCGAGGCGCTGGCCCGCCGCCGGGCCGCCGTCATCGAGCTGGCCACCGCGATAGCCGACCGGCTTTGACCAGTTCTGTTGATGCGTAACACATTGTTGGGGGTACGTGGCTGATCGTAATGATCGTCCCTTACGTACGGAGCTCTTGATGCGCATCCGCAGGACCCTGGCCGCCGCCGCGGCCACCACCGCAGCCGCGGCGGGCCTCGTCCTGGCCGCCCCGGCGGCCCACGCCGACCCCGCGCCACAGTGCTGCGTGATCACGACCACGGCCACCGCGCCCAGCACGGCCCTGCTCCTCAGCCTGCTCGGCCTGCCCGCGGCGGCCCTGCCCAAGGGACAGATCGGCCTGACCTGCAACCCGATCCGCGTCATCGCCGCCACGATCGCCGCCACCTGCGCGACCGTCGCGGTGATGTGCGAGAACAACTCCTTCAGCGGCGTGATCGCGCTCGGCTGCCGCGCCCTGACCCCCGAGGAGATCGCCCAGCTCCCCAACCCGCCCAGACCGGCGCCCTGACGGTGCAACACCTGGCGCCCTCCGGCCGTCTCAGTCGGGATGACCATGACAGGAGGGCGTGGGCGTGCAGGACGAGGAGCTGTTCGAGCGGTTCGTCGCCGACCGGGTGGACGTGCTGCTCCGCTACGGCTACGTGCTGACCGGCAATCCGCACGACGCGGCCGATCTGGTGCAGGAGGCCCTGGTGCGGTTACGCGGAGCGTGGGAGCGGGTGCGGCGCAAGCACGACCCGGAGGCGTACGTCAAGACGACGATGAGCCGGCTGCACGTCAACGCCTGGCGGCTGCGGCGGCGCGAGCACGTCACGGCCGAGCCGCCCGACCGGACCTGGCGGGACCGGCCGTACGAGGGGTCGCCGCTGTGGGACACGCTGGCGCGGCTGCCGCGCCGCCAGCGGGCGGTGCTGGTGCTGCGCTACTACGAGCAGCTGAGCGACGCCGAGATCGCCGTCGTCCTGGGCATCTCGCGCGGCACGGTGCGCAGCCAGGCGTCGCGGGCCCTGGACAAGCTGCGCGGTGACGTCCCCGCGATCGTCGAGAGCCTGGGGAGCGTGACGTGAGCGCCGAGCTGGAACGGCGGCTGCGCGAGGAGTTCGCGCGGGCGGCCGGGCACGCGCCGCGGCCGGCGGCCGACCTGCGGACGCGGATCGAGGCGGGGCACCGGCGGCGACGGCGCAGGGGGTCCGTGCTGTCGGCGGCGGCCACGGTCGCGGTGCTGTCGGCGGTCGCCGCGGTGATGGTCCCGCCGGGCGAGCGCGTCGTGGCGGCGCGGCCCTCGCCGACGTTCGCGCCTGCCACCCCGGCCTCGCCGCGGGCCCACCCGGTGCCGCCGCCCGTCGAGAAGGTGTGGCCGGGCGTGGTCCGCACCGTTCCCGAGAAGCTGCCGAGCGGGCAGCCCATGCGGCCGGAACGGTACCTGGACGACCGGTCGCTGCTGGTGCGGACGGAGGACGGCGACAGGATCCACGCGCTGTGGGCCTACGACGTCAGGAAGCGGACCGCCCGCCGGCTGGTGGACGTGCGCTCGCCGCGCGGCACCGTGGTGTCGGCGCCGTTCGTCGCGGTCGGTGAGGGGCTGCTGGCCTGGTGGACGCTGCGCCGCCACGCGGGCGTGCGCGTGGTGGAGATCTGGACGGCCCCGGTCACCGGCGGCACGCAGCGCCAGGTCGCCACGCTGAAGAACGCCCCGCAGGGCATCGACCTGGAGATCGCGGGCGGCCGGCTGGTGTGGTCGCCGTGGGGCCGCGAGGGCGTCTACCGGATGCCGCTGACCGGCGGCAGAGCCGAGCAGGTGGCCGGCTCGGCCGGGCACACGCTGCTGGCGTGGCCGTGGGCCGCCCGCCCCAGGCCCGGCAACCGGCCGACCAAGGAGGTCGTGTTCGGCGGCCTGGTCGATCTGCGCACGGGGGAGCGCAGCCGGGCGTCCGTCGCCGGAGGGGTGTGCGCGGTCACGTGGTGCGTGCACGGCCGCACCGCCTCCCGCCGCGACGGCGGCGGCAGGCGTGAGCTGCCGGGCCCGACCATGATGTCGGTGCCCGCGCTCGACCGCTTCGTGGTGGTCTCCCACGAGCGGACGAGCGAGGTGCTGTACGACCTGGCCACCGGGAAGTCGGGCGCCCTGGGTCCGACCGTGTACAGCCCGGTCCTCGACTACCGGACGCCCGGTCTGCTCGTCTACGCGCGGGACGGCGAGCAGATCGTGGTGGATCTGAAGGCGATCAGGTGAGCAGGGCCGACGGGTCGCGTTCCGGCGGCCCGTCAGGCCACCAGGCGCCGTCGCGGCGGGCGAACGGGTACCAGCGGCCGTCGCGGCCGTAGCGCAGTTGCCGGTCGCCGACGGTCCACTGGTTGCGCCAGGCCTCGACCATCGGCGGCTCGCCCTCCCAGCCGGCCTCCAGCAGCGCGCGGGCGCGGGCCAGGTCCTGCTTGGGCGGCGTCCACGGGCTCTCGAGCGCGTCCAGGCCACCGGCGCCGCCGTGCCGCCAGGCGGCCACCGCCGCGTCGAGGCCCAGGTCGAGCCCGAACTCGGCGGACAGGCGTACCCGGTCCTGGTATTCGGTGAGCGGCGTGGACGCGCCGGTGAGGAGCAGTTCGCGGGCCCGGGAGGCGGCGGAGGCGGCGAGCACCTCCAGCGCGGCCACGTCGACGCCGGGGGCGGGCTCCAGGCCGAGCGGCGTGAACGTGACGTCCAGCGGCGGCGGGTCGGGCAGCGGCGGGACGCCGAGCGCGTAGGCGTCGGCGACGGGGACGCCCTGCGGGGCGGTGGCGGGCACGTCGCGGCGCTGGAGCCCGTCGATGAGCTCGCGCTCGCCGCGCCCCCGCAGGAGCAGCAGCACGAACGGGTCGTCGTCGAGCAGCCAGGACGCCTGGTAGCACAGGGCGGCGGCGTGCTTGCACGGGTGGCCCCAGTCGGGGCAGGAGCATTCGGGCTCCAGGTCGCCGACGGTGGGCAGCAGCGGCACGGCGGCGTCCTCGGCGGCCTCGACCAGGTCGTGCGGCATGTCGCGGTCGAGCAGGGCGGCGATGTGCCCGGCCTTGGCGGCGACCTGGTCGAGGAAGCGTTCCCAGGCGGCGTCGGTGAGCTGTTCGACGCGGACGACGGTGTCGTACTCGTGCTCGGTGACGGCGGCGAGCCGGCCGGGGCTGACGGTGATGGGGCCGACCTGGCCGGTCTTGGCGTAGGCGCGGCCGTTCTTCAGCAGCGTGTGGTCGAGGGAGGTGTCCTCCAGCGCCTTGATCCAGGCGCGGCCCCACCAGGAGGTGGCGAAGCGGGCGCCGGTCCGCTGCGGGGGGAAGGCGGCGAAGCCGCGGGCGTCGGTCATCTCAGCTCCACGAGGGCGGCGAGTTCGGCGTCGGTCAGCTCGGTGAAGGCGGCCTCGCCGGAGGCGAGCACGGCGTCGGCCAGGGAGCGCTTGGCGACGAGCATCTGGGCGATGCGGTCCTCGATGGTGCCTTCGGCGATGAGCCGGTGCACCTGGACGGGCCGGGTCTGGCCGATGCGGTAGGCGCGGTCGGTGGCCTGGTCCTCGACGGCGGGGTTCCACCAGCGGTCGTAGTGGATGACGTGGTCGGCGCGGGTGAGGTTGAGCCCGGTGCCGGCGGCCTTGAGCGACAGCAGGAACACCGGGGCGGCGCCGTCCTGGAAGCGCCGGACCATCTCCTCGCGGCGGGCGACGGGGGTGCCGCCGTGCAGGAGCTGGGTGCCGACGCCGCGCGCGGACAGGTGCTTGTCGAGCAGGCGGGCCATCTGGACGTACTGGGTGAACACCAGGACGGCGCCGTCCTCGGCGACGATGGTGTCGACGAGCTCGTCGAGCAGCTCCAGCTTGCCGGAGCGGCCGGGCAGGCGCGGGTCGGCCTCGTGCAGATACTGGGCGGGGTGGTTGCAGATCTGCTTGAGCCCGGTGAGCAGCTTGACGATGAGGCCGCGCCTGGCCATGCCCTGGGCGCTCTCGATCTGCGTCATGATCTCGCGCACGACGGCCTCGTACAGGCCGGCCTGTTCGGTGGTGAGCGGGACGGGGCGGTCGGTCTCGGTCTTGGGCGGCAGCTCGGGCGCGATGCCGGGGTCGGACTTGCGGCGGCGCAGCAGGAACGGGCCGACGAGGCGGGCCAGCCGTTCGGCGGTGGCCTTGTCGCCGGACTCGACCGGCTTGGCCCACCGGGACCGGAAGCGGGTGAGGGGGCCGAGCAGGCCGGGCGTGGTCCAGTCGAGGATGGCCCACAGCTCCGACAGGTTGTTCTCCACCGGGGTGCCGGTGAGGGCGACGCGGGCGGCGGCGGGGATCTCGCGCAGCGCCTTGGCGGTGCCGGAGGCGGGGTTCTTGACATGCTGGGCCTCGTCGGCGACGAGCAGCCCCCAGGGGTGCTCGCCGAGCCGGGCGGCGTCCAGCCGCATGGTGCCGTACGTGGTCAGGACGAAGCCGTCGTCGGCCAGGGTGCGCTGGGCGCCGTGGTAGCGGCGTACCGGGACGCCGGGGGCGAACCTGGAGATCTCCCGCTCCCAGTTGCCCATCAGCGAGGCCGGGCAGACGACGAGCGTGGGTCCGGTGCCCTGGCGGGTGAGGTGCAGGGCGATGAGCGTGATGGTCTTGCCCAGGCCCATGTCGTCGGCCAGGCAGCCGCCGAGGCCGAGCGAGGTCATCCTGGCCAGCCAGCGCAGCCCCTGGAGCTGGTAGTCGCGCAGCGTGGCGGCCAGGCCGGGCGGCGGACCGACGTCGGCGGGCTCGGCGAGGCGGTCGCGCAGCTCGCTCAGCCAGGCGCTCGTCTCGACGGGCACGTGCTCGCCGTCGACCTCGACGGTGCCGGTCAGCGCGGCGCCGAGGGCGTCGAGCGCGGTCATCGGCTTGAGGTGGCTGCGGACCTTGCGGGCCACGCCGGGGTCGATGAGGACCCACTGGTCACGCAGCCGGACGACGGGCCGGTGCGTCTCGGCCAGGTGGTCCATCTCGGCGGCGGTCAGCCGTTCGCCGCCGAGGGCGAGCTGCCAGTCGAAGCTGGTCAGGTGGTGTCCGCCGAGGAAGGAGGGCAGGTCGGAGGGGGCGGTGTCGCGCAGGCCGACGGCGGCGCGCGCGGTCAGGCCGCTGACCAGGGACTTGGGCCAGTGGACCTCGACCCCGGCGGCGTCCAGGCGGCTGGCGGCGCCGGCGAGCAGCTCTTCGAGGTCGGCGTCGCTCAGCGGGAGCTCGTCGGGGACGGCGCTTTCCAGCAGCCGTTCGAGGCGGGGCCAGGCGCGGGCGGCGCGGCGGATGGCCAGGGTGGCCTCGATCCTGGCGCGCCCGCCGAGGCCGGGGTCGCGGCCTTCCCACAGGTCGGCGGCGTCGACCACGAGTGAGGGGTCGGCGAGGCTGTGGAGCTGCATGACGGCGCGGAACTCGCCGCGTGCGGGGTCGTCGGCCTCAAGGCGCAGCGACAGCCGCACGCCGGAGTCGAGCCCGGCCGACACCTCCTCGGCCCAGGGGCGCAGCCGGGGCACCTTGACGGGGCGGGCGGCGGCGTAGGCGGTGGTGCCGGTGGCCCGGACGGCTCCGGGGGAACGCGGCATGGCGTCGGCGACCGCGTCCAGGAACGCCCGCACGTGGCTTTCGGCGTCGGGCAGGCGCGGCTCGGCGCCCGCCCCCGCCCCTGTCTCTGCCCCCGTGTCCGCGTCGCCGGTCGCGGGAAGGGGGACGGCGCGGGCTTCGGCGGGCATGGCGTCGGCGAGCTCGCGGATGCGGCGGGCGTCGGCGGCGTCGAACGGGCCCGCGCGCCAGGAGTCGTGGTCCTGGCCGGTGACGCCGGGCAGGACGCGGCCGCGGGCGACGAGCTGCAGCGCCACCAGGGCGGCGGCTCCCCAGAACCGGGCGGCGGGGTGGGCGGATTCGTCGGCGCGGGCCCTGGCCAGCGCGGCGACGGCGTCGGCCACGGGGACGCGGGTGGCCGCGACCTCGTGGGTCCCGTCCGGGCGGGCGACGGTTAGGGTGGTGTCGCCGCCGGGGTCGAGGAAGGCCATCCGCCCGCTCCTGGGGGGATCGCCGGGCTCGAAGACGACCGCGTGCCGTACCGAATCCTGTGGAAGACTCACGACCGTACAGTGTACGGTACGTATGGGTGTGGTTTTCCGCACCCAACCTCGGCAGCGATCCTCATCCCAGGTAGAGTTGATCTTCCGTACCCTTATGCGCATGGTTGATTGGGTAGTGGAGTTGATGGACGCCCTCGGAGCGCCGGGGGCCGGAATCGCGATCGCGCTGGAGAACCTTTTCCCGCCGTTGCCGAGCGAAGTGATCCTGCCGCTGTCGGGGTTCACGGCCAGCAAGGGGTCGATGGGTCTGGTCGACGCGCTGATCTGGACGACGCTCGGCTCGGTGGTGGGGGCGCTGGCGCTCTACGGGGTGGGAGCTCTGCTGGGCCGGGAGCGGACGCTGGCGATCGCGGGCAAGCTTCCGCTGGTGAAGATCTCCGACATCGAGAAGACGGAGGCGTGGTTTCTCAAGCACGGCAAGAAGGCGGTGTTCTTCGGGCGGATGATCCCGATCTTCCGCAGCCTCATCTCGATCCCGGCCGGGGTCGAGCGGATGCCGCTGATGCAGTTCACGCTGCTGACGCTGATCGGCAGCGCGATCTGGAACACGGTGTTCGTGATGGCCGGCTACCTGCTGGGCGAGAACTGGCACCTGGTGGAGACGTACGCGGGCATCGGGTCGAAGATCGTGCTCGGCCTCGTGGCGCTGGCGGTGCTGGTCTTCATCGGCGTACGGCTGAGCGAGCGCCGCAAGGGACGGCATGCGGCCGGTCGTTGAGGGCGCGCGGGTCGCCGGCAGGGTGGCTCTGGGCGCGCTCACCGCGCCGGTGGAGCTGATCTTCCTGCTGGTGGCGCCGTTGCTGGGAGGACGGGCGGACGGGGCCGCCCGCCGGCTGGCCGCGCTGGAGGCCAGGCGGCTGCGGCTGGAGGTCTCGGAGCTGGACGCGCTGGTCCAGGGCGACCGGGACCGGCTGCTGCGCTATCTGGCCGCCCGGGCGCCCGTGGGGGTGCTGGGCGGGCTGCTGCTGTTCCTGGTGGGTTACGGCGTCAAGAGCGTCGTGGCGCTGCTGTGGAGCTGGGGGCACGGGGAGCCGTTCGACGGGATGGCGCCGTCGTGGACGATCGGCGGTTACTTCCTCCTCGTCGGACTTGTCGCACTTTTTTCGCTCTTGTCGGGCTTGGTGGGCGTACACGTCCTCGAACGCTGGCTGGCGAGCCGGCTGCTGGCCGGCGACCGCACGCTCGCCCTGGAGCGCCGCATCGCCGAGCTGGCCGAGAGCCGGGCGGGCATCGTCGCGGCCGTCGACTCCGAACGGCGGCGGATCGAGCGTGACCTGCACGACGGCCTGCAGCAGCGGCTGGTGGCGCTGTCGATGCTGATCGGACGTTCCCGCCGGGGCCGCCCTGAGCTGTTGGACCAGGCGCACGACGAGGCGCAGCGGGCGCTGGCCGAGCTGCGCGAGGTGGCCTGGCGGGTCTACCCGAGCGGGCTCGACACGTTCGGGCTGGGCGAGGCGCTGGCCGGGGTGTCCGAACGGGCCGGGGTGCCGGTGCGGGTGTCGTGCGAGCTGGCGGAGCGGCCGCCGATGGCGGTGGAGACGGCGGCGTACTTCGTGGTGAGCGAGGCCGTCACCAACGCGGCCAAGCACGCGTCGGCGGCCCTGGTCGAGGTGGACGTGCGCCGCGATGGCAGCATGCTCGTCGTGCGCGTACGAGATGACGGGACGGGCGGCGCGAGCGCCGCCGGCGGCGGCCTGTCGGGGCTGGGACGGCGGGTGGCGGCGCTGGACGGCGTCTTCGAGGTCGACAGCCCGCCGGGCGGGCCGACGCTGGTGACGGCGGTGCTGCCGTGCGGGTGATCCTGGCCGAGGACTCGACGCTGCTGCGCGAGGGCCTGGTGCGGCTGCTGCTGGAGGAGGGCCACGAGGTGCCCGCGGCCGTCGGCGACGGCGAGGCGCTGGTGGCGGCCGTGGCGGCGCACGTGCCGGACATCGTGGTGGTGGACGTGCGGATGCCGCCCACGCACACCGACGAGGGGCTGCGCGCGGCCCTGGAGATCAGGCGGCGCTGGCCGGGCGTGCGGGTGCTGGTGCTGTCGCAGTACGTGGAGAAGAAGTACGCCACCGAGCTGATGAGCGCGGACGTGGCGGGGGTCGGCTACCTGCTGAAGGATCGCGTGGCGCAGGTGGGCGACTTCCTGGACGCGCTGGAGCGGGTGGGCGCGGGGGGCGCGGCGTTCGATCCCGAGGTGGTGCGCCAGTTGCTGGCGCGCACGACGCAGGTGGATCCGCTGGCGCGGCTGACCGCGCGTGAACGCGAGGTGCTGGAGCGGATGGCGCAGGGGCTGACCAACGCCTCGATCGCGCAGGCGCTGCACGTGTCGCAGAGCGCCGTGGAGAAGCACGTGAACTCGCTGTTCGACAAGCTGAACCTGTCGCACGCCACCGGCTACAGCCGCCGCGTGCTGGCCATCCTGCACTTCCTGGAGTCCTAGACCCTCCCCGGAGCCGCCTCCGGGGAGGGCTGCGGCCGTCTTGACAAATTTTTTTGTCGGTTGGAGGATGGGGGCCACCCGAGAAGGAGGTCCCTCCATGAGGAAGATCATCGCCGGCCTGTTCGTGTCGCTCGACGGCGTCGTCGAAGCGCCTCAGACCTGGCATTTCCCCTACTATGACGAGGACATGGGCCGGTCCGTCGGCGCGCTCATGGACCGGGGCGAGGCCCTGCTCCTGGGCCGCGGCACCTACGAGGAGTTCGCCGCGCACTGGCCGCATCAGAACCCGGACGAGGATCCGATGGCCAAGCTGCTCAACGACATCCCCAAGTACGTGGTCTCCACCACCCTGGCCGACCCCGCCTGGCACAACACCACGGTCGTCGGCTACGACCAGGTGGCGGCGCTCAAGCGGGAGCCGGGCGGCGACATCGGCATGAGCGGCAGCCCCGCGCTGGTGCGCTCGCTGCTGCGCGACGGGCTGCTGGACGAGCTGCACCTGCTCGTGCACCCGCTCGTCGTGGGCGGCGGCCAGAAGCTGTTCGACGACGCGACCGGGCGGGTCCCGCTGCGGCTGACCTCCTCCACCACGTTCGGCACCGGCGTGCTGGACCTGACCTACGAAAGGGTCTGACATGGCCGGCAAGACCGTCTGCGAGAAGCTGCTGATCAAGCCCGGCGCCTCGGTGTGGATCTCTCACGCCGAGCACCGGCCGCTGCTGGACCCGCTGCCCGAGGACGTGACCCTGGCCGCCGGGCCCGGCGAGGCGGGGGTCGCGGTGCTGTTCGCCTCCGGCGCGGACGAGGCGCGCCGGCTGCTCGACGAGCACCGCGACGGGCTCACCCGGCCCGCGGTGCTGTGGGTGGCCTACCCGAAGGGCAACAAGGCCGACGTCAACCGGGACACGCTCTGGCCCATCGTGGGCGAGTACGGGCTGCGCCCCAACGGGCAGGTGGCGGTGGACGAGGTGTGGTCGGCGCTGCGCTTCCGGCCGCTGAAGGAGGGCGAGCCGCCGTTCACGGACGGGCGCTCGTGAACGGCGACTCGCACGTGCCCGGCCCTGACCTGGCCCTGGAGATCATCGTCAGGATCCTGGTGTGGCTGGCCCGTGACGGCGAGCGGCAGGCGGCCATGCTCGGGCGCGGCCGGCTCCCGGTCGACGAGCTCGCGCTGGAGTACGACGGCGCGCTGGCGACGCTCTGGGTCCTGAAGGAGGCCCGGACCCTGAGCCCGGGCGTCATCGGCGAGCTGGAGCGCCTCGACCGCCGCCTGGAGGCGATGAGCGGGGAGGAGAACGCGCGCCTGTGGACCCCCGCCGCCCTGGGCGAGGCGGCGGAGTGGGCGGCGGTGCGGGAGCTGGCCCGGGAGGCCCTGGCCGGCGTGGAGCGTGAGACGGGGATCCGCGGCGAGGCCGTGGCCCGGGAGTCGATCTGACCCCGCCCGCGCTCCTTGTCAGCCGGTGTGCAGGATCCGGAAGCGGCCGGGGTGCCCGGGGTCGCGGTCGGCGACCTGGACGGGCGGCCACGCCCACTGCCGGACGTTGATGCCGGGCACGTCGGAGAACCGGATCGGCCCGCGGGTGCCCTCGACGTCCATGTGCGGCCAGGCGTCGGCGATGCGCGCCCGGTCGGCGCCGTGGGAGCGCAGCACGCCGGCCAGCACGGTGATCGTGTCGTAGCCCTCGAAGGCGACGAAGGACGGCGTTTCGGCCAGCTGTTCGCGCAGGGCGGTCTCGACGCGGGCGCCGAGCGGGGTCAGCCGCTCGGGCAGGTAGCGCAGGAACGGTATCGCGGCGCCGTCGCCGCCCAGCGCGGCGGCCCAGCCGGCGAACTCCGGCTGTCCGGCCGGGGCGCCGATCAGGAGGCCGGCCAGGCGGGGGTCGCGGCGGACGGCCCGGACGATCGGCACGGCGGGCTCGGGGGTGCCGACCAGGAGCAGCAGGGCGGTGGCGCCCTGGGCGGCGAGTTCGTCGCACGCGGCGGCGGGGGTGAGCGCGCGCATGTCCAGCTCGGCGAGCGTGCCGCCGCGCGGTGTGAGGTGCTCGCGGAGGATGCGGGTGCCGGAGGCCCAGTACAGGCTCGGCTCGGTGGCCACGGCGACGCGGCGGTGGCCGGCGCCGAGCAGGAAGTCCGCGTAGATCCGCCAGCCGTGGGACTGGGCGGGCGCCAGGCGCGCGACCGTTTTCGCGGGCTGTTCGGTGAGCGCGTCGAGGACCGCCGACGAGCAGAGGAACGGCAGGCCGAGGGCGTCGGCCCGGGTGGCGGCGGCGCGCGCGACGACGCTGTGGTACTCGCCCGCCACGGCGGCGACGCCGAGACCGGCCAGCTCCTCCACGGCGGCCTCGGCCTTGCCCGGGTCGGCGGCGGTGTCGCGGACGAGCAGTTCGAGCGGCCGTCCGGCGATGCCGCCGTCGTCGTTGACGTGGCGGGCGGCCAGTTCGAGCCCGGCGAGCAGGTGGCGGCCCGCCTCGGCCCAGCCGGGCCGGGTCAGCGGGACGAGCGCGCCGATCCGGACGGCTGACCCGTCGATCCGCTCCGCCTGCGATGGTGGCGTGTCCATGCGTGGTGTCTCCCGTGTGCAGATTGTCTGCATTATGCCGGGATCTCCGGTCCAGCATCGGCCCGGTGCCGCGCACGCCGTCTAGTCGTGGCCGCCGAGGTAGGCGTGCAGGCGGGCGGCGGCTTCGAGCATGGCGGTGGCCCGTCCGGTGAGCTCGGCCTGGCGGTGGGTGATGGCGGCGCGCAGCGCGGCGCTGCCCCCGGTGCGGCGCAGCCCGTCCAGCACGAGCCTGATCTGCGGGAACGGGTAGCGGCCCTGGCGCAGGATGGCGACCATGCGGGCGTCGCGGACGTCGGCCGGGCCGTAGGTGCGGTAGCGGGTGCCGTGCTCGCGGCGAGGTTTGAGCAGCCCGGCCGACTCCCACAGCCGCAGGGCCGAGGCGCGCACGCCGAGGTGGGCGGCGACCTCGCCGATGCGCAGGCCGGAGCGGGGCGCCTGGGTGGTGTCCTGCCCGGCGACGGCTTCCAGCGCCTCGCCGGTGGCGCGCAGGGCCAGGCGCTGCTCGTGCAGCTCGGCGTGGCCGGCATCGATGAGCGTGAGGGCGACGGGCACCTGGCCGTCGTGGACGGCCTGCATGATGGCCCGGGCCAGATCGCGGCCGAACCCGGCGGCCAGCGCCTGGTAGGCGAGCAGGGCGCGGCGGTGGCGGGCGTCGAAGCGGCGGTAGCCGGCCGGGGTGCGGGGCGTGGGCGGCAGGATGCCCTCGTCGGCGTAGTTGCGGATCTGCTGCGTCGACACGCCCGCCAGCCGGGCCAGGTCGATGGGCCGCACCGCACCTCCAGGGTTACGTCAGATTTTAAGGTTAGCCGGTGAAAACCCAGCAAATCTCGCCAAAAGTCTATATCAGCAGTTTAATGGCAAACTTGAAGCCATGAATGGCGGAAGCTCACCTGCTCACGATCACACCGCGGCCGACAGCCACGACCACATCCAGGTCCGGGGCGCGCGCGAGAACAATCTCACCGGCGTCTCCCTCGACATTCCCAAGCGGCGGCTCACCGTCTTCACCGGGGTCTCCGGCTCCGGCAAGTCCTCGCTGGTCTTCGAGACGATCGCGGCGGAGTCACGCCGGCTGATCAACGAGACCTATACGGCGTTCCTGCAGGGGTTCATGCCGAGCCTGGCGCGCCCGGACGTCGACGCCCTGCACAACCTGAGCGCGGCGATCATCGTCGACCAGGAGCGGATGGGCTCCAACGCCCGCTCGACCGTCGGCACCGCGACCGACGCGTACACGATGCTGCGCATCGTCTTCAGCCGGATCGCCACCCCGCACGTCGGCCCGCCGATGGCCTTCAGCTTCAACCTGCCGGCCGGGATGTGCCCGGCGTGCGAGGGCCTGGGCAAGATCACCGACATCGAGGTGGACGAGCTCGTCGACCGGTCGCTGTCGCTGAAGGAGGGCGCGATCAAGGTGCCCGGCTACGGCGTCGACACCTGGCCGTGGCAGATCATCGTCGGCTCCGGCTTCTTCGACCCCGACCGCAAGCTGGCCGACTACACCGAGACCGAGTGGGCCGACTTCCTGCACAAGGAGCCGGTCAAGGTCAAGGTGGGCGCCAACAACTTCACCTACGAGGGCCTGGTCCCCAAGGTGCGGCGCAGCTTCCTGGGCAAGGACCGCGAGTCGATGAAGGGGCAGACGCGGGCGTTCGCCGACCGGGCGGTGCAGCTGACCACCTGCCCCGACTGCAAGGGCACCCGGCTCAACGAGGCGGCCCGCTCGGCGACGATCGACGGCGTCGACATCGCGGCGTGCTCGTCGATGCAGATCAGCGACCTGGCGGCGTTCGTCGCGGGCATCTCCGACCCGACGGTGGGCCCGGTGGTGCAGGGGCTGCGTGACACGCTGGAGTCGCTGGTGGAGATCGGGCTGGGCTATCTGAGCCTGGACCGGGAGTCCTCGACGCTGTCGGGCGGCGAGGCGCAGCGGGTGAAGATGGTGCGCCATCTCAACTCCAGCCTGACGGACGTCACGTACGTGTTCGACGAGCCGACGGCGGGCCTGCACCCGCACGACATCCAGCGGATGAACGACCTGCTGCTGCAGTTGCGCGACAAGGGCAACACGGTGCTGGTGGTCGAGCACAAGCCGGAGACGATCAGGATCGCCGACCACGTGGTCGACCTGGGGCCGGGCGCGGGCGCGGCCGGCGGCACGCTGTGTTACGCGGGCGATTTGGCGGGGCTGCGCGCCTCGGGGTCGCTGACCGGCCGCTACCTGGACCACCGGGTCACGCTGCGCGAGTCGGTGCGGCAGCCGTCGGGGTGGCTGCCGATCCGCGGCGCCACCCAGCACAACCTGCGTGACGTGAGTGTGGACCTGCCGGCGGGCGTGCTCACGGTCGTCACCGGGGTGGCGGGGTCGGGCAAGAGCTCGCTCATCCACGGCAACCTGGCGGGCCGCGACGGCGTGATCGTGGCCGACCAGTCGCCGATCCGCGGCTCGCGGCGCAGCAACCCGGCCACCTACACCGGCGTGCTCGACCCCATCCGGGCGGCGTTCGCGAAGGCCAACGGGGTCAAGCCGGGCCTGTTCAGCGCCAACTCCGAGGGGGCCTGCCCGGCGTGCAAGGGCATCGGGCTGATCTACACCGATCTGGCGATGATGGCCGACGTGGCGACCGTGTGCGAGGAGTGCGACGGCAAGCGGTTCACGCCGCAGGTGCTGTCCTACACGCTGCGCGGCAAGAACATCAGCGACGTGCTGGGCATGTCGGTGTCGCAGGCGCGCGAGTTCTTCACCTCGGGGCCGGCGCGGGCGATCCTGGACCGGCTGGAGGCGGTGGGGCTGGGGTACGTGGCGCTGGGCCAGCCGCTGACGACGCTGTCGGGCGGTGAGCGGCAGCGGCTGAAGCTGGCCATCCACATGGCGAAGAACGGCACCACGTACATCCTGGACGAGCCCACCACGGGCCTGCACCTGGCGGACGTGGACCGGCTGCTGGCGCTGCTGGACCGGCTGGTCGACGACGGCAACACGGTGATCGTGATCGAGCATCACCAGGCGGTGATGGCGCACGCGGACTGGATCGTGGACCTGGGGCCGGGCGCGGGTCACGACGGCGGCCAGGTGGTCTTCACGGGCACGCCGGGCGAGCTCGTCGCCTCCGGCACGTCGCTGACGGCCCGGCACCTGCGCCTGTACGTGGACGGCGAGTAGCGGGCGGTCACCGCCGCCGCCGTGGTGCGGGCGGCGGCGGTCCCTGCCGTGCTCAGCGCGCGCAGAACTCCGTCAGGATCGGGGCCAGGGCGGCGGGGTCGAGGTGGTGGGAGGCGCCGGGCAGCTCGCGTGCCGTGGCGTCCGGGAGCGCCGCGGCCAGGGCGTGCGTGCGCTCGCGCATCGCGGTCGGGCTCGCGCCGCCGGCGAGGGCCAGCACGGGGATCGTGACGGCCTGGGTGTCGACGGGGGTGCCGGTGATGGTCAGGTCGTACTCCAGTGTGTGGGCCATCGCCTCCAGCGCGGGCCGGAACGGCGCACTGCGGGACCGGGTGACCAGCTCGGCGGGCATCCCGACGATTTCGGCCTGGAAGTACTCGACGGCCTCGCCCCGCCGTCCGGCCCTGACGAGCTCGCCCACCCGCTGGGCCGGCCCGAGGCGCGGCGCGCTGTCGTAGGGGGCCTCGTACAGGGCCAGGCGGGTGATGGCGCTGCCGCGGGCGGCGGCGTGCAGGGCGAGCAGGGCGCCGGAGGAGTAGCCGAACACGGCCGCGGCCCCGCCGGCGGCGTCGATCACGGCGTCGAGGTCGTCGAGCTCGCACTCGACCGTGTAGGGGGCGAGATCGCCGCTGTCGCCCCGGCCGCGCCGGTCGTAGGTGTGGACGGTGAAGGCGGCGGCGAGCCGGCCGGCCAGCTGCGTCCCGGTGGAGTGGTCGTTGAAGGCCCCGACGACCAGCACGAGTGCCGGGCCGGTGCCGGTGCTGTGGCAGGCGATGGGGGTGCCGTCGCGGGAGATGACTGTGTTCATGCCCCAACGACGAACGGCGGGCCCGCCCACCGACACCCCCGCCGGGAGAAGTTCGTCAGGGAAGGGGCGCCCCCTGAAGGGGCCGGATCTCGATGCTGCCGTAGCGGGCGAAGGGGTGGGCGGCGGCGATGGCGACGGCCTCGTCCAGGCCGCTGCACTCGATGACGGTGAAGCCGCCGATCTGGTCCTTGGTCTCGGCGAACGGCCCGTCGGTGAGCAGCACCTCGCCGTCGCGGACGCGCACGGTGGTGGCCTCGCTCTTCGGGCGCAGCCCGGCGGCGGTGACGAGAACGCCGCGGCGAGTCATCTCCTCGCTCCAGCCCTCGCAGCCGGATCGCGCCTGCTCCTCGGTGACCGTGTCCTCGTCGAATCCGATCATCAGCACGTAACGCATGGTCCGAGCCTAGATTGGGGGCATGATGCTGGGGGATCTGCTGGCCAGGGGCCGCACCGCCGACGTGTACGAGGCGGGCGAGGGCCGGGTGCTGCGCCGCTACCGCGACGGTGACGACGCGGGCGGGGAGCTGGCGACGATGACGCTCGTGGCGGCGGCGGGGTTCCCGGTGCCGAAGGTCTTCCCGGAGCGGCCGCGGCCCACGGACCTGGTGATGGAGCGGGTGGCGGGCGCGACGATGCTGGTGGCGCTGGTGGACGGCTCGATGGCGCCCGAGGAGGGCGGCCGGATGCTGGCGGAGCTGCTGCGCCGCCTGCACGCGGTGCCGCCGGGCGCGCAGGCGGGGCCGGGTGAGCGGGTGCTGCATCTGGATCTGCATCCGGACAACGTGCTGCTGTCGCCGCGCGGCCCGGTGGTGATCGACTGGCAGAACGCCGAGCTGGGGCCGCCGGCGCTGGACTGGGCGACGTCGGCGCTGATCCTGGCGCAGGCGGCGGTGACCCGGATGGTGGAGCCGGTGGAGCTGACGCGGCTGCTGCTGGCGTCGCTGCTGTCGTGCCGCGGCCCCGAGGAGGAGGGGGGTGAGTTGTTCGGCGGGCAGCTCGCCGAGGCGTGCGCGCGGCGGGCGGCCAATCCGACGATGTCGGCGGAGGAGACGGCGGCGCTGGGCGAGGCGGTGGAGCTGGTCCACGCGCTGGCCTGAGGGGCGGCTACCGGTCCCATACGGGTTCGGCGCTCTCGCTGACGTGGCCGTCGGCGGCGCAGATGAGGTAGCGGTCGAAGTCGGCGGCGAACCACCGGTCGTGGGTGACGGCCAGCACCGTCCCCCGGTAGGCGGCCAAGCCCTGCTGGAGGGCTTCGGCCCCGGCCAGGTCCAGGTTGTCGGTGGGCTCGTCGAGCAGCAGCAGGGTGGCGCCGGACAGCTCCAGCAGCAGGATCTGCAGCCGGGCCTGCTGGCCGCCGGACAGCGTCTCGAAGGGCCGCCTCCAGGCGGGGGCGAGCTCGTAGCGGGCCAGCGCGGCCATGGCCTCGCCGCGCTCGAGCGGGCGGCCGGTGGCGGTCCCGGTCGTGACGAGGTCGGCGATGGGCTGCCCGGCCAGGTCGGGCCGCTGGTGGGTCTGGGCGAACAGGCCGGGCCGCACGCGGGCGCCGAGGGTGAAAGCGCCGGTGTGGGCGACGGGCTGGCCGGCGAGCAGGCGCAGCAGGTGGGACTTGCCGGTGCCGTTGAGGCCGAGGACGGCGACGCGCTCGCCGTACCAGATCTCGGTGTCGAACGGTTTCAGCAGGCCGGGCAGGGCGAGCTGTTCGCAGGTGAGGGCGCGTTTGCCGGTGCGGCCGCCGCGCAGGCGCATGCGCACGTTCTGCGGCTTGGGGGCGCGTTCGGGCGGGCCGGCTTCCTCGAAGCGGGCCAGGCGGGTGAGCGCGGCCTGGTAGGAGGTGGCCAGGCCGTCGTTGCGGGTGGCGCCGCGGCGCAGGGTGTCGGCGATGCCGCGCAGCCGGGCGTGTTCGCGCTCCCACTGGCGGCGCAGGTCGTGCAGGCGTTCGGCGCGTTCGCGGCGGGCGCGGGCGTAGCCGCTGTAGCCGCCGCCGTGCACCCACACGCGGCCGGCTTCGACGGTGACGACGCGGTCGGCGGTCTCGGCCAGCAGGTGGCGGTCGTGAGAGACGAGCAGCACGGTCTTGGGGGTCTCGCGCAGCCGCCGTTCCAGCCACTGTTTGGCGGACACGTCCAGGTAGTTGTCCGGTTCGTCGAGCAGCAGGACGCGGTCGGGGCCGCGCAGCAGCGCCTCCAGCATGAGCCGTTTGCGTTCGCCGCCGGACAGCGTCTCGACCGGGCGTTCGCGCACGGCGTCGAAGGGGCGGCCGAGGGCGAGCGTGGTGCAGGTGTCCCAGACCACTTCGAGCGCGTAGCCGCCGGTGTCGGCGTAGTCGGCCAAGGCCTGGGCGTAGCGGAGCTGGGCGGGCTCGCCGTCCAGATCGCGGCCGGCTTCGGCGAGTTCGGCCGACGCGGCGGCGATCGGCGCGGGGGCGACGGCGAGCAGCAGTTCGGCGACGGTGCCGGGGCCGGGGAACTGGCGCAGCACGCCGATCCCGCCGGAGGCGGCGACGCGGCCGGCGGCGGGCCTCAGCTCGCCGGCGATCAGGCGCAGCAGGGTGGTCTTGCCGGCGCCGTTGGGGCCGACGAGCGCCGCGACGACGCCGTCGCCGACGCGGAACGACACGTCCCGCAGCAGGGGCCGCCCGTCCGGCAGCCGGTAGGTCAGCTCGCTCACCTCGACATGGCTCATTGTTCCATTACTAGACCATCGATCCGGTCCTCGTACAGCGTATTATCGTCGGGTGGTGAACGAGAGCGTGTGGCTGCGGCCCGCCCGGCGCGAGCGCCGGCCCCTCACCCTGGACCGAATCGTCGCCGAGGCCGTCGCCCTGCTCGACGAGGAGGGCGAGGCCCGCCTGACGATGCGCCGGCTGGCCGAGCGGCTCGGCACCGGCTCCACCACCCTCTACTGGCACGTCAAGACCAAGGACGACGTGCTCGACCTGGCGCTGGACGCCGTGTTCGGCCAGGTGCCGCTGCCCGAGGGCGGCACCTGGCGGCAGCGGGCGGCGGCGCTGGTCACCGGCTGGCGGGCCGCCCTGCTGCGCCACCCGTGGTCGACCGGCCTGCTGGACCGCCCGCTGATGGGCCCCAACGCGCTGGAGCGCACCGAGTTCCTGTACGCGACGCTGGCCGAGGCCGGGTTCACCGGCCCCGACCTGATTGCCGCGGCCTTCAGCCTGTCGACGTTCGTCACCGGCTCGGCCACCATGCAGGCCCGCGACCCGGCCGGCAGCGGCCCCGGCCTGGCCCGGCACCTCCAGCAGCACCGCGACGCCTACCCGACCCTGGCAGCGCACGGCCTCGACCCCGACTGGGACGCCGCCTTCACCCGCGGCCTGGCCTACCTCCTCGACGGCATGACCCCCGGAGCCAACCCGTGATCACCCTGCGTGACCTCAACCGCGCCACGCTGGCCCGCCAGCTCCTGCTGCGCCGCCACGCCATGCCCGCGCTGGAGGCCGTCGAGCACCTGGTGGGCCTGCAGGCCCAGGCGCCGTTCCCGCCGTACTTCGGCCTGTGGTCGCGGCTGTCCGGCTTCGAGCCCGGCGAGCTGGCGCGGCTGCTGGAGGAGCGCCACGTGGTCAGGCTCGTGCTCATGCGCGGCACCGTCCACCTGGTCAGCGCCGCCGACAGCCTCACGCTGCGCCCGCTGACGCAGCCGCAGCTCACCCGCTACCTGCACAGCGCGTACGGCAGCCGCATCGCCGCCCTCGACCTGGACGCGGTGGTCGCGGCGGGCCGCCGGGCGCTGGAGGGCGGCCCGCTGACCGGGGCGGCGCTCGGCGCCCGGCTGGCCGGCGAGTTCCCCGGCGTCAAGGCGGCCGACCTGGCGCAGATCATGCGCATCCTCGTCCCGCTCGTGCAGGTGCCGCCGCGCGCCGTGTGGGGCCGCTCGGGGCAGACCGCGTACGCGACGGCCGAGTCGTGGCTGGGCCGCGACCCGGACCCGAGGCCCTCGCCCGAGACGCTGGTGCGCCGCTACCTGGCGGCGTTCGGGCCCGCCACGGTGGCCGACGCGCAGGCGTGGTCGGGGCTGACCGGGCTGCGCGAGGTGGTCGAGCGGCTGCGCCCGGAGCTGGTCACGCTGACGGGCCCGGACGGCAGGGAGCTGTTCGACCTGCCCGGCGCGCCCCGGCCGGGCGGTGAGGCGCCCGCGCCGGTGCGGCTGCTGGCGCCGTTCGACAACCTGCTGCTCAGCCACGCCGACCGCACCCGGGTGATCGCCGACGCCGACCGGCCGCGGGTGATCACCGTCAACGGCCAGGTGCTCGGCACGGTGCTGGTCGACGGGTTCGTGCGCGGCACCTGGAAGCGGGACAAGGCCGTGGTGAGCGTCGAGCTGTTCGCGCCCGTCACCGGCGCGCAGGCCGAGGAGATCCGCGCGGAGGCCGCCGCGCTGCTCGCCTTCGCCGCGCCCGGCAGCGCGCACGACATCCGGGGTGTCTGACCCGGCCGGCGGGCCTGGGCCGCCCGTCGGCCGCCCGTCGGCCGCCCGTCAGCCGAGCGCCGCCAGCACGTCGGCCAGCCGTCCCGGCATCGACAGGAACGGCGAGTGGGAGGCGTCCAGCTCGACCACGGACACCGGATCGCCCGGGAAGGCGGCGTCGGCCTCGGCCACGAACCTCGCCTGCAACGCCGGCACGATCGCCCGGTCGGCTGTGCACATGACGTACGTGCGCGGCACCGAGCCCCAGCCGTCGCGGGTCAGGGTCGTGGTGCCGAGCATGATGCCGATGGGACCGTCGGGGGTCAGCAGCGCGGTGGCGGCACCGGCGAGCCCCGGCTCCACGTCGCCGTAGAACGCCTCGTACAGCGCACGCCGGTAGGCGGCGTCGCTGGTGGCCAGGTCGAGCCGCAGCGCCCCGGTGCGGGCGGGGTCGCCGCGCAGCAGCGGCGCGACCTGGTCGGCCGCCGCCTCGGGCAGCCGCGTGCAGGCGGCGGCCGACAGGCCGGAGGCCGGCAGGCATGATGATGTGGGCC
>NZ_JAHKRO010000107.1 GCF_019396325.1 Nonomuraea ceibae
GGCGACGTCCTGGCCGACCTCGCCAGGGCCGACCGGGCCGCCGGGCGCGACCCGGCCGCCGCCGCCCGCGCGGCGATCGAGGCGTACCTCACGAAAGGAGCGAGCTTGCCCGCCCGCAGGATCCGCGACTGGTGGGAGGAGCCGTGACCATGACGCCGCCCTGGCGCAGGGACCGGCCCGCCCAGTTCCCCGGGGTGCCCGCGTGGGGCCTGTCCACCCGGCGGCAGTCCCCCGAGCCCTTCGACGTCAGCCCGCTGTCGGGGGTGAGCAAGGAGTGGGCGTGGGGCGGGTCCGACGGCTCGGGTGTACGGGTGTGCGTGCTGGACACCGGCGTGGCCGCCGACCATCCGAGGATCGGCGGGCTGGAGCGGTCGCTGCACGTCGTCGGCGGGGACGACGGCAGGCCGGTCGTGGCCGAGTGCGAACCCGCCGACCCGGCCGGGCACGGCACCGCCTGCGCCGGGGTGATCCGGTCGATCGCCCCCGGCGTGTCGCTCACCTCGGTGCGGGTGCTCACCGACGGGAAGACCGGCTCCGGCGACGCGCTCGTGGCCGGGCTGAGCTGGGCCATCGAGGAGGGCTTCGACCTGGTCAACCTCAGCCTGTCGACGACCAGGTCCGGCTTCCGCGAGTCGCTGCACGAGCTGGCCGACCGCGCCTACTTCCGGCGCTGCCTGCTCGTGGCCGCCGCGCACAACATGCCCGTGCTCAGCTACCCGTGGACGTTCTCCTCGGTGGTCTCGGTGGCCAGCCACGACCTGCCCGACCCGATGACGTACTACTACAACCCGGCGCCGCCCGCGGAGTTCCACGCGCGCGGCGTCAAGGTGCCCGTCGCGTGGCCGGGCGGCCGGGAGATCCGCAGCACCGGCAACAGCTTCGCGGCCCCGCACATCACCGGCATCTGCGCGCTCATCCTGGGCAAGCATCCGTGGCTGACGCCGTTCCAGCTCAAGACCGTGCTCTATCTGGCAGCCGACAACACCCTGACTCACAGCGGAGAGGCCCATGTCTCCTGACGACATCGACGGCACCGAGCGCCGGCTGCTGCAGTCGGTCGTTGAAGTGGCCCGGCACATGTTCGGCGCCGCCGCCGCCTCCATCTTCCTGGTGGAGCCGGAGACCGGCGACCTGATCTTCGAGGCGGTGTCGGGCGAGGGCGAGAAGGAGCTGGTCGGCAGCCGGTTCCCGGCCGGGACGGGGATCGCCGGCTGGGTGGCGGCGAGCGGGCAGCCGATGGTCGCGGACGACGTGGCCGAGGTCGCGCCGTTCGCCCGCGACGCCGCCGAGTCCACCGGGTACGTGCCGCGCACGATCATGGCGGCGCCGCTGATCCGCTTCGAGGAGTGCGTCGGCGTCCTGGAGGTGCTGGACCGCACGGCCTCGCGCAGCGAGCTGGACGACATGGAGTTGCTCGGGCTGTTCGCCACCCAGGCGGCCTGCGCCCTGGAGCTGCTGCTGCGCATCCGGGCCGGGCGGCGCGCCGAGCCGCCGGCCGATCCGCGCGACCTGCTGCGCCGGATCGGCGAGCGCCTGTCGGCGTCCTCGCGGCCGCCCGACGCGACGGCGGTGCGCCTGCTGGCGCTCGCCGACGACCTGCTGGGGCCGTGACGGCCGGGCCGCGGCGCCGTCACCAGGCGGTGTGACGGCGGGTCTCTTTCCACATACGAGAGCGATCTTTACGTCCACTAAGAGCTATGTCACGATCACTCCGTTTTGCCGTTTGTTCTCAGGGAAGGCGGAAGTGATCACTCCCCCACCGGCACCCCCACCCTCCCGGCCCCTTGCTTCCTGGCACGACTCACTCTGAAAGGACGACATGGGAGCCAGCCGTCCGCACGACGCACTCCCCAGGAACGCATGGCCGTTCGTCGGACGCGCCACCGCGCTGCGCACCACCACGGAGGCGGCGGCGCGGGCGGAGGTGCGCGGCGTGGTGGTCGTGGGGCCGCCGGGGGCCGGCCGGACCCGGCTGGCCGCGGAGGCGCTCGCCCGGCTGGCCTCGGCGGGACATCCGGTGGCCTGGGCCGGCGCCACCGCCGCCGCCGCGGCGATCCCGCTGGGCGCGCTGCTCCACCTCGCGCCGCTGAGCGACTGCGCGGCACACGGCACCCGGGTGGTCTTCGACCGCATCGTGGAGCGTTTCAGCGCCCCCGCCGCCGAGCGCCCGGTGCTCGTCGTGGACGACGCCCACCTGCTCGACAGCGTCTCGGCCGCGCTCGTCCACCGGCTCGCCCTGCACACGCGCGCCTTCGTGCTGCTCACCGCCCGGCAGGGGCAGCCCGCGCCCGACGTGGTGACCGCGCTGTGGAAGGAACGGCTGGCCCGGCGCGTCGAGCTGCGCCCGCTCGCCGACCACGACGTCGACACGCTGCTCGAACGCGCGCTCGGCGGGCCGCTGGACGCCGTCACCCGGCGCACGCTGCGCCGCCTGTCGGCCGGGAACCCGCTGGTGCTGCGCGAGCTGGTGCAGTCCGGGCTGGAGGGCGCGGTGCTGCACCGCGTCGACGGCCTGTGGCACCTGGGCGAGCAGGTGCGGGTCACGGGGCGGCTCGGCGACCTCCTGGAGGCGCAGATGCAGGTCGGCGACCCGGCCGTGCTGGGCGTGCTGGAGACCCTGGCCTGCCAGGAGCCGCTCGGCCAGCGGGTGCTCGAACGCCTGGCCGGGCCCGCCGCGGTCGCGCAGGCCGAACGGCAGGGGCTGGTCACGGTAGAGCTCTGCGGGGCGCGGCAGCGCACCCGGCTCACGATCCCCGCCTACGGCGAGGTGTTGCGCGCCCGCATGCCGCGCGCCCAGGCCCGGGCGATCTGGGGGCGGCTCGCCCGGGAGCTGGCCGCGTTACCGGGCCGCCGCGAGGACGACGCGCTCGACCTGGCCGTCGCGCGGCTCAACGCCGGTCTCGGCACGTCGGCGCGCGAGCTGCTGCACGCCGCGCAGCGCACCGCGGGACGGCTGGAGCTGAAGGCCGCAGAACGGCTGGCCACCGCCTCGCTGGACGCCGGGGGCGGCGTGGACGCGGCCCTCACGCTGGCCGAGGTCCTGTGCCACCAGGGACGCCACGCCGACGCCGCGGGCCTGCTCCCGGCGGCCGAGCAGTGCCGCGACGCCGAACGCGCCGGACGCCGGGCGATCCTCCGCGAGAAGATCGGCTACTGGCGCCGCCAGGTCACGCCGGACCCGCAGGACCCGGGCGGCGAGCGGGCCGCGGAGGCGGTGCGGGCCTGGACGATGCTGCTCGACGGGCACGTCAGGCGCTCCCTGGCGGCCGGGACGGCGCTGCTCGGGCCGGCCGACCCGCTGCCCGCCGAGGCGGCGGTGCGCGCCGCCACGGCCGTCCAGCTCGCGGCGGGGCTCATGGGCGACACCCACCGGGCCGAGGCCGCGTACGCCCGCGGCGTGGCGGTCACCTCGGCGGGCCGGGCGGTGTCGCCGTGGGCGCGGGCCCAGGTGGGCGCCGCCCGCTGCCTGGCGCTGCTGCTGGGAGGCGCGCTCACCACCGCCGCCGAGGACGTGGAGACGGGCTACCGGGAGGCCGTCGAGGGCCAGCTGACCGCGCCGGTCGTCGGCGTGTGGGCGGTCGTGCGCGGCTTCGTGGCCAAGGCGCAGGGCCGGGTGGCGCCGGCCCAGCAGGCGCTGCGCGAGGCCGTCGTGCTGCTCGGCGAGCACGACCCGCTGCGGCTGCGCGGCGTCTACCTGGCCGAGCTGGCGGGCGCGTACGCGATGGCGGGTGACACGGTGCAGGCCGACGCCTGGCTCAGCCGGATGGACGGCTGTCCCCCGCCGCCGGGGGCGCTGTTCGACCCGTGGATCGAGCGCAACCGGGCGTGGGCCGCCGCCGCCGCGCTCGACCTGCTGGGCGCCGCGAACCACGCGATGCAGGCGGCCAAGGCGGCACGGGAGGCCGAGTCGCCGATGGTCGAGGCGCTGGCGCTGTTCGACGCGGCGCGCTTCGGCGAGGCCAGGGAGGTGTCGGCCCGGCTGCACCGGATCGCCGGGGAGACGGCGGCGCCCGCGGCGGCGGCGTTCGCGCGGGCGTCCACCGCGCTGGCCACCGACGACGCCCGGCAGCTGACGGCGGCGGCCGAGACGCTGTATCACACGGGCCACCTGCTGCACGCGGCCGAGGCGGCGGCGACGGCGCACCGGCTGCACGCCAGGGCGGGGCGGCGCACGGCGGCCAAGACCGCGCTCGCCTTCGCCAGGGAGCGGCTCGCCGAGTGCGGGGCCGTGCGGACGCCGCTGACGGACCTGACGGGCAGCGAGGCGTCGCTGACGCCCCGGGAGCTCCAGGTCGCCAAGCTGGTCACCGCCGGGCTGCCGGCCCGCGAGGTCGCCGGCCGGCTCGGCCTGTCGCTGCGGACCGTCAACAACCACCTGGGCCGGGTGTACGCCAAGCTCGGCGTCTCCGGACGGCACGGGCTCGCGCAGGTGCTGGGCAGCGGCCCGGAGGGCTGAGCCCGCCGGTCACTCGCCGCCGGTGAGGGCGGCGACCAGGTCGGCGGCGGTGCGGCAGCGGTCGAACAGCTCGCCGACGTGCTGCTTGGTGCCCCGCAGCGGCTCCAGCGTGGGAACACGCTGGAGGGACTCGCGGCCCGGGATGTCGAAGATGACCGAGTCCCAGGAGGCCGCGGCCACGGAGTCGCTGTACTGGCGCAGGCAGCGGCCCCGGAAGTAGGCGCGGGTGTCGGTCGGCGGGTTCTCGACGGCGCGCTCGACCTCGTCCTCGGTGATGAGGCGCTGCATGCGGCCGCGCGCCACGAGGCGGTTGTAGAGGCCGCGGTCGGGGCGGATGTCGGAGTACTGCAGGTCGACGAGCTGCAGGCGGGGGTGCGACCAGGCGAGGCCGTCGCGGCTGCGGTAGCCCTCCAGCAGCTCCAGCTTGGCGACCCAGTCGAGCTCCTTGGACAGCTGCATCGGGTCCTCGGCGAGGCGGGTGAGCACCGACTCCCAGCGGTCGAGGACGTCCTTGTTCATCTCGTCCTGGGCGGTGCCGCGCTCCTCGACGTACTTGCGGGCCTGCTCCAGGTATTCCATCTGGAGCTGGACGGCGGTGAGCTTGCGGCCGTCGCGCATGGGGATCTCGTAGCGGCAGCTCGGGTCGTGGGAGACGGCGCGCAGGGACTGCACGGGGTTCTCCACGGCGAGGTCGCGGCTGAGGAAGCCCTCCTCGATCATGGCGAGGACGAGCGCCGTCGACCCCAGCTTCAGGTAGGTGGAGATTTCCGACATGTTGGCGTCGCCGATGATGACGTGCAGCCGCCGGTACTTCTCCGGGTCGGCGTGCGGCTCGTCGCGGGTGTTGATGATCGGCCGCTTGAGCGTCGTCTCCAGGCCCACCTCGACCTCGAAGAAGTCGGCGCGCTGGCTGATCTGGAAGCCCTCGCCGCGTGAGTCCTGGCCGATGCCGACCTTGCCGGCGCCGACGACGACCTGCCGCGAGACGAAGAACGGCGTCAGGTGGCGGACGATGTCGGCGAACGGGGTGGCCCGGCGCATCAGGTAGTTCTCGTGGCAGCCGTAGCTGGCGCCCTTGGCGTCGGTGTTGTTCTTGTAGAGCTGGATGGGGGCGTTGGCGGGGATCGCGCCGGCCCGCTGGGCGGCGTCGTACATCACCCGCTCGCCCGCCTTGTCCCAGATGACCGCGGCGCGGGGGTTGGTGCACTCCGGCGTGGAGTATTCGGGGTGCGCGTGGTCGACGTAGAGCCGGGCGCCGTTGGTCAGGATGACGTTGGCCAGCCCGAGGTCCTCGTCGGTGAGCTGGGTGGGGTCGGCGACCTCGCGGGCGAGGTCGAAGCCCCTGGCGTCGCGCAGGGGGTTCTCCTCTTCGAAGTCCCAGCGCGCTCTGCGTGCCCTGGCCGCCGAGGCCGCCAGGTAGGCGTTCACGACCTGGGAGGAGGTCACCATCGCGTTGGCGCCTGGCTGACCGGGTACGGAGATGCCGTACTCGGTCTCGATGCCCATCACCCGACGCACCGTCATGCGCACCCTCTGTTCGTCCGGATCTGTCTATCCGCCGTTTATATGCCCGAGCCTATGCCCTTCACAGTGCCCCGGGGTCACAGAGTTATGGCACCGACGCCTTTTCAACCTGTACGGCGGGAGTTGTTGTGCTTTGTGGAGTTCTGCGGGGCTTGAGTAGCCGCTGGATGGGCCGTTCGGCAAAGAGGTAGATCGCGTACGACAGCGCGACGGCCGCCAGCGTGGTCACCGCGACCACCGCGAGCGGGGGCAGATCCCCGACGAGCAGGGGGATCAGGGCCGCCGCGACCACGGAGTGGAACAGGTAAAGCGGGTAGGTGGTCGCCCCGAGCGCGGTCAGCGCCGGGCGCGCCCGCACCCGCATGAGCCCGAGCGCGACCAGCGACATGACGACGAAGATCAGCGTGACCGTGATGATCACGCTGACGTCGCTGACGGGCATGTTCCTGAACCCGGCGAGCTCGATCCGGCCGTGCACGCGTTCGAGCGCGGCGTGCAGCGACATCCCGTACGACCCGGCCACGTAGAGCCAGGGAAGCCAGGCGCTGCCGTGCTTGTGGATGAGATAGAGCGACATGCCGGCGATGAAGTAGGGCGCGTACCGGGGCATGACGATCTCGTTGAGCAGCGGGTTCCCCAGCAGCTCGGCGCCCAGCGCGGCCACCAGCCAGACGCCCGAGAAGGCCAGCACGCGGCCGTACGTGACGCCCGCGATCACCAGGATCGAGATGAGCAGGTAGAAGCGGAGCTCTGCCCACAGCGACCAGTAGACGCCCGTCGCGTCCGTGACCTTGAACAGCCGCTGGAACATGGTGGCGTTCACCAGGTAGTCGCCTGGCGAAAGTTTTGGGTTGAGCGGCTTGGCGGCGGTCAGCCCGTAGAAGGCCGCCACGGCGATCAGGCTGAGCCAGTACGCCGGGTAGAGCCGCACCAGCCGGGAGCGGGCGAACGCGCCGAGCCCGCGCCCCCACACGCTCATCAGGATGACGAATCCGCTGATGACGAAGAACAGCTCCACGCCGAGGATGCCCAGCCCGGCGATCGGGGCGACGGCGGGGAAGAGCTCGGCCGGCCGGTCACCCCAGACCGAGGCGTAGGCGATCAGGTAGTGGAAGGCCAGCACGGCGAGGGCGGCGATGAACCGCAGGAGGTCGAGCTCGGCCAGCCGGCCGTCCCCGCGAGCATGCTTCGGCCGGTTCGCTTGACGCACGGCCCTTAGACGTCACAACGATCACTTTGGTTCCGTTCCTTCACTTCTGTCACAACAAGCATCGAAATTTTCGTGGCTGAGAGCCGTAAGCCGTCACGGTCGTTGGGGCCGGGGTGTGCCGCTCGTCACCATGTCGGCCATGCGAAATCACCTGGTCATCGCAGTGGCGGCGGTCGCCCTGCTGAGCGCGGGCTGCGGCCGGTCCACCTCCGGCGCGGCGGCGCCCTCCGTACCCCCCACCACCGGCAAGAGCGCGAAGGATCTCGTCCCCGAGGACGTCCGCAAGACGGGCGTGCTGCGGGTCGCCACGGCGGAGGGCTATCCGCCGATGGAGATGTACAAGCCCGGCACCCAGGAGCTGACGGGCGTCGACATCGACCTGGCCAAGGCCATCGGCGAGCAGCTCGGGCTCAAGACCCAGGTGACGAACGCGGCCTTCGACGGCCTCATCCCCGGCCTCCAGGCCGGCCGGTGGGACCTGGCCATGTCCTCCATGAGCGACACCGAGCAGCGGCGCCAGGCGGTCGACTTCGTCGACTACTTCCAGGCCGGCGGCTCGATCCTGGTGAAGAAGGGCAACCCCGAAGGCATCAAGACCCTCGCCGACCTGTGCGGCAAGAAGGTCGTCCTGGCCAAGGGCAGCTCCAACCTCGACATCGGCATGCGCCAGAACGACAAGTGCGACAAGAAGATGGAGATCCTGCAGAGCGAGGACGCGCCGACCGGCCTGCTGACGATCGACTCCGGCCGCACCGTCGCCACCATCGTCGACTCCCCCGTCGGCCACATGTACGCCAAGGACACCGGCAGGTACGAGGTCCTGTCCGAGCAGTACGACGCCGGGCCGTGGGGCATCGCGGTGGACAAGAAGGACACCGCCCTGCGTGACGCCGTCGCCAAGGGCCTTCAGGAGCTGATGGACAGCGGCGGCTACAAGGCCATCCTCGACACCTACGGCGTGGCCGCCAACGGCCTGCCCAAGGTGACGATCAACACGGGCGCGTCGTGACGGAACTGCCGATCGACGCGGTGCGCCCGCCCCGGCCCGGCAGGGTGGTCGCCGCCGCCCTGGCCGGGCTGGCGCTGGCCTGGCTCGCGTACACGATCATCGTCAACGAGAACCTGCACTGGGACGTGATCGTCGCGTTCCTGTTCGACCCCAGGATCCTGAGCGGCCTGCTCGTCACGATCGCGCTCACCGTGCTGTCGATGGTGATCGGCGTCGCGCTGGGCGTGATCGCGGCGGTGATGCAGCTGTCGGACAGCCCGGTGCTGCGCGGCGCCGCCGGCCTCTACACGTGGTTCTTCCGGGGCACGCCGCTGCTGGTGCAGCTGATCTTCTGGTTCAACGTCGGCCTGGTGTTCCCGGTGATCGGCATCGGGGTGCCGTTCGGCGGGCCGATGCTCGTCGAGTGGCAGGCGAACGTGCTCATCACCCCGTTCATCGCGGCCGCGCTCGGCCTGACGATCAACGAGGGCGCCTACATGGCGGAGATCGTCCGGGCCGGCATCCGGTCCGTCGACCCCGGCCAGCGGGAGGCGGCCGAGGCGCTGGGCATGTCCCACCGGCAGATCCTGCGCCGCGTGGTGCTGCCCCAGGCGATGCGGGTGATCATCCCGCCGACGGGCAACCAGTTCATCTCGATGCTCAAGACGACGTCGATGGTGTCGGTGATCGCGGGCGCCGAGCTGCTGACCGTGGCGCAGCGGATCTACCTGGGCAACTTCGAGGTGATCGCGCTGCTGGTCGTGGCGTCGGTGTGGTACCTGGTGCTGACCACCGTCGCGAGCGTGGGCCAGCACTTCCTGGAGAAGAGGTTCAGCCGCGGGGAGGCCGGACGATGAGTGTCATGGTGAGCGTGCGCTCGGTGCGCAAACGGTTCGGGTCGCTGGAGGTGCTCAAGGGCGTCAGCCTCGACGTGCCCGAGGGCGGCGTGGTGTGCGTCGTCGGGCCGTCCGGGTCCGGCAAGTCGACGCTGCTGCGGTGCGTGAACCGGCTGGAGACGATCGACTCGGGCCGCATCTGGGTGGACGGCGAGCTCATGGGCTTCCGCGAGGTGGGCGGGAAGCTGCACCTGCTCAAGCCGGCCGAGCTGTGCCGGCAGCGGCGCAAGATCGGCATGGTGTTCCAGCGCTTCCACCTGTTCCCGCACATGACGGCCCTGGAGAACGTGATGGAGGGGCCGTGCACCGTGCAGGGCGTCTCCCGGCAGCGGGCCCGCGAGCAGGCGGGCGCGCTGCTGGAACGCGTCGGCCTGTCCGACCGGGCCCACCACTACCCCGCCCAGCTCTCGGGCGGCCAGCAGCAGCGGGTCGCGATCGCGCGCAGCCTGGCGATGGAGCCGAAGGTGATGCTGTTCGACGAGCCGACCAGCGCGCTCGACCCCGAGCTCGTGCAGGAGGTGCTCGGCGTCATGCGGGACCTGGCCACGAGCGGGATCACCATGGTGGTGGTCACGCACGAGATGGGGTTCGCCAGGGAGGCGGGCGACCATCTGGTGTTCATGGACGACGGGATGATCGTCGAGGAGGGGCCGCCACGCGACGTGCTGTCCGACCCCCAGCACGAGCGCACCCGCGCGTTCCTGGGGCAGGTGCTGTGAACGCCGACCTGCTGATCGCCGGCGGCCTGCTGGCCGACGGCACCGGCGCCCCGGCGCGCCGCGCGGACGTCGCCGTGACGGGCGGGCGGATCACCGTGCTCGAACGCGGCGCCGCCGCCGGTCCCGGCGCGACCGGCGGGCCCGGGGGCGTGGACGCCGCCGGGCGCGTGGACGCGGCCGAGGTCGTGGACGCGGCCGGGCTGGTGGTCGCGCCCGGGTTCATCGACGTGCACACCCACTCCGACGCCGTCACGCTGCTGGGCGAGGAGGCGTGGGAGCTGGCGGTCGCGCCCGTGCGGATGGGCGTGACGACGGAGATCTGCGGCAACTGCGGGTCCGGGCTGTTCCCGGGGCTGCCGGAGCGGCTGCCGGAGATGCGGGCGTCGAGCCGGGTCACCTTCGGCGGACGAGTCCCGATTTTTCCGGACTTCGAGGGGTTTGCGGAGGCGCATCGGGCCGCCCCCCGCTCCAACCACCTCAGCTCCCTCGTCGGCCACGGCACCCTGCGCGCGGGCGTGCTCGGCTACGAGGACCGCCCCGCCTCCCCGCGCGAGCTGGACGTCATGCGCGGCCTGCTCGACGACGCCCTCGCCGCGGGAGCCACCGGCCTGTCGACCGGCCTCATCTACACCCCCGGCACCTACGGCGGCACCGACGAGGTGGTCGCCCTGGCCGCCGTCGCCGCCCGCCACGGCCGCCCGTACGTCACCCACCTGCGCGACGAGATGGCCCGCGTGGAGGAGGCGCTGGAGGAGGCCGTCGAGATCGCCCGCCGCAGCGGCGCGGCCCTGCACGTCTCCCACCACAAGACCGCCGGCCGCCACGCCTGGGGCAGGACCGTCCGCACCCTGGCGCGGATCGCCGAGCTGCGCGAGCAGGGCCTGGACGTCACCTGCGACGTCTACCCCTACACCGAGGCGAGCACCTCCCTGGCGGCCATGCTGCCGCCGTGGGCCAACGACGGCGGCACCCGCGCGCTGCTCACCCGCCTGGCCGACCCCGGCCAGCGCGACCTGATGCGCCGCGCGATCGCCGACGGCGTGCCCGGCTGGGAGAACACCGTCGGCAACGGCGGCTGGGACCGCATCTCCGTCGCCTGCGCCCCCCGCAACCCGGCCGTCGAGGGCCGCACCATCGCCGACCTCGGCGGCGACCCCGTCGACGTGGCCGCCGACCTGCTGCTGTCGGAGGACGGCGAGGTGACCATCATCAGCCACTCCATGCGCGAGGACGACGTCCAGCGGGTGCTGGCGAGCCCGTTCACCATGATCGGCTCCGACGGGGTGCCCAAACCCGGCCACCCCCACCCGCGCCTGGCCGGCACCTTCCCCCGCGTCCTCGGCCGGTACGTGCGCGAGCAGGGGCTGGTGACGCTGGAGGAGGCGGTGCACAAGATGACCGGGATGGCCGCGGCCCGCTTCGGGCTGCGCGACCGTGGCGTCGTGCGCGACGGGGCGCACGCCGACCTCGTGCTGTTCGACCCCGCCACGATCGCCGACGGCGCCACGTACACCGACCCGCTGCTGCCCCCCACCGGCCTGCGCCTCGTCGTCACCGCCGGCCAGGTGGCGGTCCGCGACAACACGGTCACCCCCGCCCGCCCAGGAAGGATCGTGACCCCATGACCCCCACCGACCCTGAGGCCCCCGCCGACGCCGGGCGCCCCCTTGATGCGCCCCTGTCCGGTGGTGCGCCACCGCCCGGGGGTGCGCCACCATCCGGGGGTGCGCCACCATCCGGAGGTGCGCCGCCGTCCGGAGGCGCGCCGCCGTCCGGGGGTGGGCTTCTGGCCGGAAGGGTCGCGCGGGAGGTTGCGGGGTTGTTGCGGGAGGTCGCCGCGGTGGTGGAGGCCGGGGCTCAGGCGGGTGACGGCTCGGCAGCGGTCGGCGGGGCGCTGGAGCGGATCGCGGCGGCGTGCCCCGGCACGCTGGCCGTGGCCGTGCGGCCGGCCGCGCTCGCGCCGCCCGGTGTGCCGTTCGGGCCCGCCCCCGAGGGGAGCAGGCCGCCGGCGTCCGGCGGCGAGGTTCCGGAGGGGGACGGTCAGCCGGCCGCCCGCGCCGCGCTGCCGGACGACGGGCCCGGTCCTGAGGCGTACGGGCAGGCGTACCGGGAGCTGTCGCTGAACGAGGATGTGGAGCTGCCGCTGGCCAGCGTCGGGAAGCTGCTCCTGCTGGCCGAGGTGGCGATGAGCGTCGACGGCGGCATCCTGGACCCGGACGAGCCGGTGCGGGTGCACGACGACGACTACTGCGGCGGGTCGGGCCTGCTGCTGGGCCTGTCGGCGCGTACGTGGACGGTCGGCGACCTGGCCCTGATGACGGCGGCGGTGAGCGACAACACGGCGACGAACGCGCTGCTGCGCCGCATCGGCCTGGACCGGGTGAACGCGGCCGGCGCGGCGCTCGGGCTGACCCGGACGCGGCTGCTGGACCGGATCAGGGAGCCGCGCGGCCCGGAGCATCCGGCGACGTTCGCGATCGGCACGGCCGGGGAGCTGGCGGGGCTGGCGGCGCTGGTGGCGGGCCCGGCCGGGTGGCAGGTGCTGATGCGCGAGTGGATGCTGGCCAACACCGACCACGGCCTGGTCCCGGCGCTGCTGGGGCATGATCCGGAGGGCGGCAGGGTCGCCTGCAAGACGGGCACGGACGACGGCATCCGTACGGACGTGGGGCTCATGGGCCCGCTCGCCTACGCGGTCCTCGCCGGCGGCCCGCCGGGCTCGGACCAGGACCTGGTGCGGGCGGTCCGCCTCACGGGCGCCCTGATCGCCGCCGCCGCGACCCGGTAGGGAAGCCTGCGGTACGGGCGCGCCCCCGAGAAACAGGGGCCGCCCGGGGCCGTCAGCTCGGCAGGGAGTTGCGGAGCTGGGCGGCGGCGGTGCGGAGGTAGGCGGTGAAGGACTTGGCCGCCGGGTTGGGGTTGGTGGCGCGCCGGGCGACGCCGATGCGGCGGTGCAGCTGGGGCGTCTGAAGGCGGCGGATCTGGACGCCGGTGACGCCGTGCAGGCCGAGGCTGGGCACGAGGGCGACGCCGAGCCCGGCCCGGACGAGGCCGATCGTGACCTCGTAGTGGTCGCTGCGGCAGCGGATCTGCGGGGTGAAGCCTTCGAGGGCGCCGGCCCGTTCGAGGATGGAGACGGGGTGGTCGGCGCCGAACGTGGTGATCCACGGCTCGTCGGCGAGGTCGGCGAGGCGGATGCGCGGCCGGCGGGCGGCGGGGTGGCCGTTGGGGACGACGAGGAGCTGCGGCTCGTCGAGCAGCGGCAGCACTTCGATGCCTTCGGGGCACTCCCACGGGTCGAGCGCGTGCTCGAAGACGACGAGGATGTCGAGGGCGCCGCGTTCGAGGTCGGTCAGGAGCTCGAACGGCTGCCCTTCGACGAGGTCGAGGGTGACGGCCGGGTAGCGGCTGGCGAAGCGCGACAGGGCGAGGGGCACGAGGCGGTAGCCGGCGGAGGCGAAGAAGCCGATGCGCAGCGCCCCGGCGTCGACGCGGGCCTGGGCGCGCAGGTCCTTCTCGGCGGCTTCGAGGATGTCGACGACTTCCTGGGCGCGGTGGGCGAGGCGGCGGCCGGCGTCGGTGAGGCGCAGGCTCTGCGCGTTGCGTTCGACGAGGCCGACGCCCGCTTCGCCCTCCAGGCGGGCGAGCTGGTGGGAGACGGCGGAGGGCGACAGTTTCAGCTCGCGGGCGGCGGCGGCGATGCTGCCGGCGCGGAACACCTCGAGGAGGACGCGGAGGCGGTTGCTGCTGAGCACCCTCCCACGATAGGAGCCGCCGACCAGCGCTTTCGACGCGGCCGGCGGCTCCTCTCGGGGTCTTACAGGTATTGGCCGGTGTTGGCGACGGTGTCGATGGACCGGCCGGCTTCGGCGCCCTGCTTGCCGGAGACGAGCGTGCGGATGTAGACGATCCGCTCGCCCTTCTTGCCGGAGATGCGGGCCCAGTCGTCGGGGTTGGTGGTGTTGGGCAGGTCCTCGTTCTCGGAGAACTCGTCCACGCAGGCCGCGAGCAGGTGCTGCACCCGCAGGCCCTTCTGGCCGCTTTCGAGGAACTGCTTGATGGCCATCTTCTTGCCCCGGTCGACGATGTTCTGGATCATCGCGCCGGAGTTGAAGTCCTTGAAGTAGAGGACTTCCTTGTCGCCGTTGGCGTAGGTCACCTCGAGGAAGCGGTTCTCCTCGCTCTCGGTGTACATGCGCTCGACGACGCTCTGGATCATGCCGTGGATGGTGGCCTCGCGCGACTGCCCGTGCTCGGCGAGGTCGTCCGGGTGGAGGGGAAGGTCGGCGATCAGGTACTTGGAGAAGATGTCCTTGGCCGCCTCGGCGTCCGGCCGCTCGATCTTGATCTTGACGTCCAGGCGGCCGGGCCGCAGGATCGCCGGGTCGATCATGTCCTCGCGGTTGGAGGCGCCGATGACGATGACGTTCTCCAGGCCCTCGACGCCGTCGATCTCCGACAGCAGCTGGGGGACGATGGTGTTCTCGACGTCGGACGAGACGCCGGAGCCACGGGTGCGGAAGATCGAGTCCATCTCGTCGAAGAACACGATCACCGGAGTGCCCTCGGAGGCCTTCTCACGCGCGCGCTGGAAGACCAGGCGGATGTGCCGCTCGGTCTCGCCGACGTACTTGTTGAGCAGCTCCGGGCCCTTGATGTTGAGGAAGAAGCTCTTGCCGGACTGGCCGGTCTTCTCCGCGACCTGCTTGGCCAGGGAGTTGGCGACGGCCTTGGCGATGAGCGTCTTGCCGCAGCCGGGCGGGCCGTAGAGCAGGACGCCCTTGGGCGGGCGGAGCTTGTGCTCACGGAACAGGTCGGCGTGCAGATAGGGCAGCTCGATGGCGTCCCTGATCTGCTCGATCTGCCGCATGAGGCCGCCGATCTCCTCGTAGGAGATGTCAGGCACCTCTTCCAGCACGAGCTCTTCGACTTCGGACTTGGGGATGCGCTCGTAGACGTAACCCGAGCGCGGCTCCAGGAGCAGCGAGTCCCCGGCCCTGATGGGCTGGCCGACGAGCGACTCGGCGAGCCGCACGACCCGCTCCTCGTCGGCGTGCGAGATGACCAGGGCGCGCTTGCCCTCGTCGAGGAGCTCCTTGAGCATCACGATCTCGCCGACCTCTTCGTAGCCGAGTGCTTCGACCACGTTGAGCGCCTCGTTGAGCATGACCTCCTGGCCACGCCGCAGCGAGTCGACGTCGACGGCGGGGCTGACGTTCACCCGCAGCTTGCGGCCGCCGGTGAACACCTCGATCGTGCCGTCTTCCCGGGCCTCCAGGAAGGTGCCGAACCCGGATGGCGGCTGCGCCAGCCGGTCGACCTCCTCCTTGAGGGCGACGATCTGATCCCTGGCCTCCTTGAGCGTTGCCACCAGGCGCTCGTTCTGGCCGGTCACGGCCGCGAGGTTAGCCTGCGCTTCGTGGAGACGCTCTTCGAGGACTCTGGCCTGACGGGGTGACTCGGCAAGCTTCCGCCTCAGCGCGGTGATCTCCTCCTGGAGGAAGGAGACCTGTGTTGAAAGATCAGCGACCTCCCGTTCGCGCTGCGCGGCTCGAGCCTCAGCATCATCGCGAGCTGCCACGCCCCGTCACCTCCTTCCCAGTCGAGGGCGACTACTTAGGACCTTACCTATCTCGGGCCCCTCCGTAACCTGGCCGGGCAGTGTTCGTACAGTGACAATCAGTATTTGGTGAATAATCCCCAATAGTGCGTTTAATACTCCCAGCATATGCACACGGTGATCTGTTCCCGTGTCACGCGCCAACGCACCCTCGTGGCCAAATCGTCATAGTTCCTCGGTCGTCCCCTTCGGTCGTCGGCGGCGCGGCGGCGGGGTCACGCCGTCGGCCATGCGACGGGCGGAGACGAGGAATCCCGTGTGGCCGATCATCCGGTGATCGGGCCGGACGGCGAGCCCTTCGACATGCCAGTCGCGAACCAGGGTCTCCCACGCCTGAGGCTCGGTGAAACTCCCGTGATCGCGAATGGCCTCGACGGTTTTCGACATCTGGGTGGTCGTGGCCACGTAACAGCAGATCACGCCGCCCGGCGTGAGCGCCTTGGCGGCGGCGTCGACGCACTCCCAGGGAGCCAGCATGTCGAGGATGACGCGGTCGACGTCGCTCTCGTCGATCGAGGCGACGAGGTCGCCCACGACCAGGCGCCAGTTGTCGTCCATCGGGCCGCCGTAGAACTTCTCCACGTTCTTGGCCGCCACGTCCGCGAACTCCTGGCGGCGCTCGTACGAGGTCACGTGCCCCTCGGGGCCGACGGCCCGCAGCAGGAAGCACGTCAGCGCGCCGGAGCCGACGCCGGCCTCGATCACCCGGGCGCCGGGGAAGATGTCGGCCATGCCGACGATCATCGAGGCGTCCTTGGGGTAGATGACCGCCGCGCCGCGCGGCATCGCCAGCGTGTAGTCCTGCAGCAGGTGGCGGAAGGCCAGGTACTGGGTGCCGCCGGAGGAGCGCACCACGGAGCCCTCGGGCTGACCGATCAGCTCGCTGTGCGGGATGGCGCCCTTGTGCGTGTGGAAGACGCCGTCCTCCTTGAGCGTGATCGTGTGGCGCTTGTTCTTGGGGTCGGTGAGCTGCACCTGATCCCCGGGCCGGAACGGCCCATGCCTGCGGAAACCCATGGCGGCAAGGTTATAGGGCTTTCGAGCACGTCTGGACGCGCGATATCAATGGGGGATGTTCCCGCGTGAAGTGATCTCCGTCGGCTCCCTGGTGCTGCGCGTCCCGGGCGCCGACGACGCCGACGCCATCGTCGCCACCTGCGACGATCCGGTGTCGGCCAGGTTCCTCCCCTTGCTGCCTTCGCCTTACACCCGGCAGGACGCGCTGGCGTACCTGGCTCGCGCGGAGGAGAAGTGGGACGAGGGCGCCGCGGAGTTCGCGATCACCCAGGACGGCCGCTACGTGGGCGCCGTCGGGGTGAGCGCGCCCGACAGGTGGGGGACGGTGCGGCTCGGCTACCTGGTGTCGCCGTGGGCGCGCGGCAAGGGGGTGGCCTCGGCGGCGGCGCGCGGGCTGAGCGACTGGCTGCTCGACCACGGCGTGGCGCGGGTCGAGCTGGAGGCCGAGGTGGAGAACGTGGCGAGCCTGCGGGCGGCCTACCGCTCGGGCTTCACCGAGGAGGGCCGCAGGCGCGACGCCAAGACGCTGCGCGACGGGCGGCGGACGGACGTGGTGACGTTCGGCAGGATCGGCCGCGACCCGGCCGGGCTCTGGGAGCCGTTCCTGCCGTTCTTCGCCGGCGGGGAGCTGTCCGACGGGGTGGTGTGCCTGACGCCGATGACGGTGGACGACGCCGGCGCCTTCCACCGGATGCTCCAGGAGCCGAGCGTGGCCGAGTACGGCGTGGGCGCCGCCAACTCCCCGGCCGACGACGAGCGCCGCTGCCGCTACACCGGCTACTTCTGGGTGTCCGGGCAGCGGGTCGAGCTGGCGATCAGGGACGCCGGGACGGGCGAGTTCGCCGGGCACATCCAGCTCGTGCAGATCGTCCCCGAGTTCGGGCAGGCCATGGTGGGCTACTCGCTGACCGAACGCTTCCGCGGCCGGGGCTTCATGACGCGGGCGGTGCGCCTGCTGACCGGGTGGGCGTTCGCCGAGACCCCGCTGCACCGGATCGTCGCCGGCACCGAGGTGTCCAACACCGCGTCGCAGGCGGTGCTGGAGCGCGCCGGGTTCGTCCGTGAGGGGATGCGCCACAAGCTCCTGCCGAAGGCCGGCGGCGGCCACGCGGACGAGCTGTGCTGGGTCCTGATGCGTCCCGATGCGGGCGAGAAATCCTGATTACCGCTTTGAGGTCTGGCCAAGGGGCGCGCGGCGGAAGATACTCCGAGTCACCGCCCCTGCAATCAGCGTGAACGAACGGCTTGGTCCTGAGCGCCTCAGCCGAGGGATGTCACGATGCCAGACGAACGTGTCCATGTCGCCATGCGCGAGCTCATCTCCGCGTTCTCCTGCCTGGACCGGGCGGGGCTGACCGATCGCCTGGCGCGCGCCGCCGCGACGGTCGCCCGCGCCGCCTACGCGGGGTTCGTCCGCTGCGATCCGCTGCGTGAGGAGGCGCACGCCGTCCACACGCACGGGCCGCCGGGCGATCCGCTGCGGATGCGGGCCTGGCTGGCGGAGTCGGGCGTGCTGAAGGAGCTGGCCGCCGCGGACGGGCCCCTGTGCCTGGCCCGGGACGCCTCGGTGGGCGCGCCCGGCTTCCTGGCCACGCCGGTGCCGCTGACGACGTGCGACCACGTGTCGCTGTGGGTGGCGGGCCGCGCCTTCGACACGGCCGACGAACACCTGCTGGGCCGCTTCGCCACCGCCGCCGGGCGCGCCCTGGAGGCCGCCGGCGACCTGGAGGCGGCCACCCGCCTGCTGCGCGGCGTGCAGGCCTTCACACCGCCCCGCCGCCCCCGCGTTCCCGTACGTCCGCAACAGCGGATCCGGCCGCCCGTAACCGGCCCGGATTGACCCGTACGCCGTTTCCGTACGTCCGGCGTTTACCGGTTGTACGGCGTTTCCCGGCGCGGGCAGAGCCGCGTGGTGAATGCGCGCCGGGAAACGGTTCAGCCGCGGTGGGCCTCGAAACGCAGCGTCCGTGAGACGCCGACGCGCACGGTCGTGCCGGGCGCGATCGTGACGGGCTCGTTGGGCGGGATGTCGTAGAAGTTCGGGTCGCCGGGCGGCTGGATCTGGGTGCCGTTGACCGAGCCGAGGTCAACCAGGTTGACGTCCCAGCCGTCGAGCGCCACCCGCAGATGCCGCCGCGAGACCGAGCCGTCGGGGCTGGTCACCTTGGCGGGGCGGGCGTTGCCGCCGGCCACCTCGGGCGCCCGCTCGGGGTCGCGGCCGAGCAGGTAGTCGCTGTCGAGCGGCAGCGCGGTGCCGTCGTCGAGCACGAGCACGCCGAGCTGCGGGCGCGGCCCCTTGTACGGGACGAGCGAGCGCTGCACGAGCGCGATGCCGCACACCGCGCAGTAGGGGGCGCGCGGGTCGTTGAAGTGGTCGTTGGTGCAGTCGACGCCGTAGACGAGCGGCCGGTCGCCGTGGTCGGGCTGCTCGTGGCCGGGCTGCGGGTGCCCTTGTGGGTGCCCCTGCGGGTCGAACGGCGGGGGCGGCCCCTGCGGCTGGTCGAACGGCTCCGGCGGCGGGCCGAGGTGCGGCGGGTGGTCTCCGGGCGGCGGGCCCAGGTGCGACGGCGGGTCGAGCGAGGGCGGGCCCATCAGCGGCGGGCCTGGCTCGAAGTGCTCCTGCTGCGGCGGGGCCTGCTCGTACTCGGGGACGGTGCCGTTGCCCGGCGCGGGCGCGGGCTCGTCGTGGCTGGGGAACGGCGGCGGGCCCGGCGGCCCCGGCTGCTCGGCCCCCGGTGGCGCGAGGTGCGGCTGCGACGGCGGCTGAGGCTGCGACTGGATCTGGGGCTGGGGCTGGGGCCCGGGGTGGTGGGGCGCCGACGGCGGCTGCGGCCGGAACTGCGGGCCCGAGGGCGGGCCGGGCTCGGGGCCGGACAGCGGGTAGGGCGGGGCCTGGGCCGGCGGCTCGGCGCGCGGCAGCAGGTCGGGCTCCATGTGCAGGGCCGTGTTGGGCATCTCGCTGGTGAGCGACCTGGAGCGCTCGGCCCGCTCGGAGCGCTCGTCGGCGCCGGACCGGCTGCCGGCGGGCTCGCCAGGCTCGTCCGCGTCGCCGGGGGCGGCCGTGATGCCGCCGCCGTGCACGACGCCGCCGGAGAAGCCGACGGCCGGGTGCGGGTCGCGGGCGCCGGGGAGGCTGAGCTCGATCCGCTCGACGGGGCCGGCGATGAGCCGGTCGGACCAGGTGAGGGAGTCGCTGCCGGCCAGGCGGGTCTCGCCTGAGGCGGTGGTGACGGTGGCCGAGGCCGAGCCGCTGACCAGGACGGCCACGCCGCCGCCGACCGGGCCCGCGACCGCGCAAGTGGCCGGGTCGCCGGCCATGTTGGCGGCGAGGACCTGGGCGGCGCGCCGGGCCAGCGCCCTGCCGTCGCCGCCGGAGGCGGCCGTCTCGCGCAGCGCCTCGATCAGGCCGGTGCCGGCGGCCTCGTCCGCGTCGCACACCAGCAGCAGGCCGCCCAGATAGGCGACCAGGCCGTCGCCGGGAAGCGGGCGCACGGTCCCGAAGCCGTGGTCAGTCATGAGTCCTCCCCCATGACCGTGCTGCGCTCGGTCACTCAACTCTCCTTACCGAAAGCCGACGGTATGACGGCACTCATACGCATCCCGGACGCGAGGCCGTCGCGCCGCCCCCCAACTGTGCAAGCTCGGGCAAACAGCACACTATCGGCCAGACGTCGCAGCATCGAAACTCCGGCGTCCCGATCAATGACATTATCCGGGGCCGGTCGCTTAGACGAGTGGGACAAATCAGACGCCGATGAAGACGCGGTTGACGTCGGCGGTGGCGAGCACCCCGTAGATCTCCCCACCCCGCTCCACGAGCAGGTACTCGCCCGCGGGCGCCTCGCGCATGGCGTCGATGAGCGCCTCGCCCTCCAGATCGGCGGCCAGCACCACGGACGGCTCCAGCGACTTGGCCAGCGCGCCCACGTCGACCCAGGGCCGCCGGTGCTCGGGGGTGGCCTGCACGGCCGACTCGTTGACGATCGCCAGCGGCCTGCCGTCGTGGTCGACCACGACGAGCGCGCCCGCCCGGCTCTCGGCGGCCTGCCGCAGCGCCTCGGCCAGCGGCGTCTCGGCCGTCACCGGGATCGCCCGGCGCGCCAGCCCGCGGGCGTTGAGCTGCGGGATGCGGGCCCGGAACCGGGCCGCCTTGAGCGACTGCCCGGCGGCCACCCAGATGAAGGAGGCCAGCACGAACGGCCAGATCAGGTCGCGCGGGTCGAGCTCCTGGCCGGACATCGTGGACATCGCGAACGGGATCGCCACCAGCGCCACGGCGAGGATCCGGCCGCCCCACGCGGCGGCGACCGTGCCGGCGCCGGGGCTGCTGGTCAGCTTCCACACACCGGCGCGCAGCAGCCGCCCGCCGTCGAGCGGCAGGCCGGGCAGCAGGTTGAACACGCCCACGATGAGGTTGGACACCCACAGCTGCCAGATGAGCACCTCCGGGATGCCCCCGCCGTTGATCAGGAACTCGTCGGCGGCGTAGCCGATCCCGGCCAGGCCCAGCGACAGCGCCGGGCCCGCCGCGGCGACCATGAATTCCTTGCCGGGCGTGGGCGGCTCCTTCTCGATCTCCGACACGCCGCCCAGCAGGTAGAGGGTGATGCGGCGCACCGGCAGCCCGTAGGCCTTGGCCAGCACGCTGTGGGCCAGCTCGTGCAGCAGGACCGACACGTACAGGAGCACCGCGAAGACGAACGCGACCGCGTAGGCGGCGCCGCTGGACAGGTGCGGCAGCATGTCGCGCACGGTGTCGCCGAACAGCCAGGTGATGAAGGCCGCGACGATGAACCACGTCCACGACACGTAAACCGGGATCCCGAAGGGCTTCCCCATCCGGATGCCCGAGAACTCCTGCCGCGGGCTCTGCTCGCTCACCGCACTCCTCGCCGTCCACGCCGCCACCGGCCGCATCATGGGCCGCGTCACCGGCCGCATCACCGGATGCCGCCGCTGCCCTTGATGCTACGCGCCGGACCACGTGATCCAGGACTCGCCGCCGTATTATGTCGGGCCGGTGACCTAGAGTGCGGTGCATGACGCTGACCGAGCCGGTGATCATCGGAGCCCTCTCCCCGTCCCGGGCGGGCGACTTCATGACCTGCCCGCTGCTCTACCGGTTCCGGGTGATCGACCAGCTTCCGGAGAAGCCGTCGCAGGCCGCGGTGCGCGGCACCGTGGTCCACGCGGTGCTGGAGCGGCTCTACGACCTGCCGGCGCCGCGCCGGTCGGTGCAGGCGGCGCTGGAGCTGCTGGAGCCGCAGTGGGAGCGCCTGCTGGCCGAGGAGCCGCTCTACGGCGAGATGTTCGCCGACGATGCCGAGCGGGCCGAGTGGCTGGCGCAGGCGCGGGCGATGCTGGAGCGCTACTTCACGCTGGAGGACCCGACCCGGCTGGAGCCCGCCGAGCGCGAGCTCTACGTGCAGGCGGTGCTCGACGGCGGGCTGATGCTGCGGGGCTACGTCGACCGGCTCGACGTGGCGCCGACCGGCGAGGTCCGGGTGGTCGACTACAAGACGGGCAGCGCGCCGGGGCCGGAGTGGGAGGCCAAGGCGCTGTTCCAGATGAAGTTCTACGCGCTGGTGCTGTGGCGGCTGCGCGGCGAGGTGCCCCGGCTGCTGCAGCTCGTCTACCTGGGCGGGCGGGGCGAGGTGCTGCGTTACGCGCCCGACGAGGCCGACCTGCTGGCGACCGAGCGCAAGGTGCGGGCGCTGTGGGCGGCGATCGAGCGGGCGCTGGAGACCGGCGAGTGGCGGTCGCGGCCGAGCCGGCTGTGCGACTGGTGCGACCACCAGGCGCTGTGCCCGGAGTTCGGCGGCACTCCCCCGCCGGTGCCCGACCGCCAGCCCGGCGACACCGTCCGGAGCAACCGGCGGGCGGCCAGCGACGAGCTGTAGCCCCCTCCCTGCCCGGTCCTGGCCCGGGATCCTTCTTGGGGAGGAGGTTCCGGGCTCTCACCTGGGCCTACAGTGAAGCGGTGCGCACCGGCCGAATGACGTTCCATGACTCGGTCCTGGCCCTGCTCGTGGCCGTGGGTTCGGTGCCGCTGTTCCTGCTCCAGAGCGCCGCGCGCGCCGAGTGGACCCGCGCGCCCGACGCGTTCGGCGTGGCGCTGGTGCTGCTCATGTCGGCGCCGGTGGCCGTGCGCAGGTCGTGGCCGCTGGCGGGCCTGTGCGCGAGCCTGGTGCCCCAGACGCTGCTGGCCGCGCTCGGCTACGGGTTCGGGCCGGCCGCGCCCGCCGGGCTGGTGCTGCTCTACTCGGTGGCGGCCCACCGGGGGCTGGCGGCGGCGCTGTGCGCGCTGACGCTGTCGCTGGCCGTCTACACGGTGGGGGTGTCGGCCGGGCCGGTGACGCCGGCCCGTTGGAGCGACCACCTGGTGGTGATCGTGGTGCTGGTCGCGCTGTGGGGGGCCGGGCGGAGCCTGCGGCTGCGCCGCGCCTACCTGGCCGAGCTGAAGGACCGCGCGGCCCGGCTGGAGCGCGCGCACGCGGCCGACACCCGGGCGGCGCGGGCCGAGGAGCGCTCGCGGATCGCCCGCGAGCTGCACGACGTGGTGGCCCACCACGTGAGCGTGATGACGGTGCAGGCGGCCGCCGCCCGCAAGGTGCTGGCCTCCGATCCGGAGCTGGCCCGCGAGGCTCTGTCGGCGATCGAGAACACCGGCCGCGTCGCGATGGCCGAGATGCGCGACCTGGTGGGCGTGCTGCGCGCCGGCACGCGGGCCGAGCTGGGGCCGCAGCCGGGCCTACGCGACCTGCCCGCGCTGGTCGAGCAGATGCGCGAGGCCGGTCTCGACACCGGCCTGTCGGTGCACGGCGAGGCCGGGCGGCCGCTTCCGGCGGGCGTCGACCTGGCCGCCTACCGGCTGGTCCAGGAGGGGCTGACCAACAGCCTGCGGCACGCGGGCGCGGGCGCCCGGGCCGAGGTGACGGTCCGCCACGCGCCGGGCGAGCTGGACGTACGGGTCGAGGACGACGGCCTGGGCGCGGCGGCCGGGGCCCGGCCGCCCGGGCACGGGCTGGTGGGCATTCGCGAACGCGTGGCCCTCTATGGTGGGATCATTGACGTGGGCCCGAAGTCGGGGGGCGGTTTCGAGGTGCGGGCGAGGTTCCCGTTGAAGGACGAGCGATGACGATCAGAGTCCTGCTGGTCGACGACCAGCCGCTGCTGCGCACCGGTTTCCGCCTGATTCTCGAGGCCGAGCCCGACATCACGGTCGTGGGCCAGGCCGGCGACGGCACCGGCGCGCAGGAGCAGACCCGGGCGCTGCTGCCCGACGTGGTGCTGATGGACATCCGCATGCCGGGTGTCGACGGGATCGAGGCGACCCGCCGGATCGTGCGCGAGGCGGCGCCGGCGGCGCACGTGCCGAAGGTGCTCGTGCTGACCACCTTCGACCTCGACGAGTACATCGTGGAGGCGCTGCGCTCGGGCGCGTCGGGGTTCCTGCTGAAGGACGTGCCGCCGGACGAGCTGGTGCAGGCGATCCGGGTGGTGGCGGCGGGCGACGCGATCGTGGCGCCGAGCGTGACCCGGCGGCTGCTCGACCGCTTCGCCGCCCGGCTGCCCCCGGCCTACGAGCAGGCCACCCCGGCGCGGCTCGACCGGCTGACCGACCGGGAGCTGGAGGTGCTGCGGCTGATCGCCAAGGGCATGTCCAACGCGGAGATCGCCGCCAAGCTCGTGGTGAGCGAGACCACGGTCAAGACCCACGTCGGCAACGTGCTGACGAAGCTGGGGCTGCGCGACCGGGTGCAGGCCGTCGTGCTCGCGTACGAGACGGGCCTGATCACGCCGGGCGCCCTGTCCTGACCCGCGGGCCGGGACAGGGCGCGGCGCGTCAGTCCTTGCCCGCCTCGCCGGCCGTGGCGGCGGCGACCGGGGCGTTCTCCGGGAAGTGGCAGGCGACGCTGTGGCCGCTCGCCAGCGTCTCCAGCGGCGGCTCCACGGTCTTGCAGATCTCCTGCGCCTTCCAGCAGCGGGTGTGGAAGCGGCAGGCGGGCGGCGGGTTGAGCGGGCTGGGCACGTCGCCCTTGAGCCGGATGCGCTCGCGCTCCTTGCGCGCCTTCGGGTCGGGCACCGGCACCGCCGACAGCAGCGCGTTGGTGTAGGGGTGCATGGGCGAGCTGTAGAGGCGCTTGCGATCGGCGATCTCCACGATCTTGCCCAGGTACATGACCGCGACCCGGTCACTGATGTGGCGCACCACCGACAGGTCGTGCGCGATCACCACGTAGGTGAGGTCGAGCTCCTTCTGCAGGTCTTCCAGCAGGTTGACGACCTGGGCCTGGATCGACACGTCCAGCGCCGAGACGGGCTCGTCGGCGATGATGAGCTTCGGCTTGAGCGCGAGCGTGCGGGCGATGCCGATGCGCTGGCGCTGGCCGCCGGAGAACTCGTGCGGGTAGCGGTTGTAGTGCTCGGGGTTGAGCCCGACCAGCGCCAGGATGTCCTGGACCGCCTTCTTGACGCCGTTCTCGGTGCGGACGCCCTGGATGCGGAACGGGGCGCCGACGATCGCGCCGACCGTGTGGCGGGGGTTCAGCGACGAGTAGGGATCCTGGAAGATCATCTGCATGTCGCGGCGCAGCGGGCGCAGCTTGCCCTGGCTCAGGTGGGTGATGTCGCGGCCCTCGAACTCGACCGAGCCGCCGGTCGGCTCCAGCAGGCGCGTGACGAGCCTGCCGGTGGTCGACTTGCCGCAGCCGGACTCCCCCACCAGGCCGAGCGTCTCGCCCTTGAACACGTCGAAGCTGATGCCGTCGACCGCCTTGACGGCGGCGACCTGCTTCTTGAACAGGCCCGCGGTGACGGGGAAGTGCTTCTCCACGTTCCTGACGGACAGAAGCGGCTCGTTCTCGCTCACTGGGTCTCCAGCACTGGCTTGATCTCGTTCTCCCACAGCGACCGCCGCTCCGTCCTGGGCATGTGACAGCGCACCAGGTGGCCGCGCTCGGTCGGCGCCAGGTCCGGCACCTCGGTGGACGCCCGCCCCTCGGTGCGGTCGGCGTACGGGCAGCGCGGGTGGAAGGCGCACCCGGGCGGCACGTTGATGAGGGACGGCGGCGAGCCCTTGATGGGCAGCAGCCGCTCGGTGGGCTCCCGGTCGAGGCGGGGCATCGAGCCCAGCAGCCCCCACGTGTAGGGGTGCTCGGGGTTGTAGAAGATCTCGTCGGTCTTGCCGTACTCGACGCACTTGCCGCCGTACATGACGAGGATGTCGTCGGCCAGCTCCGCCACGACGCCGAGGTCGTGGGTGATGATGATGAGCGCGGAGTTGAACTCGCGCTGCAGGTCACGCATCAGGTCGAGGATCTGGGCCTGCACGGTGACGTCGAGCGCGGTGGTGGGCTCGTCGGCGATGAGCAGCTCGGGGTCGCACGACAGCGCCATGGCGATCATCGCGCGCTGGCGCATGCCGCCGGAGAACTCGTGCGGGTAGCTGTCGACGCGCTTGCCGGGCTCCGGGATGCCGACGCGGCCGAGCAGGTCGACGGCGTGCTTGCGCGCCACCTGCTTGCTGACGGCGTTGTGGATCCGGTACGCCTCGATGATCTGGTGGCCGACCGTGTAGTAGGGGTGCATGGACGACAGCGGATCCTGGAAGATCATCGCCATCTTCTTGCCGCGCAGCCCGCGCACCTGCTCGGCGGGGGCCGAGACGAGCTCCTCGCCGTCGAGCCAGATCTCGCCGGAGATCTTGGCCCGCCCGCCCTTGTGCAGGCCGAGGATGCCGAGGCTGGTCACGCTCTTGCCGGAGCCGGACTCGCCCACGATGCCGAGCGTCTGGCCGCGCTCCAGGCCGAAGGTGAGCCCGTCGACGGACTTGACGACGCCGTCGTCGGTCGGGAAATGGATCTTGAGATCCTTGACGTCCAGGAAGCTCACGACAACCTCACCCTCGGGTCGACCCAGGCGTAGAGCAGGTCGACGATCAGACTCGCGACCACGACGAAGCAGGCGGCGAACAACACCACGCCCATCACCTGCGGCAGGTCCTGGTTGCGGATGGCCAGGATGGCGAACTGGCCGAGCCCGGGCAGAGTATAGGTGGTCTCGGTGAGGACCGCGCCGCCGATGAGGAGGCCGAAGTCGATGCCGAAGAGGGTGAGGATCGGCGTCAGCGCGGCCCGCAGGCCGTGTTTGACGACGACGTCGCGTTCGCTCAGGCCCTTGGCCCTGGCGGTGCGCACGTAGTCCTCGCCCATGGTCTCCAGCATGCCGGCGCGGGTGAGCCGGGCGTAGGTGGCCGCGAACAGGAACGCCAGCGTGATCCAGGGAAGCAGCAGGTTGAAGGCCCACTGCGCCGGATTCTCGGTGAAGTCCGTCCACGAGCCGCCCGGTGGTGTCCAGCCCAGCCCGTAGCTGAAGACGACCAGCGAGAGCATGCCGGTGAAGAAGATCGGCAACGACACCCCGGCCAGCGCGGTGCCCATCGACAACCGGTCGAAGAAGGTGCCGCGCCGCAACGCGGAGATGACGCCCACGGACACGCCGCCCAGCACCCAGAGCAGGGCCGCGCCGATGGCCAGCGAGAACGTCACCGGCATCCGGTCCAGCAGGTCCGGCCACACGGGCTGGCCGGAGATGAAGGAGTAGCCGAAACAGGGCGCGGGGCACTGCTCGACCCCGGCGCCGTAGTCGTACTCGGCACCGGCGACAATGCCCTTGGCGAACCGGCCGTACTGGACGATGACCGGGTCGTAGAAGCCGAGCTTCTGCGCCACCAGGTGCACCGTCTCCGGTGTGGCCGCGCGGCCGACGTACCGGGAGGCCATCGCCTCGGGACTGGATCCGGCCCACTGCGGCACCACGAAGAAGATGCCGAAGGTGACCATGCTGATGACGATCAGCATGGCGATGGCGCCGATGAGTCGTCTGATGATGTATGTGAGCACCGCTGCCGGCCGGATGGCCTGCCCGTCGCCGGGCAGGCCATCCCTGCCTTCACCTGCCTTCGCTAGTTCCCCGAAGCCCGCCTGGTCACTCCACGCCGAGCAGGGCGTAGTCGTACTGGCTCTGGCCTTCGTTGTAGGCGAGGTTGGTCACGCCCTGGCCGCGCAGCAGCAGCGACTTGGCCCACACCACCGGGAGGATGGAGGCGTCCTCCATGACGGCCTTGTCGACGTCGACCCACAGCTTGTTGCGCTTGGTCTCGTCGAGCTCGGCCTTGGCCTGGTCGATCAGGCCGTCGACCTTGTCGCTCTTGACGCTCAGGTTGTAGTTGCCCGCGGGGCGGATGGTGCGGCTGTCGACGATGGCCTGCATGAAGCCGTAGCCGTCAGGCCAGTCGGAGCCCCAGCCGTGGGCGGCGAGGCCGACGCCGTTCTTCTTGACGTAGTTGACGTTGCCGGCATAGTCCGAGAAGTAGCTGGAGCCGGGGAAGCCCTTGAGCGTCAGCTTGATGCCGACCCGGGCCAGCGCCTGCTGCATCGACTCGGCCAGCGCCTTCTCGCGCGGACGGTCGGCGCGGAAGGTCATCGTGGTGGAGAAGCCGTTCGGCTGGCCGCAGGCGGTCAGCGCGGCCTTGGCCTTCTCGACGTCGCCCTTGTTCTCCGGCGTCGCGTACAGGTCGAACTTCTCCTGGCCGACGATGGGCGGCGGCATCACGTTCGTGGCGATCTCGCCGCCGGCGACCTCGCCGCCGAAGGCGGTCTGGTTGGCGACGCGGTCGGCGGCCCACATGACGGCCTTGCGGCACTCGATGTTGTCCAGCGGCGGGGTCTCCGGGATCACCGAGACGAACCAGAGCCTCGGGATCGTCGGGTTGTCCGTGCGGGCCTTCAGCGCCGGGTCGGGCAGCACCTTGCCGAGAGCGGCCGGCTGCATGCCGGTGCCCTGGACGTCGAGGTGGATGTCACCGGAGATGAGCTGGTTGTCCACGTCGTCGGCGTTGACGTTGAGCTGGACCTCGATCTTGTCCGGCAGCGCCGGGCGGTTCGGGTCGGTCGCCGCGTCCCAGTTCTCGTTACGGACCAGGCTGAAGCGCTTGCCGGCCTCGTTCGTCTCGAACTTGTACGGGCCGGAGGAGATCACGTGCTCCTTATACTTCGCGCCGGTGTCCTTGTCCTTGGGCACCGGGGCGGTCATCGGCATCTGCACGATGTAGTCGAAGGAGGCGAACGGCTCCTTCAGGTGGAAGACGACGGTGGAGTCGTCGGTCGCCTCGACGGCCGAGCTGTAGTCGGCGTCCGGGGTCTTGTAGACGCCCTTGAAGTCCTTCGGCCAGTCGAGCAGCTCGTTGAGGTAGGACGGGCCGTGCGGGAAGGTCTCCTTGTCGTACGACCGCGCCACCGCGTAGGCGACGTCCTTGGCCGTGATCGGGGTGCCGTCCTCGAACTTCAGACCACTCTTGATCTTGTACGTCCAGGTCTTGCCCTCGTCGCTCGGCTCGCCCAGCGCCTCGGCCAGGTCCGGGACGACCGTGTTGCTGTCCTTGCCGGGGCCCGTCTTGTACGTCGTCAGCGTCCGCCAGTAGTACCGGCCGAAGTTGAACGAGTAGCCGTAGTAGGTGTCAGCGGGGTCCAGGCTGTCCCAGTCTGCATAGTTCGCGACTTTCAGAGTGCCGCCCTTCTTGGTGGAAGGGTTGAACACCTCGGTGAGCGCGGCGTTGAACGCGGGTTGCGCGGCAGCGCCGGACGCCGACTGGGCGGGCTGCTGGGAATTGCTGCCGCCCCCTCCGCCGCCACAGGCGGAGAGCACCAGGGCCAGCGTCGCTGTCGCGGCCGCTGCCAGTGCGGATTTCCTTCTCATTGACTACCCCTTGTTAGTGGAGATGGGGATGGAGCAGGGCGAAGGGTCAGTGCGCCCGCGGGTCGAAGGCGTCCCGAAGGCCGTCGCCGAACAGGTTGAACGCCAGGACAGTGATGAAGATCGCCAAGCCGGGGAAGAGCACGAAGTGCGGCAGCGTGTAGAAGCGCACCGCCTCCGAGAGCATGCCGCCCCAGGTCGGGGTCGGCGGGTTGATGCCGACGCCCAGGAACGACAGCGCCGCCTCGAACAGGATGTTCGTCGGGATCAGCAGCGTCGCGTAGACCAGGATCGGCGCCATCAGGTTGGGGAGGATCTCGCGGAACAGGATGTAGCCGTTGCGCGCGCCCAGGCTCCGCGCCGCGTCGACGAACTCGCGCTCGCGCAGCGACAGCGTCTGGCCCCGGACGATACGGCCGATGCTCGGCCAGCTGAAGAAGCCGATGATGAACACGAGCATCGCGATGCGCAGCCCGTTGCCCTCCAGCCCGAACCCCTTGTCAGGGATGACGCCGGCCAGCGCGATGGCGAACACCAGCAGCGGGAAGGCGAGGAAGACGTCCATCAGGCGGCCGATGATCTGGTCGGCCCAGCCGCCGAAGTAGCCGGCGATCACGCCCATGACCGTGCCGATGACGACCGACACCAGCGTGGCCAGGATGCCGATGAGCAGCGAGATCCAGGCGCCGGCGACGATGCGGCTGAAGATGTCACGGCCGTTGACCGGCTCGACGCCGAGCAGGTATTCGCTGCTCATGCCGCCGAAGTCGCCCTTGGGCAGCAGCGTGCTCTGGTCGATCTGGTCCTGGTGGAACTCCAGGGGCGGATGGCCGAGCAGGCTGATGATGGGCGAGGAGAAGATCGCGACCAGGACGAGCAGGATCACGGTGATCCCGCCGGCCAGCGCCACCTTGTCACGGCGCAGCCGCATCCAGGCGATCCGGCTCAGGGAACGCCCCTGGACGGCCTTGCCCGCTCCCTCGAGCACGGACTCCGGGCGCGCCTCCGAGGCGGAGCCGGAAACGTCAAGCGGTGCGGTCATGCCGGATAGCCCCCTGATTTTCAGACGACGTTGTCTGCTCGTTCGCAATACAGACCGCTCGTCGCGACCTCAGGAGGCAGGATCTATGCCCTGAGCTGCGCTGACTAGTCCCTCGGACCGCAGTGTGGCTCAACTGTGATTCACGCGAAACTCATTCGTATTGATCTTGACGAGAATGTCAAGACCCCATCCCGGTTGCGTCTCGGAACTGTGACACGGGAACCGCTCAGCTGATGCCCCGGCGTCGCAACAGGTCCTCGATGTCGGAGAAGTCGTCATCGCCCTTGGCGGCCTTCTTCTGCTCCACCGCCGGCTTCGCGGGCGCCGCCTGAGGCGCCTTCCCGGCCGCCGCGGGCGCCTGAGCTGCGGGAACCTTCTCCGCCTTGCCGCGCCCCGCGCCCTTCAGCTTGCGTCCGCGCATCACACCCGACGCCACGAACAGCACCACCGACAGCCCGGCCACCGCCACGCCCGCCCACACCATCGGATTGAACACCAGGCTCGTCACGAACCCCACGACCGTCGTGCCGATCGTCCACAACGCCTGGAGCGCCCCGGTCAGATAGGCGGCCAGCGGCAGCAGCGCCCACGCAGCCGTCCGCATGCCCGACGCCGCGCCGCGCCGCCGGAACGCCAAGAAGCTCAGGAACAGCCCGGCGAGGGTCAGCCCGGTGCAGAGCGGGAACCATGCGATCGTTTCGAAAGGCATTCGGGGCCACCTCCGTCGTCGGTTACCTCTCCATCCTGGCACGCGATATGGCGCGTGTTCCTCCTCCCCGAGAACCACCCGACCCTTAGGGGACGAACCACCCACCCGTCCGGGACCGGCCCCCTATCGTCACCCAACCGCCCCGATCCCGCCAGCCCACCCTTTCCGGGCCGGGCGGCCCGGGCGGGGGCCGGGCGGGCGGGCCGGGCGGGCGG
>NZ_JAHKRO010000108.1 GCF_019396325.1 Nonomuraea ceibae
GGAAGACAGCGACCGGGCCCGCCGCCACCTGCTCGCGGTAGCGGAGCTGCTTGCGCCGGGCCAGCTCGGCGGCCACGTCCGGGTCGGCGACCAGCCGGGCGGCCACCTCGGCGGTGCTCGCCCCGGCGTGCGCGGCGTAGCGGAAGGAGGCCAGCGCGGCGGGCGCGAGCTCGGCGATCGCCTGCCGGAACGCGGCCTCGTGGGCGGGGCCGGAGTCCACCAGCGTCCCGTCGAGGTCGCACAGCCAGACCCGCCGTCCGGTCACGGCGGCGCGCACGGCGGTGTTCATCGGGCTCATCGGGCTCATCGGGCGCTCATCCGGCCCGCGCCAGGCTCGTCCCGGCCCGCACCGCCGCCAGCGCCTCCACCGTGCGGGCGCCGCTGTGCGTGCCCGGCCTGCGCTCGTCCTCCAGGTCGGCCGCCACCCAGCGGGCCCCCGGCAGCCCGGCGCGGGGCGGGGGCGTCCGGCCGTGGCACAGCACGTGGGTGACGGTGCCGCGCTCGTTGCCCGGGTCGCCCAGGTACGTCAGCGTGCGGCCGACCAGGTCGGCGGCGGTCAGGCCCTGGCTGTCGTGGTCGTCACGCAGGTTCACGACGAACACCTTGGCCGCCGCCCGGCTGCCCGCGATCGCCTCGGCGATCCCCGGCGTCAGGTAGCTCGGCAGCAGCGACGAGTGCGGCGTGCCCGGCCCGTACACGATGAGGTCGGTGTCGCGCAGCGCGGCCAGCGCGCGCGGGTTCGGCGTGATCGTGGCGGCCCGCCGGGCCAGCTCAGTGCCGGTGAGCGGGCCGATGATCGGCTCTCTCAGGAGGAACAGCCCGGTGATCGGCTCGGCGCTCTGCGGGCCGACGATGTCGGCCTCGTCGGCCAGCAGCGTGCCGTCGGCCTTGACCGCCGCCAGGTAGGCGTTCTCGCCGCCGGTCACGTTCTCCAGGGCGACGGGCGAGCCGAACATCTCGGCGCAGGCGCGCACGGCCGCGTTGAAGTCTCGGTCCAGGCGCAGGTACGCCCCGGCGAGCACGAGGTTGCCGAGCGCGCAGTCGGCCAGGTCGAGCCCGTCCGGGCGGGCGGCCAGCCGGGCGGCGAACACCTTCAGGTCGCGCACGATCGGCTCCAGGCCGGGCCCGGCCGCCGCCAGCTCGTCGATCAGGCGGCCCAGGTCGGCCGGGGTGGCGCCGCCGGGCAGCCGGCGCTCCAGCAGGGCCAGGCGCGGGTCTCCGGCGTCGAGGTGGAGCAGCAGGTTCTTGCGGAAGTCCGACGGGCCCAGCATGCCCGGCAGGTAGCGGCGCAGCGCCCCGGTGGACAGCCCGTTGTCGTAGCCGTTGATCAGCAGGGTGAGCGCGGCGCCGGGCGTGGCGAGCAGCCGGCGGGCGATGCTGGCCGCGCCCCGGCCGCCGCCGAACATCGTGACCCGCCACGGGGCCTGCTGCTGCGGGCCGGCCATCAGCGCTCCTCGGCGGGCAGCGGCGCGCGCAGCACCCCGCGGCGTAACAGCCGGTGCCGGAAGCCGAGGTAGGCGACGAACAGTGCGCGGTCGAGCGCGCCGCGCGCGAACCGCCAGCCGCGCCGGCCGCCGCCGCGTGCGCGGTGCCTGATGGGGATCTCCACCCAGGTGTGGCCGAGCTCGGTGACGCGGGCGGTGATCTCGGTGGAGCAGTTCATGCCGCCGGATTCGAGCGGCACCGAGCGCAGCAGCGGGCCGCGTACCAGCTTGAAGATGGAGTTGAAGTCGCGGAAGCGGGTGCCGTGCAGGGCGTTGCTGACGGCGCCGCTGGCGGCCGACCCCCACCGGTAGGGGAGGCTGTCGGCCTTCCTGAGCCGGGCCCCGGAGAACGCCACGCCGTCGCCCGCCAGCGCGCGGGGCAGGAAGCGGTCCAGCTCGGCGATCGGGAACTGGCCGTCGGAGTCGAGCAGCACCACCCAGTCCAGGCGGGTCGCGGCGATCGCCGCCGCGATCGCCGCCCCGGCGCCCCGGTTGCGGCCGAACGTGACGACGACCAGCTCCGGCACGTCCTTGCGCAGGTCGCGCAGGATGGCGCCGGTCCCGTCGGAGCTGCCGTCGTCGCACACGACGATCTCCCACGCGCCCACCGCCGGATGGCCGCGCAGGTAGTCGCGCCACTCCCGGACAGAGGCCGCGATGTTGGCCGCCTCGTTGTAGGCGGGCGCCGCGACCGAGACGTCGATGGTGCGGGGCATGGGTCACCTCCGTGAAGTCGTACGCCTGCCTCAGGGCCGGGGCGCGAGCAGGCGGCCGATCCAGCGGTCCAGGGGCAGCAGGTTGATCACCACGACGATCGGGACGTGCGCGAGCGTGAAGACGATCGCCGCGCCGAACGAGATGGGACCGCCGGTGAACAGGTTGATGTGCGGGGCGTCGATCAGCTCGGGGATCTCGACGGGGTTGACCACCTGCCACATGACGTCCAGGAACCCCGAGAACACGATGACGACGCCGCTGGCCATGATCTTCAGCGTGCGGCCGGGGCTGCCGCCGGCCAGCCGGTAGGCGGAAGCGACGGTGAGCACGATTCCCGGATAGAGCAGCAGATAGAGATGGGTGTAGAAGCTGTCGCCCTGGAGCCGTGCGCCGTCGCCGTAATAGAACCAGCTGACGCGCGGAATGAGATAGCCGGTGAAGAACAGGAACGGCACGCAGAGCAGCCAGTGCAGGCGCGGCGACACGTACGGGAAGAACGCGATCGCGACGCACAGGCAGACGAAGGCGGCGAGCCGGGCGACGAGGTCCCAGGTGTTGCCGATCTCCCGGGCGTGCGGGGTGGCGAGCCAGACGAACACGAAGCCGCCGGCGCCTACGGCCAGGGCGATCCACCACACGTGAGCTGCCCACCGGCGTGACGGGGGCCCGTCGTAGGCCGTCATTCGGATCGCGCGCCTCTCGTCAGACCTCCTCATGGGAGCGCTCCCACAAGCTTGCCAGTGCCCAGTATGGCACCGGCAAGCGGAATTCGGGGCGCAGATATCGGATATTAAGCATTCCGAAAATAGTCAGGCGTTGTCTGGAATTTCAGTAAACAGAGGAAATAGGAGGTAGTGGGGATATGGAACGGTCCGGGTGAGTCGTCACCCGGTCAGGTCGCGGCGTTGCCGCATCCGGCCCTCCCCGTCGAGCTCCACGACCGTCCCGGCGCCGATCCGCTCCAGGAACGCGACATCGTGGCTGACGACGAGCAGCGCGCCCCTGTAGGCGTCGAGCGCCTCGGCGAGCTGCTCGACGCTGGCGAGGTCGAGGTTGTTCGTCGGCTCGTCCAGGATCAGGAGCTGGGCGGGCGGCTCCGCCAGCAGGAGCCGCGCGAGCGCGACGCGGAACCGCTCGCCGCCCGACAGCGTGCGCACCGGGCGGTCGGCGCTGTCGCCCCGCAGCAGCAGCCGGGCGAGCTGGTTGCGGATCGTGCCCTGCGCCGCCCCGGGGGCGACCGCGCCCACGTTCGCCATCGCGCTCGCCTCGTCGTCGAGCCCGTCGAGCCGCTGCGGCAGGTAGCCGACCAGCTCGGTCAGCAGCCGCCCGTACGGCCTGCCGGGCACGGGCTCCGAGCCCCGGAGAAGCTGCTCGACCAGCGTCGACTTGCCGCTGCCGTTGGCCCCGACGAGCGCCACCCGCTCCGGCCCCTGGATCACCACGGTCAGGTCCCCGTCGTGCAGCTCGGCGATCCGCCGCCCGCGCGGCACGCCAGGATCGGGCAGCACCAGGCTGATGTGCTCCTCGTCGCGCACCCGCGCGTCGGCGGCGTCGGCCGCCGCCTGCGCGGCCTGCACCTTGTCGTCGAGCGTGGAGCGCAACGACCCGGCCGACGCCTGCGCCCGGCTGGCGCGGTTGCCCGCCAGGATGCGCGGGATGCCGCCGTCCTTCTGCGTCTTCTTCGCGGTGCGCTCCCTGCGCGCCAGCTTCGTCTCGGCCTCGATCCGCTGCCGCTTCTCGACCTTGAGCGCCTGCTGGGCCGACCGCGCCGCCTGGACCGCCGCCGCCTGCTCCTGCTCCCGGTGCTCCTTCCAGGCGCTGTACGGACCGCCGAAGGTGTCGAGGGAGCCGGCGTGCAGCTCGGCGGTGTGGTCCATGCGCTCCAGCAGTTCGAGGTCGTGGCTGACCACGACGAGCGTGCCCGGCCACTGGTCGACGAAGCCGGCGAGCTTGGCGCGGGTCGGCCGGTCGAGGTTGTTGGTGGGCTCGTCGAGCAGCGTGATCGGGGTGCGGCGGACGCGCAGCCCGGTGATGGCGATGAGCATCGCCTCCCCGCCGGAGACCTCGGCCACGCGGCGGCCGAGGTCCGCGGCGGTGAACCCGATCTGGTGCAGGGCCTCGTCGGCGCGGGACTCGATGTCCCAGTCGTCGCCGATCGTGTCGAAGTGGCGCTCGTCGACGTCGCCGGACTCGACGGCCCTGATCGCGGCGATGACCTCGTCGATGCCGAGCAGCTCGGCGATCGTCGTGTCGTGCCGGAGCGTGAGCGTCTGCGGCAGGTAACCGACCTCGCCGGCGGTCTCGACGTGTCCCGAGGTCGGCTTCAGCAGGCCGGCGATCAGGCGCAGCAGCGTCGACTTCCCGGCCCCGTTGCGGCCGATCAGGCCGGTGCGCCCGGCGCCGAACGTGCCGTTGACGCCCGAGAGCGCGACGGCGCCGTCCGGCCACTCGAAGGACAGGTCGCGGAAGGTGATGACAGACTTGGACATGGGTGAAGTGCTCTTCCCGTCAGCTACGGAGGGGATTCGCGCGTTCGCGGGCACGAATCGGGGACCGGAACCGGTGCGAGCGTGCCGGAGAGCCCGGACGCGGCGGGTCGACACCCCACAGGGCGGACACACACTCCCGCGTCGGGAGAAACGGTCATGCACCGGCGCGGGCACCCGCCCTGCGCCGATGGAAGCCACCGGCAGCTCGGTGGCTAGATTCTGTCGACCTCGATCTCCATGACGGCCATGCTAACCCATGCGGTCACCCTGCCCGCCGGGGACCGTACGCGCCGAGCCCCGTCACCCCACCGAGGAGTTCCCATGCATGACGACCGCGCGCTGGTCGAAGCCCGGCTCAAGCGGGTGCTCGACGAGCGCATCCGCCCCGCGGTGTACCCGGAGTCCGTGCCCCTGGACGTGGCCGTGTGGCACGCGCCCGGCGAGCCCGTGAGCGTGGCCGAGGGGCTGGCCGCCGTCCCCGCCCCGATCGCCGCCGGCGACGCCTGGGGCGCGCCGTGGGGCACGAGCTGGTTTACCGTCACCGGCACCGTCCCCGCGGCCTGGCGCGGCCGCATCGTGGAGGCCGTCCTCGACCTGGGCTTCGACGAGAACATGCCCGGCTTCCAGTGCGAGGGGCTCGTCCACCTGCCCGACGGCAGCCCGGTCAAGGGGCTCAACCCGCGCAACCAGTGGGTGCGCGTCGCCGCGCCCGCGCGGGGCGGCGAGAGCGTGCGGCTGCACGTCGAGGCCGCCTCCAACCCGGTCATCCTCGGCCACCCCCTGTTCCGGCCCACCGCGCTCGGCGACCGGGACACCGCCGGGACCGCGCCGCTGTACCGGCTGGGCCGCATGGACCTGGCGGTCTTCGACCGGACCGTGTGGGACCTCGTCCTCGACCTGGAGGTGCTGGGCGAGCTGATGGCGGAGCTGCCGGTGGACGGCGCCCGCCGCTGGGACGTGCTGCGTGCCGTGGACCGCGCCCTGGACCGGATCGACCTCCAGGACGTCAACGCCACGGCCGCCGCCGCCCGCGCCGAGCTGGCCGGGGTGCTCGCCGTGCCGGCCGCGCCGTCGGTGCACCGGATCAGCGCCGTCGGGCACGCCCACATCGACTCGGCCTGGCTGTGGCCGCTGCGCGAGACCGTCCGCAAGGTCGCCCGCACCGCCGCGAACATGACCGCGCTGCTGGCCGACGAGCCCGGCTTCGTCTTCGCCATGTCGCAGGCCCAGCAGTGGGCCTGGATCAAGGAGCACCGGCCGCAGGTGTGGGCCCAGGTCGTCAAGGCGGTGGCCGAGGGGCGGTTCGTCCCAGCGGGCGGCATGTGGGTGGAGTCCGACACGAACATGCCCGGCTCGGAGGCGATGGCCCGGCAGTTCGTCCACGGCAAGCGCTTCTTCATCGACGAGTTCGGCATCGACAACGAGGAGGCCTGGCTGCCCGACACGTTCGGCTTCGCCGCCGGGCTCCCCCAGATCATCAAGGCCGCCGGGGCCAGGCGCCTGCTCACGCAGAAGATCTCGTGGAGCCGGGTCAACAGGTTCCCGCACCACACGTTCCTGTGGGAGGGCATCGACGGCACGCGGATCTTCACGCACTTCCCGCCGGTCGACACCTACAACTGCTCGATGAAGGGCGGCGAGCTGGCCCACGCCGCGCGCAACTTCCGCGAGAAGGGCGCGGCCCGCCACTCCCTGGCGCCCACCGGCTGGGGCGACGGCGGGGGCGGCACCACGCGCGAGATGGTCGGCAAGGCGGCCCGCCTGCGCGACCTGGAGGGCTCCCCCACCGTCACCTGGGAGAGCCCAGCCGCGTTCTTCGCCAGGGCCGAGGCCGACTACCCGAACCCGCCCGTGTGGGTGGGCGAGCTCTACCTGGAGCTGCATCGCGCCACGCTGACCAGCCAGGCCGGGACCAAGCAGGGCAACCGGCTGTGCGAGGCGCTGCTGCGCGAGGCCGAGCTGTGGGCGGCCACGGCCGCCGTCCGCACCGGGGCGCCGTACCCGTACGAGCAGCTCGACCGCGTGTGGAAGACGGTGCTGCTGCACCAGTTCCACGACATCCTGCCCGGCTCGTCCATCGCCTGGGTGCACCGCGAGGCGCGCGACACGTACGCGCGGCTGGCACGCGAGCTGGAGGAGATCGTGCTGGCGGCGCAGCGGGCGCTGGCAGGCGACGCCCCGGCGGGCGGGCGGCTGGTGTTCAACGCGGCCCCGCACGCCCGGCGCGGCGTGCCGGCGGGCGGCGCGGCCCCGGCCGAGCCCGCGCCGGCCGTGACCGTGCGCCCGCGCGACGGCGGCGGGTACGTGCTCGACGACGGGCTGGTCCGGGCCGAGATCGACGGGCGCGGCCTGATCGTCTCCGCCTACGACCACCGCGCCCGCCGCGAGAGCCTGCCGCCCGGCGACGCCGCCGCCCTGCTCCAGCTCCACCAGGACCTGCCCAACAGGTGGGACGCCTGGGACGTGGACGAGTTCTACCGCAACACCGTCACCGACCTGACCTGCGTGGACGACCTCACGGCCGACGGCCGGGCCGTCCGCGTCACCCGGTCCTTCGGCTCCTCCTCCGTCACCCAGACGTACACGCTGGCCGCGGGCCGGATCGAGGTGCGGACCGAGGTGGACTGGCACGAGACGGAGAAGCTCCTCAAGATGGCCTTCCCGCTCGACGTGCGCGCCGACCGCTACGCCGCCGAGACCCAGTACGGCCACGTCCAGCGCCCCACGCACACGAACACGAGCTGGGAGGCGGCCAGGTTCGAGGCGTGCAACCACCGGTTCGTCCACGTGGAGGAGCCCGGCTGGGGGGCGGCGGTGGTGACCGCGTCCACGTACGGGCACGACGTGACCCGGGCGGTGCGCGACGACGGCGGCACGACCACGACGGTGCGGGTGTCGCTGCTGCGCGCGCCGCGCTTCCCCGACCCGGAGACCGACCAGGGGGCGCACGCCTTCGTCCACGCGCTGGTGCCGGGCGCGGCGATCGGCGACGCGGTGCGCGAGGGCTACTTCCTCACGCTGCCCGAGCGCGAGCTGCCCGGCGACGTCCCGGTGGCGCCGCTCGTCACGGTCGGCGACGACGCCGTGGTGGTCACCGCGGTGAAGCTGGCCGACGACGGCAGCGGCGACGTGGTCGTCCGCTTCCACGAGTCGCGCGGCGGCCGGGCGGCGACGACGCTCAGGGCCGGGTTCCCGGTCGGCACGGTGACGGCGACGGACCTGCTGGAGCGGCCGCTGCGGGAGTTGCCACACGAGGACGGGGCTGTCGCGCTGACTCTGCGCCCGTTCGAGCTGGTCACGCTGCGCCTGACCCGCCGCTGATCAGCGGTCGGCGGCGGAGATCGTCCTGATGGCGTAGTCGATGGCCGTGGCGAGGCGCCGGGGGTCGTGCCCGGCGCGTTCGCGCAGGCGCAGCCCGAGCACGGTGGTGAACAGCAGCTCTACGGCGGCCTCGACGTCCAGTGCGGCGGGCAGGTCGCCGTCGTGGACGCCGCGCCGCAGCAGGGACGCCAGGGTCTCGCGGGTGACGTCGAAGGCGGCCTCGGTCTTCTGCCGCACGCCGGGGTCGGTGGTGCCGAGCTCGGCGGCCGTGTTGACGACGAAGCAGCCCCGGCCGGCGTCGTGGCCGACCATCCAGTGGAGCCAGTCGCGCAGGACCTCGACGCTAGCGCCGGGCGCGTTGAGCCGCTCCTCGGCCTGCGTGGACTCGGTGGCCCGGTAGTGGTCGAGCGTGCGCAGGAACAGTGCGCGCTTGTCGGTGAAGGTGCGGTAGAGGCTGCTCTGCTTGAGGTCGAGCTCGGCGCCGAGGTCGCGGACCGACGTGGCGTTGTAGCCGCGACGCCAGAACAGGTCCGTGGCCTTGGCGATCACCTCTTGCTCGTCGAACTCCCTGGGTCGCGCCATGGTCGTCATCCTACCCGGAATTGTGGAGCGATCGCTCCCGTACTAGGGTCTGCGGTCATATGGGAGCGATCGCTCCCAAATGAGGAGAGGAAGACCCGACATGACCGTGACGCGCACGGCGAGGAGCTGGACCGCGGTGTCCGCGGTGTCCCTCGGCACGTTCCTGCTGGTGACGGCCGAACAACTGCCGATCGGGCTGCTCGCCCCCGTCGGATCGGCGCTGGCGGTGTCCGAGGGCGCGGCGGGCCTGATGGTCACGGTGCCGAGCATCGTCGCCGCCGTCGCGGCCCCGGTGGTGCCGCTGCTCGTCGGCCGGATGGACCGCAGGCTCCTGCTGGTCGCCCTGATGGGGCTCATGACGGCGGCCAACCTGGCCTCCGCGCTGGCCCCCGGCTACCCGCTCCTGATCGCCTCCCGGGTGCTGGTCGGCGTGGCGATCGGCGGGTTCTGGGCCGTCGCCGGCGGCCTGGCCGTACGGCTCGTGCCCGCGCCGCTCGTGCCCCGGGCCACGGCCGTCATCTTCGGCGGCGTCGCGGCCGCCAACGTCTTCGGCGTCCCCATCGGCACCGTGATCGGCGGGCTGGCGAACTGGCGGATCGCCTTCGGCGCGCTGAGCGCGCTCGCGCTGGTCGTGCTCGTCGCCCTGCTGGCCGTGCTGCCGCCGCTCGCCGCCGCACGGCCCGTCGGGCTCCGGCGGCTGGCCGGCCAGTTCCGCAACCCGGGCGTCCGCGCCGGCATCCTGGCCACCTTCCTGATCGTGACCGGGCACTTCGCCGCCTACACGTTCGTCACCCCGGTGCTGCGGGACCTGTCGGGCATCGACGCGCGGTTCGTCGGGCCGCTGCTGTTCGCCTTCGGCGTCGCCGGCGTCGTGGGCAACTTCGTCGCCGGGGCCGCCGTGGCCGGGCGGCCGCGCCGGACGATCCTCGCCATCGCCGCCGCCCTGGGGACGACCGTGCTGCTCTACCCGGTGGCCGGGGCCGGCGCGGTGGGCGGGGTGGCGCTGCTCCTCGCCTGGGGCCTGTCCTACGGCGGCGTCTCCACCAGCCTCCAGACGTGGATGATCAAGGCGGCGCCGGAGGCGGTCGAGGAGGCCACCGCCCTGTGGGTGGCGGTGTTCAACCTCGCGATCGGGCTCGGCGCGCTGGCGGGCGGCACGATCGTCGACGCGCTGCCGCTCCAGGGCGTCCTCTGGCTCGCCGCCGCCCTCGTCCTGGCCGCGGGGGCGACGATGTGGCGCGCCCGGTCCGGCGAGGCACGGGCCTGAGGCGCTCCCAGGGGGCGCGGCCGGGTCAGGAGTCGCCACCGGGCGCGGGGACGGCGTGCTCGGCGGCGCGGCTGACCTGCTCCCAGGCACTCCAGGTCGCCATCCGCTGCCGCGAGATGTCGAAGGCCAGGTCGTACACCATGCTGCCGAGCAGCAGCCGCAGCGGCGGGTCGTCACTGTCGACGAGCTTGAGCAGCGCCTCGGCGGCCAGCCTCGGCTCGCTGTCGATCGAGCCCTCGGCCCACTGCTTCTCCAGCTCGGCGCGGAGCGGGCCGTACTCCGGCTTCGGCGCGGTCGCCGTCATGCTGGTGTAGAGGTCGGTCCAGTAGCCGCCGGGCTGGACGATGCTGACCTTGACCCCGAAGGCCGCCGCCTCCATCGCCAGCGCCTCGCTCATGCCCTCCAGCGCGAACTTGCTCGCGCTGTAGAGGCCGGTGCTGGGGAAGCCGCCCAGGGCGGCGATGCTGGAGACCTGCACGATGTGGCCGGACCCCTGGGCGCGCAGGTGCGGCATGACCGCCTGGCAGACCCACATCGCCCCGAAGAGGTTGACGTCGAGCTGGGCCCGCGCCTCGGCCTCGGTGAACTCCTCGACCATGCCCGAGGACATGATCCCGGCGTTGTTGACCACGATGTCGAGCCCGCCGAAGTGCGCGGCGGCCGTGTCCACGGCGGCGAACACGGCATCGCGGTCGGTCACGTCCAGCGGCAGGGCGAGCACCCGGTCGCCGAAGCGGTCGTCGAAGTCCTGCCGGGCGATGGTGCGGGCGGCGGCGGCCACCCGGTCGCCGCGCTCCAGGGCGGCGAGGGCGAATGCGCGGCCGAGGCCGCGGCTGGCTCCGGTGATGAACCAGGTGCGCATGTACGGGACTCCGATCGGTAAGCGACGAGACGGTTCGTCTCGCCTTCGATGTGATGACTGTAAGGGCCATCGGATCCGTCGTCAAGACGAACCGTCTCGTCTTGTCGCGATTCCCGCCTCCCAGGGATTTGACGGCCACGCGGGAGCGGCTGATGATCGACACATGCTTTCGCGCGCGGCGGTCGCCATGTCGGGGTTACTCGTGCTGGCGTGCCTGGGCGGGTGCGGGGAGCAGCCCGGCTCCGGGCGCGTCACCCTCCTGCCCGCCGCCGCGCAGGACGGGGCCGCACAGGATGGGGCCGGGCTCCCCAGCGCGCCGCCCACTCCCCCGACCGGGCCCACGGGCCCCTCGGGCACACCGCACCTCGCGGCGTCCCCTTCCGAAGCGCCCTCGATACGGCCCTCCGGGTCGCCCCCGGTACGGCCCTCCGGGTCGCCGCCGATGGCGTCCCCGATGACGCCGCCGGGCAAGCCGGCCCTCGTGTCGTCGCTGGCCGAGGCGTCGGCGACCGGTGCGGCGCTGCCGGTGACGGGGCCGCCGCGCTTCTTCGTCGCCGCCAACCTGCCGGCCGCCCGCTTCCCGGAGGGGTCCAAGGAGGCGGTCATCACGCCGGTGCCCCCGTCCGTCCACGACGCCGCCACCGGCAGGTTCATCGCGGCGGTGCCGCTCCCGCCGGGGGTCGAGTCGTCGTGGAAGCTGGGGGCGGCGGCGCCCGACAACCGGACGTTCCTGTTCTCCGGCACCAGCCCGGCGGGCACCCGCTTCTTCCGGGTCCGGCTCGGCGACGACGGCCGGCCCGGCGCGCCCGAGCTGGTGCCGGACACCGGGGCGCGCGTGCCCGGGGTCGTGCCGGCGCTGGCGCTGAGCCACGACGGGAGCCGGTTCGCGTTCGCCGACCTGGTGCCCGGCGGGAGCGTCGTGTCCGTCGTGGAGGTCACCACGGGCAGGCGGCGCGACTGGCACTCCGGCGACGCCTTGGTGACCGGCCTGTCGTGGGCGCCGGACGGGCGTAGCCTCGCCGTCGTGTCGTCGCCCCAGGGGCTCGGCGTCCTGGACCTGACCAGCCCGGAGAAGGATCTGTTCGCCGCCACCCGGATTCTCAGACCGGCGTCGGGTGTGCCGCCCATGACGTCGGTGGCGTACACCCCCGACGGCACCGCGCTGGTCTACGCCGTCGGCTACGCGGTCGAGCGCATCCCCGCCGACGGCGGGGTCCCGGCGCTGCTCGCCAAGCCGGAGCCGCCCAAGGGCGCCTCGCTCGCCATGCGGTTCGACGTCGACGGCACCGGCCGCCACCTGCTCTTCACGCACGCCTGGCGGATGCACCGGCTGGACCTGCGCGACGGCACGACCAGCTCGGTCCGCATCGACCGCGGCGACCTCCCGCGCGGCAGCGTGTCGCCGGACGCCGCCTGGTAGCAACCCGGCGACCGCGCTGGGCGCGTACGTCACGGCCAGGCAGGCGGACGGCGAGCTCGTCGCCGCCGAGCCCGCCGTGGTCATCGGGGTGCTCCAGTGCGTGCTGGTGGTGCCGATGTTCGCCGACCGGCTCGGCGACCCCGATCTCCAGACCAGGGTCCTCGACCTGCTCATCGACCTGGTCACCGCGGGCCTCACCCCGCGTCCCGCCGATTGACGGCGTCCCGGCGGCGATGGCATGATCTGCGCCCCTGACCCGGAAAGGGAGACCCCATGCGGCTCGACGTCCCCGTGCTGGCCGGTGACCTCGTACGGCTGGAGCCGCTCGGCACGCGGCACGTGGCCGGCCTGGCGGAGGCCGCCGAGGAGGAGCGGTCGTCGTACGGGTTCACGCTGGTGCCGCGGGCGGCGGAGATGGCCGGTTACGTGGCGGCCCAGCTCGGCCGCGCCGGGCTGACCCCGTTCGGGCAGGTACGGGTCGCCGACGGCAGGCCGGTGGGATGCACCGGGCTGTGGGATCCGCGCGGCCGGCCGGACCGGCCCGGGCTGCGCGCGATCGAGATCGGGTTCACCTGGCTGGCCGCCTCGGCGCAGGGCACCGGGATCAACGCCGAGGCCAAGCTGCTGCTGATGACGTACGCCTTCGAGACGCTCGGCGTCGCCCGCGTCGACCTCAAGACCGACGCCCGCAACGCCCGCTGCCGCCGGGCCCTCGAACGGCTCGGCATCCCGTTCGAGGGCGTGCTGCGCTCCTGGTCGGTGTCGTGGGCGCCGGGCGAGGAGGGCAGGTTGCGCGACTCGGCGATGTTCGCCGCGACCGCCGAGGACTGGCCCGGCGTCAAGGCGGCCCTGCGCGCCCGCCTCACCGCGACCCGCCCGCCCCGGCCGTGAGCTGACCTGCCCTCAGCCTGTCGGACGCGCGGCCTCCGGGGAGGGGACGGCGAGGCAGAGGGCGAAGTCGCCGGGCAGGTCCGTCCACCAGCGGACCGGGTCGAACCCGGCCAGGCGCAGCTCCTCGCGCACCTCGCCGCGCCGGAACTTGTCCGAGATCTCGGTGTCGATCTCCTCCCCGGCGGCGAAGCGCACCTCCAGGTCGAGGTCGCGGATGAGGACCTGCTGGTCGGTGCTGGCGCGCAGCCGCCTGCGGACGCACTCGGCGTCCGGGTCCCACAGGGAGACGTGCTCGTACAGGTCGGGAACGAAGTCGGCGTCCAGCTCCCGGTTGATGACGTGCAGCAGGTTGCGGTTGAACTCGGCGCTGAGGCCGAGAGCGTCGTCGTAGGCGGCGTCCAGCCGGTCGGGGTCCATCACCAGGTCCAGTCCGAGCAGCAGGGCGTCGCCGGGGCGCATGGCGGTGCGCAGGCGGGAGTAGAAGGACAGCCGTTCGACGGGCGACATGTTGCCGGCGGTCGAGCCGAGGAAGGCGACGAGCCGCCGGCCCTCGTCGGGCAGCACGCCCAGGTCGCCCTCGAAGTCGGCGACGATGGCCCGTACCGAGAGGCCGGGGTAGTCGGCGCCGATCCGGCGGGCGGCGTCGGCGAGGAAGTCGCCGCTGACGTCGACCGGGACGTAGCTGCGCAGGTGCCCGGCGTCGCCGAGCGCGTCGAGGAGCAGCCGGGTCTTCTCCCCTGATCCGGCGCCGAGCTCGATCAGGGTGTCGGCGCCGGTGAGCGCGGCCAGCTCGGCGGCCCTGGCGGTCAGGATGGAGCGTTCGGCGCGGGTGAGGTGATACTCGCCCAGCCGGGTGATCTGCTCGAACAGTTCGCTGCCGCGCTCGTCGTACCCCCATTTGGGCGGCACGCTCCTGACGGGCCCGGTGAGCCCGTCGCGGACGTCGCGGCGCAGCGACTCGACGAGGTCGCGGGCGGTCAGGTGGCGCTCGATCACAGGTTGAGGCATGAGGTCTCCTGAAGTGGTCGGACGGTGACTCCGGCGCTGCCGGCGGTGACGAGCGATCCGTCGGGGATCTCCGTCCAGCCGGGGCCGTCGTCGTACGGTTCGGACGCGATGAGCACGGCCTGGCCGGTCCGGCGCAGGTAGAGGCCGTCGCCGCAGGCGGTGGCCGCCAGCCGGACGCCGTCCGTGGCGAGCAGGTTGTAACGGCCGGGCGCGAGGCCGCGGGCGTAGGCGGTGACGGCGGCGAGGGCGTCGTCGAGCGGCCGTCCCTGCCGCCACAGCCGGACGGCCAGGCCGAACAGGGGCGCGGAGTCGACCGGCGCGCGGGCGTCGGGCGCCTGGCGTCCGGCCTCGCGGCACAGCCGTTCCTCCACGGCGGCGTAGCCGGTGACGGCGCCGGTGTGGCTGAACAGCCAGCCGTCGCTGGTGAACGGCTGGGCGCAGGACTCGTCGACGGGGAAGCCGGGGGTGGCGTCGCGGACGGCGGCCACGACGCAGGTGGAGGACACGACCTGGGCCACGTCGGTGAAGGAGGCGTCGGCCCACATCGGCATGGCGCGGCGGTAGCGGACCGGGTTGTCGCGGCCGGGGTGGTACCAGCCCACGCCGAACCCGTCGGCGTTCACCCGGCCGTGGCGTTGCCTGCGCGGAGCGTACGACTGGGTGAGCAGGGAGTGCGGCGGCGCGTACAGCAGCTCGTGCAGCCCGATGGGCGGCCCGAGGTAGGCGAGGTGGCGGCACATTCAGCCGGCGTCCCTCGCGCAGCGGAACCCGCAGAAGATCTGCCTGCGGATCGGGTAGTCCCAGTTGCGGAACGTGCCGCGCGCCACCGTGGGGTGGGTGGCCCAGGAGCCGCCGCGCAGCACCTTGTACTCAGCGCCGAAGAACACCTGGGAGTACTCCTTGTACGGGAACACGCGGAAGCCGGGGTAGCCGGTGAAGTCGGTGGACGTCCACTCCCACACGTCGCCGATCATCTGGCGGCAGCCGTGGGCGGACGCGCCCGCGGGGTAGGAGCCGGCCGGGGCCGGGCCGAGCCGCCGCTGCCCCAGGTTGGCGTGGTGGTCGCCGGGTTCGCCGTCGCCCCAGGGGAAGCGGCGGGAGGCGCCGGTGGCGGGGTCGTGGCGGGCGGCCTTCTCCCATTCGGCCTCGGTGGGCAGCCGTTTGCCCGCCCAGCGGGCGTAGGCGTCGGCCTCGTACCAGCAGACGTGCTGGACCGGCTCGTCGGGCGGCAGCGGCTCGATCCGGCCGAAGCGGCGGCGCACCCACTGGCCGCCGGTCCGCTGCCAGAACGCCGGGGCGCGCTTGCCAGTCCTGGCGAGCCGGCTCCGGCCCTTCTCGTGCCACCAGCGGGGCTGCTCGTAGCCTCCCGCGTCGATGAAGGCCAGATATTCGGCGTTGGTCACGGGGTGGGCGTCGATCCAGTACGGGGGCAGGTCCACCTGGTGGGCGGGCCGTTCGTTGTCGTAGGCCCAGGGGTCGTCGGTGGTGCCCATCTCGAACGGACCGCCGGGCACGAGCACCTCCGGCGCCTCGGGGGCGAGGAAGGGGGCGGCCTGGCCGGGGACCTCCAGCACGGGGGCGCCCTGGCGGAGCTGGTGGGTGGCGAGCATGGTCTCGTCGTGCTGGTGCTCGTGCTGGATGACCATCCCGTACGCGAATCCGCCGGTCAGCAGCGGGCTGTCGGGGGTCAGGCGGACGCGTTCGAGCGAGCCGAGCACGCGCGAGCGCACCTCGTCGAGGTAGGTCCTGGCCTCGGCCGGGGGCAGCAGCGGCAGCGTCACCCGGTCGGCGCGCGGGTGTTCGAACGCGTCGTACAGGTGGTCGAGGTCGGGCCGCAGCGGGTCGTCGGCGGCGGCGGCGCGCACCAGCCACTGCTCCTCGTAGTTGCCGATGTGGGCGAGGTCCCACACCAGCGGCGACATCAGCGGGGAGTGCTGGGCCACCAGCTCCGGCGACTCCAGGACGTCCACGGTCAGCCCCAGGCTGCGCCGCCGGGCCGACGTCAGTTCGACGGCGACGCGTTCCTTGATCCGGTCTTCCTCGGTCACGTGCGCACCTCGCTGATGAGATCGTCGGCCGGGCACCGGCCGGGTTCGACGTATCGTTCGATGTAGCGGTCGACCAGCGACGCCAGCGCGGGCTCGGCGTGCCGCAGCGCGTCGCGGGCGGCGGTGAAGGAGCCGAGCGCGGCGGCGGCGAGCGCCCGGTCGGCCAGCCCCTGGCGGGCCGCCTGGGTCCACCGGCCGGGCGGGAGCTGCTCCACGGCCTCGGCGCACCGGTCGGCGGCCACGGGGTCGTCGGCCAGCGTGGCGGCGACGGCGACGGGCACCGGCCACCACGGCTCCGGGAGCGCGTCGATCATCCGCAGCTCCAGCCAGCCGCGCGGCCGGATCGGGGGGAACAGCGTGCTCAGGTGGAAGGTCAGGTCGTCCAGGGTGGGGCCGCCGTCGAGCCCGTCGCGCAGCCAGTCGCGGAAGCGCAGCCCGGGGTTCACCTTCCAGGGACCGTCGTTCCTGCGGACGGCCATGACGCGGCCGTCGAGCGCGTAGCGCGCCCACGCGGTCCACGGGTCGCCGCCGCCGGAGGCGACCGGGGTGACCCGCGAGGGGTCGAGCGCCTGCCAGATGGCCTGCCGGGTGGAGCGCCAGCCCGTCAGCCGTCCCCGCCACAGCGGGGAGTTGGCGAACGCGGCCAGCAGCACGGGGCCCAGCCGGTGCAGCAGCCGCCAGCGCGCCCGCGCCTGCTCCTCGTCGTGGCCGATGTCCAGGCACACCTGGAGGGAGGCGGTGGAGCACATCATGGCGCGCCCGGCCGGTCCGAAGCTGTCGAAGTACGACTCCATGGCGACGTAGCGCTGGTCGGTGAGCTGCCGCCGGGCGGCGGGACGCGGGTCCAGGGCGCAGCCGTCGCGGGTCAGCCCCGCGTCGGCCAGGTGGCGGTCGAGGTGGCGCAGGTCGGCGGCGAGCGCGTGGTGCGCGGCGGCGGGGCCGGGCCTGGCGGGGGTGCTCAGTTCGAGCTGGCCCCCGGGTTCGTAGGTGACGAGGCTGCCTTCGGGCAGCGGGTGGGCCGCCTCGACGGCGGCCGCCAGGCGGCGCAGCGGGACGCGGGTCCCGGCCGCGCCGAGGTCGTGGATCAGCCATTCGGCCTCGACCCCGACCAGTCCGGGCGGGCCGGTCTTGAAGCAGATGCCGCGGACGTGTTCGTGGACGGCGTTCTCGTCGAGCATCGGCACTCCCTTCCATCACTGCAGGCGGCACGGGTCGCTCTGGGATGCTCCCTTCCCGCTGCTTGGGTTCCTTTCACCCAGCAGTCAGGAAATGTCAGGAATATCGCGATGTGTCGGATGTGGGGCGGCTCGACGGGGCCTGTCCCAGCACGACGCACCAGGACTCCTCGCATCGGGTGACCGTCAGCCGCTCCCGGTACGCCCCCCGGGCGCCGCGCCCGGCCAGGCGGGCGTTGACGACGTCGGGGCTGATGTCGTCGGTGAGGTCGGCCGACGTGAGACGGATCTCCTGGCCGCCGTGCGCGGCGAGCCGCCGGGCGATGTCGCCGCGCGCGTCGTTGCCCGGCGGCGCCAGCCGCGCCAGCGCCGCGGAGTCGGCGGCGTTGAGCCCGGCGATGTACGCGTCGACCGCGGCCCTCGGCGTGGACGCGCCGTGCCCGGCGCCCGCCGCGCATCCGGCGGCCAGAATCGCCAGCGCGACAATGGCGCCACGACGGGATGCCATTCGGGACCCACCTCCTGATTCCGGCATTGATCGGCGATATTCTTCCATGTTCAGGAGATTCTTCTCCGGGGCGAGCATAATTCTGGAAATGGGTCCCGGGAGCGGCGATCAGGTGCGGTGCGCGTAGTACCAGGCGTCGGGGTTGGCGGCCAGGAAGCTGCTCAGCGGTTTGTTGTGCGTGTTGTTGGAGTGATAGGTCAGATAGAGCTCACCGTCGCTCGACCGGTCGGTCACGAACAGCGAGTGGCTGATGTTGTCGTCACGGTCGAAGTCGACCTGGAGGACGTCCGTGGTCAGCATGTCCCAGACATTGCCCAGGTACGTGGTCCTGGCCGACTCGTGCTGGGCGAACCAGTACCAGTTCTCGGCGGCCGGCCAGGTGTAGCTGGTGGTCCAGGTGTAGTCGCCGTAGAACCAGTTGGCGTTGTCGGAGCGGCTGTCGGGCCAGGAGCCGACCTCGGTCCAGCCTCCGGCGGTGACGATCTGGGAGATGAAGTTGGTGCAGTCGCCGCCGACCCCGCCGTAGGTGCGGTAGTCAGGGTTGTAGGTGTCCCAGTAGGTGTTGGCGTAGTTCAGCATGGCCGTGTAATCCCAGGCCAGGGCCGCCTCGGTGGACCGGGCGAGCTTGTCCGGGGCCACGGCGGCGCCCTTGCGGGGCCGGTCGACGGACGACGGCTCGCGGCCGGCGGGCGCGGTGGCCTTCGGGGAGGTCTTCGGCGCGCGTGCCGCCTGTGGCTGGGTGTCGGGGGCGAGCTCGCCCGCCGCCAGCTCGGGCCGGGCGTCGCGCATCACCCACTGGGCGCCCTGCCGCTCGAACACGAACCGGTGGTTCAGCGCGTACTCCTCGAACGCGGGGGCGTCGGCGAGGGGGCGGGCGAAGTACAGCTTGGTGCGCTCGGCCACCCGCAGCTCGACGGTCTCGCCGTCCCGTGTGGTGGCGACCTCGGCGACCTGGACGTCCGCCTGCTTGTGCCCGCCGTTGGCCTCGCGCAGCAGCCGCCTGCGCTCGTCGATCGCGGCGGCCTCCCGCGTCAGCCGGTCGGCGAGCGCGCCGGTCGAGGGCACCGAGGTGAGGGTGCGGGCGGGGGCGTCGCTGACCAGCCGCGTCGCGCGGTCCTGCAGATATTGGCGGGCGATCTCCGCGAACTGCGGCTCCTCGGCGGAGGAGGCCCCGGCGGGCGCCGCCGCCATGGTGAGCGCCGTCGCCGAGGCGGCGACGAAAGCCTTGACGCTGCGTAATAATGTGATGCGCATGTGTGCCTTTCTGTCGACGTGCGGCATTCCCCGATCGGGAGAGCGCCTGGTTCGATTTCGGGGAACACGAGGAAGATCACATCTCGCACCGACAATGGAACACTTCGCATAATGGCGAGTCAAGCGTTCAGTCAGGTTAATCGCTTCACCGAATTCCGATATGCAGAGTTTTTCGGGGGCCTAATTCCCGCCCCCGGCGGCCCGGCGCGAGGCCCCGGCGCGCATTGAGCTTTTCAGCGGATGAGCCGCCCCGGGACGCCGGTGTACGGTGCGATGACCATGAGCGAACATGTCTTCGGGGTCTCGCTGACCCCCACCTATGACGTCTCTCTCACCCACGAGGTGACCGACGCCGCCGAGCGGAGCGGGCTCGACCTCGTCGGCGTCCAGGACCATCCGTACGTGGGGCAGTTCCTGGACGCGGTCGCGCTCGCCGGGCACCTGCTGACCCGCACGACGCGCCTGCGCGTGTTCCCCGACGTGGCCAACCTGCCGCTGCGCCCGCCCGCCATGCTCGCCCGGACGGCGGCGACGCTGAACGTGCTGTCCGGCGGCCGGTTCGAGCTGGGCCTCGGCAGCGGCGGCTACTGGGACGCCATCACCACGATGGGCGTGCCCAGGCGCTCGCCCGGCGAGGCGCTGGCGGCGCTCGAGGAAGCGGTCACGATCATGCGCGGGCTGTGGACGCCCGGCCAGCGCGTCACCTTCGCCGGTGACCACTACCGGGTGGACGGGGTCGAAGGCGGCGCGGCGGGCACGCCGCCGGTCGGCGTGTGGATCGGCGCGCAGGCGCCGCGCAGCCTCGCGCTCACCGGCCGCGTCGGTGACGGCTGGGCGGCGCCGATCCCCTCCTACCTGCCGTACGAGCGGTGGCCCGAGTGCAACCGGATCGTCGACAGGGCTGCCGGGGAGGCCGGCCGCGACCCCGCGTCGATCATGCGCATGGCCCAGCTCGTCGGCACCGTCGAGGCGGGCGGGGGCGGCGGCCCGAAGCTGACGACCGGCGCCGACCCGTTGCGCGCCGGGGCGAAGGGCTGGGCCGCCGAGCTGGTCAGGCTCGCCGCGGAGCAGCCGTTCACCGCCTTCGTTTTCTGGCCGGAGCGGCAGAGCGTGGAGCAGGTCCGGCGCTTCGCCGAGGAGGTCGTCCCGCTCGTGAAGGCCGGCCTCGCCTGACCCCGGTGTCCGGCATGACCGCGTTTCCTCTTCCCGTGGGCCCGTATGATCTTGGTCGGTCTCACGAAAGAGGTGACGAGCTTGGTCAGCACCCGAGCGCTCCTGAAGCGCTTGACCACGTCCGCCGTGCTCGCGACGGCGAGCGTCGCGGCCTTCGCCCCGCCGGCCGCCGCCGCCTCCGCTGACGCGGGGATCTGGCGTCCGCCGCTGGAGAGCCGCTGGCAGTACCAGCTCGAAGGCAACCCCCGCCACAAGGCCACCGGCGGCATCGACGTCGACATCTGCGTCAAGCCGCAGAGCGGCGGCGCCTGCGTGCGGCCGACGGTCTTCGACATCGACCTGTACGTGGACGGCGACGTGGCGGGCGACAACTCCACCGTCAACACCGCCGCCGTCAAGGCCATCCACGCGCGCGGCGCCAAGGCCGTCTGCTACGTCGACGCCGGGTCGATCGAGGACTACCGGCCCGATTACAAGCAGTTCGCCGACTGGCACAAGCGCAACGGCGGCTCCCTGCTGGGCAAGCCGTTCAGCGAGGACTTCCCGGACGAGCGCTGGGCCAACATCAACAACGACAGGGGCCAGCGCGACTTCCTGCTCAAGATGATGGAGGCCCGGGTCGCCAAGTGCGCGCAGGCCGGGTTCGACGGCGTGGAGTTCGACGTCGTCAACGCCCACGAGGAGGGCCGCGCGGTCACCGGCTGGAACATCAGCGCCGCAACCCAGCTCACCTACAACCGCGCGCTGGCCGCCATCGCGCACAAGCACGGCCTGGCGGCGGCCCTGAAGAACAACCTCAGCCAGGCCGCCGAGCTGGAGCCGTACTTCGACTTCGCGGTCAACGAGTCGTGCTTCTCCTACGACGAGTGCGGGGAGCTGAAGCCGTTCGTCAAGGCGGGCAAGCCGGTCTTCCACGTGGAGTACGGGCTGTCGCCGGCGTCGTTCTGCCGCAAGGCGGTGGCCGCCTCGTTCAACTCGATCAAGAAGGCGGCCGACCTGTCGCTCAAGGACCGGCCGTACCAGCCCTGCCGGTGACCTCGCGCAGCGCGAGCATGGCGTCGCGCTCGATGCGGGAGAGGTCGAGGAGGAGGGCGCCGGCCTGTTCGAGGCGGGCCGCGTCGCGCTGCTCCCCGGCCTCGGCGATGCGCGCGGCGACCTCGGTCCACAGGGTGGCGGCCTCGGCGTAGAGCCGGTGGCCGGTCCGCAGGCGGCCGTCGCCGACGGACGCGGCGGCCTCGGCGAGGAAGTCGCGGTAGAGGGCGCGGAACAGGGCCCCGCCGGTGCCGGCCTTCTCCATGAGCAGGGCGGCATGCGGCAGGTCGCGCCCGGGCTCGGCGGTGCGGCGCAGCCAGCCCGGCACCTGGCGGGCGGCCTTCTCGATGCCCCGGTGGCCGAGGTTGGCGATGGGGGCGGCGAGAAAGGCGTCGGCGCAGGCCCTGATCGCGGGGACGATCCCGTCCCGCCAGGAGGGCGCGCCCGCCGGCGCGGTGATGGTGAAGGACCGGTGCCTGGCGGTCATCGGGCCGCGTTCGGCGCGCGCCGCCGCCAGCGATTCCAGGCCGGTGCGGACGGCGCCGCCCTGCTGGGCGGTGTCGATCAGGTGGGCCTGCCGCTCGTCGTAGCCGTACATGGCGACGACGTGACCGCCGAAGTGCACCTTCGTCCGGAAGTAGTCCAGGTGGTAGCTGTCGAGCTGGAGGCCGACCGGCTGCCCGGCGTCGATCGGCGCGGACACGTTCGCCCAGGCGCGGCGCGGTGAGGCGGTCTCCTTGACCTCCAGGGTCAGGCCGAGCCTGGCGGCCAGGTTCCGGGTGAGCTCGAAGGGCCTGATGCGCCCGCCGAGGAACGGGAACGGCATGTTCCTGGCGTCCCAGTAGACGAAGGACAGGCCCGAGCCGAGCCCGAACAGCATCGGCTCGGACAGGTCGATCCCCTGGTGGCGCAGCAGCACCCCGAGCGCCGTGGTCTCGCAGTGCTGCATGCCGCGGGCCTCGACCCCTGCGACGACGGTCATAGGTGGGTTCTCCTTCACAACCGGCAGCATGGGGTCTCCCCCGGGGGGAGAGTCCAGCCGAGCATTCAGCGCACCGCGTAGCCGCCGAACGACGGCTCCATCAGGTCGAACACCTCGCGCGCGGACTCGGTCATGATCTCGGCGATGCGCGCGTTGTCCAGCCCGTCGAGCGTGAGCTCCATGATCTGGCCGAGCAGCACCCGGTACGGGCTCGCGACGGCCGCCGCCACCAGCCGGGGCACCGGGCCGGTGTCGCCGGTCTCCTCGGCGAGCGCGCGGGCCAGGGCCTCCTCCCGCTGCTCCATCAGCTCGCGCAGCCGCGCCACCAGCGTCGGCGACTCCACGATCATCCGCCCGAACCCGCCGTGGGTGAACCCGAGCATCGGGTCGTGCCGGGCGGCGGCGTCGAGGAAGACCCGCCGGAGCGCGGCGAGCGCCGACTCGCCCGGCTCCCGGCCCGCCACGATCTCGGCCAGCGCGGCCACGAACCGCTCATGGTGGTCGAAGGCCATGTCCTCCTTGCGCGGGAAGTAGTTGGTGACGGTCTTCTTGGCCACCCGCGCCGCGTCGGCGATCTCGGCGATCGTCGTCTCCTCGAAGCCCTGCTCGATGAAGAGGCGGGTGGCCTGGTCGGAGATCTCCTGGCGGGTCTCCTGCTTCTTCTGCTCCCGCAGGCCGAAGATTTTTACGTCGGACATAAATTTCCTCTTGACGATGGAATGCCTTCAACGTAATCTTACCACCGTCGCAAGTTTACTTCCAGGAGGCCCGTATGACAGCAGCCGCAACCACCGATCAGGTCAAGGACTACCTCAAGAACATCGGCAGGGTCCGGCTGCTCGACGCCCAGCAGGAGGTCGCGCTCGGCGAGCGCATCGAGGCCGGACTGTTCGCCCAGGAACGCCTCGACCGCGACGGCGACGCGCTGTCCCCGCAGGACCGCGCCGACCTGGAGTGGATCGCCGCCGACGGCCGCCTGGCCAAGGACCGGATGATCGAGGCCAACCTGCGCCTGGTCGTGTCCATCGCCAAGCGCCAGACCGGGCGCGGCCTGCCCTTCCTGGACCTGATCCAGGAGGGCAACCTGGGGCTGATGCGGGCGGTGGAGAAGTTCGACCACCGGCTCGGGCTGAAGTTCTCCACCTACGCCACCTGGTGGATCAAGCAGGCCGTCGGCCGGGCGCTGGCCGACCAGTCGCGGACGATCCGCGTCCCCGTCCACATGACCGAGCTGATCAACAAGGTCGCTCGGGCCCGGCGCGAGCTGTTCCAGTCGCTCGGCAGGGAGCCGTCCGACGAGGAGATCGCCGAGCAGGTCGAGCTGACGGCGGAGCGGGTCGAGGAGATCCGCGGCTACGCCCGCGAGCCCGTCTCGCTGAGTACGCCGCTCGGCGAGGAGGGCGACACCGAGCTCGGCGACCTCATCGAGGACGCCGGGGCGCTCGACCCCACCGACGCCGTCGGCCTCGACCTGCTGCGCGACCAGCTCAGGCAGATCCTGGACGGCCTCACCGAGCGGGAGGCCGGCGTGATCGCGCTGCGCTTCGGCCTGGCCGACGGCGAGCCGAAGACCCTGGACGAGATCGGCAAGGTCTACGGCGTCACCCGGGAGCGCATCCGGCAGATCGAGGCCAAGACGATGAGCAAGCTGCGCCACCCGGGCCGCGCCACGGCGCTGCGCGACTACCTCGTCTGATCGGGCCGCACGTTGTGGTTGCGGGAGAACAGGTTGCCGGGGTCGTAGCGCCGCTTGACCGCCGCCAGCCGCCCGTACGTCCGGTCCGGGTAGATCGCGGCCACGTCCTCCTCGGCGGCGGAGGCCAGGAAGGCGGCGTAGGCCCCGCCGACGTGCGGCCCGAGCTCGTCCCAGAGCGCGTCCAGGCCCGGCAGGGCGGCCTCGACGACCGGCTGCGGGCCCGCGACGGTGGTCACCACCATCACCTCCGCCTGCCGGTGGGCGTAGGCGGTGGCGTCCGCCGGCACGCGTGCCACCGCTCCGCCGACGGCGCGCACGGCGATGAACGGCGATCCCGGCCTGGCCGCGGCGCCGGCGAGGACGCGCAGCACCTCCGACAGCGACGCCCCGCCGGCGAACCCGTTGCGGGTGACCAGCCGGATGCCCGGCGGCGGGGTGAGCCCCTCCACCAGCGTGTCGGCGTACGGCCTGAGCGTGACGTCGTCGGCGATCACGGTGCCGAGCGCCCGGATCGGGTCGAGGGCCCGCGCGGCGAGGGCCGGGTCGTCGCCGTCGACGGCGACGCGGACCTCGACCGGCGCGTCCGGGCCGCCCGCGAGCGGGCTGGCGAGCTCCACGATGGAGGTCAGCTCCTCGGGGGCGGTGCGCAGGTGGTCGGCCCATCCCTGGAGGACGGCGGCCGCCTCCGCCGGAGGAAAGGCGATCTTGCCGTAGAAGACCTCCGTCGTCGGGTGGGCGGCGAACTCGAAGGCGGTCACGACGCCGAAGTTGCCGCCGCCGCCCCGGATGGCCCAGAACAGCTCCGGATGCTCCTCGGCGCCGGTCCGCACGATCTGCCCGTCGGCGGTGACCACCTCGGCGGCGACCAGGTTGTCCAGCGCGAGGCCGCGCTTCCTGACCTTCCACCCGATGCCGCCCGCCAGCGTCAGCCCGCCGACGCCGACGCTCCTGGTGTCGCCTGAGGAGATCGCCAGCCCGTGCGGGGCGAGCGCGTCCACGACCTGGCCCCAGGTGGCGCCGCCGCCGATGCGGACCAGGTGGCGGTCCTTGTCGACGACCTCGACGGCGTCGAGCCCGCTCAGGTCGAGCACGACGCCGCCGTCGTTGGTGCCGAAGCCCGCGAAGGCGTGGCCGCCGCCCCGCACCGACAGCACCAGCCCGGAGGCGGCGGCGAACGCGACACCGGCCCGCACGTCACCGGTGCTCTCGGGGCGCAACACGTAGGCGGGGCTGCCCGTGACCAGGACCGACCGGCTGGCCGCGGCGTATTCAGGCGCTCCGGGTTCGATGACGGGGCCGCCGAAGTCGCGGCGGAGGGTGTCGAGTGCTGCGTTCATGATGATCCTTTCGTCCGGTGAGGGCCGGCGGGCCAGGGCGGCATTCCACGGGGGCCCGCTCGCCGGTCCAGGTGGTGACGAGCAGGAGATCCCGGCGGGCTGATCGTTGTGACAGCCCGGCGGATGTGACCTGTGTCACTGCGGGGAGGTGTCACACGGGCGTGGTGGCCGGGATCGTATGGACGCAGCACCGCACACGAACGGGCAGGGACAGTGATGAGCGAACGCAATGAGCAACCGACCGGCCGCACCGGCGCGGATCCCGCCACCGAGGCGTTCGTCGCCCACCGCAACCTGCTGTTCACGGTCGCGTACGAGATGCTGGGCTCGGCCGCCGACGCCGAGGACGTGCTTCAGGAGAGCTGGCTGCGCTGGGCGGGCGTCGATCTTGACACGGTCCGCGACCAGCGCGCCTACCTGGTGCGGATCGCCACCCGGCAGGCGCTGAAGCGGCTGCGCACGCTGGGCCGCCGCCGGGAGTCGTACGTCGGGCCGTGGCTGCCCGAGCCGTTGCTGACCGCGCCCGACGTGGCCGAGGACGTCGAGCTGGCCGACAGCGTCTCGATGGCGATGCTGCTGGTGCTGGAGACGCTCACGCCGACCGAGCGGGCGGTGTTCGTGCTGCGCGAGGTGTTCGACGTGGGCTACGACGAGATCGCCGACGCCGTCGGCAAGAGCGCGGCCGCCGTGCGGCAGATCGCCCACCGGGCCCGCTCCCACGTGGCCGCCCGCCGCCCGCGCGGCGACACCTCGCCCGCCGAGATCCGGGGCGCGCTGGAGGCGTTCCGGCGCGCGGCCCGGACGGGCGACCTGCAGGGGCTGCTCGACATCCTCTCCCCCGACGTCGTCCTCCTGACCGACGGGGGCGGCGTCGTCCGGGCCTCCCTGACGCCCGTCGTGGGAGCCGAGGCGGTGTCCGGCCTGCTGGACCGCATCCCCGCGACGGCCACGCTGGACCTCGCGCAGGTCAACGGCCACCCCGCGCTGATCATCCGGGTCGACGGCCGCCTGGAGACCGTCATGGCGGTGCGCATCGACGACGGCCTGATCACCGGGCTCTACGCGGTGCGCAACCCCGCGAAGCTGGCGCACATGAAGCAGGAGAACCCGGTGAGCCGGTGAGTCAGCGCGCGACCTCGTACGGGATGATCTCGGCGATGGCGGTGGCGCCGCCCATGCCGTAGTCGGCGCGCAGCCGGATGTAGCGGGCGGAGACGCCGGTCAGGTCGACGTCGTTGGGCGCGGTCATCTTGGGCCACTCGACGCGCTTGACGTCGCGGAACGTCTCGCCGTCGTCGCTCACCTGGACCATGCCCTCCAGCACGGTGCCGTTCATGTTGACGCGCAGCTTCGGCTGGAAGCGGACCGCCGACAGCTCGCGCACCCTGCCCAGGTCCACGGTGATGTGGTGGGGCTGCGGCGGCGGGCCGGGGTAGTAGGAGTGGAAGTCCGTGGTCAGGTTGCCGTCGACCGCGCGGACCGGGTCGCCGGCGCCGGGCTTGAACGTGCTCGCCGTGGCGCTGAGCTCGGCCGGCGGGACGCGGGTGCCGGCCGGCGGGGCGGGCCAGATCTCGCGGCCCTTGCCCGGCTCCTCGCTGACGATCGGCCGGTCGGGGCCGGTGCCCTTGCCCCGGATCACCACGTCGGTGATCACCGCGCCGTGGTCGGAGTAGAACGGGTACGGCCGGTCGAGCCAGCTGTCGCGGTGGCGCGGCAGCCGCCGCACGTCGGAGCGGGAGCCGAGGATGCGCACGTCCTCGCCCTTGGCGAAGACGTAGTCGATGCGGGCGGGCACGGCGCCGAAGCCGCTCAGCGGGCTCCAGGTGCGGCCCGGGTACAGGCCGGCGTCGGGGTTGGCGTGGCGGAAGGTGTCGACGAAGCCCGCCTCGGTGTACATCTTCGTGTACGGCCACGGGAGCACGACGCCGCCGTGGCCGGGCGCGTCGGCGAACTGGTCGGTCCAGTCCAGGTACGACTGGGCGTTGAGGTCGCCGCCCATGAGCACGGGGGCGTCGTCGTCGCCGACGAACGACGGGATCGCCTTCTCCAGGATGGACTTGCCCATGGCGACGCGGCGCAGCCGGTCGGCGTCGAGGATCTGCTCGGTCGTCTTGGTGCGGGGCAGGCCGTGGGTGTTCTGCACGGCCGCGTCGTGGGTGTCGCCGAAGGCGTAGCCGTCGTGCCAGGTCCACACGCTGAACGCGTGCACGTGCTGCCCGTTGGGCAGGCCGAGGCGGGCGCCGCCCAGGTTGAAGGAGGAGATCTCCTCGTCGGCGTAACGCGGGTAGACCTTCTGGATGTCCAGCTTCGTGTAGATCCACAGGTTGTCGCCGTTGACGCTGTAGTCCTCGGGGTGCGTGAGCTGCGCCGCGGAGAACCGGTCGTCCTCGGCCCGGCCGGCGTTCAGGCCCTCCAGGATCTTCTGGCCCGAGCCGTACCCCTCGACCACGAACAGGATGTCCGGGTTGACCTCGTTGAGGTATTCGATCATCTGCTTGAGGTTGTCGCCGGTCGTCTCCTGGCGGTTGATGGTGCCGCCGACGAAGAGGTTCCAGGCCATCAGGCGCAGTGGCGTGCCGGCCTTCTTCTCCGGCATGGAGGTGACCGAGACGTCGACGGTCACGTTCCCGGCGGGCAGGGGGAAGGGCCGGGTGCGGGCCTGGCCCTCGCGCGTGTAGATGGTGTCGCGGGCCCACACCTGCTCGCCGGTCCTGACCGTGGCGACGAACTCCTGCACGTGGTTCGGGCGGCTCTTGCCGCTGGCCACGACCGTGCACGAGCTGCCGGGAGCCTGACCGTCACAGTCGAGGCGGTACGCGGCGGGCCTGGGGCCGGGGTCGGCCGAGGCCGGGCTGGGCACGGTCAGAGCGGCGAGGGCCAGGGCGGCCACCATCGGGGGGATCAGTCTGCGCATGGGGGGTCCTTCCGCGCGGTCACTAAAAATGGTCTGCACGATATCTCGGCCCGGCTCAGCCGCCGCCACCTGGATCATCCGATATCGAGATCATCACCGCAAGAGGAAGAACGATGACTATTTATGGACTCCGAGATAAATAGCGGACGACCTGGGCTCGAACGAGATTTCCCATCGACACGCTCCGTAGTTGCGCCAATACTGCACGTGTACCCTCGAACGCCGTCCCCGGTCCCCCATCCCGCACCATGCGCGTGCGCCGAGGACGCAAACCCGAACGGAGCCCGTATGAAGCTCAACCGAGTGGCACTCACCGGCCTCGCCGCCCTCGCCACCACCGCCTGCCTGGCCTCCGCCGCCCCGGCGACGGCCACCGTCACCGCGGCCACCGCCCAGACCGCCACCGCCCAGACCGCCGCCGCCGCGTCGGCGCTGCCGCCGGGCTACCAGCTCGTCACCCTGCCCAACGCGAACGTGCCCAACTTCCAGCGGCGCACCCTCTACTGCCCCGGCTCCAAGCGCGTTCTCGGCGGCGGCGCCGAGGCCCGCGGCAACCGGGCGATCCTCGTCGGCTCGTTCCCGACCGACGACGGACGCGGCTGGATCGGACTCGGCCGCCAGGACGGCTACAACGACGTCGGCATCAGCGTCTTCGCGATCTGCGCCGACTGACCCCGTAAGAGCGCTCCCGGCCGCCGCCCCGGGGGCCGGGGGCCCCCGGCCGGCCCCCCCGGGGGGGC
>NZ_JAHKRO010000109.1 GCF_019396325.1 Nonomuraea ceibae
CAACCCCGTCGGCATCGTGACGCGGGCCCTGCTGGACGCGGGTCACCGGGCGATCGGGCTGTGCAACGTGGCGATCGGCTTCCAGCGGCGGTTCGCCAGGCACCTGGGCGTCGAGCCCGAGCGGGTCGAGCTCGGGCACGTCGGGCTCAACCACCTGACGTGGGAGCGCTCGGTCCTCGTGGACGGGGTGGACGTGCTGCCCGGGCTGCTGGCCGAGCACGGCGACGAGATCGCCGCCGACGTGGGGCTGCGTCCCGAGCTGCTGCACCGGCTCGGCGCGGTGCCGTCGTACTACCTGCGTTACTTCTACGCCCACGACCTGGTCGTGGAGGAGCAGCGGGCCAAGCCGTCGCGGGCGGCCGAGGTCGCGGCGATGGAGGAGGAGCTGCTCAAGCTGTACGCCGACCCGTCGGTGAACACCAAGCCGGAGCTGCTCGGCAAGCGCGGCGGCGCGTTCTACTCCGAGGCGGCGGTCGCGCTGATCGCCTCCCTGCTCGGCGACCGGGGCGACACCCAGGTCGTCAACGTGCGCAACGGCGACACCCTGCCGTTCCTCGGCGCGGACGCGGTGATCGAGGTCCCGGCCAGGATCACCGCCTCGGGCGCGGAACCGCTGCCCGTCGCCTCGCTGGAGCCGCTGTACGCCGGACTGGTCGCGCACGTGTCCGCGTACGAGGAACTGGCCCTGGACGCGGCGCTGCACGGCGGCGCGGACCGGGTGCGTGACGCGCTGCTCGCCCACCCGCTGATCGGCCAGGACGCGATCGCCGAGGAGCTGACCGGGCTGCTGCTCGACGCCCACCCGGGCGCACCTGGCGTGGGCGGCGGGCCGATGACGCGCCGCAGGGTGCTGCTGGCCGTCGACGGCGGCAACAGCAAGACCGACGTGGCCGTGGTGGCCGAGGACGGCGAGATCCTGGCGACCGGCCGCGCGGGCGCGTTCGCGCCGCAGAGCGCGGGCGTCCGGGCCGCCGTGGACGTCGTCGAGGAGGCCGTGCGCGACGCGGGCTGGGCTCCGGCGGGCGGGTTCGATCACGTGGCCGCCTACCTGGCCGGGGCCGACCTGCCGGTGGAGGAGGAGGCGCTGGCGGCCGAGTTCGCCGCGCGCGGCTTCGGGCCGGACATCGTGGTGCGCAACGACGTGTTCGCGCTGCTGCGGGCGGGCGCGTCGCAGCCGTGGGGCGTCGCGGTGGTGTGCGGGGCGGGCATCAACGCGGCCGGGGTCTCCCCCGGCGGCGAGGTGGCCAGGTTCCCGGCGCTGGGGCGCATCAGCGGCGACTGGGGCGGCGGCCAGGGCGTCGGAGAGGAGGCGCTGTGGCACGCGGTGCGCGCCGAGGACGGCAGAGGCCCCGCCACGGCGCTGGCGGACACGGTCAAGGAGCACTTCGGCGTCGCCACCGTGCAGGAGCTGGTGCTGGCCGTGCACTTCGGCGAGGTGGGGCTGGGGCGGCTGCACGAGCTGGCGCCGGGCGTGCTCGCCGCGGCGGGCGCGGGCGACACGGTGGCGGCGGCGCTCGTCGGGCGGCAGGCCGACGAGGTCGTCGTGCTGGCCGAGGTGTGCCTGCGCCGCCTGGACCTGCTGGAGACGCCCGCCGAGGTCGTCCTGGGCGGCGGCCTGCTGACCGCCGGTCACCCGCTGCTCATGGACCTGGTCACCGCCGGGCTGGCCGCCAGGGCGCCGAAGGCCGAGCCGGTGGTGTCCCGCGTCCGCTCGATCGTCGGCGCGGCCCTGTGCGGGCTCGAACGCCTGGGCGCCGCCGAGGCCGCCAAGTCCCGGCTTCTGACGGAGAGTAACCATATGGACACGTGATGGTTCCGGCCTATGGCGCGGCCCCGCCCGCGCGGCGACCATGCGTGTATGGACGGGTTCCTCGACACCACCAGCCGCGGCCTGACCGAGCTGCGCGTGCACGGCGTGTCCGGCACGCCGCCGGACCAGATGCTCAACCACCCGCATCCGCGGCTGGTGTCGGGTGACTCGACGACCGGCTTCTACCGCCGCTGGTGGCCCGCCGGGCCGCCCGCCGGCGAGCAGGCCGACGTGCCCGGCGTGCGCCACCGCGAGGCGTACGCGTGGGGCGGGCTGACCTCCGGCGGCCGGACGATCGCGCTGTGGCTGCTGCTGCTGCCGTTCTCGCTGGCGAACCTGGCCTACTTCATGCTGCCCAGGCCGGCGCGCGGGCGGCGGCTGCGCCACGTGGTCGAGGCGGCGCAGCGGCTGTTCGCGCTGCTGCTGACCGGCACGCTCGTGCACGCGGTGATCGGGTCGAGCGTCGACCTGGTGGGCTGGCAGTGCACCGCCGCGGGCCGCGCGTGCACGTACGACACCGCGCCCGTGTGGGTGCGCTGGATGGGCGAGCTGTGGGGGTCGGAGCCGTCGCGGCGGCTGGCGGTCACCGCGCTGGTGCCGCTGGCCGTGGTGGCGCTGCTGTGGCTGATCGCCCGGCGGACGTGGAACCGCGACGAGCGTACGGGGATGCCGCCCGACGGCCCGCAGGAGGCGGCGCTGCCGCTGGCGCGGCGGCGGCTGTGGCACGGCGACGTGCCGGTGTGGCGGCTGCGCGCGGTGCACGTGGCGTACGCGCTCGGCGCGATCGGGCTGGCCGTGGCGGCGCCGTTCGCGGGGGCGGCGGCCGGGCTGGCGCTGACGGTGGCGAACGGGGCCGTGCAGGTCGTCGCGGCGGTGCTGGTGCTGCTGCCGGGGCTGGCGCGGCGGGTGGACCCGGGCGGCGACGACCCGGGCGGCCGGCCGCTCACGGCGGCCTGCCGGGTGCTGGAGGTGGCCGCGCCCGCGGTGCTGGCGGTCACGCTGGCCGCGGCGATGGCCGGGCTGCCGCTCGGCGGGACGCCTCCGCTCCGGCTGCCGGGCGTGGCCGGGGTGCGGTTCGTGCTGCTGGTGGCGCTGGTGGTGTTCCTGCTGGTGGCGACGTGGGTGCTGGCGCGGCTGTCGGCGCCTGAGGAGCGGCCGGCGATGCGCGGGATGGCGAGCTGGTTCACGCTCATGGTGGCGGCCGGCAGCGCGAACGCGCTCGCGCTCGGCGTCATGTTCTGGACCGCCTCGTTCTTCGGCGTGCCGGAGTCGCCCGCCAGGGCGCAGCCGGTCGGCCGCAGGCTGTTCCTGGGCGACGCCGTGTGGTGGACGGCCGCGCTCGTGCCGGTCCTGGTGCTGGGCGTGATCTGCGTGGCCGCCGTGCTGTGGCGGATCCGCGGCACGGTCGCGGAGGAGCTGACGCCGAAGCTCACGCCCTACTACGGCGACGACGGCGACGACGTGGCCGGCAAGTGGGCGCTCGCCTCGCTCACCGACCGGGCCGGGCTCGTGCTGGGGCTGCTCGTCGGCGTGGTGCTGGCCGGGTTCGCCACGGTGACGGTGATCTACCAGCTCGGGCTGGTCCACCCCGTCGGCGGCACCGCCGGGCTGTTCGCCACGATGGGCAGCTGGGCCATCACCGCCACCCTCGTGGGGCTGGTGCTGCTGGGCCGGCGCACCTACAGCGACCCGGCGCTGCGCCGCACGATCGGCATCCTGTGGGACGTGGCGACCTTCTGGCCGCGCGCCATCCACCCGCTCGCGCCGCCCTGCTACACCGAGCGGGTGCTGCCGGAGCTGGTCGCCCGCGTCGGCGTGCTGTCGCGGGACGAACGCGACAGGGTGGTGCTGTCGGGCCACAGCCAGGGCAGCGTCATCGCCGCCGCCCTGGTGCTGCAGCTCGGGCCCGGCGCGCGCGGGCGGGTGCGGCTGCTCACCCACGGCTCGCCGCTGCGCCGGCTGTACGCGGCCTTCTTCCCCGCCTACTTCGGCGGCCCGAGCCTGCCCGCGGTGCGTGAGGCGGTGCCGTGGGTCAACCTGTACCGGCTGAGCGACCCGATCGGCGGGCCCGTCTTCGCCCCGGCCGACCCGTTCGGCCCCCGGGCCGCGCAACCGGGCCCGGTGGACGTGTTCTGCTGGGACCCGCCGCAGCCCGAGCCGGGCGAACCCCTCGCCGAGCTGCGCTGGCACTCCGACTACTGGTTCGACCCGCCCTACGGCCAGGCCATGGCCAGGCTCACCGAACGAGACGCCCAGGGCTGACAGGCGATCTCCCGGGCAGGGTCCCGGTGTGTCTCCTCCTGATCTCCTGTTCGCCCTGGGCGGCGCCGCGGCGCTGCTGGCCGCCCTCCTCCCGGAGCTCCTCGCCAACCGGGCGTTCTCGCTGCCGCTGGCCTACCTGGCCGGGGGCGTGCTGCTGTTCCTGCTGCCGCTCGGCCTGCCCGAGCCCGACCCGGTCGCGCACCGGCTGGCCCTGGAGCACATCACCGAAATCTGCGTGGTCGTCTCGCTCATGGGCGCCGGCCTGGCGCTCAACCGGAAGGCCGGGTGGCGGTCGTGGGGCAGCACGTGGCGGCTGCTCGGCTGGGCGATGCCCGTGACGGTCGCCGGGGTGGCCGCCGCCGCGCTCGTCCTGCTGGAGTGGCCGCTCGCGGCGGCGCTGCTGCTCGGCGCGGTGCTCGCGCCGACCGACCCGGTCCTGGCCTCCGACGTGCACGTGGGCGAGCCGGTCGACGTGGAGAACGCCGACGACGAGGTCAGGTTCGCGCTCACCTCCGAGGCGGGGCTCAACGACGGGCTGGCCTTCCCCATCGTGTACGCGGCCGTCGCGCTGGCCGTCGTGGGCGGTGCGGGCTGGGCTGGCGAGTGGGCCCTGGTGGACGTGCTCTACCGGACGGCCGCGGGCGTGGTGTGCGGCCTGCTGATCGGGCGGGTGCTCGGCCGCCTGTTCTTCCACACCCGGGAGAAGCGGCTGCGCCTGGCCGAACGGCACGACGGGTTCGTCGCCCTGGCCGCCACCTTCCTGTCCTACGGCCTGACCGAGCTGGCTCACGGCTACGGCTTCGTGGCGGTGTTCGTCACCGCGTGCGCGATCAGGAACGCCGAGCGCGGCCACGGCTACAACTCGGTCCTGCACGGGTTCGTGGAGCAGATCGAGCGGCTGTTCACCGCCTGGCTGCTGCTCCTGCTGGGCGGGTTCGTCGCGACCGGCGGCCTGGCGGCGCTCACCTGGCGGGGCGTCGCCGTGGGCGCGCTGCTGCTGCTGGTGATCCGGCCGCTGGCGGGCTGGCTCTCCCAGGCGGGCGGGGCGGCCGGGCCCCGGGAGCGCCTGGTGATCTCCTTCTTCGGCATCCGGGGCGTCGGGTCGCTGTTCTACCTGGCGTTCGCGCTGGGGCAGGCGGACTTCGGCGTGCCGGCGGACGAGCTGTGGGCGGTGACGGGGTTCACCGTGCTGGCCTCCGTCGTGCTGCACGGCGTCACCGCCACCCCCGTCATGCGGCGCCTGGACGCCCTGCGCGCCCGCCGGTGATCACGGGGCGAGCAGGGCGGCGACGCGGGCGCGCACGTCGTCGGTGTCGAGGCCGCGCACGGTGAGCGTGGTGCGGCGGCGCAGGACGTCGTCGACGGTGACCGCCCACTCGTGGTCGCGGGCGTAGACCGCCTGGGCCCAGATGTCGGGGCCGTCCGGGTGCATGCGCTCGCCGAGCGCCGGGTCCTCCCGGATGAGCCTGGCCACGTCGAAGGCCAGCGTCCCGTAGTGGGAGGCCAGGTGGCGGGCGACGAGCGGGTCCATGCGGGCGGCCGGGTCGTGCTCCGACCACAGCCGCATCGCGACCGCGTCGGGGCTGGCCAGGCCGGGCAGCGGCACCGTGGGCAGGATGGCGGCCAGGTCGTCGCCGAGCGGCCTGCCGGGCAGCCGGGCGAGCGTGTCGAGCACGACCCTGCCGATGTGGCGGTAGGTGGTCCACTTGCCGCCGGCGACCGACAGCATGCCGCCCCTGCCCCGGCTGAGCAGCGTCTCCCGCTTGGCGGCGGCGACCCGGCCGGGACCGCCGGGCAGCACCCGCAGCCCGGCGAAGGCGTAGGTGATGTCCTCTCGGCGCACCTGCGCGTCGTCGACCGCGTGCCCGGCCTCGTCGAGGATCTGGGCCACGTCGGCGTCGGTGGCGCGCACGTCGGCCGGGTCGCCGTCGTACGCCTCGTCGGTGGTGCCGAGCAGCAGATGGTCCTCCCACGGGATGGCGAACGACACCCGGTACTTGTCGATGGGGATCGTCAGCGCGGCCTTCCACGGCTCGTGGCGGCGCAGCACCAGGTGGGCGCCCTTCGACAGGCGGATGCTGGGCGCGGCGTCCGGGTCCTCCATGCGGCGCAGGTGGTCGACCCACGGGCCGGTGGCGTTGAGGACGAGCCTGGCCGAGACGCCGAACTCGGCGCCGTCGAGCCGGTCGCGCAGGTCGGCGCCGACGACGGTGCCGCCGGACTTGCGCAGCCCGACGACCTCGGCGTGGTTGAGCACGACGGCGCCCGCGTCGACGGCGGCGCGGACGGTCATGACGGCGACGCGGCTGTCGTTCATCTGGTGGTCGCCGTAGACGGCGGCGGCGCGCAGCCCGGCGGGCTTGAGCGCGGGCACCCGGGCCAGCGCCTGCTGCGGCGTGATGACGCGGCCGAGGCCGTCGCCGAACACCGACAGCGCCGAGTAGAGGAACACGCCCGCGCCGAGCTTGGCGGCGCCGTGCGGGCCGCCCCGGTAGACGGGCACGACGAACGACAGCGGCTTGACCAGGTGCGGGGCGATCTCACCGGCCAGGGCGCGGCGCTCGCGGTGGTTCTCCGCGACGAGCTTGACGTTGCCGGTCTGCAGGTAGCGCAGGCCGCCGTGGACGAGCTTGGAGGAGGCGCTGGAGGTCGCTCCGGCGAAGTCGCCCGCGTCGACCATGGCGACGCGCAGCCCCGCCTGGGCGGCCATCCAGGTGACGGCGGTGCCGAGGATGCCGCCGCCGATGACCAGCAGGTCGTAGGGGCGGCTGCTCAGCTCCTCGCGGGTCTCGGCCCGTTCGCCGGACGTGGTGCGGATGGCGGTCATGTGGTGCTCCAGTCGAGGCTGCGTTCGATGGCCTTGCGCCAGTTGCGGTGCTCGGCGTCCCTGACGTCGGGGTCGATCTCCGGCCGCCATTCGGCGGCCTTGTGCCAGTTGGCGCGCAGCGCGTCGGTGCCGGGCCAGTAGCCGGTGGCCAGCCCGGCCGCGTACGCCGCGCCCAGGCAGGTGGTCTCGGCCACCATCGGGCGTACGACGGGCACGCCGAGGACGTCGGCCAGGATCTGCATGAGCAGGTTGTTGGCGGTCATGCCGCCGTCGGCGCGCAGGGCGGTGAGGGCGAGGCCGGCGTCGGCGTTCATCGCGTCGACGACCTCGCGCGTCTGCCAGGCGGTGGCCTCCAGGACGGCGCGGGCGATGTGGCCCTTGGTGACGAACCCGGTCAGCCCGGCGATGATCCCGCGGGCGTCGGCCCGCCAGTGGGGCGCGAACAGGCCGGAGAAGGCGGGCACGAAGTAGCAGCCGCCGTTGTCGTCGACGGTGCGGGCCAGGGTCTCGATCTCGGCGGCGCTGGAGATGAGGCCGAGGTTGTCGCGCAGCCACTGCACCAGGGAGCCGGTGACGGCGATCGAGCCTTCGAGCGCGTAGGTGGCCGGGGCGTCGCCGATCTGGTAGCCGACGGTGGTGAGCAGGCCGTGCTTGGAGGTGACGGGCTCGGCGCCGGTGTTCATCAGCAGGAAGCTGCCCGAGCCGTAGGTGCTCTTGGTCTCCCCGGGGGAGAAGCAGGTCTGGCCGAACAGCGCGGCCTGCTGATCGCCGAGCGCGGCGGCGACCGGGACCCCGTCGCCGGTGTGGCCGTAGACCTCGGCGCTGGGCCGGATCTCCGGCAGCATCGCGGCGGGCACGCCGAGCGCGTCGAGCAGCTCGGGGTCCCAGGCGAGCGTGCGCAGGTTCATCAGCATGGTGCGGCTGGCGTTGGTGACGTCGGTGACGTGCCGGCCGGTGAGCTTCCAGACGAGCCAGCTGTCGACGGTGCCGAACAGCACGTCGCCGCGCTCGGCCCGCTCGCGCAGGCCGGGGGTCTCGTCGAGCAGCCAGCGGATCTTCGGCCCGGCGAAGTAGGTGGCCAGCGGCAGCCCGGCCCGCTCCCGGAACAGCTGCTCGTGCGGGGCGAGCGCGGTGACCAGGGCGTCGGTGCGGGTGTCCTGCCAGACGATGGCGTTGGCCACCGGCTCGCCGGTGCGGCGGTCCCACAGGATCGTGGTCTCGCGCTGGTTGGTGATGCCGAGGGCGACGAGGCTGCCCGGGTCGATGCCGCTGCCGGTGACCGCGTCGGCGACCACGCCCTGCACGGCCTCCCAGATCTCGGCGGCGTCGTGCTCGACCCAGCCGGGCCTGGGGAAGATCTGCCGGTGCTCGCGCTGGGCCACGGACACGATCCGGCCGCCCTCGTCGAACACCATGCACCGGCTGGACGTGGTGCCCTGGTCGATGGCGGCGACGTACTCCACGGCTTCCTCACTTCTCGCATGTTCGGCATTGCCGAACGCCTGGCTTGAGATCCTAGTCTGGGCCCGACGGGTGGTGTCAACCGGTCATCGGCTCAGGTCCCGGGTGATGGCCCGTGCGGCGTCGCGCACGTAGGACACCAGGTCACGGCGCGGCTCGCCGTCCTCGGCCAGCCGCTCGACGGCTCCGCGCACGCCGATCGCGCCCACGGTGACGGCGCGGCGGTCGCGGATCGGGGCGGCGATCGACACCTCCCCCTCGACCAGCTCCTCCAGGTCGGCGGCCCAGCCCCGGCCGCGCACCAGCTCCAGCTCCTTGGCCAGCGCGTCGGCGGTGACCAGGGTGGCGGGCGTGTGCGCGGTCAGCGGCTCCCCCGCGCTCTCCCCGTACGGGTCGTAGGCGAGCAGCACCTTGCCCAGGGCGGTCGCGTGCGCGGGCAGCAGGGTGCCGACCTGCAGGACCTGCATGCTGTCGTCGGGCCGGAACACGTGGTGCACGACCAGGACCCCGCCCTCGTGCAGGGTGCCGATCCACACGCTCTCGCGGCTGCGCCCGGCGAGCGCGTCGGCCCAGTTGAGCGAGCGGGTGCGCAGCTCGTTGACGTCGAGGTAGCTGCTGCCGAGGTGCAGCAGGGTGCCGCCGAGCCGGTAGCGGCCGGTGGTGGCGTCCTGCTCGACGAACCCGACGTGCACGAGCGTGCGCAGGATGCCGTGCAGGGTGCCCTTGGGCAGCTCCATCGCGCGGGCGAGCTCGGCCACCCCCAGCTCGCGCGGACCGGAGGCCAGCAGGCGCAGGATGCCTGCGGCGCGCTCGACGGACTGGATGGTGTCTCCCACGCCCCACACCCTACATCGCGTTCGGCATTGCCGAACAGTGGGGGCGCCGAACTCTTCGGGCCGGCTATCCGGCGGGCGCCTCGGGGGCGCGGTGCTCGTACGGGGTGCTCAGGACGACCGTGGTGCGGGTGGAGACGTTGGCGGCGGCGCGGATCTGCTGGAGCAGCTCCTCCAGCGCGACCGGGGAGGCGACGCGCACCTTGAGGATGTAGCTCTCGTCACCCGCGACGCTGTGGCACGCCTCGATCGCGGTCAGGTGGGCCAGGCGCTCCGGCGCGTCGTCGGGCGCGGCCGGGTCGATCGGCTTGATCGACACGAACGCGGTCATCGGCAGCCCGACGGCGTCGTAGTCGACGATCGCGGCGTAGCCGCGCAGCACGCCGCGCTTCTCCAGGCGGCGCACCCGCTGGTGCACGGCCGACACCGACAGGCCGGTCTCCCTGGCGAGGTCGGTGAAGCTCATCCGGCCGTCGCCGGCCAGCAGCGTGACGATCCTGCGATCGATCTCCTCCATCGGTCAAAAATATCCGGTCATGGTCACGACAACGTCCCGACCGGCGAGGCGCCCATGCGCATCGCGTGCTCGACGAGCGTGACGAGCACGTCCCGGCTGGAGTCGCGCCGGCGGGCGTCACAGCGCACGATCGGCACGCCCGGCTCCAGGCCGAGCGCCTGGCGCACCTCGCCGACGGTGAACGGGCGGGCCCCGTCGAAGCAGTTGAGCGCCACGACGAACGGCTGGCGGCGCTTCTCGAAGTAGTCGATGGCCGGGAAGCAGTCGGCCAGGCGGCGGGTGTCGGCGAGCACGACCGCGCCGAGCGCGCCCATGGCCAGGTCGTCCCAGACGAAGAAGAAGCGCTCCTGGCCGGGCGTGCCGAACAGGTAGAGCATGTAGTCGCCGCGGATCGTGATGCGGCCGAAGTCCATCGCCACGGTGGTGGTCGGCTTGAACTCGACGCCGTACAGGTCGTCGACGTGCACGCCGACGTGGGTGAGCGCCTCCTCGGTGCGCAGCGTGCGGGTCTCCGACACGGCGCCCACCATCGTGGTCTTGCCCGCGCCGAAGCCTCCCGCGATCAGGATCTTGATCGGGGTCGGCAGCCGCCAGTGATCAAAGCGACCGAAATCCATCCAGCACCGCCTGTACGTCCCTCCGCGGTCGCGACACGGCCGCATTCCCTCCTGCGGCGCCGTGGTCAGCGACCCCTGTCAAGGCGTCGGGAAAGGTTGATCCACTTGCCTGGCATCGAGACACCCTAGCAATGCCACAAATTCCACTCAAGCCGCATAGGACCCCAGAAATCAATATGTCATCGTTTGTCGCTTATTGCGGCTTTTGGGGGCATGGGGAAGGGAGGGCAGTAAAGCGGCTTGTCATGATATCTGACCTGACAGTTAGTCGTGCCGGGCATAGCCCGAAATATTGTGAAAACCCGCACTGAAGCCCATTTGTCGCCATAAGTAGTCGGCCGCGTGCGGGCTGCTCCCCCGCAGCCGCTCGATCAGCTCGCCCGCCTCGCCCGCCAGGTCCGCCATCGCGTCGGTCACCTCGCCGGAGGTGACGCCGAGCATGAGCACGTTCAGGCCGCCCCAGCTCACGTCGCGCCGGTAGGAGGCCAGGTCGCCGAGCAGGTGCAGGTAACGCTGCACGCACCCGCTGGCCTCGCGCAGCTCCTCCAGATGCGCCCTGGCCCACGTGTCGCCGGCGTAGATCCAGTGCGACAGGTCGACGAGGCAGGTGCCGCGGCTGTCGGCGTTGTCCAGGTAGTGGGGGAACGTCACGCGGGCGCCGGTGTCACGCCACACCCAGGCCCGCTCCATCGCCGCCAGCGTGCGGGCGAGCTGATCGCGCCATACCTGCCGCAGCTCGCCGAACTCCGCCACCGTGGCCAGCTCGTCACGCAAGTCGGCCAGGAACCGGGTGACGGCCGCGCGCGGGGGCGCGCCGTCGGCGACCGCCAGGCAGTCGCGGGCCAGCCGGGCCACCTGGTCGCGGCTCGTGGCGATGCGGTCGACCAGCCGGTCCAGCGCCGGCACCCACAGGGCGGTGCGGTTGACGATCTTCAGCCGGTCGGCGGTGGCCCAGGGCGCGCTGAAGGCGCCCGACAGCGACAGCGTGGTGTAGAACTCGGCGTCGAAGGCCGCCGTGGGGAACAGGCCCGCGTACATCTGGGCGCACCGCCGCAGGTCCCGGCCGCACGCGGCGGCCAGTGCGCAGGTCCGGCCCAGCTCGAACGCCTCGTCCCCGTCAGGCATCCTCAAGCCGCTCGATCGGCGTGTCGGATCATGGGTGTGCCCCCCCCAATACCCTCTGTGATGGATTGTCACATGATCACTGGTATCCGATCAAGGCATGGCGGCGTGCCCGATCAGCCCGCTCCGATGGCGATGAAGGAGACGTCGTCGCCCCGCGCGTCACGCAGCGCCTCGGCCAGCGACAGGCCCCGGCGCAGGCCCGCGTGCAGCCTGACCATGACGGGCACGGCCGTCTCGTCGTTGACCGGGACGACGCTGGCCACGATGCCGGCGGTGCCCAGGTGCAGCAGCGCCGTGGCGGGGCCGATCAGCTCGTCGGCGCCGACGGGGGCCATCTGGCCGGAGTCGCAGCTCGACAGCACCAGCCGGTACGGGGCGCGCCGCAGCCTCTCCAGGTCGTAGACGGTCAGCGGGCCGTCGTCCAGGTAGAGCGAGGAGAACAGCGGGCTGTCGGCCCGGAACGTGCCGTGCGCGGCCACGTGCGCGAGCGCGCACCCGTCGATGGCCTCCAGCACGGCCCCCGCCGTCGCCCCGCCCCCGCCCAGCACCCGCACGGTCCCTTCCGGCGCGCCTCCCCCGTGCCCGCCCTGCCCGGGTCCGTCCTGCCCGGGTCCGTCCTGCCCGGGTCCGTCCGTGCCCGGTCCCGGACGACCCGCCGCGCCGGGAAACCGTCCGCCGGGCGCGAGGCCCCCCGAGTACGGAGACGTCCCCTCGGGAAGCCCGCCGCCCGCCGGTGCCGAAGCCGTGATTCCCTCGGGGACGCCGCCGCCCGTGGGTGGCCCGCCGGGTGCCGCTTCTCCGGGGTGGCCGTACAGGTTGGCGATGGCGTGGAGCTCGGCGCGGGCGTTGGGGACCTCGGGGCCGCGTACGAGGACGACGCCGCCGGAAGGGGGCGCGGCGGCGCGGGCGCGCAGCCAGGCGGCGGCCGACGGCGCGACGCTGAAGGCGGTGCGCCGCAGCGACGGCAGCAGCCCCCACGGGGTGGCGTGCAGGACGCTGGGCGGCACGACGACGCACGGCCCGTCGCCGAGCAGCCGGGCGACGGGCCCGAGCAGCGCCTCCTCCAGCCGCCCGCCCAGCGCGGCGAGCTCGTCGCGCGGCGGGTCGCGGTCGTAGGCGAGCCGGCGCAGCCGGGAGCGCGCGTACTCCATCTCGGCGACCGCGGCGGCGGCGGGCCCGATCTCGTAGGTGCGCACCCGCCCGCCCGCGCACAGCAGCGCGTGCAGGGTGCCGTCGATGACGACGAGCTCGGCGAGGCGGCCGCCGGGGCCGAGAGCGTCGAGAATCTGGCCGCAGCCGGGCCCGCGCGCCTCGCCCGCACCGGTGCCGCGGACGCGCAGGGTGGTGGCGCGCACCCGGGCCTCCAGGCGGGCGCGGTCGCGTTCGAGCGTGGCGGCGGAGGCGGCGCCGTCGGAGCGGGCGCGGCCGAGGAGCTGGTCGAGCCGGCGCAGCGCGGCGAGCTGGGCCTGCAGCTCCGGGTCGTCGGGCAGGCGGACGGGCGGCACGGCGAGCGCGGTGGCGCGCCAGCGTTCGGTCCAGGCGAGCAGTTCGCGGGTGCGCCCGGCGGCGTGCAGGTGGCGCAGCGCGAGCCGGGCGAGCTCGACGCCCTGCGCGGTGACGAGCGCGCGCAGCTCGGACGAGCCGAAGGTGAGCCGGTGCTCCTCGATGAGCGCGAGCCCGGACCGGCAGGCGTGCAGGAGGCGGCGCGGCTGCCCGGCGGCGTCGGCGCGCAGCGCCTCGGCCAGCCAGCCGCCGGCGCGTGAGGTGGCGGGGCCGCGGTGCCGGACGCGGGAGGCGGCCGACAGGTGGCGTTCGGCGGCGGCGGCCTGGCCGAGGGCGAGCGCGGTGCGCCCGGCGAGCAGGTGCGCCTGCCACACCTCGGGCGAGCCGAGCCGGGTCAGCCGCCCGGCGAGGCGGCGGGCGTCGGCGAGCAGGCGCGGCGTGGCCGGGCCGCGCGCCAGCTCGGCCTGGACGAGGATGAGCCGCGCGTGCTCGGCCCACCAGTCGCGGCGCTGCCCGGCGAACAGCGCGCGGGCCTCGGCCGCGCGCCGGCCGGCGGTGCCGGGGTCGGCGGCCAGCAGCGCGGCCCGGGCGGCGAGCAGCAGCAGCTCGGCCCGCCGGGTGGCCTGGCCGCGCAGCCGGTCGAGCAGCCGCAGCCCGCCGTCGGCCTGTTCCAGCGCCTCGCGGGACAGCCCGGCGGCCAGCAGCACGGCGCACCGGTCGGCTACCAGGTCGAGCATCGGCGTGCCGAGCTTGCGGAAGCCCTGGTCGGCCTCCTCCAGCAGGTCGAGGGCGGTGGGCAGGTCGCCGGCGACGAAGGCGGCGACGCCGCGGTTCTGCACGGCGACGACGGAGTCGTGCTCCTGCCGGGTGGTGGCGAACATGCCCTGCGCGGTGCGGAAGTCGGCGTCGGCGGCCTGGACGGAGCCGAGGGCGAGCTGGGCGTGCCCGCGTAAGGTGAGCGCGCGGGCGGCCCACACGGTGTCGCCGGCCCGGCGCAGCGCGGGCGCGGCGGACCTCAGGTCGTCGAGCGCCTCCCGGTGCCAGCCGAGGATCCACCGGGCGCCCGCCCGCCTGAAGAGCACCCGCGCCCGCGTGGTGCCGCCGGACAGCGCGGCGGCCTGGTCGAGGGTGGCCAGCCCGGCCCGGGTGCGGCCGTGCTGGACGAGCGCGACCCCGAGCGTGGCGAGCACGTCGGCCTCGCGGTCGGGCGATCCGGCCCGCCGGGCCAGGCGCACCGCCTGGCGCAGCTCGCCGATGGCCGCCTCCAGGTCGCCGAAGTCGCGGCGCAGGATGCCGATGGCCTGCCGGGCGATCGAGTGGTCGTAGGGGCCTCGTCCGGTTTCGAGCATCGCCCTGGCGGCCTTGAGCGCCTCCTGCGGGCGCGCGAACACCATGTCGAGCACGTCGTGCGGATCGTCGGGAACACCGGCTCGGGGCACCCATCGATGGTAGAACCGGCTCCGCGGGTGTATCAACGGCGGCGCTCGCCGCTCATAAAGGCACAGGACCCGTTCTTCGCTCTGGAGGGCAGACGATGAGCACACCCGGCCCCGGCCGTGACGACTCCCGTTTCTGGGCGCAGCTCGACATGCTCAACGAGGCGCTGCCGGACGGCCTGCGGGCGGTGGCCGGTCCTGACGGGGCGGCGCCGGGCTCGGCCGTCCAGCCGTCGTTCGCGCGGCTGGCGGACCACGTCCTGGTGCCCGCGGCCGAGCTCGACCGCACCGCCGACCTGGTGCAGGAGCTGGTGCCTGGCGACGCCGACCTTCAGGTCACCTGGCCGCCGGAGCGTGATGCCGGGCGGGTGTCGGTGCGCAGGCTGTACGTGGGCGACCGCGACGCGCGGCTGGTGGCCGACCGGCTCTCCGTCCGGCGGGTGCGCTCGACGCCGGTCCACTTCGTCACCGTGGCGGGGGTCAACCTGTGCCCGGGCGACGAGCCGGTGCCGTGCGACGAGCCGCTGCGGCCCGCCAGGGCGGGCGACGACCGGGGCGCGGGCGTGCGGGTGGCCGTCATCGACACCGGCCTGGTGCACGACTACCTCGACCACCAGTGGCTGGCCGCCAGCGACGGCGTGCCGGGCATCCCGAAGGTCCACGGCGACGTCACCTCGCCCGGCGACGAGCTCGACGCCGACGGCCTGATCAAGCCGTACGTGGGGCACGGCACGTTCATCGCCGGCATCGTCCGCTGCACCGCGCCGGCCGCCGACGTGCGCGTCCACAACGCCTTCCCGTACGGCGGCGCGATCATGGAGGACCAGCTGGGCCTGCTCATCCGCGACGCGCTCGACAGGCACGGCTGGCCCGACATCATCTCCCTGTCGGCGGGCACGCAGACGGAGCACGCGGGGGCGCTGCTGGGCCTGGCCGACTTCATGGCTGAGCTGGCCCGGCACCCGGAGACGGTGCTGGTGGCGGCGGCGGGCAACGACGGCGCCACCGGCCGGTTCTGGCCCGCCGCCTACGCGGGCGAGCCGGTCAACGCCTCCGGCGACGTGGTCGTGTCCGTGGGGGCGCTGCGCGAGGACGGCAGGGGCCGGGCCTGCTTCAGCAACCACGGGAGCTGGGTCACCGTCTACGCTCCCGGCGAGCGCATGGTCAACGCCTTCACCTCCGGCCCGTACGAGTACGGCTACCCGCACCGCACCACCTGCCGTTTCCACCCGGCGGGCCTGTACACGGGCTGCACGTGCGTGGCGCCGCTGCGGGTGGGCGACAAGGCGACGTTCAGCGGGCTGGCGATGTGGAGCGGCACGTCGTTCGCCACCCCGGTGATCGCGGGGCTGATCGCGGCGCGCATGTCGGAGGCCGGGGTGTCCTCCCGTGAGGCGGCCAGGCAGCTCGTGGAGACGCGACTGGCCGTTCCCGATCTGACGGGTTACCTGCGGTGAGGTACGACACCCTGTCCTCGGGCGGCTCACGAAATATCATCGTGAGCATTCCGCCCCTGGACAGGGAAGGACCGCCGTGGACGACACCGCAGCCCTCGTCAGGGCAGCAGCGGACGGGGATGCCGGCGCGTGGAAGGAGCTCTACCACCGCTACAGCGGGCTGGTGTGGGCTGTCGCCCGCGCCTACCTGCCGGCCCCCGCCGATGCCCAGGACGTGGCGCAGACGACGTGGTTCCGCTTCGCCGAGCACCTGACCCGGATCCGCGATCCGGACAAGGCAGGCGCCTGGCTCGCCAGCACCGCCAGGAACGAGGCGTTACGCGTCATCCGTACCAGCGGCAGGGTCATCCCCGTCAGCGACGTGGGACTGATGGGCTTCGACGTGGACGAACGTTCGCCGGAGCGCCTGCTGCTGGACGCCGAGGAGGCCGACGCCGAGGCCGAGCGGGCGCGGGAGGTGTGGGCGGCGTTCGAGGAGATGTCCGAGCGCTGCCGCCGCCTGTTGCGCGTGCTCATCGCCTCGCCGCGGCCCACCTATCAGGAGGTGGCGACGGCGCTGGGCATCGCGGTCGGCAGCATCGGCCCCATGCGGGGGCGCTGCCTGAAGCGGCTCGGCGTGCTGGTCGCGCGCCGCGGGGTGACGGGGACTTCCCGTGACTTCGAATGATGTCGGGTGAGTCGGGGTGAGTTCGGGGTGAACGACATGGACGACGGCTTCGATCTGGAAGACGATCTGCGCAACATCGCCCACCTGCTCGACCCGGTGCCGCCGGAGCTGCTGGACGACGCCATGCAGGCGTTCACGCTGCGGACGCTCGACGCGGAGCTGGCCCTGCTGGAGTTCGACTCGTGGGACGAGGAGCCGGCCACGCGGGTGCGCGGGCCGGCCAGCCCCCGGCTGCTGACGTTCCGGGCCGGGGAGGTGAAGGTGGAGCTGGAGGTGTCTGGCGCGCGGCTGGTCGGGCGGATCCTGCCGGGCGAGGCCGCCGACATCGGCGTGCAGCGCCGCGACTCCGAGCTGCGGCTGCGCGCCGACGAACTGGGCCGGTTCACCACCGCGCCGCTGCCGCCGGGCCCGCTGCGGGTGCGCGTCACCCCGGGCGCGGGCGGCCCGGTGGTCACCTCGTGGATCCGCCTCTGACCGGGGCGCTTCGCGGCCCCCTGTCTCTCCCGGAGGGGGCGGTCAACGGGACGGCCCGAGTCCTTCGAAGATCAGCGGGAGGAGCCGTTCGCCGCCGGGCTCGCCGCCGGTCAGTTGCTCGCGTGCCCAGGAGACTCCGGCGACCAGGGCGAGGAACTCGGCGGGGGTGACGTCGGCGCGCACGTCACCGGCTCGCTGGGCGCGGGCCAGCAGGGCGGTCCCGGCCTCGCGCATGGCCTCGCAGGAGGCGTGCAGGGCCGAGGCGGGGTCGCGCAGGGTGGCCGTCAGCATGGCGGTGAGCCCGCGGTAGGCGGTCGTGGTCTCGACGAACTCCAGGGTCCAGGCGAGCAGCGCCTCGCGGGCGGAGCCCTGGTCCGCGAGGGCGCGGGCGCGGGCGGTGAGCGCGTCGAACCGTTCGCCCAGCAGCGCCTCCAGCAGCGCCTCCCGGGTGGGGAAGTGCCGGTAGAGGGTGCCGGCTCCGACGCCGGCGCGGGCGGCGACGTCGTCGAGGGAGGCGCCGGTGCCGTGTTCGAGGAAGGCGGCGCGCGCCTCGGCGAGCAGCCGGTCGCGGTTGCGCCGCGCGTCGGCCCGCATGGCGCGCCGGGTGTCGCCCACGTCGTCCCTCCCGGGGGTTCACAAAACGGAGACCGCTTCCGTATCTTAGTGCCGGAGATAACCGGAGACAGTCTCCGGAAAGTCTGGAGCGACGATGGACACGACACAGGTGCGGCATCGGCTCGGCCGGTTCGGGGTGTGGATCGCGCCGATGACCCTCGCGCGCACGCCGGTGACCGTGCAGCGCGAGCAGTTCGCGCGGATCGAGGGGCTCGGCTACGGGTCGCTGTGGACGGGCGAGCCGCCGCCGTCCTCCCCGGCCGGCGGGCGCGAGATCTTCGCCCAGCTCGCCGTGATGCTGGCCGCGACCAGGCGGCTGGTCGCCGGGGCGGGCGTCGCCAACATCACCGTACGCGACCCGGTCGCGGCGCACGGCGGGGCCGCCACCCTCGCCGAGGCGTACCCGGGCAGGCTCGTCCTCGGCCTCGGCGGGCACACGGGCGGGCGACCGCTGAGCGCGTTGTGTGCCTATTTGGACGCCATGGACCGCGCCGCCGCCCGCGACGACGAGCTTGCCGGGGCCCGGTATCCACGGGTGCTGGCGGCGCTGGGCCCCCGGGCGCACCGGCTGGCGGGCGAGCGGGCCCACGGCGCGCACCCGTTCATGCAGCCGGTCGAGCACACCGAGGCGGCCCGCCGGGCGCTCGGCCCGGACGGGCTGCTGATCCCGCACCAGATGCTCGTCCTCGACCCCGACGCGGCCCGGGCCAGGGGCCGGATCCGGGCCCTGATCAGCCTGGGCGGCGACGGCGACAACCCGTACACCGCCAACTACCGCAGGCTGGGCTACGGTGACGCCGACCTGGCGGGCGGGCGCAGCGACCGCCTCATCGACGCCCTGCTGGCCTGGGGCGAGGACGAGGCGGTGGCGGCCCGGCTGCGGGCGCATCTGGCGGCCGGGGCGGACCACGTGCTGCTCCACCCGCTGACCGGCGACCTGCCCTCGGCCGTCGACCAGCTGGAGCGGCTGGCTCCGCGCCTGACCGCCGCCGGTTAGACGATCACCAGGTCGCGGGGGCTGTCGTTGAGCCGCTCGCCGCCGGTCTCGGTGCACACGAGGATGTCCTCGATGCGGGCGCCGTGGCTGCCGGGCAGGTAGATGCCGGGCTCGACGGAGAAGGCGAAGCCGGGCTCCATGGCCTCGTCGTTGCCGGCGACGATGTACGGCTCCTCGTGCGTCTCGATGCCGATGCCGTGGCCGGTGCGGTGGATGAACAGCTCGCCGTAGCCGGCCTCGGCGATGACCTCGCGGGCCGCCGCGTCGATCGACTCGCACGACACGCCGGGCCGTACGGCGGCGCAGGCGGCGTCCTGGGCGCGGCGCAGCACCTCGAAGGAGGCGGCGTAGTCGGCGGGCGGCTCGCCCACGCAGTAGTTGCGCGTGGAGTCGGAGCAGTAGCCGTTGTGGAGCTGGCCGCCGATGTCGACGACGACGGGCTCGCCCGCCTGGATGACGCGGTCGGACACGTCGTGGTGGGGGCTGGCGCCGTTGGGGCCGGAGGCGACGATGACGAAGTCGACGGTGGCGTGCCCGGCGGCGAGGATCGCCTCGGCGATGTCGCGGGCCACCTCGCGCTCGGTGCGCCCGGCGCGCAGGAACTCCGGCACCCGGCGGTGCACGGCGTCGATGGCCGCCCCGGCCTCGCGCAGCGCCGCCACCTCGGCGGGCGACTTGCGCATGCGCAGCTCCCGCAGCACCGTGCCGGCCAGCACCTGCTCGGCGTCCGGCAGCACGTCACGGAAGCGCAGCGAGGCCATCGCCCACATGCGGTCGGCCAGGCCGACCCGGCCCGCCGGGCCGAGCCGGTCGGCGGCGATCCGGTAGGGGTCGTCGGTCTCGTCCCAGGCCACGAAGTCCAGTCCGAGCCGCGAGGCCGGCGACGCCTCGGCGGCCGGTAGCTCCAGGCGGGGCACCATCATGTACGGCTCCGCCGCGGCGGGCACGACCAGGCACGTCAGGCGCTCGAGCGGCTTGGCGTCGTAGCCGCTGACGTAGCGAAGGTCGGGGCCCGGGGTGAGCAGCAGGGCGTCGAGGCCGGCCTTGGCGGTGGCCTCCTGGACGGCGGCCAAACGGGACACGGGATACAGGTCTGAGGACGTCACAGGCTCAATCTACTCCGGATCCCGCCGCCTAAAATCCGCGAAAAGGTCTCACCACACGGCAGGCCATCACTACCGTACGTTCACCGTCGAACACGTAGTGTGGGGCCAATTGTCCCGTTCCCTGCCGGCTGAGAGTGAGACCATGGTCGACCCCGAGCTGCTCGCCGCCCGGCTGGCGCACGCCCAGCGGCTGGGCAACATGGGCTGGGCGGAGTGGAACCTGCGCACCGGCGCCGTCATGTGGTCCGACCAGGTCTACGCCATCTTCGGGCGTGACCCGGGGGCCGGGCCGCTGCCGCTGGCCGAGCTGGCCCGGCACGTCGAGCCCGCCGACCTGGCCGCGCTCGACGAACTGCTGTGGACGGTGGTGCGGGGCGTGGAGCCGGTGCAGGCCGAGTTCCGCGTCCGGCGTGACGGCGGCGACGTGCGCAACCTGCGGGTGGTGCTGGAGCCGCTGATGGCGCCGGGCGGCCCGACCGGCGTGCACGGCGTCATCCAGGACATCACCGGCCGCCGCCGGGCCGAGCGGATCATGTCGGAGTCGCGCCGCCAGCTCCTGGAGGCGCGGGTGCAGGCGGCCGAGGAGCGGCACGTGATGCTGGCGCTGCGCGAGGCGATCCTGCCGGAGCCGGTCGGCTGCCTGGACCTGCCGCGCACCCGCATCGCGGTGCGTTACGTCCCGGCGGAGAAGACCGCCAGCCTGGGCGGCGACTGGTTCGAGGCCGCGGCGCTGCCCGACGGGCGGGCGCTGCTGGCGATCGGCGACGTGTCGGGGCACGGCCTGCCGGCGATCGCGCACATGGCGCAGCTCCGCCACGCGCTGATCGGCCTGACGATGACGGGCGTGCCGCCGAACCGGGTGCTGGCCTGGCTGAACGACCTGGTGCTGCACCGGCTGTCGGGCACCACAGCCACCGCGATCATCGGCCATCTCGACACCGCGACCCGCGTGTTCGCCTGGGGGCAGGCGGGCAACCTGGCGCCGATCCTGGTGCGCGACGGGGTGGCCTCGCCGCTGTGCCCGCCCGCGGGCGTGCTGCTGGGCGCCACCTGCGACCGGCCCTATCTTCTGGCCAGCACCCCGCTGCGGGCGGGCGACCTGCTGCTGATGTTCACCGACGGGCTGGTGGAGCGGCGCACCCGCGACATCGACGAGGGGCTCGACCTGGTCATGACGGCGGCGTGCAAGCTGCCGGGCTGCGACCTGGACGAGGGCCTGGACCGGCTGCTGGCCGACATCGGCGGGCCCAACCCGGAAGACGACGCGTGCCTGCTGGCTGTGGGCATACTGGGCTAGTGCTGATGCTTCTGGACACCCCTTCGCTCTACTTCCGCGCCTACTTCGGCATTCCGGACTCGATCACGGCGCCCGACGGCATGCCGGTCAACGCGGTGCGGGGCCTCATCGACATGATCGCCACGCTGGTGCGGCAGCACTCCCCCGCCGAGCTGGTGGCCACGATGGACGCCGACTGGCGGCCCGCCTTCCGGGTGGCGGCGATCCCCACGTACAAGGCGCACCGGGTCGCCCACGGCGACACCGAGGAGGTGCCCGACACGCTGGTGCCGCAGATCCCGGTGATCGAGGAGGTGCTGGACGCGGTCGGCATCGCCCGCCTGGAGTCGCCCGGGTTCGAGGCCGACGACGTGATCGGCACGCTGACCCACCGGGCCTCCGGCGCGGTCGACATCGTGACGGGCGACCGCGACCTGTTCCAGCTCGTCGACGACGCCCGCCCGGTGCGCGTCCTCTACACCGCGCGCGGCATCCGCAACCTGCAGCTCGTGGACGAGAGCTGGGTGAGCGCCAAGTACGGCATCCCGGGCCGCGGCTACGCCGACTTCGCCACGCTGCGCGGCGACCCCAGCGACGGCCTGCCGGGCGTGGCGGGGGTGGGCGAGAAGACGGCGGCGTCGCTGGTGACCCGGTTCGGCTCGCTGGAGGCGCTGCTGGAGGCGCTCGACGCGGGCGTCACCGAGGGCTTCCCGGCGGGCAGCCGCACCAAGCTGGCCGCCGCCCGCGACTATCTGGCCGCCGCCCCGGCCGTGGTCAAGGTCGCCGCCGACGCGCCGCTGCCGGCCGCGGACCTGACGCTGCCGGTCAAGCCGCGCGATCCGGAGGCGCTGGTGCGCCTGGCCGACCGCTACGGGCTCGACAGCCCGCTCAACCGGCTGCTGGACGCCTTGAGCCGCTGAGCATGAGCCGTGTCGCGACGCCGGTCATCCAGACGAAGGTGAACGCGATGACGGTGGGGTTCTTCACGGAGACGAGCAGCGCGGTGACGAGGTCGCGCGCCTGGCCGGCCCACTGTTCGACGGCGAGGGCCGGCAGCACGTCGAGCACGGTGAAGGCCGCGCCCAGCACGAGGAACTGGGCGGCGAAGGCCCAGCGGTCGCGGTCGATCCCCTCGCCCATGCGCTGCCACAGCGCGGCGGGGGTCAGGCCGCGCAGTGAAGGCTCGGCGCGTACGGCCAGGCGGACGATCACGTACAGCAGGACGACGCGGCAGGCGGCGGTGAGCACCTCGGCGGCGATGTTCACGGCGGCGGGCAGGTCGTCGCCGGCGGTGATGGCGGCGAAGCGCTGGACGGCCGGGACCATCGACAGCCCGGCGACGATCCAGAAGTGCCGGAGGTAGAAGCGCCATCCCCAGGATGCGGCGTCACCGGCGAGTTCGAAACCTGATCGGAGAACCATGCCGGTATAATACTTCATCAGATTGAATTATTCACTCCATTGAAACAAAGGAGCGTGGATGGACGGCGCGAGGATGGGCTGGGAGCTGAGCACCGCGGTCGTGCTCTTCCACGAGGCGGTCGCGCGCAAGCTGGGCCTGAGCGCGGTCGACCACAAGGCGCTGGGCGTGATCACCCGCTCCGGCGGGCTGACCGCCGGAGCGCTCGCCGGCGAGCTCGGCATGAACGCCAGCGCCGTCACGGCCCTCGTCGGCCGGCTCGAACGCGCCGGCTACGCCCGGCGGGTCGCCGACCCCGCCGACCGCCGCCGCGTGCTCGTCGAGGCCGACCCCGGCAACCGGCCGGACCTCGCGGGCATCTTCGCCGACCTCGGCGCGGACATGAACGCCTTCATGTCCCGGTACGACGCCCGCGAGCTGGCCACGATAGCCGACTACGTCACGCGCACCGTCGAGGTGCTGCGCAAGCGGACCGAGGCCCTTCAGCAGAGCCTGTAGGTGGAGAAGCTCTCGAACCGCGACAGGTACATGTGCCCGTCGGCGCCCTTCACCAGGTTCGAGATCGGCCGGACGATCAGCGTGAGCTTCATCGTCGCCGGGTCGATCCGGTAGACCTTGCCCTGGACCTTGCCGTACAGCATGCCGTCGCGGCCGGCCTCGACGTAGGTGTCGAGCCACACCTGCGACACCGTCTGCCACGGGTAGGTCTGGTGCTTGACCGTGCGCAGCGCCCGGCCGGTGGCCGGATCGAGCTCGAACAGCGAGTCGGGGCTGAGCCCCCACAGCCTGCCCGCGCCGTCGAAGGCGAGCGAGCCGAGGGCCAGGTTGCCGGGGACGGGTGTGGTCCGCCACTTCAGCGAGCGCCCGGCGACGTCGTAGGCGAACGCCTGGGCCTCGCCCTGCGGGACGTTGGTGCCGCCGAAGGCCGACGTGGTCCCGTACAGGACGCCGTCGCGGTAGGCCAGGCCGATGATGCTGTGGCCGGGGATCAGGTCACGCTCGATCACCTTCTCCCCGGTGGCCGGGTCGAGCAGGCCGAGCGCGCCGCCGAGGACGCCCGCCTTGGGCACGGTGCCGAACGCCAGCCAGTCGCCCGCCGACACCATCGCGAACGGGCGGTCCTGCTCCTGCTCCCCCAGCCCGAGCAGCAGCCGCGGCTGCTCGCCGTCGAACTCGTAGATGCGCGCGCCGGGGTAGACGCCCAGGTAGAGCTTGCCGCGATGGGTGACGATGCCCTCGCTCTGGCCGACGTTCGGCCACGAGCGGGTCTCGCCGGTCGCCGGGTCGTAGGAGGCCAGGCCGCCGGTGAAGAAGCCGCCGGCGTAGATGCGCCCGTCGGGGCCGACGCCCATCGAGCGGATGCTGACGGGCTGGCCGGTCAGCGTGGACTCGAACAGGACGCCCTTGCCGGCGCGGCGGTCGTAGTGCCAGAGGCGGCCGGTCGAGGAGGTGCCGACGAGGGTGGTGCCGATCCAGCCGAGCGTCCGGGCGGCCCCGCCGCCGAAGTCACCGAAGCCCAACTTCGTGATTTTTCCGCTTTTAAGGTCGTATTCGATGAGTTCGTCGTCCTGGACCAGGTGGACGGTGTGCCCGTGCCTGCCGCCGCCCACGGTCAGGCTGTCGACGTCCGCCACCACGTCCTTCCACGCCTTGGCGGCCAGGTCGTACACGCCCATCGGGTTGGCGCCCGTCGAGGTGGTGAAGCGCACGAGCAGGTGGTGGCCGACGACGTCGAGGTCGTAGGCGTAGCCCGCGCCCTCGACCGGCGGCTCGATGACCTGCCTGACGGCGCCGTCCGGCGCGACCACGGCGACCTTCATGCTCTGCGCGCCGACCCCGGCGTACACGGTGCCGTCGGCGCCGACGGCCAGGTCGCGGACGAACTGCTCGCCCGGCACCGGGCTGCCCAGGTCGGCGGTGTGGCCAGTGGCGGTGTCGTAGCGGAACAGCCGCCCGTTGGGCGAGGTGCCGCCGTAGACGGCCGAGCCGTCGGGGCTGGCCGCGACCGTCCACACGAACGTCTCGCCCGGCACCGCGATGCCCAGCTCGCTCACCTCGTCGGCCGCCGGGTCGTAGCGGAACAGGCGGCCCATGGCCCCGGCGGTGGCGTTGTAGCTGCCCACGTAGACGGAGTGGTCGGGCGCCACGGTGACGGCCCAGGAGCCGAGGGCGAGCGGCAGCGGGCGTTCGGCGATCAGCGAGCCGTCGGCGGCGTCGCGGATGCCGAGCATGGCCGGGCCGGAGGCGCTGGAGGTCACCGAGTAGACGCGATCGCCGTCGAGCGCGGTGCCCGCCGTGGTCGCGCCGGTCAGCGGCAGCCGGCCCAGGCTCTGGAAGCCGCACCCGGTGGGCGGCGATTCGGCCTGGGCCGGAGTGGCGAGGGATAACAGGACAAGGAATGCGACAAGGACGATGCGCACGACAGCCTCCCGGCGGGCGATATAACGGTCTTGACCGTAATCGCGCGCACGTCCTCTGGCAAGAGGGTCAGGCCACCGACGAGTAGGCCACCACCCCACGCCGCATCGCGTCCATCGCCTTGGCCGCCGTCTGCTTGATGCGGCTGCCGGGCGGCGCCGCGTTGCCGAGCTGCCCCAGCAGGTCCATGAGCTGCTTGACCCAGCGCACGAAGTCGCCCGCCGCCAGCTCGTTGCCGCCCACGCCGTCCATCAGCACCGCGTCCAGCGAGTGACCCTTCGTCCAGCGGAACGCCGCCCACGCGAAGCCGAGATCCGGCTCGCGGATCGTCGACAGGCCGTGGTCGGACTCGATGCCCTCCAGCTCGCCCCACAGCCGCAGCATCGCCGTCAGCGCGTCCTGCGCCCGGCCCGCCGGGACCTTGGGCCGGCGCGCGTCGTCGGACTGCCGCGACTCGAACACCAGCGCCGACACGCACGCCGCCAGCTCCGCCGGGTCGAGCTCCTCCCACAGCCCGCTGCGCAGGCACTCGGCCGTCAGCAGGTCGAGCTCGGTGTAGAGGCGGCCCAGCCGGCGGCCCTCGTCGGTGACCTGCTCACCCTCCAGGTAGCCGAGCTGCTCCAGCACCGAGCAGATCCGGTCGAAGGTGCGCGAGATGACGTGCGAACGGCCCTCCACCCGCCGCCGCAGCCCCTCGGTCTCACGCAGCAGCTTGTGGTAGCGCTCGGCCCAGCGGGCGTGGTCCTCACGCTCGTCGCAGCCGTGGCACGGGTGCTGCCGGATGCGCCGGCGCAGCTCGTTGACCTCGTCGTCCTCCACCGCGTGGTCCCGCGCCCTGACCGGCTTGCCCAGATCGCGGTCACCGATCTTGGCCAGCAGCGTGGAGACCAGGTTGGCGCGTTCCTTGGGCGAGCGGCCGTTGAAGTTCTTCGGGATGCGGATCTTCTCCAGCGGCTCCACCGGCACCGGGAAGTCCGCGGGGTCGAGCTTCTTGATCTGCTTGCCGATCGTCAGCACCAGCGGGCTGGGACCGTGACCGCGCGGGTTGCGGCCCGGGTCGAGCACCACCGCGAGCCCGGCCCGGCGCCCGCCCGGCACCCGGATCACGTCACCCGGCTGCAGCGCCTCCAGCGACCGCACCGCCGCCGCCCGCCGGGCCGCGCCGCGCTGGCGCGACAGCTCCGCCTCCCGGTCCGACAGCCGCCTGCGCAGCGCCGCGTACTCGGGGAAGTCGCCCAGATGGCAGGTCATCGCCTCCTGGTAGCCCTCCAGCGCCTCCTCGTGCTTGCGCAGCTGCTTGGCCAGCCCGACCACCGCCCGGTCGGCCTGGAACTGGGCGAACGACTCCTCCAGCAGCGCCCTGGCCCGCTCCCTGCCGAACTGGCCGACCAGGTTGACCGCCATGTTGTAGGACGGCTGGAAGCTGGAGCGCAGCGGATACGTACGGGTGCCCGCCAGGCCCGCCACCGACAGCGGGTCCATGCCCGGCTGCCACAGCACCACCGCGTGGCCCTCGACGTCGATGCCGCGCCGCCCCGCCCGGCCGGTGAGCTGCGTGTATTCGCCGGGGGTCAGGTCGGCGTGCGTCTCGCCGTTCCACTTGTCGAGCTTCTCGATCACCACGCTGCGGGCCGGCATGTTGATGCCCAGCGCCAGCGTCTCCGTCGCGAACACCGCCTTGACCAGGCCGCGGGTGAACAGCTCCTCGACGACCTCCTTGAACGCCGGCAGCATGCCCGCGTGGTGCGCGGCCAGCCCCCGCTCCAGGCAGTCACGCCACTCCAGGTAGCCCAGCACCGCCAGGTCCTCGTCCGGCAGGTGCGCCGTGCGCTCGTCGACGAGCTGGCGGATCTCGTGCCGCTCCCGCTCCGTCGTCAGCCGGATCCCGGCGTGCAGGCACTGCTGGACGGCCGCGTCGCAGCCCGCCCGCGAGAAGATGAACGTGATCGCCGGCAGCAGCGCCTCCGCGTCGAGCCGCTCGATCACCTGCGCCCGGTCCGGCGGGCGCGAGCGCGTCGGCCTGCCGTAGCCGCGCCTGCCCCGCCCCGCCGTCAGCCGCTCGGCGTCCCGCGTGACCCGCATCAGCGTCGGGTTGATCCGCGGCGTGTCGTCGTCGGTCATGAAGATGTCGTAGACGCGGTGGCCCACCATCATGTGCTGCCACAGCGGCACCGGCCGGTGCTCGTCGACGATCACGGTGGTGTCGCCGCGCACCTCACCCAGCCACTCGCCGAACTCCTCGGCGTTGCTCACCGTCGCCGACAGCGCCACCAGCCGCACCGACTCCGGCAGGTGGATGATGACCTCTTCCCACACCGCCCCGCGGAACCGGTCGGCCAGGTAGTGGACCTCGTCCATCACCGCGAACCCGAGCCCCGCCAGCGTGGCCGAGCCCGCGTAGAGCATGTTGCGCAGCACCTCGGTCGTCATGACGACGATCGGGGCCTCGCCGTTGACGCTGTTGTCGCCGGTCAGCAGGCCCACCTTGGCCGTGCCGTACCGTTTGACCAGGTCGTTGTACTTCTGGTTGGACAGCGCCTTGATCGGGGTGGTGTAGAAGCACTTGAGCCCCTGCTCCAGAGCCAGGTGGACGGCGAACTCGCCGACGACCGTCTTGCCCGAGCCGGTGGGCGCCGCCACCAGAACTCCGTCGCCCGCCTCCAGCGCCCGGCAGGCGTCGATCTGGAACTCGTCCAGCTCGAAGTCGTACAGGCCCCGGAACGAGGTGAATGCGGGCCCGTCGCCGGCGTATTTCTGACGGAAGGCCGCGTAGCGTTCCGCTGGCGTTGTCATACCGGCCACCCTACCGAAACCGCCATTCCGGTCCGTCCTCACGGCCGCGCCCTTTACAAAGTACGGTTCATACCAGGACGTTCAACGCGCCCGGCCGCACCTCGCACGTGACGGGGGCCGGGCCGATCCGCTCACCGTCGGCGTACGCCACGACGCCGGCCGCCTCCAGCGTGACGCTCCTGGCCCGCCACACCGTCACCGCCGGATGCGCCACGTGCGTGCCCCGGTAGACACGCGGGAAGACGCGCAGGAACTCCCCCTTGCCCACCGCGCCCACCATCACCACGTCCAGCAGCCCGTCGTCGGGGCGGGCGTCCGGGCAGATGCGCATCCCGGCGCCGTACGAGCTCGTGTTGCCCACCGCGACCATCATGGCCTCCCGCTCGACCGGCTCCCCGCCGTCGATCGTCACCCGGAACGGGATCGGCTCGAACGACCTCAGCTCCCGCGCGGTCGCCACCAGGTACCGGGCCATCCCCGGCGGCCACGACAGCGCGTTGGCCCGCTCGTTCACCCGCGAGTCGAACCCGCAGCACACCACCCCGGCGAACACCTCCTCCCCACCCCCGCCCCCCACACCGGAGAGCCCCGCCCCGAACCGGCCACCGGTGCCC
>NZ_JAHKRO010000011.1 GCF_019396325.1 Nonomuraea ceibae
GGGGTGAGGGGCCTTCGGGGTGCGGGACTCCGTTGGGCCGGGGGCGGGACTTCGTGGGGGGTTAGGGGGTGATTGTGCAGGGGGTGTTGTTGAGGGTGAAGCGGGTGGGGAGGGAGGGGTCGCCGGTGTGGCCGGCCAGGTAGCCCAGGGTGACGGCGGCGCCGGGGGCGATGGTGCGGTTGTGCGGGGCGTTGACGGCTTGGACGATGTCGCCGCCCTGGGTGAGGGTGGTGTTCCAGTCGGAGATGATCTTCTGGCCGGGGGTGAGGGGGAAGGTGAGGGTCCAGCCGTCGACCGGGGTGTCGGCGAGGTTGGTGATGGTGAGGTCGACGGTCATGCCGGTGCCCCAGACCTGGGTGACGGGCTTGATGGAGCAGGTGGGCCGGGCGCGTTCGAAGGCGACGCGGTGCAGGCCGCCGGGGAGGTCGTTGACGACGTAGAGCTCGCCTTGGGGGGTGCTGCCGAAGGCGGTGACCTGGGTGGGCATCTCGCCGATCTCGGCCTGGTCGTGGCCGCCGGCGCCGTCCTCGCGCAGGGCCCACACGGTGGAGGAGCAGTAGTCGGTGGCGATGTAGGTGCCGCCGACGAGGTCGGCGTACTGGCGGCCGCGGTAGACCTGGCCGCCGATGACGGCGCAGCCGCCGGTGTAGGGCGAGTAGGTGAAGATCGGCTGGGTGTACTGGGCGTCGGGGCGGCACTGGGTCTCGTCGAAGACTTCGAGGCCCTCGTAGCAGGACCAGCCGAGGTTGGCGCCGGCCTGGTGCCCGGGTTTGACGTGGTTGATCTCCTCCCAGCGGCCCTGGCCGACGTCGGCGATCCACAGGGAGCCGTCCGCGTGGTCGACGGAGAAGCGCCAGGGGTTGCGGCCCCCGTACATCCAGATCTCGGGCCGGGCGCCCGGGACGCCGGTGAAGGGGTTGTCGTCGGGGACGCAGTAGGGCAGGTCGCCGCAGGTCCGGCTGACGTCGATGCGGAGGATCTTGCCGAGGAGGGTGTCGAGGCGCTGCCCGGAGTCGAAGGGGTCGCCGGCGCCGCCGCCGTCGCCGATGCTCCAGTAGAGGTGGCCGTCGGTGCCGAAGGTGAGCTGGCCGCCGTTGTGGTTGCTGTGTTCGGCGTGCTCCTGGGCGAGGAGGGGTTCGAGGCGGGCGTCGTCGAGCCGGTAGCGGGCGAGGGTGACGGCGCCGTCGGGGAGCGCGGTGTAGGCGAGGTACAGGTCCTGGCTCTGGGGGAAGTCGGGGGCGAGGGCGATGCCGAGCAGGCCGCGTTCGTTGCCGGATTCGTCGACGGAGGCGGTGATGTCGATGATCGGGGTCTGGGCGAGGCCGGTGTCCGGGTGGTAGACGCGTACGGTGCCGCGTTTCTCGGTGATGAGGAGCCGGTCGGTCCCGTCGTCGGGGGCGGCGATGGCGGTGGGGCGGCGCAGCCCGAAGGCGACCTGGGTGGTGGTCGCGCGGATCTCTTCCAGGGGTGGAGGGGCGGCCTCGGCCGCGGCGGCCGGGGTGACCGGGGTGAAGGGGGCGAGCAGGGACAGGGCGAGCAGGGCGGGGGCTGCCCAGCGTCGTGCTGGCATGCGGGCTCCAGAGGCGGGGCTTCGTCCGGGGTCCGGGGGGTTCTCCGGGACCGGGGCGCGGCGGGCATGCGGCGCGCCCGGCCGGACGGTACCGGCGGGGCGGCCGTCCGGCCAGCGCTCGGGGCCGGGTGGGGCCGTGGTGGACGGCCTCTAGGTCGATGACCTGGGATGACCGGGGGTCGCCTGGGGCGTGGACGGATGAAACGTACATGGCCGTCGCGTGGCGTCCGTGATCGCTACGCTGCTCGTAACGGGACGTGGTCAGGAGGACGCCGGTGAAGAAGCTGATGGCCGGGCTCTGGCGTCGCATCAGCGGGCCGGTGCAGTGGCGGCTGCTCTATCTGTCGCAGGCCAAGTTCGTCGTCGGGGTGACCGGCGTGGTGCGTGACCTCGACGGGAACGTGCTGCTGCTGCGGCACCGGTTCTGGCCGGAGGGGCGGCAGTGGGGTCTGCCGACGGGCGGGGCGAAGCGGGGCGAGACGTTCGAGCAGACGGTGGTCCGCGAGGTCATGGAGGAGACCGGCCTGGAGGTGAAGGTCGGCGAGGTGGTGCGGGTGGGCAGCGGGTTCCGGCTCCGGGTCGAGATCGCCTACGCGGCCCGTTACGTGGGCGGGGGGACGCTGCGGCTGAACTCGCTGGAGATCCTGGAGGCCCGCTGGTGCGCTCCGGACGATCTTCCTGAGGGTCTGCTGGAGTCGCACCGGCTGCTGATCGAGTCGTCGCTCCCGTAGGGCGGGAAGTCCTGCGGCTTCCCAGAATCTGAACGGCCGTTTAAAGTTTTGACCGTGCCGTCAGAAGGCCGGTCGTTCATCGAGGAAGCACGGCGGGCGCAGATCATCGAGTGCGCGATCGACGTGCTCGCCTCGGAGGGGTACGCGCGGGCGTCGATGGCCAGGATCGCGCAGCGGGCGGGCATCAGCACCGGCGTGATCTCCTACCACTTCGGCGGCAAGCGGCAGCTTCTGGAGGCGGTCGTGAGCTCGGTCGCCAAGGTGGCGACGGACCTGATGGTGCCGCGCATCCTGGCGCAGCCCACGGCCACGGACATGCTGCGGGTCTACTTCGAGAGCAATCTCGACTTCATGCGCCTGCACCGCAAGCCGCTGCTGGCGCTGGTGGAGATCGTCACGTACAACCGGGGCGAGGACGATCGCGGGCCGGGCCCGTACGCGGAGCAGCACGAGACGGCGATCGACGACGTGGTCAGGCTGCTCGAGTGGGGCAAGTCGACCGGGGAGTTCCGCGACTTCGACTCGCGGAGCATGGCGATCGCGATCCGCGGCGCCGTGGACGCGGTGCCGGCGCGCCTGCTTCACGATCCGGAGCTCGATCTGGGCGGGCTCGCGGGCGAGTTCGTCACCCTTTTCACGCTTGCCACGAGGAGGCAGCCATGACAGCGGCGCTGGACATCGCCGGTCTGACGAAGTCGTTCGGCGAGAAGGTCGCGGTGGATCACGTCGAGCTGACGGTTCCGCAGGGATCGTTCTACGGGCTCGTCGGGCAGAACGGCGCGGGAAAGACCACCACGCTCTCGATGGCGGTGGGGTTACTCCGGCCCGACGGCGGGAGCGCGCGGATCTTCGGCGCGGACGTGTGGGCGGACCCGTCGGGGGCGAAACGGCTGGTGGGGGTGCTGCCTGACGGGCTGGCCATGCCGGAGCGGCTGACCGGGCGGGAGGTGCTCACCTATCTGGGGCTGCTGCGCGGGCTGGAGAAGGACGTGGTGGCGGCGCGGGCCGAGGAGCTGCTGTCGGTGCTGGAGCTCGACGGGGCGGAGAAGACGCTCGTGGTCGAGTACTCGACGGGCATGCGCAAGAAGATCGGCCTGGCGACGGCGCTGCTGCACGGGCCGAAGCTGCTCGTGCTGGACGAGCCGTTCGAGGCGGTGGACCCGGTGTCGGCGGCGACGATCAAGACGATCCTGCGCGGGTTCGTGGCGAGCGGCGGCTCGATCGTGCTGTCCAGTCACGTGATGGCGCTGGTGGAGCAGCTGTGCGACCACGTGGCGGTGATCGACGGGGGCCGGGTGGCGGCGGCCGGGCCGCTCAAGGAGGTGCGCGGCGACGCGACGCTGGAGGACAGGTTCGTGGAGCTGGTCGGCTCGGCCACCACCGGCACGAAGGGGCTGTCGTGGCTGTAGCGGTGACGCTGGTGCGGATGAAGGTGGCGATCCTGCGCCATTCGCTGACCGGCCAGCGGGGGACGATGGCGGTCTCGGCGGGTTCGGTGGGCGCGCTGCTCGCGGCCGGCACGATCTATCTGGCGTTCCTCGACGGTGACTGGCTGGCGGCCGCGTTCGCGGTGTGGATGCTGGGCTGGATCATCGGCCCGGTCTTCTCCGGCGGCGGTGACGAGACGCTGCGGCCGGAGTTCTTCTCGCTCCTGGGGCTGCCGCCGCACCGGCTGGCGGCGGGGCTGCTGGTGTCGGCGTTCGTCGGGGTGGCGCCGGCGGTCAGCCTGCTGGCCCTGACGGGGCTGGTGGTGCTCGGCGTCCGGGAGGGGGCCGGGCCGGCGCTGGTGGCGGTGCCGGCGATGGTGCTGCAGCTGGCCGTGTTCGTGCTGCTGTCGCGGGTCGCGGTGGGGGTGCTGGGCATCGCGTTGCGCTCGCGCGTGGGGGCGATCGGCGCGGGGCTGGTCAACGGGGCGATCCTGGCGTTCCTGGGGCAGGGCTGGGTGTTCGCGGTCGCGCTCGGGCAGGCCGAGGGCATCCCGCCGATCGTGCGTTACCTGCCGTCCGGGTGGGGGGTGCTGGCCGTCCAGGGCGACTATCTGGCGCTGGCGGCGATGGCGGTGCTGATCGCGCTGCTGCTGGGCGCGTGGGCGGCGCTGCTGTCGAGGCGGGCCGGGGCGGAGCGGGCGTCGGCGCGGGGCCGCAGGCCGATGCGGGCGGCCACGGCGCTGGACGCGGTGCTGGCCAAGGAGCTGCGGACGTGGTCGCGGGACCTGGTGCGCACCCATCAGCTCACGTTCGCCCTGGCCTACGGGGTGTTCTTCGCAGCGGCGCCGCTGGTGCTGGGGTGGACCGGGATGCTGCCGTGGGCGGCGCCGATCTTCATCGTGATGGCGGCGGCGATGACGGCCAACCTCTACGGCGCCGACGGCACCGCGCTCTGGCTGTCGGTGATGACGCCGGGCTCGTCGGACGTGCGCGGCAGGCAGCTGGCGTGGCTGGTGACGGTGACGCCGGTCGCGGCGGTGCTCGTGGTGGCGCTGACGGCGGTCAACGGCGGCCCGTGGCCGATGATCGTGGCGCTGTCGGTGGCGTTGCTCGGCGGCGGCGCGGGGCTGGTGCCGCTGGTGTCGGTGTACGCGCTGGTGCCGGGCACCGATCCGCAGAAGCGCGGCGGCAACCCGCTGCGCACGAGCGAGGACGACGGGGCGCTGACCGGGCTGGCGTACCTGATGATGGTGCTCGTGGCGGCGTCCGGGGTGCCGGCGGGCGTGGCGGCGGCGTTGTGGGGCTGGCCGGGCGTGGCGGTGGGGGCGGCGACCGGGGCGGCGTGCCTGTGGTGGTTCGGCGCGCTGGCCGAGCGGCGGCTGGCGGCGCAGGGGCCGGAGCTGTTGCACATGATGCGCACCGGCCGCCGGCCTGCCGCCGCGGGAAAGGCGTCGTCGGCCTTCGCACTGCCCGACATGCCGAAGGTCCAGCGGGCGGTGGTGATCACGTGTGTGTCGCTGGGGGCGATCCCGCTCATCCCGCAGGGCATCCTGGCGGCGGTGTTCGTGGCCAACGGGCAGCTCGGGCACAGCTGGTTCCTGGCCACGCACATGGCGCCGGGGCTGCGCTACCCGACGGCGGCCGTGATGATCGCGCTGGGGCTGGCGATGTACGGGACCGGGCTCGGGATCATGTACAGGTACAAGAAGAAGGTTGTATACGATAAATCACCTAATGTCTGATGTATCCCTCGGCGCAACCCACCGGACCCTGCGCGACGAGGTCACCGCAGAGCTTCGCCGGCGCATCATGTCCGGCGAGTTCGGGCAGGGCGAGCGGCTGGTCGAGGACCGGCTGGCCGCCCTGCTCGGGGTCTCGCGCAACCCGGTGCGCGAGTCCATCCGGGTGCTGGCCGCCGAGGGATTCGTCCAGGTCGTCCCGAGGTTCGGGGCGACCGTGGCGACGCTGTCGGCCGAGGAGGGCGACGAGCTCTTCGACGTGCGGATGGCCGTCGAGGGGCTGGCGGCGCGGCTGGCGGCCCGCAAGCGCACAACGGCGTCGGCCGAGCGGTTGCGCCGGGTGCTCGAGGAGGCCAGGCAGGCCGTGGACGAGGGCAGGCTGGACGCGGTGGCCGATCTCAACACCGCCTTCCACCTGGCCGTGGGCGAGGCGGCGGGCAACTCCTACCTCAACCTGATGATGACGCCCATGCTCCAGCGGGCGCAGTGGGTGTTCAGTCAGACGGCGGCGGCGCGCGGCCCGCACTCGTGGTCGGAGCATCTGAGCCTGTACGAGGCGATCGCGGCGGGTGACGAGGACGAGGCGCAGGCCAGGGCGGTGGCGCACGTGGCGGCCGCCAGGCGGTCGTTCCTGACAGCCGTCGGGCGGGCTAACAGGACAAAGCACGCAATCAATTAGAAAACACTCAGGTAACAACCGCTCTTAACAGCGTGCAATTGCAATGTTAGGTCTTGTATACAGTGTCCGAACTGCCCGTTCCCCTCGGAGGCACCATGAGACCGTCCCCCAGAATCGTCGCGGCACTCGCCGTGCTGCCCCTCGCACTGACAGCGTGCGGCGGAGGCGGTTCCAGCGGTCCGTCGGCTGCTCCCTCCGTGGCCGACGCCTCGGCGGACAACCGGGCCGTGAAGAGCGGCGGCACGCTGAACGTGGCGCTCAACGCCGACCCCGACGCCCTCGACCCGAGCACCTCCACCACGCTCGTCGGCCGCGAGGTCTTCGCCAACATGTGCGAGAAGCTCTACGACATCGACGCCGCGTCCGAGCTGGTCCCCCAGCTCGCCGCCGCCCTCCCGGAGGTCTCCGAGGACGGCAAGGAAGTCACGATCAAGCTGCGTGACGGCGTGAAGTTCAACGACGGCACGCCCTTCGACGCCGAGGCGGTCAAGAAGTCGCTGGACCGGCACCGTACCTGGGAGAAGTCCTCCCGCCAGGCCGACCTGGAGGCCATCTCCGAGGTCGAGGTCGTCGACGCGGCCACCGTGAAGCTCACGCTGAAGCGCGCGTTCACGCCGCTGACCGCGCAGCTCGCCGACCGGGCCGGAATGATCATGTCGCCGAAGGCGCTCGACGGCGCGGGCGACAACTTCGGCGCCTCCCCCGTGTGCGTCGGGCCGTTCAAGTTCTCCGCCCGGACCTCGGGCAGCCAGATCGTGCTGGACAAGGCGCCGGACTACTACGACGCCGCCAAGGTCAAGCTCGACAAGCTCGTATACAAAATCATCGTGGACCCGAACGTGCGGGCCGCCAACCTCAAGTCCGGCGACGTCCAGGTGGCCGACCAGCTCGCCACCACCACCGTCGCCGGCGTGCAGGCCGACCCGAACCTGAAGGTCGTCTCCGGCGGCGGCCTCGGCTACTACGGCCTGCAGATCAACGTCGGCAACGCCACCGGCTCCACCGAGAAGGCCGGCCCCGTCGACAGCCCGCTGGCCAAGAGCCCCGAGCTGCGCGAGGCGTTCGAGCTGGCCCTGGACCGCGAGCAGATCAACAAGACCGTCTACAACGGGCTGCACGAGGTCGACTGCTTCCCGGTGCCCGTCGACAGCGCCTACCGCACCCCCGACCTGCAGTGCCCCAAGCGCGACCTGGCCAAGGCCAAGCAGCTCGTGCAGGCGTCCGGCGTGCCGACGCCCGTCCCGGTCAAGCTCACCTCACCCAACGACGCCACCAACCAGCGGCTCGCACAGGTCGTCCAGCAGATGACCAAGGAGGCCGGGTTCGCCGTCACGGTGGAGACCGCCGAGTTCGTCAGCACCCTGGAGCAGGGCAAGTCCGGCGACTTCCAGGCCATGCTGAGCGGCTGGTCCGGCCGCGTCGACCCGGACGGCAACCTGACGAACCTGGTCACCAGCCAGGGCAGCAACAACTTCGCCGGCATGGCCGACCCGGGCATCGACGAGCCGATCAAGCAGGCGGCGGCCACCCAGGACACCGCCGAGCGCGCCGAGCTCTACAGCAAGGCCATGAAGCGGGCCGCCGAGCTGCGCGGCGTCGTGTACCTGTACCACAACAAGTACTACCTGGGCATGAGCAAGAACGTCGCCGGCGTCCAGTACTTCAAGGACGGCCTGCCCCGCTTCGCCACCGCCGGATTCGTCGCCTGATGGTCTGGTTCATCCTTCGGCGCTGCGGCTCGGCGGTGATCGTGCTGTTCGTGGCCAGCGTCCTGATCTTCCTGGGGGTCAGGGCGCTGCCCGGCGACCCGGCCGTGGTCATGGCCGGCGAGGAGGCCTCGCCCGCCGTGGTCGAGGCCATCCGGCACGAGTTCGGCCTGGACAAGCCGCTGCCCGCCCAGTACGTCGACTACGTGGCCCAGACGCTGTCGGGCAACCTCGGCCGGTCCACCCAGGACCAGATCCCGGTGGCCGACATCCTCGCCGAGCGGCTGCCGGTGACGCTGGAGCTGTCCGCGCTGGCCATGCTGGTGGCGATCGTCGTGGGCGTCGGCTCGGGCATCGTGGCCTCGGTACGGCGCGGCAAGCTCGCCGACTACGTGGCGACCGGGTTCGGCCTGGCCGGGCTGTCGGTGCCGCACTTCTGGCTGGGGCTGCTCGGCATCCTGCTGTTCGCGGTGACGCTGCGCTGGCTGCCCGCCTCGGGATACGTGCCGTTCACCGAGGACCCGGGACAGAACCTGCAACGCATGCTGCTCCCCGCGCTGGTGCTGGGCACCGGGTTCGCCGCGATCCTCATGCGGCAGACCCGCTCGGCGATGCTGGGCGCGCTGTCGGCCGACTACGTGCGCACCGCCCGGTCCAAGGGCCTGGCGGAGGCCAAGGTGGTGGGCGCGCACGCGCTGCGCAACAGCCTGACGACCGTGGTGACCGTGCTCGGCCTGCAGCTCGGCGCGCTCATCAGCGGCGCGGTGGTGACGGAGCAGATCTTCGTCATTCCGGGCTTCGGCAAGCTGACCGTGGACGCTGTGCTCACCCGCAACTACCCGGTCATCCAGGCGGTGGTGCTGGTCACGGTGATCGGCTACGTGGTGGTCAACCTTCTGGTCGACATCGCCTACGCCTACCTGAACCCGCGCATCCGGCTCTCGGGAGGCGGTCATGGCTGAGACGCTGGCCGTACCCGTGAGGTCGGGCCGGGCCGACCGGCGGCGCAGGCTGTGGCGGCGCTTCCGGCGGCGGCCGATGCCGATGGCGGGCCTGGTGCTGGTGGCGGCGTTCCTGCTGCTGGCGCTGGCCGGGCCGCTGGTGACGGGCGATCCGTCGGCGCAGGACTACGCGGCGACGCTGGCTCCGCCGTCGGGCGCGCACCCGCTGGGCACCGACGACCTGGGCCGCGACGCGCTGGCCAGGATCGCGCACGGCGCGCAGGTGTCGCTCCAGGCGGGCGTGCTGTCGACGCTGCTGGCGATGGTGATCGGCATCCCGATCGGGCTGGTGGCCGGGTTCTACCGGCGCTGGCTGGACCCGGTCGTGATGCGGCTGGTGGACGTGACGCTGGCGTTCCCGTTCCTGGTGTTCGCGGTCGGCCTGGCCGCGATCATCGGGCCGTCGCTCAAGGGCGTGGTGCTCGCGCTGGGCTTCTCCCAGCTTCCGGCGATCATCCGGATCACCCGGGGCGAGGTGCTGGCGATCCGCGAGATGGACTACGTCGCCGCGGCCATCGCCGACGGCGCGGGCGACCGGCACATCCTGTTCCGTTACGTGCTGCCGAACTGCGCCAACCCGCTGATCGTGCAGGCCACGGTGGCGATCCCGGCGGCGATCATCGGCGAGTCGACGCTGTCGTTCCTGGGCCTGGGCGTGCAGCCGCCGACCCCGTCGTGGGGCGTCATGCTCACCACCGCCCAGCAGTACCTGGACGTCGCGCCCTGGCTGGCCATCTGGCCCGGCGTGATGATCGCGCTGGCCACGCTCGGCTTCAACCTGCTGGGCGACGGGCTGCGTGACGTGCTCGACCCGAGGAGCGGCAGATGAGCCTGCTGGAGATCACCGACCTGGCCGTGCACTTCGACACCGAGGACGGCCTGGTCCAGGCGGTCAGGGACATCTCACTCACGCTGGAGGAGGGCGAGATCCTGGCGCTGTGCGGCGAGTCGGGCTGCGGCAAGTCGGTCACCGCGATGTCGGTGCCCAGGCTGCTGCCGCCCGGCACGACGAAGCTCAGCGGCTCGATCAGGCTGGACGGCCGCGAGCTGACCACGCTGCCCGAGCCGGAGCTGCGCAAGGTGCGCGGCAAGGACGTGTCCGTCGTCTTCCAGGAGCCGATGACCTCGCTCAACCCGTCGTTCACGGTCGGCTACCAGATCGCCGAGGTCCTGCGCAGGCACGAGAAGCTGTCGCGCCGGGCCGCCATGGACCGCGCGGTCGAGCTGCTGGAGCTCGTCGGCATCCCGGCGCCGCGCCGCCGCGTCAAGGAGTATCCGCACCAGCTCTCCGGCGGCATGCGGCAGCGCGTGATGATCGCGATCGCGGTGGCGTGCTCGCCGCGTGTGCTCATCGCCGACGAGCCGACGACCGCGCTGGACGTGACGATCCAGGCGGGCGTCCTGGACGTCTTCCGCGACCTGCGCGACCGGCTCGGCACCGCGATCATCCTGATCACGCACGACCTCGGCGTCGTCGCCGACATCGCCGACCGGGCCGTGGTCATGTACGCGGGCCGCGCCGTCGAGCAGGCGCCCGTGGCCGAGCTGTTCGCCCGGCCCCGGCACCCGTACACGCTGGGCCTGATGAAGGCGCTGCCGTCGGCGGCGGTGAACGGGCGGCTGGCGGAGATCCCCGGCATGGTCCCCTCGCCGATGTCCGACCCGGACGAGTGCGCGTTCCGGGCGCGCTGCCCGCGCGCCCAGGACGACTGCGCCACCTCCAGGCCCCCTCTGGTACGGCAGGCGGCCGGCCACCTGGCGGCCTGCTTCCACCCTGGAGAGCAGCCATGACCGAACCCGTACTGAAGATCGACGACCTGGTCATGCACTATGGCCAGGTGCGCGCGGTGGACGGCCTGTCGCTGGAGATCGGCAAGGGCGAGGTGCTCGGCCTGGTCGGCGAGTCCGGCAGCGGCAAGTCCACCGTCGGCAAGTGCGTGCTGCGGCTGATCGAGCCCACGTCGGGCCGGATCAGCCTGAGCGGCACCGACATCACGCACCTGTCGCGGCGCTCGATGCGCCCGCTGCGCCGGGACGTGCACATGGTGTTCCAGGACCCGTTCTCGTCGCTGAACCCGCGCTTCACGATCGAGCAGATCGTCGGCGAGCCGCTGATCCACCACAAGGCGGTGGCCAGGCGGGAGGTGAGCTGCCGGGTCGCGCAGATGCTGGAGCAGGTGGGGCTGCGGCCGGAGATGGCCACCCGGTTCCCGCACGAGCTGTCGGGCGGGCAGCGGCAGCGGGTCGGGCTGGCCCGCGCGCTGATCCTCAACCCGAAGCTGGTCGTGGCCGACGAGCCGGTGTCGGCGCTGGACGTGTCGGTGCAGGCGTCGGTGCTCAACCTGATCACCGACCTGCAGCGGGAGCTGGGCTTCTCCTGCCTGTTCATCACGCACGACCTGTCGGTGGTGGAGTTCCTGGCCGACCGGATCGCGGTCATGTACCTGGGCAGGATCGTCGAGTCGGGGCCGACGGCGCGGCTGTTCGCCGAGCCGCGCCACCCGTACACGCAGGCGCTGCTGTCGGCGGCGCCGGTCGCCGACCCGGCCAGGCAGCGCGAGCGGCGGCGGATCGTGCTGGGCGGCGACGTGCCGAGCCCGGTGGACCCGCCGTCCGGCTGCCGCTTCCACACCCGGTGCCCGCTGGCGTTCGACGAGTGCCGCACCCGCGAGCCCGAGCTGGCCGACCCGCGCACGGGCGGCCACCCGGCCGCCTGCCACCTCGTCACGGCGGACCGCCTCCCCGACGCGGCCGCCGCCTCATGAAAGGACCGCACTTGTTCACCACGAGGCCCGAGCTGACGGGCGACTTCGGCATGGTGGCCAGCACGCACTGGCTGGCCTCCGCGACGGGCATGGGCGTGCTGGAGCGCGGCGGCAACGCGTTCGACGCGGCGGTGGCGGCCGGGTTCGTGCTGCAGGTGGCCGAGCCGCACCTGAACGGGCCGGCCGGCGAGGTGCCGATCCTGCTGTGGAGCGAGGCCGACCAGCGCGTGTCCACCGTGTGCGGGCAGGGCGTGGCCCCGGCCGCCGCGACGCTGGAGCGCTTCGCCGAGCTGGGCCTGGACGTGGTGCCGGGCACCGGGCTGCTCGCGGCCACGGTGCCGGGCGCGTTCGGCGGCTGGATGCTCATGCTGGAGCGGTGGGGCACCTGGAAGCTGGCCGACGTGCTGGCCCCGGCGATCCACTACGCCGAGCGCGGGGTGCCGGTGCTGGAGCGGATCGCCACCACGATCGCCACCGTCAAGGAGCTGTTCACCGACGAGTGGACGACGTCGGCGGCCACCTGGCTGCCCGGCGGCGACGTGCCCGCGCCGGGCTCGAAGCTGGCCAACCCGGTGCTGGCCGCCACCTACCGGCGGATCGTGGCCGAGGCCGAGGCCGCGTCGGCCTCCCGCGAGGGCCAGCTCCAGGCCGCCCGCCGCGCCTGGTACGAGGGGTTCGTGGCGGAGGCGATCGCCGAGTTCAGCGCCACCACCTCCTGGCTGGACACCTCCGGCGAGCGGCACGGCGGCCTGCTCACCGGCGACGACCTGGCCTCCTGGTCGGCGTCGGTGGAGGAGCCGGTCACCTTCGACTACCACGGGCACACCGTGTGCAAGACCGGGCCGTGGGGCCAGGGGCCGGTGTTCCTGCAGCAGCTCGCGCTGCTGTCCGGGTACGACCTGACCGGCATGGGCGTGCTGAGCGCTGATTACGTGCACACCGTGACCGAGGCGGCCAAGCTGGCCTTCGCCGACCGCGAGGCCTGGTACGGCGACACCGACGTGCCTCTGGCCGACCTGCTGTCCGAGCCGTACAACGCCGGGCGGCGCGCGCTCATCGGCGACACCGCCAGCCTGGAGCTGCGGCCCGGCTCCCCCGGCGGGCGCGAGCCCCGGCTGCCGGTGCTGCCCTCGGCCGGCGCCGCCGGTCCGGCGCCCGGCGCTTCCGGGCGGCGGGCCGGGGTGGGCGAGCCGACCGTGAGCAGGCTCGTCGTCCCGGCCGAGGACACCGGCGACGAGATCGTCAGCTCCGACGGCGCCGTGCGCGGCGACACCTGCCACGTCGACGTCGTCGACCGGCACGGCAACATGGTGTCGGCCACGCCGAGCGGCGGCTGGCTGCAGAGCTCGCCGGTCATCCCGTCGCTGGGCTTCGGCCTGGGCACCCGGGCGCAGATGTTCTGGCTGCAGGAGGGGCTGCCCGCCTCGCTGCGGCCGGGGGCGCGCCCGCGCACGACGCTGTCGCCGTCGTTCGCGCTGCGTGACGGCCGGCCGTGGCTGGCGTTCGGCACGCCGGGCGGCGACCAGCAGGACCAGTGGAGCGTCAACCTGTTCCTGGCGCTGGTCCACGGCGGCCTGAACCTCCAGGAGGCCATCGACGCCCCGACGTTCCACACCGAGCACTTCCCCAGTTCGTTCTTCCCGCGCGGCTCCCGGCCGGGGGTCGTGCACGTGGAGGAGCGGCTGGACCCGGCGGTCGTGGCGGAGCTGCGGCGGCGCGGGCACGAGGTCGAGGTGCAGGGGCCGTGGTCGCTCGGCCGCCTCAGCGCGGTGGCCCGGGACGGCGGCTTCCTGAAGGCCGGCGCGAACCCGCGCGGCGCCCAGGGCTACGCGGTCGGCCGTTGACCGTTCCCTTCTCCACTGGTTCTCCCCGTTTCCCCAGCAGCGGGATCCGCACGTAAGGAGTTCGCATGATCCCGCTGGGTGACGTCCTGTTCCTGGCCGGGGCCGGTCTGCTGGCCGGCGTGGTGAACGCGCTCGCCGGAGGCGGCACGCTGGTCTCGTTCCCGGCGCTGATGGCGCTCGGCTACCCGGGGGTGACCGCCACGGTGACGAACGCGGTGGCGCTGTGGCCCGGCTACCTCGGCGGGGCCTTCGGCTACCGCGCCGAGCTGCGCGGGCGGCGGCGCCGGGCGGCCGGGCTGGCGGGGGTGGCGGTGCTGGGCGCGGTCGCGGGCAGCGCGCTGCTGCTGAACACGCCGGGCGACACGTTCGAGGCGCTGGTGCCGTGGCTGGTGGCCTTCGCCAGCCTGGCGCTGCTGGCCCAGCCGTGGCTGCGCAAGCGGTTCGGCGGCGGCGACGGGGAGCGGCCCAGCAGGCTCGTGTACGCCGGGGTGTTCCTCGGCGGCTGCTACGGCGCCTACTTCAACGGCGGCATGGGCGTGCTGCTGCTGGCGGTGCTCGGCATGTTCCTGCACGACCACCTCCAGCGGGTCAACGCCGTGCGCGCGGTGCTGTCGCTGGCGATCTGCACGGTGTCGGTGGTGGCGTTCGCGCTGTTCGGGCCGGTCGAGTGGACGGCGGTGGCGGTCATCGCGCCGGCGAGCCTGGCGGGCGGCCTGCTGGGCACCCGCCTGGCCCGCCTCATGTCACCGGCGGTGCTGCGCGGCGTCGTGGTCGTCTTCGGGCTGGGCGTCGCGATGGCGCTCGCCCTGCGCTGACCTGCGCCGACTGAGCCGACCCGGGTCAGGCGACGGTTGCCTCGATGAGGTCGTCCACCACCTCCGCCAGGTCGTGGCCCCGGGCGTGCACCCGGCGCTGCCGCGCCGCCCCGGACCCCTTGCGGAGCAGCCGGTCCAGCCCCTCCTCGACGAACGGCAGGTCACCGGCCTCCGCCAGGGCGTGCCGTACGTGGTCGAGCAGGCGGCCGACCAGCACCGGGGCGGGCACGAGCGTGCCGTGCCGCACGTCCAGGCTGTCGCCCGCGAGCCCGTCGCGGGCGGCGCGCCAGTAGGCGGCGCGCAGCACCTCGCCGGGAACGGGCAGCCCGCGGTCGCCGCGCGCCACGGCGGCCAGCGCCGTGACGACGAGGCCGCGGACCAGGCCGATGATGGTGAGGCTGTCGCTCACGTCGAGCGGCACGTCGGCGACGCGCACCTCGACCGTCGGCAGCTTGGGCGAGGGCCTGGCGTCCCAGAAGACCGTCTTCGGGTCCATCAGCGCCCCCGACTCCGCCAGCGCCCGCAGCGCCAGCTCGTAGTCGGCGAACGTCGGGAAGTACGGCGGCGCGCCCGACACCGGCCAGCGCCCCCACGAGATGACCCGCCAGGAGGCGTAGCCGGTGTCGCGGCCGACGAAGAACGGCGAGTTGGCGGCCAGCGCGATGAGGGTGGGCAGCCAGGGGCGCAGATGGTTGCCCACGTAGACGGCGTGCTCCTCGTCGGGCACGTCCACGTGCACGTGCAGGGCGCAGATGCTGATCTCGTCCTGTAACGCGCGGTAGAGGACGCGGCCCTGTTCGTAGCGCGCGTCCTCGGTCAGCGGCGGCGGCATGACGTTGCCGAGCACGGGGATGCCGCTGGCCACGACGGCCAGCCCGCACGAGCGGGCCGCCCCGGCCACCTCCTTGCGCGCGGCGCGCAGCTGTGTGCCCAGCTCGGTTAGGTCCGCGGACGGCGCTGTCCGGGCCTCCACCTGGAATCGGGTGATCTCGTGCGCCACGTCGAGCATGTCCGTGGCGGCGGCCAGCACGTCGGCCGCCCGGGGAGTGACGTGGCGGGTGCGGGGATCGACGACGAGGTACTCCTCCTCGATCCCGATCAACGGAACCATGCCCACACCTCGCAGGGGAAGTCAGGAGCCTCCTTACTGTTTGTGCCCGTGCAGTGTCGGCGGGAAAAGTATGTGGGCAAACTAGCCTTCGATAGCGCTTTTCAGCGCGGCCATGAACAGCGCCGCGTCACGCCCGTTGACCAGCCGGTGGTCGTAGGCGAGCCCGATGTGCGCGACGGTGCCGTCGGACGGCCCGGTGACGGCCAGCGCGCACGCGGTGCCCGGGAAGACGAACGGCACGGCCAGCACGACGTCGCCCTCGGTGTGCAGGGTGACGACGAAGTTGGCGCCGGCCAGGTCGGCCTCCTTGAAGTCGCCGGACGCGGCGGCCAGGCGGTGCTTCATCAGCGCGGTGGCGATCTCCTTGAGCGGGCGGCGGGCCGCGTCGCGCACGACCGGCACGTACAGGCCCTCCCCCACGTCGAGGGTGACGCCGATGTTCGGCTCGTCGGAGAGCAGCGCGTGCGTGCCCTCGTAGGTGGCGAAGAACAGCGGGTGCTTCTCGTGCAGCCCGGCCACCGCCTGGACGAACAGCTCGGCGAGCCCGACGGGCCTGCGCACCTCGCGGGTGGCCGCCTCGGCCCGCTTGAGCGCGGGGCCGAGGTCCATCCTGACGACCAGGTAGGCGGCCGGGATGCTCTGGTGGGACAGCTCCACGGCCCTGGCCACGGCCCGCTGGACGCGGGGCAGCTCGCGGCGGGCGGGGCCGTCGAGGAGGCGTTCGACGTCGGCCCGCCGGACCACGTCGACGCCGAGCCCGGCGAGCTGCTCGGCGGTGATGCCGTGCTCGTCGGCGAACGCCTGCGCGGGGGCGGTGACGAGCGGCCCGGCCTGCGACGCCGCGCTCGCCGCAGGGGCGGTAGCGGGCGCCGGCTCGGCGGCGGGCTCGTCGCCGATCGTCGCCAGCAGCTCGCCGGGGCGGCACCAGGTGCCCGGCTTGACCGCGTGGCGCAGCGTGCCGGTGGCGTCGGCGGGCAGCTCCTCGGCCGCCTTGGACGTCTCCACCACGGCGACGGCGTCGTCCTCGTGCACCGGCGTGCCGTCGGGGACGAGCCACTCGACCAGCAGGTACTCGGTGTCGTTGTTGTTCAGCTTGGGCAGGCGCAGCTCAGCCACGGACGACCTTCCTGATCACGCGGTGGATGTCGGCCTCGTCCACCAGCACCTCGCGCTCCAGGTGGGAGGCCGTGGGGATGACGGAGCCGGCGGAGTGGACGAGCGTCACCGGTCCGGCCAGCCGGTCCCAGTGCCGCTGGTGGACGTGGTGCGCGACCTCCGCGCCCCAGGTGCCTCCGGCCGTGCTCTCCTCCACCACGAACACGTGCCGGGCCGCGGGCACCTCCACGTCGAAGGGGTAGAGCCGCGACGGCACCAGCAGCGTGCAGCCGATCTCGTCCTCCAGGAGCAGCGAGCGCATCGCCGCCACCACCCGGTGCGCCACGCCGCCCGGCGCGACGATCACGCAGTCGGGCGTGTCGTCCAGGAACACCCGGGCCACCCCGCCGGCCACCTCGACCGAGAAGGGCGCGTCCACCTGGTGCATCTGCCGCGTGTAGAGCACCTTGTCCTCGAACAGCACGCACGGCTCGGCGCGTGCCAGCATCTCCTCGAACACGGCGAGGTTGTCGTGGAAGGGCGACATCTCGTACAGCGCCAGTCCCGGGATGCCGATGAAGTGCTTCTGCAGGCTCTGGCTGTGCGTGGGCCCGTAGCCGCGCCCGCCGCCCATCGGGCAGCGCACCACCATCCGCATCGGCACCGTCTCGCCGTACATGGACACGGACTTGGCGGCGAAGTTGAGGAGCTGGTCGAAGGCCAGCGCGGCGAAGTCGCCGAACATGATCTCGACGATCGCCCGGTCGCCCGCCAGCGCCAGCCCGGCGGCCACGCCGGTGATCGCGCCCTCGCTGATCGGCGTGGACAGCACCCGCTTGGGGAACGCCGTCGACAGCCCCTTGGTGATCTTGAAGGCGCCGCCGTACGGGTCGAGGACGTCCTCGCCCAGCAGGTAGAGGTCCTGCTGCCGGTCCATCACCGCGTGCAGCGCCGCGTTCAGGTTCTCCGCGACCCTCATGCGCGCACCCACCTGGACGGCGGCCGGGCCGCGACCTCCTCGGCGACGGCGTCGACGTGCTCGCGCGCCTCCCGCTCCAGCCGGCCGACGTGCTCCGGCCGCGCCGCGCGGCAGCGCTCCAGCCAGTCGGCGTCCCTCGCCTCCTGTACGGCCTGCGCGCTCCTGGTGTCGTCACCCTTGCTGTGCGGGCCCAGGCGGTGCGTGGCGAACTCCACCACGAGCGGGACGCCCTCGCGCACCCGCGCGACCGGCGGGGCGAGCCGCCGCCGGATCGCAGGCAGGTCGAACCCCTCGACGCGCTCGTGCGCGATGCCGAACGCCGCCGCCCGGCCCGCGATCGTGCCCGCCATGTGGGCCGTCGTGGGCGTGGACTGGGCGATGCCGTTGTGCTCGACGACGACCATCACCGGCAGCCGCCACAGCGCGATCAGGTTGAGGGCCTCGTACACGGCGCCCTCGCCGAACGTGCCGTCGCCGATGTAGACGCAGGCCAGCGCGCCCGGCTCGGCACGCCGCAGGCGCAGCGCCACCCCGGCGGCCACCGGCAGGCTTTCGCCCTGCACGCCGGTGGACAGGTAGCGCCCGCGCCGGATGTGCTGGCTGCCGCCCACGCCGTGGCAGATGGCGCCCTCCCGGCCCATGATCTCGGCCAGCAGGCCGTGCGGGTCGCGGAAGCGGGCCAGGTAGTGGCCGTGGCCCCGGTGGTTGCTGAAGACGTGGTCGGCCGGGCCGAGCAGCGGCTCCAGGGCCACGGGCACGTACTCCTGGCCGAGGCAGGTGTGCGTGGTGCCGTTGAGCCGCCCCTCGCCGAACAGGTCGAGCAGCTTGAGCTCGAAGGCCCGGATGGTGAGCATGAGCGACAGGTCGGCGTCGTCCAGGATGGGCCCGGCGGCCCGTTCGAGGAGCGAGGTCACCTCCTGATCACCTCGACGACGCCGGCGACGGTCGGGTTGTCGAAGAAGTCGTCCAGGTCGATCTCCACGCCGAGGCGCTTGCGCATGCGGGCGATGATCTGCGTGATGCTCAGCGAGTGGCCGCCCAGGTCGAAGATGTCGTCCTCGGGCTGGATCGGCGAGAGCTTGAGCACCTCCTCCCAGATCGCGGTGATCTCCCCGATCAGCGGGTCCCCGCCCAGGTCGGCACCCCCGTCGTCCACCTGGGCGGGTTCCGCGGCGGGCGCCTGCGCCTCCGCCGTGACGGTCTCCTGGAAGGCGGCCAGCTCGCGCAGCGGGCGCTCGGGCGTGACCCGGCCCAGCACCGCGATCAGGTCGGCGGCGAACCGGCCGGGGTCGCGCAGCTCGGCCGGGTCGTAGCGCAGGCTCGCCGACAGGCCGCCGGGCCCGTCCAGGAGCTGGAGCTGGAGCGCGCCGCGCACCGCCCCGTTGAACGCCAGCCAGTCGACGTCCCACCCGGCGGGAGCGGTCCCGCCGCGCCGGTAGCTGACGGAGATCGGGGCGAGCGCGGCGTGCGGCCTGATGCCGGGCACGGCGCGGGCGATGGGCACCTCGCGGACCTCGTACACCCGCCTGAGCTCGGCCCGCAGCCCGGCGGCGAACTCGCCGAACGGCGCGTCCGGCGAGGGCGTGGAGTAGACGGGCAGCTCGTTGACGTACGGGCCGACGTGGCCGGTCTCGACGGCGGTCCGGGTGGACAGGTCCACGGCGGTCACCACGTCGGCGTTGCCGTAGGAGCGCAGGAGCGCGTGCAGCGCGGCGACCACCACCTCGAACCTGGTCAGGCCGGGCAGCTCGGGCACGTCGAGGTCGAACTCGGCGAGCGCGCCGGTCCCGGCGCGGCGCGAGCGCAGCACGTCACCGGCCACCACGACCTCGCCCGGCTCGCGCCAGCGCCCGGCCCAGAACGCCCCGGCCTCGGCCAGCCGCGCCTCGACGCGCTCGCGCTGGAGCGCGGCGTGGTCGGCACGTTCCAGCGGCTCGGCGATCGTGCCGTCGAGCGCGGCGGCCAGGTCGGCCACCAGCACGTCCTTGGACTGGCCGTCGAACACCAGGTGGTGGGCGACGATCGTCAGCGTGTCGCCGTCGAGCTGGAAGCGGGCCAGCGGGCCGCGCTCCAGGTCCAGGGCCACGGGCTGGTCGGTCAGCGCGGGCTGGACGTCGGCCGGCACCAAGTGCGGCTCGCCGCCCCGGTCCTCGAACGCGCTGCCCAGCAGCGGGTGGCGCTCGACCACGGCGGTGACGGCCTTGGCGAGCGCGCCACGGTCCGGTGGCACGGCGAACCGGATCACGATCGGCATGTGGTAAGCGGACCCCGCACCCATCCTTTCCGTGATCCACATGCCGTGCTGGGCGTACGAAACCTCGGTCATCGAACAACCTCTCGCAGTGCGCGCTTGTCCACCTTGCCTCCGTGATTGCGGGGCAAGACGTCGACGGTCACGAGCCGTACGGGCAGCTCGTGCGGGGCCAGCCGGCCCTTCAGGAAGATCCGCAGGTCCTCGTGCGCCACGCCGCCGACGACGGCGACGGCGACCGCCTTGCCGAGCGTCGGGTGCGGGACGCCGAACGCCGCCGCCTCGGTCACGCCCGGATGCTGGTAGACGGCGTCCTCGACGTGGATCGTGGACACCTTGTACGCGCCCGACTTGATCACGTCGCTCTCCCGGTCGACCAGGTAGAGGTAGCCGTCGCCGTCCAGGTAGCCGAGGTCGCCCATGCGCACCCAGCCGTCCCGGAACACCTCGCCGGTCGCCGTCGCGTCGCCGTAGTAGGCGCGCACGGCCGCCGGGGAGCGCATCCACACCTCGCCGGTGACGCCGTGCGGCAGCGGCTCGCCCTCGGCGGTGGCGATCCGCACCGCGCCGCCGGCGGCGGCCCGGCCCACGCTCGTCGGCCGTTCCGGGTCGTAGATCATCACGGTCTGGGCGGGCGCCGCCTCGGTGGAGGTGTAGTAGTTGGTGATCGTGGAGTTCGGGAAGGCGTCGGACAGTCCGGCGGCCACCCGGCCGGGCAGCGGCGCGGCGGCCGAGCCGAGCAGGAGCACGCTGGACAGGTCGTGCCGCTCGTGGACGCGGGCGGCGAGCATCTCGATGGCCATCGCGGGCACGAGGAAGACGGTGCCGGCCTGGTAGTGCTCGATCAGCGTGGCGAACCTGGCGGGGGTGAACACCGGCAGCGTCACCACCTCGGGGTGGGCGTCCACGGCGTTGACGAGCATCCACTGCCCGGCGTTGGTGCCGATGGGGAAGGCGTGCGCGAGGTGGCGGCTGTGCGCGAAGGGCCGTCGCCTGCCCCCGCAGCCGTGGGCCAGGTTGGCGTGGGTGGCGCTGACGCCCTTGGGGCGGCCGGTGGTGCCGGAGGTGTAGAGGATCTGGGCCAGGGCGCCGGGCTCGGGCAGTGTCACCTCGCCGGGCGCGTCGGGCAGCTCGCCGGGTCTCAGCACGGCGGCGGCGCCGCAGTGCGCGAGCATCGCGTCGACGTCGGGGGCGGCCAGGCGGTCCGACAGCGGCACCGCCGCCGCGCCCGCCTTGGCCACGCCTAAGAAGGCGATGGCATACTCCAGCCAGTTGCTGTTTCCGAAGACCAGCCCCACCCGGTCTCCAGGGCGCACGCCGCGAGCGGTGAGCCCGGCGGCCACGCGGTCGGATCTGGTCTCCCACTCATCGAACGTGATCGAGCCCGAGCCGTGGACGGTCATCGCCACGCGGCCGGGGTCTGCTGCGGCCCGCTGCCTGAGCAGGCCGGGAAGGGTAACGCTCACGATCGGCCCCCGGAACAGCCATCGGCGTTTCTAATAGGAAACTTTACTTTTTATGGGTGGGCGTTCAGTGTGGCATGCACCGGCGACGCACACAAGGCCGTATTCCACGGCCTTGCGAGACTCGGAAGATCCGTGGAACACTCGAACAGTTAGGATTCTTTCCAGTTTCGGCGGGGGAGCGTGTGATGATCAGAGAGCGGCTCGCCGCGCTCGTCGCGGAGTCGTCCGACGGCGCGATCAGCGAGCACGAGGCCCTGACGGCGACGGTGCCGCTCACCGCGCTCGGACTGACCTCGATCGGCCAGCTCCGGCTCGTCGACGCCATCGAGACCGAGTTCGGGGTCACCGTCGACCTGACCGGCGACGGCCTCGACCTGCTCGACGACCTCGACCGGCTGGCCGGGCACCTGGCCGGACGATGACGATCCGGTTCTCCGCGCCCGACTCCGGCACCGCCCCACTGACCTGGGGCCAGCGGGCGATCTGGGAGGCCGTCGAACGCACCGCGCCCGACGACCACTACTTCAACTTCGGCCGGGTGCTGAAAGTCCCCGGCACGCGGACCGTCGCCGAGGTCACCGTCGCGCTCACCGCCCTCGTCGAACGGCACGGCTCCCTGCGCACCCTGCTCGCCGACCCCGTCGGCCAGCGGCTGGAGGCCACCGGGCGGATGCCCGTCGAGGTCACCACCGGCGACCCCGACAAGGTGATGGCCGAACTGGCCGCCACCCGGTTCGACTACCACGCCGAATGGCCGCTGCGCGTGGCGCTCGTCCTGGACGGCGACACCGTCACCCACGTCGTGCTCGTCTTCTGCCACCTGGCCACCGACGGGCTCGGCAGCGACGTGGCCCTGCGCGACCTGCGGACCCTGCTGCTGCGCGGCCGCGTCTCCGGCCCGCCCGCGCCCCGCCCGCTCGACCTCGCCCACTGGCAGGCCGGCCCCCAAGGACGGCAGGTCGCCGACGCCGCCGCCGCCCACTGGGCCGACGAGCACGCCCGCATGCCCGACACCATGTTCGCCGGGCCGAGCGGCGACCCCGCCGACCCGCCCATCCGGCGCGCGCTCCTCCGCTCCCCCGCCCTGCAACTGGCCACCCGCGCCGTCGCGCTCGCCAACCGCACCAGCACCTCCACCGTGCTGCTCGCCGCCACCGCCACGCTCGCCGGACGCTTCTCCGGCTCCGGCCGGTGCGCCATGCTGCCCATCGTCGGCAACCGGTTCCGCCGTGACACCCTCGGCATCGTCAGCACCCTCTCCCAGGAGGGCCTGTTCACGCTCGACGTCGACGGCGACTTCCCCGACGTGCTCCGCGCCGCCGCCCCCGCCGCCATGCGCGCCTACCGCAGCGCCTACCACGACCCCGCCGACCGCGCCAGGATCGTCCGCGACGAGAGCGACCGCCGCGGCACCGCCGTCCACCCCAACTGCTGCTTCAACGACATGCGCTTCGCCGACCCGGGCCCCGCCGCCTGCACCCCCGCCGACCTCGACGCCGCGCTGCCCGCCACCGCGCTCGAATGGCAGATGAGCCAGGACAAGCTCAACTGCCGCTTCTGCGTGCACGTCACCACCGAAGGCGTCTCCCTCACCGCCGACACCCGCCACCTGTCGAGCGACGCCATCGAACGCTACCTGCACGCCCTGGAGGACCTGCTCGTCGAGGCCGCCCGCCGATGACCCCGCCCACCGGCATCCGCGCCTACGCCACCGCCACCTCCTGCCCCCAGGGCGCACGGCTGCCGTTCGTCCTGTCCGGACCGGCGCCCGTCGAGGTCACCGACATGGCCGACGGCCGCGTCGTCCACACCGGCGACGCCGCCCCCGGCTGGGAACTGCCGATCGGCGCCGACTGGCCCAGCTCCCTCTACCGCGCCCGGTTCGGCCCCGAACAGCCGTGGCCGCCCGGCCTGCCCGGCGACACGCCGTGCCCCGACAACGAGGTCTTCTTCGTCGTACGGGAAGCCGTGCCGGCCGCGCCGATCCTCCTCAGCGTCCCCTTCACCACCTGGCAGGCGTACAACCGGGCAGGCGTGCCCGGCGAGAGCGTCTACTGGACCGAGGCGCCCGACCGCGCCGCCCGCGTCACCTTCGACCGGCCCGGCTGCGGCCCGCCCCCCGAACGCTGGGAACAGGGCCTCATCGAATGGCTGCGCCCCGCCGGGTACGACGTCGCCTACTGCTCCAACCTCGACCTCCACGACGGGCTCGACCTGCTGACCCGGCACCGGATGCTCATCGTCAACGGCCACGACGAATACTGGTCCGCCGGGATGCGCGACACCGTCGAGGAGTACGTCCGCCGCGGCGGCAACGTCGCGTTCTTCTCCGGCAACACCTGCTGGTGGCAGATCCGGCTGGAGGACGGCGGACGGACCATGGTCTGCCACCGCGACCCCGTCTCCGACCCCGTCGAGGACCCCCGCCTGGCCACCGTCGAATGGTCGGCCGCCGGCCGCCCCGAGAACTCCCTCACCGGCGTCAGCTTCCGCGCAGGCGCCGGCACCTGGGGCCCGCACATGCCGCGCATGCTCGAAGAGTCCTACACCGCGCGCTTCGCCTCCCACTGGGTCTTCGACGGCACCGGGCTCACCGACGGCGACAAGTTCGGCCAGGGCTGCCTCGGCTACGAGACCGACGCCGCCGAGTTCGAGGAGATCGGCGGCGTCCCGCGCGCCACCTGCCGCGACGGCACCCCGCCCACCTTCGTCGTCCTCGCCACCGCCGACCTGCGCCACTGGGCCGGCTACGGGCAGGGCGGGATGGCGACCATGGGCGTCTACACCAGCGGCCTCGGCACCGTCTTCACCGCCGCCACCGTCAACTGGGGCAACACCCTGCACGACCCCGTCGTCGACCGCATCACCCGCAACGTCATCGACCGGCTCTCCACCGGCGCCGGCGACCCGTGGGAGGTCATCGGGCCCGAGGCCGACATCCGCGCCCTCGCCGCGCTCGGCCGCACCCTCTACGCCGTCGACGCCTCCGGCGACCTGCTGCGCCGCGAACTCTGCGGCCAGAACCTGCCTTGGGAGCCCGTCGGGCCCACCCCCGGGGTCCGCGCCCTCGCCGCACCCCGCGAGGCCGCCGCCGGCGTGCCCGTCGCCCTCTACGGCGTCACCGGCACCGGGCGCCTGCTCCACTTCGACGGCGCCCACTGGCACGACCTCGTCGCCGCCCCGGCCGACGCCACGGGCCTCGCCATCGCCGACTGCACCTTCTACGTCACCACCGCCTCGGACCTCCTCTGGCGCCTCACCTTCGGCACCACCACCTGGCACCCCACCCCCACCCCCCAGGAGACCACCACCTACGGCGGGGCATTGGGGGACAGCGCCAGGCAGGCTCCCGGGGCCACCCTCCCCACCCAGGGGATCGCCACGTACGGGGAGCGGGCTAAGGACGGGGCGCCCTCCCTCGCAGAGACCGCCCCCACCCGGCCCACCTCCCCCCAGGAGACCGCCACCATCCGGACCGCCTCTCCCGAAGAAACCGCCACCACCAACGGCGGGCCACTGGGGGACGGTGCCGGGCCGGCTCCGGGGGACGCCGAAGGGGCCGCCGCCCCGCGCGGGGAGGGGGCTGCGGGTGGGGTTCGGGGGTTGGGGGCGATGAACGGGCGGCTGTTCGTCCTGGACGGCCGGAGGCGGTTGTGGAGCGGGGTGCCGGGTCAGGGGTGGGAGCCGCTGGAGGTGACGGTGCCCGGGACGGCGTTCGCCGCGCATGCGGGGATGCTGGTGGCGGGCGGCAGGGATCTGCCGTTGCGCCTGTTCAGATGGGACCGTACGACGCCCGGCCGGCTCCGGTGACGAACGCCCAGTAGCGGTCGCCGTACGACCAGTGCCACCACTCGGTGGGGTAGTTGACGAGCCCGGCGGGCTCCAGCGCGGCGGCGAGGATCTTGCGGTGCCGCCGGGCGTCCTCGGAGATGTCGGGCGAGGCGGTGTAGCAGGCGCCGCCGCTGGTCTCGGGGGTGTCGTTGACGGCGGTGCCCATGTCGTACTCGGCCCCGTCGGGGTCGCAGAGGGTGAGGTCGACGGCGGCGCCGGCGGTGTGGGGGGCGACGTCGACGGGTGAGACGTAGCGGCTGGCGGCGGCGTGGAGCTCGCCGGGGGTGAGGCCGGGGAAGCGGGCGGCGAGTTCGGCGCGGTAGTCGTCGAAGATCTTCCGCTGGACGGCGATGGGCCGGTAGCCCTCGACGATCAGCAGGTGGAAGCCGTCGGGCAGGCGCCGTTCGGCGGTCTCGAGCCGGTCGAGGAGGCCGGCGCGCAGGCGGGCGTAGGCGCCGTCGGGGTCGGCCATCCGGTCGTCGAGCCGCAGCCGTCCGCGTACCTCGGCGAGGGGTTCGCCGGTGTCGGTGACGGGGATGGCGGCCACCCGCGGATCGGAGATGAGCACGATGTCACCGGGAGGAAGCCACATGGGCAAGAATTCTCACACAGTGTCGGAGAAGACCTGCTCGCGGGCCTGCTCAAGGGCGGCGACGAGGGCGCCGCGCAGCACGGGGTTGCCGGTGATGCCGGTGGTGACGACCTGGGGGCGGCTGGGGCAGACCTTGGCGACGGCGTCCTCGACCATGGCGGCGAGTTCAGTGCCGCCGGCGCGGCCGACGTCGCCGGCGAGGACGATGAGGCCGGGGTCGAGGACGACGGTGACGGCGGCGACGCCGACGGCGAGGCGGGCGGCGACGGCGGCGAGGAAGCCGGTGCGGGCGCCGGCGACGGCGGCTCTGACGATCTCGGGTCCGGTGGCGCCGGGCCGGGCGGTGAGCCCGTGTTCCTGGGCGAGTCCGGTGAGGGCGTCGAGGCCGACGAGCCGCTGGTAGGAGCCTGATTGGGGGCGGGTGACGTCGGCGGGCAGTGGTTCGCCGGGGACGGGCAGCCAGCCGATCTCGCCGGCGCCGCCGGTGATGCCGCGGTGCAGCCGGCCGCCGAGCATGACGCCGAGGCCCTGGCCGATGCCGGTCCAGACGACGACGAAGTCGTCCTGCCCTGCGGCGGCGCCGTAGCGGTGTTCGGCGAGTGCGACGAGGTTGACGTCGTTCTCTATCGTGACGGAGGCGCCGAGGGTGCGGCGGAGGCTGGCGAGGACGCCGACGTGCCAGGAGGGGAGGTCGTGGGAGAAGCGCACGTCGCCGTTGGCGGGGTCGACGACGCCGCGGGTGCCGATGACGAAGGCTTTGAGCTGGGGCAGGGTGATCCGGGCGGAGGCGCAGGCGCGCTGGACGGCGGCGTGGACGGTGGCGACGGGGTCGCGCCCGTCGGCGGGGTCGACGACGACCTCGACGACGACCTTGCCGGTGATGTCCGCCACACCGACGGTGATGGCGTCGGGCAGGACTTCGAGCCCGGCGACGTGCGCGCTGGTGGGCACGACGCCGTAGAGGGCGGCGTTGGGGCCGCGTCCGCTGGCCCTGCGTCCGGTGACTTCGACGAGGCCGCGGTCCTCCAGTCTGGCGAGGAGCTGGCCTGCGGTGACCTTGGAGAGTCCGGTGCGTTCACCCAGCTCGGAGCGGGTGAGGGGGCCTTCGGAGAGCAGCAGCTCCAGGGCGGTCCGATCGTTCAGCCGGCGTAGCAGCCGCGGGACCCCCGGGTTCCGTGTCACGGGCATTCTCCCCTCTCGTCACGATCCGCTAACGCCAGTTTCTTTTAAGAAAGTTTCTTGTTAGTTTATCACCATTCAAGACTGACGATCAGCCAGGTGCGGACCACAGGCCCAGCACCCGATGACGCAGAGACCCGATGCGATTTAGCCGGGAAGGGAGCATCCCAGTGAGGATCTCTAAGATCACGGCCACCACGGTCACCACGGCCGCCCTGGCCCTGGGCCTGGCCGCTTGCGGCGGCGGCGCCGAGCCGGCCGCCAACGAGCCGGCGGCCTCCGCCAGCGCCTCCGGCCCCAAGTGGGCGGGGCAGACCCTCACCATGTGGCGGCTTGGCGTCCCGAACGAGCCGTCCCAGAAGTACACCGACGAGCTGGTCGCCGAGTTCAAGGCCACCACGGGCGCCGAGGTGAAGGTCGAGTGGATCCCGTGGCCGCAGGTGAACGACAAGTTCACCGCCGCCGCCGCCGGTGGCGAGGGCCCGGACGTGACCGAGATCGGCAACGACCAGGTGCCGCTCTGGCAGAGCCAGGACGCCCTCGCGCCGGTCACCTCGATCACCACCTCCGGTGAGCAGGCGAACATTCCCAAGAACCTGTTCGGCCTGGAGACCATCGACGGCGAGGTCTACGCCATGCCGTGGGGCGCGGGCACCCGCGCGGTGATGTACCGCAAGGACTGGTTCGAGGACCTCAAGATCGAGGTGCCGAAGAACTGGGACGAGCTCATCGCGGCCGCCAAGAAGATCCAGGAGGAGAAGGGCAAGGACGTCGACGGCTTCGCCTTCAACGGCGGCTCCGACGCCAACCACCTCCTCGGCGCGCTGGCCTGGTCCGAGGGCGGCGAGTACGCGGTGAAGGAGGGCGACAAGTGGGTCGGCAAGCTCACCGACCCCGCCTTCAAGACCGGCTTCGAGACCTACACGGGCATCGTGGCCTCGGGCGTGTCCAGCAAGTCCCGCCTCACGCAGAACACGACCGACATCCGTACCCGGTTCTCCAACGGCAAGGTCGGCATGTACCTCACCGCGTCGTGGGACATCGCCACGATCAAGGAGGAGAGCAAGGGCAAGGTGAAGGAGGAGCAGATGGCCTTCTTCCCGCTGCCCTCCAAGGCCGGCGGTGAGACCCCGGCGTTCTTCGGCGGCAACGACATCGCCGTCTGGAACGACGCCAAGAACAAGGAACTCGCCACCGACTTCGTGAAGCTGGCCACCAGCAAGAAGTGGGCGGACCGCTACGCGATGGACGGCGGCCTGCTGCCCGTCTACCCGGACACCCTGGCCTCGCTCGCCAGTGACCCGGCCCAGGCTCCGTTCGCGGCTGCCTTCGCCAAGGCCAAGGCGTTCCCGGCCGACCCGAACTGGACCGAGGCCAACGAGACCAAGGCCGTCCTGCAGAACGCGGCCCGCTCGGTCATCGAGGGCAAGGCCACGGCCGACGAGGCGCTCGCCAAGGCCAACACGGAACTCGAAGAGATCCTGAACGCGCAGTAACGATGACGAACACGTCAACGCTCGCCAGGGGCGGAGGAAATTCCTCCGCCCCTGGGCGGCGCCGCCGTAGCTCCCGCAAGCCGGGCAAGGCCAGCGGGATGAACCCCAAGCTCGTCCCCTATGCCCTGCTCATCCCGGGCATCCTGGTCATCACGGGTCTGCTGCTCTACCCGATGGTCCAGATGTTCATCATGTCCTTCCAGAAGGTCACCCTCCGGGTGATCCGCGGGGCCGCCGAGCCGGAGTACGTCGGGTTCGGCAACTTCGAAGAGATCTTCGGCAACTCGATCTTCTGGTCCTCACTGCGCAACACGGTCGTCTTCGCCGTCGTGACCGTCACGCTCACGCTGGTGCTCGGCACCGCGGTCGGCGTCCTGCTCAACCGGCTCAGCAAGGGCATGTCCAGCTTCGTGATCATCGGCATCATGTCGGCGTGGGCCGTCCCGCCGGTCGCCCAGGGCACCATCTGGCGCTGGCTGTTCGACGCCGAGGCCGGGATCATCAACTGGGCGCTGAACCTGCTGCCTGACTGGCTGTCCAACCTGCTCTTCGGCCGCGCCGACTGGACGGGGCAGCCGTGGCTCAACGACGCCTGGTCGGTCTACCTGGTGCTGATCCTCACCGTCGTCTGGTCGTCCTTCCCGTTCGTGGCGGTGTCGGTGCTGGCCGGCCTGCGCGGCATCCCGGCAGAGCTGTACGAGGCGGCCCGGGTCGACGGTTCGACGCCGTGGCGCACGTTCAGGAAGATCACCTTCCCGCTGCTCAAGCCGGTCTTCGCCGTCCTGACGATCCTGTCGATCATCTGGGACTTCAAGGTGTTCAGCCAGCTCTACGTGCTGATGAACGGACCGACGAACCGTGAGGCGTTCAACCTGTCGCTCTTCTCCTTCGCCGAGGCGTTCAAGGCGCCGCCCAAGATGGGTCAGGGCGCCGCGATCGCGGTGGTGCTGACGGTCATCCTGCTCATCGTCACCGCGTTCTACACCCGGCAGATGGTCAAGTCGGAGGAGGTCCAATGACGCCGCTGGCGCGCAAGCGCTTCGCCAAGATCGGGCTGAACACCGCCGGGGTCCTGGTCTTCCTGTTCGCGATGTTCCCGGTCTACTGGATGGTCTCGACGTCGTTCAAGGCCAACGACCAGATCTTCACCACGGACTTCATCCCGTTCCCGACGCACTTCACCTTCGAGCACGTCGAGAAGGTGCTGACGGAGGGCGTGGCGGGCAACTCCATCTGGCTCTACATGCGCAACAGCGCGATCGTGGCGCTCGGCACCGTGCTCATCGGCTCGGTGTTCGCGCTGCTGGCGGCCACCGCGGTGGCCCGCTTCCGGTTCAAGGGCCGCACCAGCTTCCTGATCACGCTGCTCGTCGTGCAGATGATCCCGTCGGAGGCGCTGCTCATCCCGCTGTTCCTGAACGTCAAGCGGCTCGGCCTGTACGACCAGCTGCTCGGGCTGATCGTCATCCAGGTCGGTCTCACGCTGCCGTTCGGCATCTGGATGCTGCGCACGTTCGTCGCCGCGGTGCCCAAGTCGCTGGAGGAGGCCGCGTGGATCGACGGCGCGAGCCGGTTCACCACGTTCTGGAAGGTCCTGTTCCCGCTGGTGGCTCCGGGCCTGGTCGCGACGAGCATCTTCTCGTTCATCACCGCGTGGAACGATCTCATCTTCGCGCTGATCCTGATGAACGACAGCACGGGCTACACGATGCCGGTGGCGCTGCAGTTCTTCTTCGGGCAGCGCGGCACCGACTGGGGAGCCATCATGGCGACCTCCACGTTGATGACCCTGCCGGTCATCGTCTTCTTCCTGCTGGTCCAGCGCCGCATGGTCTCCGGCCTGGTGGCCGGGGCCGTCAAGGGCTGACCCCTTCCCTTCCCGCGGGTTCCGGTACGGCCAGCGCGCTCCACCGTGCGCTGGCCGTACCCATGTCCTGCCCTGACAACGATGAGGATTCATGAGCCAGAGTGATCGGGGGCTACGCCGCCTCGCGGCGGGCACGCTGCTCGTCGCGTTCGACGGGCTGAGCGCGCCCGCCTGGGTGCTGAGGGAGCTCGAGGGCGGGCTCGGCGGCGTGACACTCTTCGGGTTCAACGTCGGCGACCCGGCCCAGCTCGGCGAGCTGACCGCCGCGCTGCGTGCCGCCGGTGAGCCGGTCATCTCCCTCGACGAGGAGGGCGGCGACGTCACGAGGCTCGCCTACCACGTCGGCAGCCCGTATCCCGGCAACGCGGCCCTCGGCGCGGTGGACGACGTGGACCTGACCCGCCAGGTCTACCGGGCGATCGGCTCGGAGCTGGCCGCGGCGGGCATCAACCTCGACATGGCGCCGGACGCCGACGTGAACACGGCCGAGGACAACCCGGTGATCGGCACCCGGGCGTTCGGCTCGGACCCGGACCTGGTGGCCCGGCACACGGTGGCCGCGGTCGAGGGGCTGCAGGCGACGGGCGTGGCCGCCTGCGTCAAGCACTTCCCGGGCCACGGGGCCACCACGGTCGACTCGCACCTGGCGATCCCGGTGGTGGACGTGCCGCTGGAGGTGCTGCGGGCCAGGGAGCTGGCGCCGTTCCTGGCGGCCGTCCAGGCCGGCACCAAGTCGATCATGACGGCGCACGTGGCGGTCCCGGCGCTGACCGGTGAGACGCCCGCCACCATGTCGCCGGCCGCGCTGACCGGGCTGCTGCGGGGCGAGCTCGGCTACGACGGCGTCGTCGTCACCGACGCGCTCGACATGCAGGCGATCACCGACAGCGTGGGGCTGGCCGGTGGCGCCGTCGCCTCGCTGGCGGCCGGGACGGACCTGCTCTGCCTGGGCCCCAAGCCGGGCTACGACGAGATCCAGAAGATCATCGCGGCGATCATGGACGCCGTCGCCGACGGGGTGCTGTCGGTGGAGGGGCTGGAGCGGTCCGCCGCCCGCGTGGCCGCGCTGCGCGCCTGGGCCGGCCACAGCTCCGGCTCGCTGCCCGAGCTGACCCGGGTCGGCCTGGACGCCGCCCGCCGCGCGGTCCGGCTCGACGGGGCGCCGGCGCCGCTGTCGGACGTGCCGCTGGTCGTCGAGGTGGACACGCCGCCGACGATCGCCGTGGGCGACGTGCCGTGGGGGGTGTCGCCGTGGCTGCCGCACGCCGAGGTCGTCCGGGTCAAGCCCGCCGACGCCTGCCCCGACGAGCTGCTCAAGCGCGCCGGGGGGCGTTCGCTGCTCGTCGTCGTCAAGGACGCGCACCGCTACGCCGAGAGCCGGACCCTGGTGTCCGCGCTGGTCACGGGCCGGCCCGACACCATCGTGATCGAGATGGGGCTGCCCGTGTGGCGTCCCGGCAGCGCCGCCTACATCGCCACATACGGCGCGGCCCGGGCGAACGCCCAGGCCGCGATGGAGCTGCTGACCGCCTGATCAGCCCTGGCGGGCGGCCGCCACCGCCTCCCTCAGCGGGGCGGGCGGCCGCTCGCCGAACCGTTCCAGGTAGGCCGCCGCGTGCGCGGGGTCGTCCTTGAGGAACGGGAAGTCGGAGGCCACCATGTGCCGAACGGCCAGCAACGGGACCGGGGAGCCCAGCGGCAGGAAGTCCGGGTTCCACAGGCCGTGCTTGGGCGGCGGGCCGGGGTAGAACTCGCCGACCATCAGCCCGGCTTCCACGTACCGGGTCTTGAGCGCGAGCTGGGCCGCGTCGATCACCGCAGGGGCGCGATCGACGGGCAGGTCCGGCAGCAGCACCAGGATGGTGCGGAACTGCGGCGAGACCCCCTCAGGGGCGACCAGCCGCTGGAACCACGAGCGGTAGCCGTCGAGCACCTCGGCGACCTGCGCCGCGTCCGGCTCCCCGGGGCAGACAGCCAGGTAGAAGGTGCCGCGGTCGAGCGAGGTCTGCGCGTACGGGCAGACCGGCCCCTTCCTGCCGAGCTCCGGGTGCGGCCGGCACAGATACTCGCGCGCCCACGTCACGATGTGGCCGAGCGGCTCCGCGTACCGCCGCACCAGTTCGTGGCCGCCGTCGAGATCGCTCACCTCGATGAGCACGCGGGAGGGATCGGTGGGATCCGTGAGCATCAGCGAACCTTCCTGGCGAGCAACAACGCGGCGAGCCCGGCGGCTCCCAGGGCGGACCAGCGCAGCAGGGCGTCCTGGCGCCTGGCACGGGCCAGCGCGTCGGCGTACGGGGTGGTGGTGTGGGAGATCATCGTGTAGAGCGGGACCCAGCGGTCCGGGAAGAGGCCCGAGAGCACCAGGTCGGCGCGCTTGCGGGCCAGGTGCAGCGGCGAGCGGACCCGGTCGCGCAGCTCGACGAAGTTCTGCCTGGACAGCTCGTCCAGGACGTCGGTGTGCGGCCGGCGGGTCCGCTCGAACTCGGCGAAGGCCGCACGCGTATCGCCGAGTCCGAGGCATCGGTCGAGGACCGTGCAGTCCTCGAGGGAGGAGTTCATGCCCTGCCCGTAGAACGGGTAGACGGCGTGTGCGGCGTCGCCGATGAGGACGACCTTGCCGCCGTCGTGCCAGGGCGTGGTGCGGATCGAGACCAGGTGGCCCACGGGCCGGTCGGCGTACTCCTTGGCCAGGTCCGGCATGAGCGCGAGCGCGTCGGGGAAGCGTTCGGCGAAGAACGCCTCCGGGTCGTCGATCTCCTCGAACCGCTCGAACGGCAGGAACAGCGTGGCCGTCATCGAGCCGTCGAGGTTGGGGTGGGTGACGATGAGCCCGTCGTCGCCGCCGGGCCACACGTGCAGCGCCTCGTGGTGCTCGGGCACCTTGGGGATCGTCAGCTCCTTGTAGCCCCAGGGCAGGAACTCCTGGTGCAGGTCGGCGCGCGTGCCCCGGTGCATCAGCGTGCGCACCGCGGAGAACGCGCCGTCGGCGCCCACCACGGCGTCGGCCTCGACGGTGCTCCTGCCGTCCTCGTGCTCGACGGTCAGCGTGGGCGCCTCCTTGTCGAGGTCGACGACGCGGTGGCCGAAGTGGAAGGCGACGCCCTGCGCCTCGGCGTGGCCGATGAGGCTGACGACGAGGTCGCGGCGGCGCACGGAGTGCAGGATCTCCTCCTCGCGCCTGCCGTAGGGGTGGAAGGTGACGGCGCCGTCGGGGGCGTGCACCGCGCGTCCGCGCATGGGCACGGTGCTCGGCCAGATCTCGTGCATGAGCCCGACGTCGGTGAGCGCGCGCACGCCCCGGGCGGACAGGCCCAGGTTGATCGAGCGGCCTTCCTCGTCGTCGCGCAGCCTGGGGTCGTCGCGGCGCTCGTAGACGGCGACGCGGTGGCCGCGCCTGGCCAGGTAGCAGGCCAGCAGGCTGCCGGCGGGACCGGCGCCCGCGATGAGGATCTTCACACCGTCTCCTGTCTTGCCACGAGCAGTTCGTCGGAGCCGGGGGCGTCGAGCGGGAGCCGCTCGATCCCGCCCAGCCCGGCCGCCTCGGCCCAGCCGGCCACCTCGGCGAACGTGTAGAGGCGTCCGCCCTGGGTGGCGGCCAGGTTGAGGCTGAAGCCGCCGAGGAAGGCGGCCGTGTGGCCCTGCGTGCCGGCGGGCGGGTCGCTGTACGGCTCCAGCACGAGCAGCCGCCCGCCGGGCCGCAGCGCCCGCGCCGCCCTGGCGACCAGGCCGGCGGCGCCGTCCGGGTCGAGCCCGTGCACCACGTTGAACAGCAGGACCGTGTCGTACGCGCTGTCGAGCGCGGCCGAGTCGGCGGGCACGGTCAGGTCGCCGGGCACGAGCGTGATCCGCCCGGCCAGCCCGGCCTCCTCGACCCGCGCCCGGCCCTCGTCCAGGGCTCCGGGCAGGTCCACGACGGTCGCGGTCGTCCCGGGCGCGGCCTCGCAGAAGGCGGCGCTGTAGATCGCGTGGCCGCCGCCGACGTCCAGCAGCTTCCCGTACGGGCCGGGCACCGCCGCGACGACGGCCGGGGCCAGGCCCCGCGCCATCCCGGCCAGCATCCCCTGGAAGGTGCGCAACGTGCCGGGCCGGCGTTCCAGCCAGGCGTAGTACGGCTCGGGCGGCCGGCCGGTGCGCACCGCCTCCTCCAGGCCGGTCCACAACTCGCCGATCAGCTCGTGCCACAGTGCCAGCGTCGGCGCGAACCAGTCGCGTGGCCCGTTCGCCAGCCAGGGGTCGGCGGCCGGGCCCGGGGCGTAACCGTCGTCGTCGCGGAGCACGTACCCGAAGCCGGCGAGCGCGTCGAGGAGCACGGTGAGCGGCCCCTCGGCGACGTCCAGCTTCGTGGCGAGCTCCGCCGGGGTGCGCGCTCCGGCGGCGAGCGCGTCGAAGACGCCGAGCCGCTGCGCGGTTCCCGCCGCGCGGAACGCCATCGCGCCCACGAGGTCGATGAACCCTCCGGGCGCTTGGTTCAGGTCACGAAATATGCGTAACTCTTCAGGATCGAGATAGAGCGGCATCGGATGACTCCTCAGCGTCGGGCAGTTCCGTCTCCACCCGGCGAAGGCGCGGCTGGAGGTAGGCCAGGGGCGCCAGCACGACCAGCGCGGCCCCGGTGAGCAGGAAGATCGTGGCGATGCCGCGGCCGGGCCCGGTGCCGATGAGCTGGCCGAGGCTGCCGGCCAGCGCGCCGCCCGGCGCGAGCATCGGCTCGAACACCTGGTCGGCGAGCGGCCCGGCCGCCAGGTAGGTGAGCACGGTCGCGGCCTGGGTGAGCATGCGGACGGCGCCGAGCACCCGGCCCAGCTCGGCCGGTGCGGTCTTGAGCTGGATCAGCGTGATGCCGGTGCCCTGCACGAACGGGATCGTGAACAGGAACGCGGGCGCGACCAGGCCGATGAGCAGCGCCGACGGGCTCAGGCTGTGCAGCATGAGCAGCACGCCGCCGGCGGCGACGAAGGCGAGCAGCCCGCGCACCCGCTGCTTGGGCCCGCCCCACGCGCTCAGCACCAGCCCGCCGACGAACAGGCCCGCGCCGCCCGCGGCCATGAGCGCGCCGAGCAGCGCCGCCGAGCCGAACGACAGGATGAGCGGCTGCACGAGCACCCCGGCCATGCCGAAGAACAGGTTGTAGGCGGCCAGCAGCCCGACCAGCCAGCCGAGCCCGCGCCGGGTCCGCAGGTGGCGCAGCCCGAAGGCCAGGTCGCGCAGCCACGGCTCGGCGGGCCGCCCCTCCCCCGGCCGGGTCGCCTCGCGCGGCAGCGGCACCAGGTGGAGCACGATCCGCGAGGCCAGGAACGTCACCAGGTCGATCACCACGACCCCGGTGAGGCCGACGCCGACGAGCAGCGCCCCGGCGAGCAGCGGCGCGGCGACGCGGACGGCGTCGGCCACCTGCATGAGGCCGTTGGCCCGGCCGAGCTGTTCCTTGGGCACCAGGCTGGGCAGCATCGAGTGGTAGGCGGCCATCTGGGCGGTCCCGAAGACGGCGCTCACGGCGGTGACCACGTAGATGTGCCACACCTGGAGCTCGCCCGTGGTCAGCAGCAGGGCCAGCGCGCCGGTGGCCAGCGCGGCCCCCAGGTCGGCGGCCAGCATCATCCGCCGCCGGTCCCACCGGTCGGCCAGCGACCCGGCGAGCGGCGCGAACAGCACCTCGGGCAGCACCGCGCAGAGCGTGATGGTGACGAACTGGGTCGCCGAGCCGGTCTTCTGGAACACCCACACGCCCAGGACGAACCCGGTGACGCTGGAGGTGATGATCGACAGGAGCTGGGACGACCAGATGGCCAGGAACGTCCTAGGCATCGCGGTCTCCGATCAGGTGGGGCAGGTACACGCCGAGCAGGTCGGCGGCGGGCGGGCAGACGAGCCCCGCCTCGGCCAGCAGCCGCTCGGTCGCCGTGCAGTCGAACGTGGGGCCGGTGCTGTCGTCGCCGTACTCGGCGAAGAACGCGGGGAAGGGCGCGAGCGGCAGGCTCTCGCCGCCGTCGAGCCTGCGCCGCACCTCGGCGCGCCACTCGGCGGCGGGCGCGAGCCGCACCGCGACGCCGTGCGCGGCCAGGCCGGCCGCCAGGTCGGCGGCGCCGAGCGTGCGCGGGTTGCGGTAGTGGAAGTCGCCGGTGGCGCCGGTCCTGGCCAGGTGCCCGATGGCGGCGGCGACGTGGTCGACGGGGGCCAGGTCGAGCTCCTCGCCGTCGGGGACCGTGCCGAGCAGCGCGCAGGTGGCGATCAGACGGCGCAGGAAGTCGTCGGAGGGCCCGGCGCCGGTGCGGCTGTCGCCGGAGATGCGCGCCGGGCGGTGCACGGTCACGGGCAGCCCGGCCTCGCGGGCCGCCGTGGCGAGCCGGTCGCCCACCCACTTGCTCTGGTCGTAGCCGAGGTGCAGGCCGGCGGGGTCGGGCAGCGGGTCGCCCTCGCGCACCACCCGCTCGCCCGGGGTCAGGTGGACGCCGAGCGTCGAGATCAGGTGCACGGGCGTGCCGCGGCGGGCGGCGAGCCTGAGCAGGGCGAGCGTGCCGTCCACGTTGGCGGCCTTGAGCGCGCGGTACGGGCGGGTGAAGTCGACCTGCCCGCCGCTGTGCACGATCAGGTCGCAGTCGACGTCGGGCAGCGGCCCGGCGAGGTCCCCTGGCTCGCAGGCGATGCGGCCGGCGAAGTCGTCGCGCCACAGCCCGTGCGCGGCGAGGTTGCGCCGCACCCGCTCCTGCGGCTGATCGCCCCTGACGAGGCAGAGCACGGTGGCGTCGGAGTGCGTGAGCAGGTCGGCGAGCAGGTGCGCGCCGAGGAACCCGGTCGCCCCGGTGAGCAGCACCCGGCGCGGCTCGCCCCGGCCGCCGCCCGGCGCCACCGTGAAGTCCGCCGGCAGCGTCGCCTCGGCGTGCAGGTCGGGCGGCCCCTCCGGGGCGTGCCCGTCGAGGGCGGCGGCGAGCTCGGCCAGGTCGGCGCAGGCGAAGAAGACCGGCAGCGGCACCCGGACCCCGGTCTCCTCCGCCAGCCGGGCCACCGCCCGGGGCGTGAGCAGCGAGTGGCCGCCCAGCTCGAAGAAGCCGTCGCGGCGTCCGGCCCGCACCCCGAGGATCTCCTCCCACACCGCCGCGACCACGCGCTCGGTTCCGGTGCGAGGGCTCTCGTACGGCGTCGCCGCGGCGGCGGGCTCGGGCAGCGCCCGGAAGTCGACCTTGCCGTGCGGCGTCAGCGGCAGCGCGTCCAGCGTGACCACGGCCGCCGGGATCATCGACGACGGCAGGCGTCCCGCCAGGAAGCCGCGCAGCTCGGCCAGCCCGACCGGTTCGCCGGTCAGGTAGGCGACCAGCCGCCCGCCCACGGCGGTGACCACGCCCTCCCTGACGGCCGGGTGGGCCAGGCAGGCGGCCTCCACCTCGCCGGGCTCGATCCGCACCCCGTTGACCTTGAGCTGCCTGTCGGTGCGGCCGAGGAAGTCCAGCGTCCCGTCGGCGCGCATCCGCACCAGGTCGCCGGTCGCGTACATCCGGCCGCCCGGCAGGAACGGGTCGTCGCGGAAGCGCTCGGCGGTCAGGTCCGGCCGCCCCAGGTAGCCCTCGGCGACGCACTCGCCGCCCAGGTGCAGCTCGCCGGGCACGCCCGCGGGCGCGGGCCGGCCGTGCCGGTCCAGCACGTACGCGCGCACGTGCGGCAGCGGGACGCCGATCGGCAGGTGCGTGCGCTCCCCCAGCTCGCCGCCGTCGACGGTGCGGCAGACGGTCGCGCAGACGGTGGCCTCGGTGGGGCCGTAGTGGTTGTAGAAGGCGACCTTGCCGCCGGTGAGCCGGGCCCAGGTGCGCAGCCGTTCGAGGGGGACGCTCTCGCCGCCGACCATCATCGTCGTCAGCGGCCCCGGGTCGACCGGCCCGGCCTCCGCCAGGTCCTCCACCCACTGCTGCCACAGCGCCGAGGCCGTGTCGACCATGGTGATGCCCAGCTCGGAGCACAGGCGCATCAGCTCGGGCCCGCTGAGCGAGACCGGGTCGGGATGCAGCACCAGCGCGGCCCCGCTGATCAGCGCCGGGAAGATGTCGCCCACCGAGGCGTCGAAGCTCAGCGGCGGCACCATCAGCACCCGCTGCCCCGGCCCGAACCCGTGCGCGTCGCGGAACGAGACCGCCAGCCGGGCGGCGCTGCGGTGGCTGACGACCACTCCTTTCGGCGTCCCGGTCGAGCCCGAGGTGTAGATCACGTACGCGGCGCCGTCGGCGGTGACCCGCCCGGACACCAGCTCGCCCGCGCCCCCGCCGGTGACGTCCAGGACGTCCCCGGGGACGGGCTCGTGCACCTCGCCCGGGACCGGCGCCACGCCGTCCTCGCCGATCACCGCCGCGCAGCCCGCCAGCATTGCGCGCGTGCGGTGCCCCGGCTGCGCGGGGTCCACGGGCACGTACGCGGCCTCGCACATCAGCACGGCGAGCACGGCCACCATGGCGTCGGGCCCCGCCTTGAGCCGGACCGCGACCAGGTTGCCCGCCCGCACCCCGGCCTCGCGCAGCTCGCCGGCCAGCACGCGGGCGCGGGCGGCCAGCTCGCCGTAGGTGAGGACGCCGCCGGGCGTGACGACGGCGGGAGCGGCGGGCGTCCTGGCGACCTGCCGGGCGATCAGCCCGTCCAGCCGGTCGGGCAGCACCAGCGCCAGCTCCTCCGGCGGCAGCATGCGCAGCTCGGACAGCCGGGCCTCGGGCCGCGCCGTCATCTCCTCCAGCAGCCGCCGCAGGTGCCCGCCCATCCGCTCCACGGTGGGGCGCTCGAACAGGTCGGTGCTGTAGGTGAGCATGAACTGCAGGTGCTCCTCGAACACCACCACGTCCACGGCCAGGTCGAACTTGGCCGGGGCCAGCCCCGACACGACCGGCGTGCGCTCCAGCCCGGCCAGGTGCAGCGGGTCGGGGCCCTCCTTCAGCCCTTCGCCGGGGTTGTCCAGGTTGAGCAGCGTCTGGACGAGCGGTGCCTGCCCCCGGGACGGCCGCAGCTCGGACACCACCTCGTCGAACGGCACCGCGGCGTGCGTGAACGACTTCAGCAGGCGGCGCCGCGTCCGCTTGATCAGCTCCTGCACGGTCGGGTCGCCGCCGAGGTCGGCGCGGACGGCCAGCGTGTTGATGAACAGCCCGAAGACCCGCTCGAACTCCTCCTCGTCGCGCCCGGCGACCGCCGTGGCCACGCAGAAGTCGTCCTGGCCCGAGTGCCGCGACAGCATCGCCTGGTAGGCGGCCATCAGCACGATGAACGGCGTGCACCGCTGCGCCCTGGCCAGCTCGCGCACCCGGGTCCACAGCTCGACCGGCATCCGCTGGATGACCAGGTCGCCGTGGCCGCTCGGGGTGGCGGGCCTGGGCCGGTCGGCGGGCAGCTCCAGGGCCGGGACCCCGGCCAGCTCGGTGCGCCAGAACTCCAGGTGGGCGCCGTGATCCTGTTCGCGCTGGCGGCGGGCGTACTCCGAATAGGGCACGGCCGGCTCCAGCGGCGGCGCGGGCAGGCCCGCGGCGAACGCGGCGTAGAGCGCCGACAGCTCCGGGTACAGGATGCGCTCCAGCGACCAGGCGTCGCTCACGATGTGGTGCAGCACCATCAGCAGCACGTGCTCGCGCGGCCCGGCGCGCAGCAGGCTCACCCGGAACAGCGGCCCGGCGGCCAGGTCGAAGGGCCGGTTGGAGCGCTCGGCCAGCAGCCCGGGCAGGCTCTCCCCGGCGGCCTCGACGCGCTCGGCGACGACCGGCTCGCAGGGGCGTACGACGGCCGTCGGCACGCCGTCCACCTCGGGGAAGACGGTGCGCAGAGCCTCGTGCCTGGCGGTCAGCTCGGTGAGCGCCCGCTCCAGCGCCGCCACGTCCAGCTCGCCCGTGAGCCTCTCGGCGACGGCGATGTTGTACGAGGCGTCGCCGCCGGAGAGCCGGTCGAGGAACCACAGGCGTTCCTGGCCCCTCGACATGACCGCGGCACGGCCTGCCAGCTGCATGGTGACGAGTCCCCTAACCGCGGATGTCTGACTGGGAGGTTTGACTCAATAACTCTTAGGAAAGTTTCCTATTTATTGACTGGGGTTGATGCTATACACATGGGGCGACCACAGACAAGGACCACCCGGCGAAGATCCGAGCCGGGCGCAAGGGGAGGCACGATGGGCGCGTCGATCGTCAGGAGTCCCGTACTGGCCGGGCTCGCCGACACCGTGCTGCAGCCGGGGTTCAAGGGCACGACCCTGCCGGACTGGGTGCGCAAACGACTCTCGACGGGGCTCGGCGGCATCGCCCTGTACTCGCGCAACCTCGTGACAAGTAGTCAAATACGTGACCTAACCGCCGCAATTCGGGCAGAGAATCCGGAAGTGGTCATCGCCCTCGACGAGGAAGGCGGCGACGTCACCCGGCTGGAGGCCTTCACCGGCAGCTCCCGCCCCGGCAACCTCGCCCTCGGCGCCGCCGGCGACCCCGCTCTCACCCGCGCCGTCGCCCAGGGCATCGGCCACGACCTCGCCGCCGCCGGCATCAGCCTCAACTACGCGCCCGTCGTCGACATCGACGCCGAGGACAACCCCGTCGTCGGCACCCGCGCCTTCGGCTCCGACCCCGAGCTCGTCGCCCGCCACACCACCGCCTGGGTGACCGGCCTCCAGTCAGCGGGCGTCGCCGCCTGCGCCAAGCACTTCCCCGGCCACGGCGCCACCTCCGTCGACTCCCACGACGCCCTGCCCGTCGTCCGCCTCTCCCGCGAGGAGCTCGCCGCCACCGCCCTGCTCCCCTACCGCGCCGCCATCGCCGCCGGGGTGCGCGCCGTCATGACCGGCCACCTGCTCGTCCCCGCGTACGACGAGTCCGAGCCCGCCACCACCAGCCGCCGCCTCATGGTCCAGCTGCTGCGCGAGGAGCTCGGCTTCGACGGGCTCATCGTGACCGACGGCATCGAGATGCCGGCCGTCTCCGCCCCGTACGGCCTCGGCGGCGCCACCGTCCGCGCCCTCGCGGCCGGGGCCGACGCCATCTGCGTCGGCGGCGAGAACGCCACGCCCGGCGTCGTCGGGCTGCTGCGCAACGCCATCATGGCCGCCGTCGCCGACGGCACCCTGCCCGAGGAGCGCCTGGCCGAGGCCGCCGCCCGCGTCCGCGCCCTCACCCACTGGACCGCCACGCACCTCCCGATGCGCCCGCACGCCCAAGCGGTCCACCTCACCCCGCCCCCGCTCACGAGCCCCCAGACGTCCCTCACAGCGCCCAGCGCGCCGGAGTCCACCGTCCAGCCCCCCGCAGCGCCCGCCGGCCCGGGAGCGCCGGTCGAGCCCGCCGACGCCCCTACGGCCGCCGGCGCCTCGCCTACGCAGTCGCCGGTCACGCCGCACCTCCCCGCCGCGCTCCCGCTGGCCGTGGGCTACCCCGAGTCCGCCCCGCGCAACGCGGCCCTGCTCGCCGCCCGCCGCGCGCTGCGGGTGACCGTGCACGAGCGCCCCGCCGGCGACGGCCCGCCCCACGTGGTCGAGCTCGACTCCCCCGTCAACCTCGCCGTGGACCGCGCCACCCCGTGGGGCCTGGTCACCCCGCTGACCCGGCTCTTCCCCGGCACGACGAGCGCCCGCCTGGCCGACCCGGAGCCCGAAGACCTGGCCAAGGCCGTGGACGCGGCCGAGGACCGCCTCCTGGTGGTCGTCATCCGCACCGCCTACCGCCACACCTGGGTGACCGCGACGGTGGACGCCATCCTCGCCCGCCGCCCGGGCAGCGTCGTCGTCGAGCTGGGCACCCCGGGCCACGAACGCCCCGGCGCCGTCCACATCGCCACCCACGGCGCGACGAACCCGTGCAGCGAGGCGGCGGCCACCGCCATCGCGCACCTGATCAGGACGTGAACAGCTCCTCGCGGGCCTGATCGAGGGCCGCCAGGACGGCGCCGCGCAACACCTGGTTGCCCTCGACCGTGCTGGTGGCCACCTGGGGCCGCACCGGGCAGATCCTGGCGACCGCCTCCTCCACCCGGGACGTGAGCGTGCGCCCGCCCGCGTGGCCGACCTCGCCGCCGAGGACGACGAGCCCCGGGTCGAGGATCACGCACACGGCCGCCACGCCCAGCGCGAGCCGGTGGGCGATCTCGTCGAGCAGCGGCTCGCCCTCGGTGCCCGCCGCGATGGCGACCTCGACGCACTCGCCGGCGTTGGCGGCCTCGAAGCCGTGGCTGCGCGCGAGCTCGGTCACCGCCTCGGCGCTGACGAGCGACTGCAGGCCGCCGGCCAGCGACGGGAGCCTGCCCGGCGAGGTGCGGATGTCCTCGGGCAGCGGCACGCCGGGCACGGGCAGGTAGCCGATCTCGCCCGCGCTGCCCGAGCGGCCCCGGTGGAGCTTGCCGCCGAGCATGACCGCCATGCCCAGCCCCCGGCTGGACCACAGCAGCACGAAGTCGTCGAGCCCCTTGGCCGCGCCGTCGGAACGCTCGGCGATGGCGGCGAGGTTGACGTCGTTCTCGATCGTCACCTCGCGCTTGAGGTCGCCCGCGAGCGCCTCGTGGATGCCCTCGTGCCAGCCGGGCAGGTCGAAGGAGAACCGCACGTCGCCGCTGCGCGGGTCGACCACGCCCGGGGTGCCGATGACCACGCCGCGCAGCTTGGCGACGCTCACCTTGGCGCTGCGGCACGCCTTCATCACGGCCTCGTGCACGGCGGCGACCGGGTCGTCGTGCCCGTTGGGGTCGACGGCGGCCTGCGCGACCGTGCGGCCGTTGATGTCGGCGATGGCCGCGGAGATCAGCTCGGGGCCGATCTCCAGCCCGGCCACGTACGCGCTGGAGGGGATCACGGAGTAGAGGGCCGCGTTGGGGCCGCGCCCGCCGCCCTGGCTGCCGACCACCTCGACCAGCCCGCGCTCCTCCAGCCGGGCGAGCGTCTGCGAGGCGGTCACCTTGGACAGCCCGGTCAGCTCGCCGATCTGGCCACGGGTCATCGGACCGGTGGCCAGCAAGAGCTCAAGCGCGGCCCGATCGTTGATCTCCCGAAGAAGTCTGGGCACACCAGGCCGTCGCTCCACGCTTAATCCCACCGTCACATAGAAAAGGGTTGCTGGAAGTTTAGCGCTCTCACCACTCCTCTCCAGTGGTCAGGAGCGGTCTTGGATCTCATTCCCCGCTCCCGCGCTCCCCTATGCCACTAGGCATGTCCGGCTCGCCCGGATACGTCCGACTGCCGGTTTTCGGCGACCTTGCGGCGAACCAGTGTTGACCAGGAGGGATAATCGAGAACATGCGCCTTTCCGCTCGTGTCGACTACGCCCTCCGCGCCGCCGCCGAACTCGCCGCTGCCGGTGCCGGCCCGACCACAGTGGGCGAGCTCGCCAAGGAGCAGGACATGCCGCCCAAGTACCTGGAGAACATCCTGCTGCAGATGCGCCGCGCCGGTCTCGTCCGTGGTCAGCGCGGCCCCGAGGGCGGCTACGTCCTGGCCCGGCCCGCCGCCGAGATCTCCCTGGCCGACGTCATCAGGGCCGTCGACGGCCCGCTCGCCAACGTCCGCGGCGAACGCCCGGAGCACGTCGGCTACCGGGGGCCCGCCGAATCCCTCCAGCAGGTGTGGATCGCCCTGCGCGCCACCGAGCGGGCCATCCTGGAGGAGGTCACGTTGGAGCAGGTCGCCACCGGGGCGCTGCCCGACCGCGTCCGCCAGCTCGCCTCCGACCCCGCCGCCTGGGACTGACCCGCCCGGCGGCGCCCCGTCAGCGGCCCAGCCTGGCCGCCGCCCAGAACAGCGCCAGCGCGGCCAGCTCGACGACGGCGGCCACAACCGGCAGCACGCCGCTGCCGTACGTCTCCAGGACCAGGCCGCCGAGCGCGCCACCGGCCGACACGCCGACGTAGACCGCGCTGCTGTTCAGCGCCAGCGCCTGCGGGCCCGCCGTGCCCGCCAGGGCGAGCAGGCGCGTCTGCGCGGGCGGCGGGATCCACCACGACACGCCCGCCCACACCAGCAGCACCGGCAGCAGCCACAGCAGCGCCACCGGCCGCAGGAACCAGCTCCCCACGAACACCGCCATCACCGCCGTGAACCCGCCGATCCCGGCCAGCAGCGCCCGGTCCGGCCCCCACCGGTCTGCGGCCCGCCCGCCGAGCATCCCCCCGGCCAGCCCCGCCACCCCCGCCAGCGCGAACACCCACCCCAGCTCCCTGGGCCCCGCCCCGGCCAGATCCCGCAGGAACGGCGCGAGGTAGGTCAGCAGCATCATGCTGCCGGTCACGATCGCCACCATCCCCAGCAACCCGAGCAGCACCCGCGGCCGCCCCAACGGCCGCACCCGCCACCACACCCCTCCCCCGGAATCCCGCACACCCGCAGGCGCATCCGCACCCCCAGACCCAGAATCCCGCACGCCCGCAGACGCGAGGGCGGCCGACCCGGACGGAGAGTCGGAGGCGGACGCGCCCCCCGAGGCGGGAGCCGATGCAGAGGCGGACGCGGACCGGGAGGCTGCGGGGTCCCGGACAGTCCCGTAGCCCACGGCGGTCGCGTCGCCCGGGACGGACCCGGTGGCCGTACCGGTCGGGGTTTTGGGCTCGGGTTCGGTGGTCGGGTGGGTTTCTGCCGGTACGAGGTCGCGTACGTCGGGGAGGGTGCGGTGGACGGCGACGAGGGCGGCCAGCCCGAGCAGCCCGCCGAGGACGAACGTGGCCTGCCACCCGAACGCCCCGCCCACCCAGGTGCCGATGGGCACGCCGAGCACGAGGGACCCGGTGAGCCCGCCCATGACCAGCGCCAGGTAGCGCCCCTGGTGGCCTTCGGGCGCGAGGGAGGCGGCGATGGCGTACGCGGCGGGCACGACGGCGGCGGCGGCCACGGCGGCGAGCACGCGCAGCCCCATGAGCACGGGATAGCTGCTGACCAGCGCGGACGCCCAGTTGGCGGCGACGAACAGCAGCAGCGCCCCGGTGATGAGCCGCCGCCGCGGCCAAGAGGCGGTGACCACGGAGGCGACCGGCGCGGTGAGCGCGAAGGCGAGCGAGAACGCGGTGACGAGCTGCCCGCCCGCCGCTTCGCTGACGCCGAGCCCGCCGGAGATGGCGGGCAGCACGCCGGCGATCACGTAGTCGTCGGTGGCGAACGCGAACGCGGTGAACGTCAGCGCGAGCAGCCACCCGGGCGCACGGAACACGAGGAGACCCCCTCAATAAAGGTAACAGTCGTTACCCAAAATAAGGTAACAGTCGTCACCCCATCGCCGTCAAAGGGGATTCGCCGATGGCCAGGACCGCCGACCCGGCCCGCCGCGCCGAGCTGCTCGACCAGATCGTGGACTACCTGGCGGGCCACGGCCTGTCCACGCTGTCCATGCGCCCGCTGGCCGAGCACCTGGGCAAGACCACGCGGGTGCTCACTCACCACTTCGCCGACAAGGAGGCCCTGCTGTCGGCCACGATGGAACGCCTGGACGAGCGCCACCGCGCCTGGCTGCGCGCCCAGCCCGGCCGGACCGGCGCCGACAGCGTGGGCACGATCATCCGCGCCACCTGGGACTGGCAGCTGCGCGAGGAGAACCTGCCGATCGCCCGCCTGGTCCACGAGATCGAGGGCCTGGCGGCGGGCGGCCGGCTGGCGGGGCAGGTGCCGAGGCTGCTGGCGGACCGGTCGGAGTTCGTGGCGGGCCTGCTGCGCGAGCGCGGCGTGCCGGAGGCCGACGCCGTGCGCATCTCGACGCTGGCCAACGCCGCCTACGCGGGACTGCAGGCCGACCTGCTCACGACGGGCGAGCGGGAGCGCGTGGAGCAGGCGCTCGACCAGCTCGTCACCCTGGTGGACGGGTGGGTCGCCGAAGCCGCCCAAGATCATCCCAAGGACTAGACTGGGGGCATGCCGGAAGGAGATGCCGTCTACCGTACGGCCGCGCGGCTGCGGGGAGCGCTCGACGGGCAGGTGCTGACCCGCTCCGACTTCCGGGTGCCCCGCCACGCCACCGCCGACCTGACGGGCCGGACGGTCCTGGAGACCGTCTCGCGCGGCAAGCACCTGCTGACCCGGGTGGAGGGCGGCCTGACGGTCCACACCCACCTGCGGATGGACGGAAGCTGGCAGATCACGCCCGCGGGCCGGCGGGTCGCGGGCGGCGACCAGGTGCGGCTGGTGCTGGCCAACAGCCGGTGGCAGGCCGTGGGCGTGCGGCTGGGGATGGTCGACCTGCTGAAGACGGCGGAGGAGAGCCGGGTGGTCGGCCATCTGGGGCCCGACCTGCTGGGCGACGACTGGGATCCGGCCGAGGCCGTGCGGCGGCTGCGCCGCACCCCGGACGCGACCATCGGCGAGGCGCTGCTGGACCAGCGCAACCTCGCGGGCATCGGCACCATCTATCGGGCCGAGACGCTCTTCCTGCGCGGGATCTGGCCGTGGCGCCGGGTCGGGGACGTCGAGGATCTGGAGGGGGTCGTCACGCTCGCGCGGCGGCTGCTCGACGCGAACAAACTCCATGCGGGCACGGTGACCACAGGTGACCGCCGTCCGGCGAACCAGACCTGGGTCTACGGCAGGGCGGGCAGGCCCTGTCGTCGATGCGGCACCCGCATCAGCCGCGGGGAGATGGGGGCGCAGTCACAGGAGCGGCTGATCCTGTGGTGCGGCGGCTGCCAGCCGGGCTAGGCCGCCACCATGTCCTTGACTTCGGGGAAGACGGAATCGGAGATCGACCCGGGGACCGAATCGGCAAGGGGGATGCGCTCGTGCTCGGGGGCTTCGGCGAGCACAGGGGCAGCCTGGAGCTCCGCCAGCGCGAACTGGTCGGAAACCTCACGCAGCACCTGCGACAACGGCACTCCCAGTGCCCCGCAGATGGACGCGAGCAGCTCGGAGGATGCCTCTTTCTGGCCACGCTCGACCTCGGACAGATAGCCGAGCGAGACACGCGCCAGCGTGGAAACCTCGCGAAGTGTGCGTCCCTGCCGCACGCGCAGCCGCCTCAGCACATCACCGAGCAGCTGACGCAGCAGAATCATCTGTCGCTCCCTCCCCGGCGTGGATGTCTTCACCACGCCCCGCGCGATCGGATCGTGCCGCCCATTGTTCTTCTTCGCTTCGTACATACTCCTCGCCGTCATCATCGGGCGTCTCCGCCCCTGGGCCGCCGCTCGTGGCTCATCACTCACAGCTCCACCGTACCCGTATCAACCGACACCGCGTCAGACCGTGCCTCGCATGTTCGCTCGGGACGTAACACGGTAATCATCCGGAATGTTCCCCTTTATTGGCCCTCAGCACACTTGCCAGAAGATCGATGGCCTCGTCCACCGTCCCCTCTCTGATACGCGCCCGCTCCCCCGAAAGGCTCAACCGGCGCCCCCACACCTGACCATCGGGACCGCTGACCGCGACGTGGACCGTGCCGACCGGCTGCCCGTCCTGCGGCTCGGGCCCGGCCACCCCGGTCACCGCCAGCCCGTAGCGGGCCCCGCACACCCGGGCCGCCCCGGCCGCCATCGCCGCCGCCACGTCCGGATGCACCGCGCCCTCCCGCCGCAACAGCTCCGCCGGCACCCCCAGCAGCTCCTGCTTCAGCTCGGTCGCGTACGAGATCACCCCGCCCCTGAACACCCGCGACGCCCCCGGGACGGACGTGACCGCCGCCCCGATGAGCCCGCCGGTCAGCGACTCGGCCACCGCCAGCGTGGCCCCCTGCCGCACCAGCTCCGCCACGACCTCGGCGACGTCCGCCATGCTCTCACTCCCCGCGTGCCTGCCTGGCCACCTTGCGCAGCTTGACCGCCCTGATCACGTAATCGGCGCCGGTGCCCACGGTGACGACCAGGGCGGCCCCCATCACCGCCCAGCGCAGCGGGTCGGGCACGCCCGGCAGGATGTACAGGACGATCGCGGCGATCTGCAGGACCGTCTTGACCTTGCCGCCATAGCTGGCCGGGATCACCGCGTGCCGGATCAGCAGCAGCCTGAGCAGCGTGATGCCGAGCTCGCGGCCCAGGATCAGGATCGTCACCCACCATGGCAGCTCGCCCAGGATCGACAGGCAGACCAGCGCGGCGCCGGTCAGCGCCTTGTCCGCGATCGGATCGGCGATCTTGCCGAAGTCGGTGATGAGCCCGTAACGCCGGGCCAGCTCACCGTCGAGATGGTCGGTGAGCGAGGCCACCGCGAACACGGCCAGCGCGGCCAGCCGCCAGCCCGTGCCCGGCACGAAGAGACACACCACAAAAAAGGGGACGAGCGCCAACCGGAGGACCGTGAGGACGTTGGCGATGTTCCACGGGCTCACCACGCGGCGCTCGTCCCTGGTCATGGACCGGCCTTGATCCGCGCGATGAGATCGACGCCCTCGGCGTCGACCACGACCGCGCGGACGATCTGCCCCTTGACCAGACCGATGCCCTGAACCGTGACCGAACCGTCGACCTCGGGCCCCTGGTGGGCGGCCCGTCCCTCATAGCCGCCGTCGCCCAGGTCCTCGTCGATGAGCACGTCGACCTCGGTGCCGATGCGCTCCTCGGCCCGCTGGGAGGTGAGCTCCTCGGCCAGCTCGGTGAGCACGCGGACGCGCTCGTCGATGACCTCCTGGTCGAGCTTGCCGTCGAAGCCGGCCGCCTCGGTGCCGTCCTCGTCGGAGTAGCCGAACACGCCGATCACGTCGAGCCTGGCCTGCTCCAGGAAGGAGACCAGCTCGCCGAACTCCTCCTCCGTCTCGCCGGGGAAGCCGACGATGAAGTTGGAGCGCACACCGGCCTCGGGGGCCCGCTCGCGGATCGTCTCCAGCAGCCCGAGGAAGCGCTCGGGGTCGCCGAAGCGGCGCATCCGGCGCAGCACCGGCCCGCTGGCGTGCTGGAAGGACAGGTCGAAGTAGGCGGCGACGCCCTCGGTGCCGGCGAGCACGTCGATGAGCCCCGGCCGGAGCTCGGCCGGCTGCAGGTAGCTCGCCCGCACCCGGTCGACGCCCTCGACCGCGGCCAGGCGCGGCAGCAGCTTCTCCAGCGCCCGCAGGTCGCCGAGGTCCTTGCCGTAGGAGGTGGAGTTCTCGCTCACGAGGACGAGCTCGCGGACGCCGCGATGGGCGAGCCAGTCGGCCTCGGCCACCAGCTCGTCGGGGTCGCGGGACACGTACGCCCCCCGGAAGGCCGGGATGGCGCAGAACGTGCAGCGCCGGTCGCAGCCGGAGGCGAGCTTGAGCGAGGCCACCGGGCTCTCGTCGAGCCGCTTGCGCAGCACGCGGGGGCCGCTGGCGGGAGCCACCCCGGAGGGCAGGTCGCCGTGGCCGGGGATGGAGGATCGGGACCCGGCGCGCTCGACGGGTGAGATGGGCAACAGGGTGCGGCGGTCGCGCGGCGAGTGCGGGACGAGCCGCCTGCCTGCGATGACGTCGTCGAGGCGGCCACCGATGTCGGCGTAGTCGTCGAAGGAGATGACCGCACTGGCCTCGGGCAGCGCCTCGGCGAGCTCGTTGCCGTAGCGCTCGGCCATGCAGCCCGCGGCGACCACTTTGGCCCCCGAGTCCGCGGCGGCCAGCAGTGTGTCGATGGAGTCCTTCTTCGCCGAGTCGATGAAGCCGCACGTGTTGACGACGACGACATCGGGGTCGTCGTCGCCGAGCTGCCAACCGGCAGCCTCAAGTCGCGCGGCGAGCTCCTCGGAGTCGACCTCGTTGCGCGCGCAGCCCAGGGTGATCAGCGATGCGGTTCGGCGGGATGACATGGTGAACACTACGGTATCGGGAGTTGGCCACCACCCGATGCAGGGGCTACCTGGCTCGCGGCTTCCCAGGCCCGAACGAGCGGCGCACGACCTCCCCCCGGTCGCCGATCCGGCCCAGCTCCTTGCCGTTGACCTGCAGTGACACCGCGCCCGCGTCGGCCAGCAGCAGATTGACCTTCGAGGCGGCCCGCCAGGTGGAGCTCGCGCCCGCCTTGAGCGTGCCGGAGAAGAGCTTGCGGCCCTGCGCGTCGTGCACGTTGAGGTAGGACGAGCGCTTGGCCTTGACCTTGACCACGACCAGGTCGCCCTTGGCGATGGCCATCGCCTGGCGCGGCGGCCTGGCCGGCGCCTCGGTGAAGGGCCGGTTGGGCGGCACGCTCGGCGCCGACGTGGCGTGCTGGACCCCGGCCGAGCGGACCCGGTCGGACTCGCCGCCCATCACCCGCACCACGCCGAACACCACGACCACGGCCAGCGCCACGCCCAGCGCGGTCGTCCAGCTCGGGCCGCGCCGCTCGCCCAGCCGGACGCCGCGGTCGGCCCGGAAGACGTCAGAGGCCCGGACCGGCGGCGGCGCACCGCCGTGCTGCTGGTCGTAGAGGTGGACGACCGCCTCCGGGTCCAGGCCCACCGCCTTGGCGATCGCCTTGACGTGCCCCCGGGTGTAGAAGTCGTTCTCCGCGGGGTCGTCCCGTTCGATCGCCTGAATGATCACTTCGCGGATGCGCGTGTTCGCGCTCAGCTGCGCGACCGTCAGGCCCGCCGCCTCCCTGGCGGCCGCCAACATGGCACCCGTGCTCTGTTCCTGCATCGCAAACGCCTCCCGACCACAACGGAGCGTAGTCAGATATATTCAACCAGCTACGCTCCGGGAAACGTGCATTGGGGTCATTCGCCACGCAGGTCGGCTAGCAATCCGGGCAGATCATCCGGTTTCACCAGCACCTCGCGGGCCTTCGACCCCTCGCTCGGGCCGACCACGTTGCGGCTTTCGAGCAGGTCCATCAGCCGCCCCGCCTTGGCGAAGCCGACGCGCAGCTTGCGCTGGAGCATCGACGTGGAGCCGAACTGCGTGGTCACGATCAGCTCGGCCGCCTGGATCAGCAGGTCGAGGTCGTCGCCGATCTCCTCGTCGATCTCCCGCTTGACCGGCGCGGCGGCCACGTCGTCGCGGTATTCGACCTGCATCTGCGTCTTGCAGTGCGCGACGATCTCGGCGATCTCCTTCTCCGAGACGAACGCGTTCTGGATGCGGATCGGCTTGCTGGCCCCCATCGGCAGGAACAGCGCGTCACCCTGGCCGACCAGCTTGTCGGCGCCCGGCTGGTCGAGGATGACGCGGGAGTCGGTCAGCGACGACACCGCGAACGCCAGCCGCGACGGCACGTTGGCCTTGATGAGCCCGGTGACCACGTCGACCGAGGGCCGCTGGGTGGCGATCACCAGGTGGATGCCGGCGGCGCGGGCGAGCTGGGTGATGCGCACGATCGAGTCCTCGACGTCGCGCGGCGCCACCATCATGAGGTCGGCCAGCTCGTCCACGATCACCAGCAGGTACGGGTACGGCTGGTAGACGCGCTCGCTGCCGGGCGGCGGCTGCAGCTTGCCGGCCCGCACGGCCTCGTTGAACTCGTTGACGTGCCGGAACCCGCTGGCGGCCAGGTCGTCGTAGCGCCGGTCCATCTCGCCCACGACCCATTCGAGGGCCTCGGCGGCCTTCTTCGGGTTGGTGATGATGGGCGTGATCAGGTGGGGGATGCCCTCGTACACGCTGAGCTCGACCCGCTTGGGGTCGACGAGCACCATGCGTACCTCGTCCGGGGTGGCCCGCATCAGGATCGACGTGATGAGGCCGTTGACGCAGACGGACTTGCCCGCGCCGGTGGCGCCCGCGATGAGCAGGTGGGGCATCTTGGCCAGGTTGGCGACGATCGTGCGGCCCTCGACGTCCTTGCCGAGCCCGACGATCATCGGGTGGTGGTCGGCCTGCGCCACCTGCGAGCGCAGCACGTCGCCCAGGGCCACCAGGTCCTTGTCGGCGTTGGGGATCTCCACGCCGATCGCCGACTTGCCGGGGATCGGCGACAGGATGCGCACGTCGGCGGACTTGACGGCGTAGGCGATGTTCTTGGTGAGCGCGGTGACCTTCTCGACCTTGACCGCCGGGCCCAGCTCGATCTCGTAGCGGGTCACGGTCGGGCCGCGGGTGAAGCCGATCACCTGGGCGTCGATGGCGAACTGCTCCAGCACGCTGGTCAGCGCGTTGACGACGACGGTGTTGGCCTTGGTCTGCGGCTTTGGCGCGCTGCCCGGCTTGAGGAACTTGAGGTCGGGCAGGTGGTAGGGGCCCGCCTGCGGGGAGAGAACGAGCTGCTCGACCTTGCGCGGCGCGGGCGTCGGCTCCGGCGGCTCGGGCTGTTTCCTGGCCGGGGCCGGCGGCTCCTCGTCCTCCTCCGTGAGGCCGGGCACGATCTCCGGCGAGTGCTCGCCCCGCTTGTCCTTCTCCGCGATGACGGGCGTGTCGTACGGCTTGACGAGGTCTTCCGGATTGGCGGCGGGCTTCTTGACGCGCTTCTTCGGCGCCGTGGCGGGGGCGCCCTCGCCGCCCTGCCGCTCGAACAGCATGTGCCGCAGCTCGGCCAGCCGCTCCGGGATGCGGTGCACCGGCGTCGCCGTGATCACCAGCACGCCGAACCCCGACAGGAGCAGCAGCAGCGGGATCGTGATCCACGACGGCAGGATGCTCATCGGCGGCGCCGACACGATGAAGCCGACCATGCCGCCCGCCTGGGACACCTTGTCCATCGTGTTGTTCGCGTCGCCCGCCGGGTACGGGGTGCCGTTGGCGACGTGGATGACGCCGAGGATGCCGACGAGCAGCGCGCTCCACCCGATCACCATGCGGCCGGTGTCGGCGTTCTGGTCGGGGTGGCGCAGGTAGCGCCAGGCCAGCAGGCCGAGCAGCAGCGGCATGGCCCACGCCAGCGACCCGAACACCGCGTGGACCACGGTGTTGACCGCCTGGGATACGCCACTGCCGGTGTCGCGCCAGGTCATCGCGGCCAGCACGATCGCGCCCGCCAGCACGGCCAGGCCCACGCCGTCGCGCCGGTGCGCCGGGTCGAGCTCGCGGGCGTTCTTGCCGAGCGCCCGCGCGGTGCTGCCGATGCCGTTGGCCAGCAGCATCCACAGCCCGACCACGAGCTTGCCGATCATGGTGAAGACCCAGCTGATCGGGTCCTGGTGGGTCATCGAGCCCTTGCGGGCCGGCGTCGAAGCCTTGGCCCGGGACCGTCCCGCCGAACCTGCGCTCCGCTTGGCGGGGGTCGAGCGAGACGGGGCCGACCGCTTCGCCGGTCCCTTCGATGCGCTTTTCGGCGTACGGGTGGCCATGATGCCAAAGGTACGTCGGAGCCCCGGCGAAATCACCGTGACTCGCCGGTGTCCCCGCGAAACCCTTCTTCGTAACTCGCCGTTCCCGAGCCGTTCAGTCTGCCACTCTGAGAGTGACCGAACTGCCACATCGAGTGATGTTCTAGGACGCACAGTGGACGCGACGCAGGTGTCGAGCACTTCCTTCGACGGCACTCCCCATGCCCCGGCAGCCGCGCGGCGGTTCGTTCGCCAGGTGCTCGGCGAGTGGCGCCTGACCCATCTGACCGAGGACGCCGTGCTGCTGACCAGCGAGCTCGTCACGAACGCCGTGGTGCACGCGGGCACCGGCATCGAGCTCACCTGCCGGCTCGACGCCGACGCCGCGCCGGCCAAGCTGGAGATCGAGGTCGACGACCACGACCCCGGGCGGGCGATCCTGGCCGAGCGTCCGCCGTCGGAGCCGATGTCCACGCACGGCCGCGGGCTCGCGCTGGCGGGCATGCTGGCCGACGCCTGGGGCGTCACCTACACCCGCACGGCCAAGCGCGTGTGGGTGCGCATGGAGTTCGCGGGCGCGTCCGACAGCCCGGCGCCCGCTCCCCCGCCGCCGGGGGCCGGGCTCGACCGGCTGCGCGTCGCCGTGCTCGTCGCCGACGCCGCCGGCCGCGTCATCGCGTGGAACTCCGACGCCCGCACCCTGCTCGGCTGGACCGCCGAGCAGGCCGTCGGCAGGCCCCTGGCCGACCTGGTCGCCTGGCGCGGCTCAGGCCCGTACGCGCTGCCGCTGGCCGACACGCTGGCGCTGGGCCGCTGGCGGGGCGAGGCGCGGATGCGGCACCGCGACGGCCGCACGGTCCGCGTGTACGTGTCGCACCTGCGCACGGGCGGGCGCGCCGAGGACCGGCGGTCGATCTGGATGGTGACGAGCTGGGAGCACGGATTCGTGCTGGCCGCGCCGCCCGCGCCGGTGCGCCGGGAGGCGGGCAGGCGGATCAAGGACCTGCTCGACCGCGACCGTCCGCTGGCCGAGCTGCTCGACACGATCGCGCAGATCGTGCACCTGTCGAGCGGCGGCGAGGCCACGTACGTGCTGCTGCGCGCCGAGAGCGGCAACCGGTTGGGGGTCGCGGCGGGCGTGGGCGACACGGCGGGGGTGGTGGGCGTGCCGGCGGCGGGCGTGTTCGCGCCCGACCGCACGGCCCCGGCGGTGCTGGAGGACCTGCTGGCGGTCGACGTGGAGCTGGCCCAGCAGTTGCGGGCCAGGTCACTGGCGTGCGCGCCGCTGGTGGCCGGGGGCGAGGTGATCGGGCACCTGGCGGTGACCTCGGCCGCCCCCGGCCGCTTCGACCACGACCTCACTGTCAGCCTGCGCCACATCGCCGACCAGGTGGCGGTCACCGTGCAGCGCGAGCGGCTGGCCGAGCAGGACCGGGCGCACCGGGGCCGCCTCGCCTTCCTGGCCGAGGCGGGCGAGCTGCTGGCGGGCGTGCACGACGAGGAGGTGATCGCGGCGCTGTCCGCGCAGCTCGTGGTGCCGAAGATCGCCACCTGGGCGGCGGTCTACCTGACGGACCTGGCCGGGATGACGCGGCTGGCCCACGTGTGGCACAGCGAGGAGCGGCACAACGCCGGCCTGCGCAAGTCGCTGCCGGCCATCCCCGGCACGCCGCTGGCCGAGGTGGCCTGGCCGGTCGGCCAGGAGGCGGTACTGTCGTTCCCGCTGATGACGCAGGGCAACGCGCACGGCGCGCTGGTGATCGGGCGCCAGGAGCCGACGCTGCCGCTGGAGCTGGCCGACCTGCTGGCCGACCTGTGCCGGCTGATCGCGCTCAACCTGCACACGGCCATGCTCTACACCCGGCAGGCGACCACGTCGCGGGTGCTGCAGCGCAGCCTGCTGCCGATGCGGGTGGCGCCGATGCCGGGCCTGGAGTCGGCCATCGTCTACGAGCCCGCCGAGGAGGGCGCGGACGTCGGCGGCGACTTCTACGACCTGTTCACGGTGGCCGGCCACTGGTGCTTCGCGCTGGGCGACGTGTGCGGCAGCGGGCCGGAGGCCGCCGCGGTGACGGGGCTGGCCCGGCACGCGGTGCGGCTGCTGGCCAAGGAGAACTACACGGTGGCCGACATCCTCGACCGGCTCAACCAGCGGGTGCTGGAGGAGGGCGAGGACGGCCGTTTCCTCAGCCTGCTGTGCGGCGAGCTGACGCCGCTGCCGGGCGGCGGCGCGCTGTGCACGGTCGCCTCGGCCGGGCACGTGCCGCCGCTGCTGCTGCGCGCCGACGGCCGGGTCGAGACGGTGGCGACGCCGCAGCTCCTGCTGGGGGTCGAGGACGGCGCCCGGTTCAGCGTGGAGTCGTTCGAGCTGGCGCCCGGCGAGGTGCTGCTGTGCGTCACCGACGGCGTGACCGAGCGTCGCAGCGGCCTGCGGCTGCTGGACGACGACGACGGCCTGGCGCGGCTGCTGGCGGGCTGCGCGGGGCTGAGCGCGCACGCGGTGGCCGACCGGGTGCGGCAGGCGGTCGAGTCCTTCGCCGACCACCCGTCGCGCGACGACGTGGCGCTGCTCGTGCTGCGGGCGCTGCCCGCGCGTCAGGCGGGGAAGGCGTAGGTGGTGGAGGAGGCGTGGCGCTCGCCCGGTCTGAGCACGGTCGAGGGGAAGCCCGGCTGGTTGGGCGAGTCGGGGAAGTGCTGGGTCTCCAGGCACAGCCCGGCGTGCGGGCCGAACGGGGTGGCGACGCCGTCGAGCATGCCGCCCGCGTAGAACTGCACGCCCGGCTCGGTGGTGGTGACCTCCATCGTGCGCCCGCTGACCGGCTCGACCACGGTGACGCCGCCGTCGAGGACGTAGCAGTGGTCGTACGCGCCGCCGAACCGCTCCCCCACCGCGTGGGGCGTGGTGAAGTCGAAGACGGTGCCCTTGACCGTGGCCCGCTCGCCGGTGGGGATCTTGCCGTCGTCGACCGGCAGGTAGTGGTCCGCGGCGATGCGCACCACGTGGCCGAGCACGTCGCCGCCGCCCGCGAGGTTGAAGTAGGAGTGGTTGGTCAGGTTGAGCACCGTGGGGGCGTCGGTCTCGGCCGCGTAGTCGAGGCGGAGCGCGTCGCCGTCGAGCGTGTAGGTGACCGAGACGGTCAGCGTGCCGGGGTAGCCCTGGTCGCCGTCGGGGCTGGTCAGCGTGAGCGTGATGGACGAGCCGGTGACGTCGGCGACGGTCCAGGCCCGGCGGTCGAAGCCGTCGGCGCCGCCGTGCAGGCTGTTGGGGCCGTTGTTGACGGGCAGCGTGTGCTCGGTGCCGTCGAGGGTGAACCGGCCGCGGGCGATGCGGTTGCCGTAGCGGCCCACGACGGCGCCGAAGTAGCGGCTGCGGGTCAGGTAGTCGTCGAGCGACGGGAGGCCGAGCACCACGTTGACGCCCGACACCTCAAGCGTTTGCAGAATCGCGCCGTAGCTGAGCACCGCCGCGCGCAGGCGCCCCGACGACAGCTCGTGGCGCTCGACGGGCTCCCCCGACGGCAGCGTTCCGAAGATCATGAGTGGGTCTCTCCCGTTGACTCGCGGACGATCAGGCTGGTCTCCAGCACGGTGACGCCGCCGGTCGAGTCGGAGTCGACCGACTGGAGCAGCATGTCCACGGCGATCCGGCCCGCTGCGGCGGTGGGCATGGCGATCGTGGTGAGCTTGGGGCGGCTCAGCCGGCCGGGGACGATGTCGTCGACGCCGATCACGCTGATGTCGCCCGGCACGGCGATCCCGCGCTCGGCCAGGCCCTCCATGAGCCCGATCGCGACCAGGTCGTTGTAGGCGAGCACGCCGGTCGCGCCGGAGGCGATCACGTCGGTGACCGCGGCGAGGCCGCCGAGCTCGGTGGGTGGGTTGGGGCCGAGGAAGGTGACGTCGGCCTCGCTCATCGCGGCCGCCGCGGACTGCATCTCCTTGCTGGTCCACGACCCGCTCGGCCCGGTGACCAGGGCGAGCCTGCGGTGGCCGAGGCCGGTCAGGTGCTCGACGGCCAGCCGGACGCCGCGCCCGACGTCCATCAGGACCGTCGGCATGCCCTTGACCCGCCGGTTGACCACGACGAACGGCACCTCTTCGCGCAGCCGCTCGATCGTCCGGTTGGTCAGGCGGGGGCTGCACAGCAGCACGCCGTCGACCTGCTTGGTCAGGGTCTGGATGAGCTCTTCCTCGACCTGCGGGTCCTCGTCGGTGTCGGCGACGAACACGTGGTAGTCGCGGAGCCTGGCCTGCGCCTGCGCGGCCTTGATCAGCGGCGGGAAGAACGGGTTGGCGATGTCGGCCACGATGAGGCCGATGTTGTGGGTGCGCCCGGTGGTCAGCGCCCGCGCGGCCCGGTTGGGCCGGTAGCCGAGGTCCTCGGCGATGGCGAGCACCCGGGTGCGCGTCGCGGGGTTGACCAGATGGGGCGCGGAGAATGCGCGCGACACCGTGGAGACGTGCACGCCCGACGCCTCCGCCACGTCACGAATCGTCACCGCCACGCTAGGCCTCCGTGCATGCCCTGTACATTAATGCAAGCGCTTGTATCGCTGTCAATGGACTTCGAGAGCCTCTGCCAGAGCGCCAATGCCCACCATACCGGTTATACGGGCGTCGGCGCCCGTGTGAGCGGGGACCGTGCGGCTTGACGTTCTCCCGACCCCGCCTCGATACTTTTTGCAACCGGTTGCGGTATTCGAGCCCCTTGCGGGAAGGTGAGCGAGCGATGACACGAACACTGGTGACGGGCAGCGCCGGAAGGCTCGGCCGCAGCCTCGTCACCACCCTGGCGCAGGCCGGTCACGAGGTGATCGGCGTCGACGTCACCGCCGGCACGCCCGACGAGGCCGCCGCCGTCCTGCCCGCCGACCTGACCGACCTGGGCGAGGCCTACGACGTGCTCACGCGCTTCCGGCCCGACGTCGTCGTGCACCTGGCGGCCATCGCGACCCCGTTCAGCCGGACCGACGGCGTCACCTTCCGCACGAACACCGAGCTGGCGTTCAACGTGTGCGCGGCGGCGAGCGCCACCGGCGTGGGCCGGGTCGTGGTGGCCAGCAGCCCCACCGTGATCGGCTACGGCGCCCCCTCCGGCTGGACGCCCGACTACCTGCCGATCGACGAGGACCACCCGCCCCGGCCGTGGAACTCCTACAGCCTGTCCAAGCTGGTCGCCGAGCAGACGATGGCGGCCTTCGCGCGCTGTTCCGACACCCGCTTCGCGGCGGTGCGGCCCTGCTTCGTCGTCGCCCCCGAGGAGTGGGCGGGCGCGCCGACCCAGTCGGGCCACACGATCGCCGAACGCCTCGACCGGCCGGAGATCGCCGGCGTCTCCCTGTTCAACTACATCGACGCCAGGGACGCCTCCGACATGATCTCGGTGCTCGTCGACAAGCTGCCCGGCCTGCCCAACGGCGAGGTGTTCTTCGCGGGCGCCGCCGACGCGCTGGCCCGCGACCCCCTCGCCGACCTGCTTCCCGCCGTCATGCCCGCCACCAGGGCCGCGGCGATCCACCTGACCGGCACCCGTCCCGCCTTCACCTCGGCCAAGGCCGAACGCATGCTCGGCTGGACGGCCAAGCGCAGCTGGCGCACCGAACTGGAGATCGGATGAACCTCACCGGAGTCCTCTTCTTCCCCGTCACCCCGTTCACCGCGGCCGGGGAGCTGGCCGAGGACGTGCTGGCCGAGCACATCGGCCGGGGCCTCGAACACCATCCGGGGGCGGTGTTCGCGGCCTGCGGCACGGGCGAGTTCCCGGCCCTGTCGGAGGCCGAGCACGCGGCGGCCGTCCGGGTGGCGGTCAAGACCGCGCGCGGCCGGGTCCCGGTGTTCGCGGGCGCGGGCGGCCCGCTCGGCTCGGCACTCGCCCAGGCCAGGGCGGCCCGCGACGCCGGCGCCGACGGCCTGTTGCTCATGCCGCCGTACCTGATGAAGGGCACGCCCGAGGGCTTCCTCGCCTACGTGCGCGAGGTCGCGGCGATCCTGCCGACGGTGATCTACCAGCGCGGCTCGGTCGTCCCGACGCCCGAGCAGGCGGTCGAGCTGGCGCGCGTCCCCGGCGTGATCGGGCTCAAGGACGGCCTGGGCGACATCGACCTCATCCAGCGCACGGTCCTGGCCGTGCGCCGGGAGGTGGGCGACGGCTTCATGTTCTTCAACGGCCTGCCGACCGCCGAGCTGACCATGGGCGCCTACCGCGGCATCGGCGTCGAGCTCTACTCCTCCGCCGTGTTCGCGTTCGCGCCCGACATCGCCACCGCGTTCCTGAACGGCGCCGACCGGCTGCTCACCGAGTTCTACGAGCCTCTGGTACGGCTGCGGTCCAAGGCCCCCGGTTACGCGGTGTCCCTGGTCAAGGCCGGGGTGCGGCTCGGCGGGCTGGACGCCGGGCCGGTGCGCCCGCCGCTGACCGACGCCGCGCCCGAGGACGTGGCCGAGCTGGCCAGGCTGATCGAGCACGCGCGGTCGATCCAGCAGGGGCGGTCGATCGAGCAAGGGCGGGCGCTGTGATCCGCGACCTCAGGGTCACCCCGCGGACGGTCGCGCTGCGCCGGCCGTGGGGCCCGGACGTGCCCGCCAACCACGTCCTGGTCGTCGAGGTGACGCTGGCCGACGGCCGGACCGGCACCGGGTTCTCCTGGACGCCGCAGATCGGCGCGAAGGCCGTCCAGGCCCTGCTGGAGCACGACGTCCGCGACGCGCTCATCGGCCTGGACCCGCACCCGGAGGTGGTGTGGGACCGGCTCTGGCGGCACCTGCGCGAGGCCGGGCCCGGCGGCGTCACCACGGTGGCGCTGGCCGGGGTGGACCTGGCTCTGTGGGACCTGCGGTGCGGCGAGCGCGGCCTGGCCGACGTGCTGGGCCGGCGGCGTGACAGCGTGCCCGTCTACGGCAGCGGCGTCAACCTGCACTACACGCTGGACGAGCTGGTCGCCCAGGCCGAACGCTGGAAGGCCGCCGGGCACCCCGGCGTCAAGATCAAGGTGGGCCGCCCCGACCTGCGCGAGGACGTCGAACGGGTGGCGGCGGTCCGCGAGGTCGTCGGGCCGGACACGCTGCTCATGATCGACGCCAACCAGCGCTGGGACCTGCACCGGGCCAGACGCGCCGCCGACGCGCTGGCCCCGTACGGGGTGCACTGGCTGGAGGAGCCGCTGCCCGCCGACGACGTGGCCGCGCACGTGGAGCTGCGCCGGTCCGTCGGCGTGCCGATCGCCGTGGGCGAGAACGTCTACACCGTCTACGGCTTCCGCGACCTGCTCGCGGCCGGGGCCTGCGACGTCGTGCAGCCGAACGTCGTCCGGGTGGGCGGCATCACGCCGTTCCTGCGCATCGCGGAGCTGGCGCGGGCCTACGACGTGCCCGTCCATCCGCACCTGCTGCCCGACCTGTCCGGGCAGCTCGCGCTCGCGCTGCCGCTGCCGTGCATGGCCGAGGTCGTCGAGGACGCCTCGTTCGCCGCGCTCGGGCTGCTGGCCGAGCCGTACCCTGTCGAGGTGTCCGGCGCGGAGCTGCGCGCCGGCGGGCACCGGGGGCTCGGCCTCCGCTGGAGGTGACGATCGTGCGTGTCGTGCTGGCCGGAGCCCACGGGTTCGGCTCCCACTACCTCGACCGGCTGCGCCGGATGCCCGGGATCGAGCTGGCCGGCGTGTGCGACGTGCGGCCGGTCGCGCCGGAGCTGCTCGACGGGCTGGGCGAGCCGGAGGTGTCCGCCGACCTGCCCGGCCTGATCAAGCGGACCGGGGCGGAGATCGCCATCCTCGCCACCCCCATCCCGACGCACGCCGACCTGGCGCTGGCCGCGTTCGGCGCGGGCGCGCACGTGCTGGTGGAGAAGCCGACGGCGGCCACGCTGCGCGACTTCGAACGCATGCGCGCCGCCGCCGACGCCGCCGGGCTGGCCTGCCAGGTGGGCTTCCAGAGCCTCGGCTCGGCCGCCGTGCCCGCCGTCCGCGAGCTCGTCGCGAGCGGCGCCGTCGGCCGCGTCACCGGGATCGGCGTGGCCGGCTCGTGGCCGCGCCCGGCCGCCTACTTCACCCGCAGCCCGTGGGCCGGCCGCCGGGTGCTCGACGGCGTCGACGTGGTCGACGGGGCGCTCACCAACCCGTTCGCGCACGCCCTGGCCACCGCCCTGGCCGTCGCCGGGGCCGAGGAGCGCGGCGCCGTCTCCTCCGTCACCGCGGAGCTGTTCCACGCCAACCCCATCGAGTCCGACGACACCTCCGCGATCCGGATCGACCTCACCTCCGGGGTGCCCGTGGTCGCGGCCGTGACGCTCTGCGCCGCCACGCGCGACGAGCCGTACGTGCTCGTCCACGGCACCAAGGGCCGCGTGCGGCTCACGTACACGACGGACCAGGTCCAGGTGGACGACGGGCCCGTGCGCTCCTACGAGCGGGCCGACCTGCTGGCCAACCTCGTCGAGCACGTCCGCTCCGGCGCCGAGTTGCTCGTGCCCGTGCACCGGACCGGGGCGTTCATGGAGGTCATGGAGGCCATCCGGCTCGCGCCCGACCCGCTGCCGATCGACGACGCCCACCAGGACCTGTCCGGCGAGGGGCGGGTGCTGCCCGGCATCGCCGGCGTCGTCGACGCCTGCGCCGACCGGCTGGCGCTCTTCTCCGAGCTCGGCGTGAGCTGGGCGACCCCGCTGACCGTCTCCGGGACCGTCGTGGCCGAGTACACCACCGTGAGCGACCTGCCGCTGGAGGCCGCCCCCCGGCCGTTCCTGCATCCCGTACGGACGCTCGGCGGGACCGTCGTGACCGAGGTGCGGCCCGACGACCATCCGCACCACCTCGGCGCCGGAGTGGCCGTCACCGACCTCGGCGGGCGCAACTTCTGGGGCGGCCGCACGTACGTCCGCGACCGGGGGCCCGCCTGGCTGGACGACCACGGCACGCAGCGGCACCTGTCGTTCCCCGTGCGGGAGTCGTCCGGGTTCGCCGAGCGGCTGGTGTGGGAGCGGCCCGGCGAGCAGCCGATCGTGCGCGAGGAGCGCACCGTGCGCGCCGCGCCGCTGTCGCGCGGGTGGGCGCTCGACTTCGCGTTCACGCTGCACAACCTGACCGACCGGCCGCTGACCGTGCGCAGCTCGGCCACCAAGGGCCGGGCCGGGGCCGGCTACGGCGGCTTCTTCTGGCGGGCGCCCGCCGGATCGCCTGGACTGCACGCGTTCACGGCCGCCGAGGAGGGCGAGGCGCGGGTGCACGGGTCGCGGGCGCCGTGGCTGGCGCTCGCCTCCGACGACTGGACGCTGGTGTTCGCGCAGGACGACGACCCGTGGTTCGTGCGCGTCGCCGAATACCCCGGCGTCGGCACCGCGCTCGCCTGGGACACGCCGCTGGAGTTCGGCCCCGTGCTGGCCCGGCGGGTCGCCGTCGTCGTCGCCGACGGGCGGCTGACCCGCGAGGAGGCAGCCGGGCTGGTCGCCGAGCTCAGGTCCTGAGCCGCTTCGCCAGCCAGGCGAAGGCGGCCTCCTGCATAGGGACGTCGAAGGAGTGCGGGGCGTCGTGGAAGACTCCCTCGTAGCCGCCCCCGGGGTAGCGGCGGGCGATCGCCTCGTGCGCCCGCCGCATCCCCTCCGGCGGGAACAGCGCGTCCCGCTCGGCGTACTGCACCAGCAGCGGACGCGGCGCCCGCGCCGCCACCAGCGCCGGCCAGTCGCACAGGCGGGACAGGCCCGGCGGGTAGAGCATCCACGTGTGCGAGGCGACGTACCCGTCCAGCAGATCCGCGTACGCCGACACCATCGCCACCACCGCCACCGCGCGCACCTCCGGGTCGAACGCGCCCAGCAGCGCCGCCCGCAGGCCGCCGCCCGACACCCCCACGCAGCCCACCTCACCGACGTCCGGACGGCCCCGCAGGTACGCCGCCGCCGCCAGGTCCTCGCCCGCCACCACGCCCGCCATCGACGTGCCCAGCAGCGTGCAGTACTTCTCCAGCACGTGCTCGTGGTGACCCGCCGCCGCGTCGTAGCGGTCCGCCTCCGACAGCGCCGGATCACCGGCGTACGCGGCCACCCGGTCCGGCATATCCGCCAGCGGGAACCGGCGGCTGCCCCAGCCGAACACGTCCGGCACCAGCACCGCGAACCCGCGCCCGGCCAGCTCCCCCGCATAGGCGCGGCCGCCGTAGATCTCCTCCCGCAGCCGCCGCACCTCCGCCGACGGACCCTCCGGGCCGTCGGCGACCTTCTCCTTGCCGGCCCACTTCATCCCGGCATGGCAGTGCAGCGCCACCACCCCCGGGAGCCTGCCGCGCTCGCCGCGCGGCCTCACCAGGTACGCGCGCGTCCGCGGGCCGAAGCCCACGTCCCACGACAGCTCCTCCCCCGCCACGTCACCCGCCTCCCAGGTGCGCTCCGTCCTGACGTCGGCCGCCACCAGGTCCAGCGTCCCGATCGTCTCCCTCGCCGCCTCGGCCAGCGCCGCCCCGGGCACCGCATCCGCGAACAGCCCCCGCCGCCGCCCGGCCACCTCCACCAGCCCCGAGAACACCCCAAGATGCCGCACTACCCGTCCTTTCCTCTCCGCCTGATCGCCCCTTTCGGGGCCCGCCCTTCAGCCCTCCACCGGCCAGCCACCCCCAGAACCGGGCGCCTTTCCCCGGCCCGCCCCCCTGGGACACCGGATCCTCCCGAGCAACCCCGTGAGGGCGCGGCCCCTCGCGAACGTGCGCCTCCCGGGGAGCCGCAGCCCCTCAGAGGCGGACGGCCAGCCCGGAGGGCTTGTGCCTCCTGGGGGCGGGGTGCCTCTCACGGGCACCGCCCTCCCGAGCAAATCCCCGAAGGCGCGGGCCTTCGTGTGCGCAGCTTCTCGGAAGGGGCGGGGCGCTCATGGGGCGGGGTTCAGGGGGTCAGGAGGGCGGTGCCGTCGGGGGTGAGGGGGACGGGGAGGCCGGTGGCGGCGGCGCGGGTGGCGGCGACGCCGACGAGGACGCTGCGGATGCCGTCGCGGTAGCCGGCCGGGCGGCCGAGGGGGTCGTCGCCGGGCCCGCGGAAGACGTCGTCGAGCAGCAGCCGGTCGCCGCCGCCGTGCCCGCCGGCGCCCTGCTCGATGGGCACCTGTTCGGGCTGCTCCCAGTGGCGGTGGAGGGTGAGGCGGTCCCAGGCGCCGGCGGCGTGTTCCTTGCTCGCGGCGCTGGGGTCGACGGCGGCGTGCGGCGGCGTCCAGGCCCGCTCGCACACCTCCAGTTCGATCCGCCCGCGCGTGCCGTTGAAGGCGACCCGGTAGCCCTCGAAGGGCGCGTGGGCGGTGAGCGAGTAGGTGAGGATGGCCCGGTTGGCGTAGCGGACCATGACGGCCATGGTGTCGTCGATGGTCACGCCGGGCGCGAAGACGTCCTGGTCGCGGATGTAGCCGTCCTCGTGTTCGGCGTCCAGGTAGAGCCGCTTGAGCCGCTCGTCGGCGGAGATGTCCAGGATGTACGGGTCGCTGCCCAGCCCGGGTGCGCCCTGGCCGCGGGCGGGGCGCTCGCCCCGGGGCAGCGCGTCGCCGTAGAAGCGCAGGTCGGTCTGGGCGAAGACGAGCTGGGGGGCGGCGTCGAGCCACCAGTTGACCAGGTCGAAGTGGTGGGTCGACTTGTGCACGAGCAGCCCGCCGGAGCTGGCGCGGTCGCGGTGCCAGCGGCGGAAGTAGTCGGCGCCGTGGATGGTGTCGAGCGCCCATTCGAAGTGGACGGAGGTGACGTCGCCGATGGCGCCCTCGCTGAGCAGCCGTTTGACGGCGGAGTTGCGCGGCGAGTAGCGGTAGTTGAACGTCACGACGAGCTTGCCGGTGCTGCGCTCGGCGGCCTCGGCGATGGCGGCGCAGCTCTCGGCGTCGACGGTGAGCGGCTTCTCGACGATCACGTCACGGCCGGCGTCGAGGGCGGCGATCACGTACTGGGCGTGGGTGGCGTCGACCGTGCAGACGATCACGGCGTCGGCGAGGTCCAGGAGCTTGCCGTACTCCTGGGGGCCGAAGCAGGGCACCGGGCGGCCGATGCGCTCGGCGTAGTAGTCCATGCGGGTCCGGTTGGTGTCGCACAGGCCGGCGATCGTCCCGGTGTCCTGCCAGTCGCCCAGCAGAGCGTCGACGTACATCTGCGCCCGGTGGCCGAGGCCGACGAAGGCGTACTTGGTGCTCAACTGCTCTTCTCCCCGAGTCGAGGTGGCGGCCGGGGGCCAGGCCGGCCCCCGGCGGTGATCGTGTCAGCCGGCGATCGCGGCGTTGGCCTCCGTCAGGAACTTCTGCGCGGCGGCGTCGGGGGTGGCCCGGCCGAACATGACCTCTTCGGAGTTGCGCTTGAGGATGTCCTCCATCTCCAGGGCGCCCTTCGGCGGGACCTGGATGGGGCTCAGCTCACTCCTGACCTCGTCGATGAAGGCGAGGGTCTTCTGGTCGGTTTCGGGGAGCTTGGTCTTGACGGCGTCGAGCACCTTGGTGTTCGTGGGCAGGCCGCGGTCGCTGAGCAGGATGGCGGCGGCGTCCGGGTCGTTGACGAGGAAGTCGATGAGCTTGGCGCCCTCGGCGGAGTGCTCGGACTTGGCGGAGGCGGCGTAGAACATGGCGGGCTGCAGGAACATCCCGCCGGTGGTGGCGCCTTCGAGCTTGGGCATGCGCAGCAGCGTCATCTCGGAGCCGGACGACTTGGTCAGCGCGTTGAGCTGGTTGCTCCACCACATGCCCATGGCGCCGGCGTTGGTGCCGAGCAGCGACTGTTCGGGGCCGGTGGCGCCGATCTCGGCGCTCTTGGCGGCGTCGGGCGAGCCCTTGGTCTCGATGAGCTTCTGGTGGATGGCCCACCAGGACTTGAGCGTGTCGGGCGAGACGCCGATCTTGTTGCCGTCGTAGAACTTCTCGCCGCGCTGGGCGGCGTAGATCTGCAGGAAGGCCGGGTTGAAGTTGTACTCGGCGCCGGTGACGCCGCCCGCGCCGGAGATCTCCTGGGCGAGGGCCATCCACTGGTCCCAGGTCCAGTCGGTGTCCTTGGGCAGCTCCTTCTTGGCCTTCTCCAGCGCCGCGGTGTTGGCGACCATGGAGAAGGCGTTGACGCCGGTGGGGATCGCGTACTGCTTGCCGTCGACCTGGCCGCTGGCGAGGACCTGCTGGTCGAGGTCGGCGGTGGGCACCTTGCCGGCGAGGTCGGCGAGCGCGCCGCGGCCCGCGTACTCGCTCAGGCCGCGGATCTCGATGCTGAGCACGTCGGGGGCGTCGTTGGCGGCGACCTTGGTGGCGAGCTTCTCGTAGTAGCTGTCCCAGTTGGAGAAGTCGCCTTCGACGTCGATCGTCGGGTTCTTCTCCTCGAACTTGGCGATGACCTGCTCGGTCAGCTTCTGGCGGGCGTCGCTGCCCCAGTAGGCGAAGGTGATGGTCGTCTTGCCGCCTTCGCCGCCACCGCCTTCGCCGCTGTCGCCGCTGCCGCAGGCGGTGACCGCCGTGAGCACGGCCACCGAGAGCGCGGCGACCTTCCACATGGTCTTGCGAGAGCTGAGGTTCACAGCTCTACCTCCTCTTGGAGAGTTGCAGGGGGTGAAGAGGAACTACTTCAAACCGGTCGTCGCCACGCCCCGGATCAGGTACTTCTGCCCCGCCAGGAAGAACCCGAAGATCGGTCCCAGCGACACAATCGACATCGCGAACATCGGCCCCCACGAGGACTCGCCGCTGGAGTCGAGGAACTGGCGCAGCGCCACGGCCACCGTGAGGTTGTCGGAGTTGGTCAGATAGAGGTTCTGGCTGAAGAAGTCGTTCCACGTCCAGATGAAGGTGAAGATGCCGGTGGTGGCCAGGGCGGGCATGCACAGCGGCAGGATGACCTGGAGGAACACCCGCCAGTAGCCGGCTCCGTCGATGGCGGCGGCCTCGTCCAGCTCCCTGGGCAGGGTCCTGATGAACTGCACCATCAGGAAGATGAAGAACGCGTCGGTGGCCAGGAACTTGGGCACGACCAGCGGCCAGATCGTGTTGATCCAGTCGAGTTCGGCGAACACGATGTACTGCGGCACGACGGTCACGTGGTGCGGCAGCATGATCGAGCCCAGCATGACCGTGAACCACAGCTTCTTCAGCGGGAAGTTCAGCCGGGCGAACGCGTAGGCGGCCAGTGAGCAGGCCACCAGGTTCGCCAGCACCGACAGGCCGGTGATCACGGCGGAGTTCCACAGGTAGTAGCCGAAGGAGTGCTTGAGCGCGGTCCAGCCGTCGCCGTAGTTGTCCAGCGTCACCGCGCTGGGCCACAGTCCGGGCTCCCGGAAGATGAGCTCCTCCGGCTTGAGCGAGCTGGAGATCATCCAGAGCAGCGGGTAGAGCATGACCAGCCCGAAGGCGATCAGCAGCAGGTGCTTGAGCAGGCGGCTCCCCCGCGGCATCGGCCGGAACAGGAGCGGGACCTGCTTACTTCGAGTCGCCATAGAAGACCCAATACTTCGACGCGAGGAAGTTCACGCCGGTCAGGCCGGCGATGATGAGCAGAAGGACCCACGCCATGGCGGCCGCGTAGCCCATCTCGTAACTCTTGAAGCCCTTCAGGTAGAGGTAGAGCGTGTAGAAGAGCGTGGAGTCGACCGGGCCTCCGCTGCCGCCGCTCACGATGAACGACTGCGTGAAGGACTGGAACGACTTGATCACCTCGAGGACGAGGTTGAAGAAGATGATCGGGGTGAGCAGCGGCAGCGTGATCGAGCGGAACTGGCGCAGCTTGGTGGCGCCGTCGACGGCGGCCGCCTCGTAGTAGCTCTGCGGGATTTGGCGCAGTCCGGCCAGGAAGATCACCATCGGCGCGCCGAACGTCCACACGTGCAGGAGGATCAGCGTGCCGAGCGCCGTGTCGGGGTCGGAGACCCAGCCGGGCCCCTGGATGCCGAAGACCGCGAGCAGGCCGTTGACCAGGCCGTCGGTGCCGAAGATCTTGCGCCACAGGATGGCGATGGCGACGCTGCCGCCGAGCAGTGACGGCAGGTAGTAGACCGAGCGGTAGAACGACAGGCCGCGCAGTCCGCGGTCGAGCGCCAGAGCGAGCCCGAGGGCGAAGGCGAGCTGCAGCGGCACCGAGACGACCACGTAGACGGTGGTGACCTTCAGCGAGGTGATGAAGCGGTCGTCCTCGAAGAACATCTTGGTGTAGTTGTCGGTCCCGACCCACTTGGCCTCCTCCAGGAGGCTGTAGTTGGTGAACGACAGGTAGAGCGAGGCCAGGATCGGGCCGACGGTGATGACGAAGAGGCCGATGAACCACGGCGCGAGGAAGACGTAGGCCGCGCGGGCCTCACGCCGCCTGTGAACGTTGACGTGGGGGGTCCTCCTGCGGCGTCCTGGCGGCTGATCGGGCGCACGCTTCGGGGCGAGTGCTCGCTCCGGCGTCACAGAGATTGATTCGGACATACATCCCTCTTCCAGGCCCTGCCCGGCACGGCGGGATCGGATAGCGCCTTCCTATAGGCAGGCGAAAAGTTTCGTCAACCCTTTGCAGGTGTTACAAAGCCGTTACCGATATATCGTCAACGCCGTCGTCGCAGGTCAAGTGGGCAGGATCTCAGATGACGGAATCACAACATTTTGCCGTTGGCTCAGATCCACTACAACCGGTTGCATCATGGGAGGGCAACAGAAAGCCGCCCCGTCCTGTCCGGCCGGGGCGGCTACCGAGCGGTAACGCTCACCAGGATCCGCCGAGCTCCTTCATCGTGAACACCCCGCCGGCGCGGTCGTGCACCGGGTCGCTCAGGTCCGGCTCGCCCAGCTCGGCGACCAGGGGACCGGCGAACACCTCCGAGTCGTCGCGGGAGACGTACCCGATGGCCTCGGCCTCGCGCAGCGACCACCAGCGGCGCGCGTTGTCCGAGACGCCCCAGACGACGTGGAAGCCGGGCGCGACGAGCGCGGCCTCGACCAGGCGCGCCAGGTCGTCCGGCGAGATCCAGGTGGCCAGGCCGCGCGTGTCGGCCGGGCCCTCGTTGCAGGTGCCGAGCCTGATCACGGTCACGTTCATGCCGAACCTGTCGTGGTAGAGGCTGCCGAGCCCTTCCATGACGACCTTGCTGACCCCGTAGAAGGTGTCGGGGCGGGGGAAGGCGTAGTCGGGCAGGTCCTCGCCGGACGGCGGCCTGGTCTGGAACCCGGCCGCGTGATGGCTGCCCATCAGCACCAGCTGCCGTACGCCCTCCCGACGCGCGGCCTCCATCAGCACCTGGGTGCCGTCGATGTTGGCCCGGACGATGTCCGCCCACGGGTGCTCGCGGCTCTGCCCGCCCAGGTGGAGCACCGCGTCGACGCCCGCCATCGCCTTGGCCATGGCGGACTCGTCGGCCAGATCGGCGACGGCCACCTCCTCGCCGGGCCCCGGCTCCAGCGGGAGCAGGTCGGACAGGCGCAGGGTCCGGCCCTCGCGGGCGAGACGGGGACGGAGCAGCGTGCCGACCTTGCCGGCGGCGCCGGTCATGAGAATGCGCATGACTTCTGTTGTACACAAGCCTGGCTCGAATTCACATTCTTGAATATTGACCGTGATGTGCGTCACTCGTTACGTTCGCAGGTACCAAATTCACGTCCGCGATAGATGTCCACATATGTGAACAGGAGGCGGTCTGATGTCACGTCATCTGCTCGGGGTCGCGATCGCGACGGCCCTGACCGTAACGCTGACGGGCTGCGGCTCCGGATCATCGGGTTCGGGTTCCGGTTCGGACGAGGCTCTGGAGATCTGGATCAGGCAGACGCCCGACTCCGACTCCGCCAAGACGGCCCAGCGCCTGGCCGAGGCCTTCACCAAGGCCGCGGGCGTGCCGACCAACGTGGTCGCGCTCTTCGACGACTTCGAGACCAAGCTGCAGCAGCAGGCGGCCCAGCGCAAACTGCCCGACATCGTCATCAACGACACCGCCCAGATCGGCAACATGCACACCCAGGGCTGGCTCACCGAGGTCGACCGGGCCTCGCTCGCGGGCGGGGACAAGCTGTCCGACCTGGCCTGGAAGGCGGCCACGGCCGCCGACGGCAAGACGTGGGCGGCGCCGTTCTCCGCGCAGGCGTTCGCGATCATCGCGCGAAAGGACTGGCGCGAGAAGCTCGGCATGGACGTCCCCCGCACCTGGGCGGACCTGGCCGCGCTGGCCAAGGCGTTCACCGAGAAGGACCCCGACGGCAACGGCGAGAACGACACCTCCGGCTTCGTGATCCCGGCCGGCACCAAGCGCGGCTACGCCTCCTGGTACGCCTCCTCGTTCATCTACGCCAACGGCGGCGACTTCCTCAGGACCACGGGCAGCGGCACGTTCGCCGCCATGACGAGCGACCCCAGGACCGTCGAGGCCGTGCGGTTCCTCCAGGACCAGTTCTGCACCGCCAAGACCGTCAACCCGGGCGCGGTCAGCAACGACACCACCGTCACCCACGAGGTGTTCGAGAAGGGCCAGGGCGGCCTCTACCTGACCGGTCCGTACGTGCTCGCCCGGTTCGTGGAGAGCATCGGCAGCGACAGGATCGAGGTCTTCCCGGTGCCCAAGGGCCCCTCCGGCGGCCCCGGCACGCTCGGCGAGGGCGAGAACGTCTACCTGATGGCCGGGTCCGGGAACCCCGAGGGCCAGAAGAAGTTCGCCGAGTTCGCGATCTCCGCAGAGGGCCAGCGGATCGGCATGAACAAGGACAACAACGGCGCCATCGTCCGCCTGCCGGTCAACTCCGAGGTCGACCTGGCCGCCGAGCGGAAGGACCCGCGCTGGAAGGTGTTCCAGGACGCCTACCCCGACGCCGTCTACGCCCCGCCCGTGCCGAACTGGGCGCCGATCCGCCAGACCTCGGCCGACTCCATCAACTCCGCGTGGGCCGACTGCGGCATGGACGTCCAGGCCGAGATGGGCACCCTCACCACCGAGCTCACGCGGGAACTGCAGGGCCAGAAGGCATCATGACGCCCACGCCCACCCGGGCGCGGCGGCGGGGCGCGCTGATCGCCTGGGCCTTCCTGGCGCCCGCCCTGCTGCTGTTCCTGTACTTCAAGTTCATCCCGATGTTCACCGGGCTGACGATGAGCTTCCAGGAGATCCGCTACATCGACAGCCAGTGGGTCGGGCTGGACAACTACCGCACGATCCTCACCGACGACGCCTTCGCCTCGGCCATCTGGCACAGCCTGGTGCTGGCGCTGGGCACCACGGCCGGGTCGCTGGTGCTGGGCCTGGGGTTCGCGCTGCTCATCGAGGGGCCCGCGCGTTACCTGTGGTTCGTCAGGACCGCGGCGTTCCTGCCGGTCGTGACCACGATGGCGGCCGTGGCCGAGGTGTGGCGGATCATGTACCACCCGGGCGACACCGGCATGCTCAACAGCATCCTCGGCTGGGTGGCGCTGGACCCGCAGCCGTTCCTGGCCAGCGAGGACTCCTCCCTGCTGTCGATCATGGGCATGAGCATCTGGCGCGGGACCCCGTACGACATGATGATCTTCCTGGCCGGGCTGGTCGGGGTGGACCGGACGCTGTACGAGGCCGCCGCGGTCGACGGGGCGTCCACCTGGCGGCGGCTGCGGCACATCACGCTGCCGGCGCTGCGGCCGGTGTTCTGGATCCTGTTCACGCTCGCCGCCATCCGCGGCCTGCGGGTGTTCGTCGAGGTGTACGTGCTCACGAACGGCGGGCCGAACGGGTCGTCCGAGGTGCTCATGACACTGATCTACAAGCTCGGCTTCCAGACGGGCGAGCTGGGCATCGCGTCGGCGGGCGGGATCGTGCTGTTCGCGGCCACGCTGCTGCTGACCGTGCTCGTCCAGCTCATGCGCAGAAGGCAGGCGGCATCATGAGGTTCGACAGCGCGCTGGGGCTGGAGGCCAGGCGCGGGCCGGTGGCCGTGGCCGTGAAGGTCCTGCTCTACTCCGGCATGGTGCTGATCTTCACCGGGCCGCTGGTCGCGTTGCTGATCAGCGCGTTCAACGAGACGCTCGACCCGACCGCGTTCACGCTGTGGCCGGACTCCTTCACGTTCGAGAACTTCGTCCAGGCGGGCGAGCGCAACGTCTACCTCTATCTGTTCAACTCCTTCGTGGTCGTCGGGTTCGGGCTGCTGCTCCAGGTGATCGTGAGCGTGTTCGCCGCGTACGCGCTGGCGCGCAAGAAGTTCCGCGGCATGTCGATCGTCATGCTGATCATGCTGACCACGATGATGCTGCCCGAGGAGATCATCGCGATCCCGCTGTCGCTCGTGCTCGCCGACCTGCCGGTGCTGCACCTCGACCTCATCGGCACGTACGCGGGCATGATCCTGCCGGTGGGCGCCTGGGGGTTCTCCATCCTGGTCATGACCGAGTTCATGAAGGAGGTGCCGGTCGAGCTGGAGGAGGCCGCGCGCATCGACGGGGCCGGCGAGCTGCGCACGTTCTTCACGATCATCCTGCCGCTGTGCCGGCCGGCGCTCGGGGTCATCGGCGTCTTCGGCTTCACCATGATCTGGGACCAGTACCTGCTGCCGCTCATCGTGGCTCCGGAGTCGGGCATGTGGACGCTGCCCATCGCGCTGCGCTCGCTCCGCTCGGACGAGGAGGTGGGCATCGGCGTGGTGCTCGCGGCCTCACTGCTGGCCCTGCTCCCGTCGATCATCGCGTTCCTCGCCTTCCAGCGTCAGTTCATGCGTGGCCTGACAAGCGGCGCCATCAAGGGGTAGGTGTCCATGTATCTGAACGCCATCCCGTATGCTGACTGGTCGAAGCCGCCGTCGAGATGGGATGATCATGGAGCCGCAGCTGGTCAAGTCCGCCGAGCGGACGGTTCGCATCCTGGAGGCCCTGGCCGCGTCCCCCACCACACTGACGCTGTCGGAGCTCCAGCAGGCGACCGGGTTCCCGCGCAGCAGCCTGCACGCGCTGATGCGCACGCTCGTCGAGCTCAACTGGGTCGAGACCGACACCGCCAGATCCGCGTTCGGCATCGGGCCCCACGCGCTGCTCACCGGCACCGCGTACCTGGACAAGGACCCGGCACTGCCGTTCGCGCAGGAGACGCTCGAAGACCTGCGGGAGGAAGTCGGGCAGACCGCCCACTTCGCCCGGCGGGACGACGCGCACGTCCTCTACCTGGCCACCCGCGACTCCCGCGAGGCGCACCACGTGATCCCCAGGGTCGGCAGGCGCCTGCCCGCCCACGTCACGGCACTCGGCCAGGTGCTGCTCGCCCAGCTCACCGACGACGAGGTCGCCGCCCTGCTCCCGACGCCGCTGACCGCCGTCACCGAGCACACGATCGTCGACCTGGAGAAGCTCACCGATGAGCTCGACCAGGTCCGCACCCGGGGCTGGGCCTACGAACGCGAGCAGGGCACGCCCGGCGTCGCCTGCGTGGCGGTCGCGGTCGACTACCGGATCCCGGCCACGGACGCGATCAGCTGCTCGATGCCGGTGGGCCTGCCGCCCGCCGAGATCGAGCGGGTCACCCAAGCGGTGATCAGACACACCCGAAAGCTGGCTGCCACTCTCCGCCGAGAGGGCATCCGCTGACATGGAGGCATAGATGCGGCTAGATGGTGTTCTCTTCTTCCCGGTGACCCCGTTCACGCCCGACGGCGGCGTGTCCGAGGAACTCCTGAGGCGGCACGTCGCCCAAGGAGTCGAAGCCGGGGCCGGAGGCGTGTTCGCCGCATGCGGCACCGGCGAGTTCAACGCCCTCGACCCGGACGAGTACACCCAGGTGGTGACCACCGCCGTCACCGCCACGACCGGCCGCGTCCCGGTGTTCGGCGGAGCCGGAGGCGCGCTGCCCGCCGCCCGGGCCGTCGCCAGGGCGGCCGCCGCCGCCGGGGCCGACGGGCTGCTCCTCATGCCGCCGTACCTGGTCAGCGGGCCCCCCAGCGGGCTCGTCGCCTACGTGCGCGACGTGGCGGAGGCCGGCGGGCTGCCCGTGATCGTCTACCAGCGCGGCACCGCCCGCTTCACCCCCGAGGCCGTCGCCGAACTCGCCCAGGACCCGTCGGTGATCGGCTTCAAGGACGGGCTCGGCGACCTCGACCTGCTCCAGCGCATCATCCTGCGCGTACGCGAGGCGGGCGCCGCCGGCTTCACGTTCTTCAACGGGCTGCCCACGGCCGAGTTCACCGTGCCCGCCTACCGGGGGCTGGGCGTGGACCTCTACTCCAGCGCGGCGTTCGCGTTCGCTCCCGAAGTCGCGCTCGCCTTCCACCGGGCAGTCACCGGCGGCGACGACGCGCTGGTGCGGCGGCTGCTGACCGGCTTCTACCTGCCGCTCGTCGAACTGCGCGACCTGGTGCCCGGGTACGCGGTCTCGCTGGTGAAGGCGGGAGTGCGGCTGCGCGGGCTCGAGGTGGGCGGCGTCCGCGCCCCACTGGCGGACCCGGCACCGGAGCACGTGGCCGAGCTGGAGAAGATCATCGCAGCCGGCCTGGAAATCGCCAGCTCCTGACCAGGCAGCGAACGGGCCTCGGTTTTCCGGGGGCCGTCTCGTGCATGCGGGGGTTGTTCCGTCCGCTCGGGGCCCTGGGGGCCGCTCGGGACCTGCGGCCCGCTCGGCCGCTGGGGCCCGCCCGACCGTTCCACCCGTTCGGCCGTTCGGCCCGTTCGGCCCGTTCCGCCCGTTCGGCCCGGTCGCCCCGTCCGACCCGTCCGGCCCGTCAGCCGTGCGGGCCGTCTGGTCCGCACGGCCGTTTAGCCACTTTGTCGCGTTGGGCCGGTCCCCTCTATCAGCCCCTACGGCCCCTACGCCCGCCACGTCGCTAGGCCCGGAGGGTGCCGTCCTCGCGGCGGGGGATGCCCAGCGGGTTGCCGTCCTTCAGCTCGTCGGGCAGCAGCTCGACAGGCCAGTCCTGGTACGCCACGGGCGCCAGCCACCGCTCGATGGCCGTGGCCCCGACCGAGGTGGTCGCCGACGTGGACGCCGGCCACGGACCCCCGTGGTGCATCGCCCAGGTCACGGCCACCCCGGTGGGCCAGCCGTTCCAGATCAGCCGCCCGGCCTTGCGCGAGAGCACCTCGGCGACCTGCGTCGCCTCGTCGGGGTCGGTGCCGTGGATGGTGGCGGTCAGCGACCCGTCGAGCCGCTCCAGCACCGGCCGCAGCTCCGACACCTCGCGGTAGGTCACCACGACCGAGGCGGGCCCGAAGCACTCCTCCGCGACCCCTGGCAGCTTGTCGGCGAACGACTTCACGTCGGTGGTGAACACCTTGGGCGTCACCGCCCAGCCGCTCTCCCCCGGCTTGCCCTCGGCCAGCAGCGTCAGCTCACCCAGCCGCTCGACCCCGCCCAGGTAGCCGTCCCTGATGCGCTCACCCAGCATCGCACCGCCGCTCGTGCCCTCCACGGCCGAGACCAGGGCCGTGCGCAATTCCTCGTCCTCCGGCACGAACATCAACCCCGGGTTCGTGCAGAACTGCCCCACGCCGAGCGTCAGCGACGCCGCGAACCCATTCGCCACCTCCCCCTTAGCCGCCGACGGCAGCACCACGACGGGGTTGACACTGCCCAGCTCGCCGTAGAACGGGATCGGCGTCTCGCGCTGGTCGATGAGCCCCTGGATCGCCTTGCCCCCGGCGATGGACCCGGTGAACCCGGCCGCCACCACCCCCGGGTGCTGAACCAGGTTCACACCCGCCTGCATGCCCTGCACCAGCCCGAGCAGATCCGGGTACGGCAGCGCGTCCCGGACGATCCTGGCCACCCGCGCGGAGGTGCCCGGGTGCCCGGGGTGCGCCTTGACCACGACGGGACAGCCCGCGGCCAGCGCCGACGCGGTGTCGCCACCGGCCACCGAGAAGGCGAACGGGAAGTTGCTCGCCGCGAACACCGCCACCACCCCGGCCAGCGGCTGCTTCATCCGCCGCACGTCGGGCCTGGGCGGCGTGGCCGAGGCGTCGGCGTGGTCGACGATCGCCTCGAGGTAGCCACCGTCCCTGATCACCTGGGCGAACAGGCGGAACTGCCCCGCCGTGCGCGCGACCTCGCCGCGCAGCCGGACCTCACCGAGCGCGGTCTCCCGGTCGGCGAGCTGCCAGAGCTCCTCGACGTGGGCGGTGAGCGCGTCAGCGACGGCTTCAAGCGCCTCGGCGCGCTCGGCGGCCGGTGTCGCACGCCATGCCGAACCGGCGGCGGCCGCGGCGGAGACGATCAAGTCGACCCCGGCACGATCCGTCTCAGGAACCGCGTCACCCACGGTCTCGCCGGTCCTGGGGTCGTATCCATAGATCATCGAATGGTCCTTCAGTCTTGACACCTTCTCCGGCTCATTCTTACAGTTGCCAGAACTGTCCACAATCCTGACCATCGTTCACATACATGGACGGCGAACATATGATCATCACGCAGGTCCACGTCACTCCCGTCGCGTTCCGGGACCCGCCCCTGCTGAACGCCGCAGGGGCGCACGAGCCGTGGGCCCTGCGCACCGTGGTCGAGATCGTCACCGACGAGGGACTCAGCGGCCTCGGCGAGACGTACGGTGACCTGGGACATCTGTCGAAAGTACGCGAGTGCGCCCGGACCCTCGTCGGCCTGGACGTGCACGCCACCAACGAGATGTACCGGCGGATCGCCGCCACCGTCGGCGACGCGGTGACCGACCTGCACGGCCTGACCGGCGTCGCGACCAAGGAGAAGAGCGTCGACCGGGTGTTCGCCGCCTTCGAGGTCGCCTGCCTGGACATCCGCGGCAAGGCGGCGGGCGTGCCCGTGGTCGACCTGCTCGGCGGCCGGGTCCGCGACGCCGTCCCGTACAGCGCCTACCTCTTCTACAAGTGGGCCGGCCACCCCGGCGCCGAACCGGACCGCTTCGGCGAGGCCCTCGACCCGGCGGGCGTGGTCGAGCAGGCGGCGCTGCTCATCAAGGAGTACGGGTTCCGCTCGATCAAGCTCAAGGGCGGCGTCTTCCCCCCGGCCGACGAGGTCGCGGCGATCCGGGCACTGCACGAGGCGTTCCCCGGGGTACCGCTGCGCCTCGACCCGAACGCCGCCTGGACGGTGGAGACCTCCACCTGGGTCGGCCGCGAACTGGACGGCATCCTCCAGTACCTGGAAGACCCCACCCCGGACATTTCCGGAATGTCGGAGGTAGCAGCCCAGGTCTCCATGCCGCTCGCCACCAACATGTGCGTCGTCACCCCCGAACACCTCCCCCCCGCCATCGCCTCCAGCGCCATCGGCGTCCTCCTGCTCGACCACCACTACTGGGGCGGCCTCGTCCGCTCCTCCCACATCGCCGCGCTGTGCGAGACGTTCGGGCTGGAGCTCTCCATGCACTCCAACTCCCACCTGGGCATCAGCCTCGCCGCCATGACCCACCTCGCCGCCGCCACCCCCAACCTCACCCACGCCTGCGACACCCACACCCCCTGGCAGGACGGGCAGGACGTGGTCGCCCCCGGCGCCCTGCGCTTCGTCGACGGCGCCGTCCCGGTGCCCACCGCCCCCGGCCTCGGCGTCGAACTCGACCGCGACGCCCTCGCGCAGATGCACGAGCAGTACGTGAAGTGCGGCATCACCGCCCGGGACGACACCACGTACATGCAACGCTTCAACCCGGACTACACCGCCCAACGCCCCCGCTGGTAACCCCGGCAGCCCCCATTGCCCACACCCACCACCCCACGCACGGCCGGTGTCCCCTCGAACGGCCACCACCCCGCGTCCTGCCACGCCCCCGCCACGGCCACCGCCGTACGTACCGTCCCCGCCCTAGGCACGATCACCGCCCCGCCTCCGATCACCGCCCCCGTACGGGTCACGGCCCTACGCTCGGTCACCGCCCCAAATACGGTCACGGTCCTATGTCCCGTCACCACGCCACATACGGTCACCACCACGCCCACGCGCGCCCGTCACCACCCGCACGGGTCACCACTACGCCCACGCGCGCCGTCACCACCCGCACGGGTCACCACCTCGCCCAAGCGCGCCGTCACCACGCGCACGGTCACCACCACGCGAACAGTGACCACCACGCCCGCGGCCACCCCACCGCGCACGCTCACCGAACCGCCGCATATGGCCACCACCGGCACCACGGCCCCCGCGCTTGCGTGCGGTTACGGAGGTCCGCATGGTTGGCCCATGCCCAGCGGTCGCCGACGCCCCACGTCCCGACGCGCCAGCGCGGTTCTCGCCGGAACGGCACGCTGCACTGACCGACGCCCCGCGCCCCAAGTCGTCGGTCCCGGTGCCTACAGCCCCCACCGCGGCCGGGAAGACAAGCGCCCGCCCAAGCCGTAGACACCCACCCCAATCCATAAGGCCACCACACCAACGAACACCCGCCACACCCTGAGGAGACCAGACCCATGAGGATCGCCTACGCCTACCCCTGGGACATCGCAGGCGACCCCGCCGCCCCCGACCGCATCGCTGCCCTCGGCGTCGAGGCGGTAGCCCTGGCCGCCTCCTACCACTCCACCCGCGCCGCAACTCCCTTCCACCCGGCACACCGAATCCTCGACGTCCCCCACTCGGCCTTCTATCTGCCCATACGGCCGGCTGCCTGGGGCCGCCTGACCCCCGCCGCCCCCTCCTGGACCGCCCCTGACGCGTACCTGGTCGCCCAGGACGCCCTGCGCCGCGCCGGCCTCCGCGTCCACGCGTGGACCGTCCTGACCCACAACGCCCACCTAGGCGGCGCCCACCCCGACCTGGTGGTGCGCAACGCCTTCGGCGACCCGTACCCGTACGCCCTGTGCCCCGCCTTCGAGGACGTCGTGGACTACTGCTCCCGCCTCGTCCAGGAGGTGCTGACGGCCGGCGAACCGGACGGCCTCATCCTCGAAGGCTGCGGCCCCATGGGCTTCTCCCACCAGGGAGTACACGAGAAGACCTCAGGCGCGGACTACGACGCCGACCTGCTGTCCCTCTGCTTCTGCACCGCCTGCGCCCCCCGCTATCCCGAAGGCAGCCGAGCCAGAATCCGCACCGCCATAGACACGCCCATCACCCCAGAACGCCCAGCTTCCCCCTCCCCGGAACCTCCCGTCTCCCCCATCGACGCCGCACTCGGCCCGCTCGCCGACGAAGTACGCGCCGCCCGTGTCTCGTTGTCCGCCTCGCTCCGCACCCGCCTGATCGCCACCGCCCGCGAGGTCGCCCCGAACATCCCCATCACCCTGCACGCGAACCCGGACCCCTGGGCCACCGGCCCCTTCGCCGCCCTCCCCACCGGCGAGCCCGAAGCCGACGTCCTGGTGGGCAACTGCTGGGGCGACCCGGCGAAGGACGCCGCCCGCCTGTCCCACCTCCGCGACCTGTGCACCCCCGGCCAACGAGTCGGCGCCTACGTCCTGGCCCTCCCCCCTCGCCCCACCGACGCCACCGCCCTGGCGGAGCTCCTCACCGCCTACGCCAAGGCAGGCGCCTCCGAAATTCACCTCTACCACGCAGGCCTGGCCGGCCCCGAACGCCTGGCAGCCATGACGGCCGCCCTCCGCCAAACCAACCAGTAACCCACCCGGGCCTCCAGCGGCTTCGCGTCAGACCCTCATGCTGTGGCTCAGGCCACCAGCCCACCCTCGGCGGCGGCTCCCACTCCAGCCCTCACCAGATCAGCCCATCCCTAGCCCAGCCAGCGCAGATGCGCGCCCCCGAAGACGCCTTGCCGCCGCCCGACCTCATCCATCAGCCACTTGGCGGTCTCTTCCGCACGAAGGATCACATTTTCCGGATATCCCAGTACGACCTGATGCTCGGCGAACTCGTCCTCGTCATCCAGGATCAACCGCCCATCCCGCATCCTGATCACATCGAGATCCAGGTCGATCATGGACACCTCCCCGTCCCGCCACTCGGGAACGGTGGTGACGTCCACATAGACCTCAGTCCTGTGCGGCGGCGAGTGAAAAGTCGCAGCCCACCACGCATCACGCGGGAACAGCATCAAGCAGTGGTTCTCCCAGACCACGGGCGGCCCCTCCCCTTTACGAGCGACCGTCCCCGCCGGCACCGTCACCCAGAGCCCGTACTCGTCCTCACCCAGAACCTTCGCCGCATGGTTCCAATGCAACGCGCCGCCGTATTTCCGGAAAACGATCCTCACATCATCCACAAACTGGAACTTATCGCCCCGCCGCATGCCCACCTACAACCACTCAGCCACTACAGCCGACACTCACCCAGCCCTATAACGCTCCGCCTTCACTCCCACAGCCGGCGAACAACCGGCCAAGCGGAGGACGCCGGAAGGGGGGTCCCCACTCGATCACGTACGACAGCCAGCCCCACCCCCGTGACCGATCCCATCGGTGCCATCTCACCGTGCCGCGGTCACCAACCCGCTCTCGTACGCCGCAATGACGAGTTGCGCCCGATCACGCGCGTCCAACTTGGCCAGCAAGCGCGTGATGTGGGTCTTGACCGTCGCCAGAGTCACCTGGAGATGGTCGGCGATCTCAGCATTGGACAGGCCACGCGCGATCAGCGCCAGCACCTCGCGCTCCCGCTCCGTCACCCCGTCCAGCCCGCGAACCGCCGGTAAAGCAGGCGTGCGCGCGAACTCCTCGATCAGCCGTCGCGTTACCGTCGGCGCAAGCAACGCCTCGCCACCGGCCACGACCCGGATGGCGGCGAGCAGGTCCGTCGGCGGCGTGTCCTTGAGCATGAACCCGCTCGCCCCGGCCCTCAGCGCGTCGTAGACGTAAGCGTCGATATCAAACATCGTCACGATGAGGATCCGCGACACATCCTTGATACGCCTGGTCGCCTCGATGCCGTCCATCTCCGGCATCCGCACATCCATCAGGACGACGTCGGGCTGCGTCTCCTGGACGACCGCAATGGCCTCGACTCCCGTGGCCGCCTCACCCACGACCTCAAGATCGGGCTCGGAGTTGACCAGCACCCTGAAGCTGCCTCGGAGCAGCGCCTGATCGTCGACGATCACGACCCGGATCATGACGCGGCCCCGTACGGCAGGTGGGCCGCCACCCGGAACCCGCGCCGCGGAAGCCCGCCCGCCTCGAACGCGCCCCCGTACATCGTGACCCGCTCCCGCATCCCGATCAGCCCATGCCCCGGCACCACAGCGCTCCCCTGCCCCACCCGCGGCCCGGGGCCGTCATCCCTGACTTCGATGCGTACCGCCCTCCCATCGTCGATCACCGACACCCAGCAGCGAGCAGGTGCCGCATGCTTCACCACATTGGTGAGCGCTTCCTGAACGATCCGGTACACGGACAGCTCAACGCCCTCCGGGAGCCTTCGCCCTTCGGCTGGATCGGCTCCTCCGCCACCGCCATGTCCCGACCCGCTCGGCACCCCATCACCAGCACGCCTCTCCCCCGCGCCGACTACAGAATCGTCGCCTTCCACGGCATCGTCATCGCCCCGCCGGCCACGAATCCCACTGGCAACCTCCACGTCTCGAAGATCACCCACAGCCTCAGGCCGGCCCGCCTGCCCAGCAGGCCGCTGACGATCTCTCGCACTCACGCGGTCAGGGCGACCGGCCTCACGAGACCTGACACGTACGTCGAGATCCACGTCCACCCCCGAGAGCCGTGCCTGGTCCGCCAACTCGCCCAGGCCGCTGAGGCCCGGCGTGGGCCCGCGTGCGGGCGGGTCGGCCGAGCGCAGGACTGCCAGCAAATGTCGCATCTCCCGCAGCGCGCTTCTGCTGGCTCTCTCGATCACACGCAGGGCGTCATGCGCTTCGTCCGGATCGGAGGCGAAGACGTGGTTGGCCACACCGGCCTTCACGGCGATCAGCCCCACATTGTGTGTGACGACGTCGTGCAGCTCGCGGGCGATGCGCAGGCGCTCGTCCGCCACCGCCTGAGCCGCGATCCGGTCCGCGTCGTGCGCAATGTAGATCCTCCGCTCGCGCACGGCACGCCCCACCGTCCAGGCTCCGCCCAGCGCGGCGACGCCGAACAGCAACGTGTCACTGCGCAACAGCCACCCCGGCACCCCTGGCTGAGGCACGCCCCCGACCAGCACCAGGGCCGCCCCGGTGATCGCCGCGAGCATCCCGATGGCCGAGGTCGGGAACCAGGCGCCGCGATTCTCCGACACGGCGACCAGGTAGATCGCATACGCGGGAGCGACGTACGCGATGCTCACGACGTCGACCACGACGGCCACCATGGCGATCGACAGCGTGACAAGGAAGACCGGCACAGGCCACAGCCTCCGCACGGCCAGCGGAAGGCCCAGCCCGAGCGGGAGGGCGATCCGGGCCCACGGCGGCAGTACCGCGGCGGAGGCCGTCAGCGTGAAGAACACGAACGAGAGGCCAAGCCCGGCAGCCAGATCCAGCATGATCAGCTGCCGGCGGGCCAGGCGCCTGGCGAAAAGAGGGTGCGACTCGTTCACGCGATGAAGGTAGCCGGTGGGCCGGAGTTCGCACGTCAACCCGGGGTCTGATGTTGAGGTTCGGACTGTGGTCCGATGTGGCGAAGGCCTCGCATGCCGCACCCTTTACGGCGTGATCGAACTCAAGCGTCCGACGAAACGTCACGACGCCACCCTGGCCGTCGGCGGCCTCTCCTTCAGGGTCCTGCCCGCCCGGCCGGCCGGGCTCAGGAAAGAAGGGCCGCGCCATAGCTTCCTACCAGCAAAGACTACATTGAGTGACTTAAAGTAACGGTAGGTAGTTTATTGGTGGGCGATAAATCTGGTGTCGGACTGAACAGCCACTACAAGGAGGCTGCCACCGCGCCAGAGCCACACGTTCACCACACCGGGGGCCGACAGATCCCGCCTCGCTCATGAAGTGGCCGTTTATGAAGTGGCCGAGGCGCTCGCCATGCCGGCACTCCGCTGCGCAACACCTCACGTCATGCCGCCGTCGTCCGCGCCGGCTTCTGCCGTTGCCCGGGCCGAGCTGGGCGAGACAGGGCGGGCAGGGCGGCCCGAGTCGTGCCGATGGCAAGCCCGTCCGGATCGGCCATGCCTGATCCGGACGCACGTGTCCGGCCGCCGACCCCCTCGAGCGGCTGGATCAGGGCCGGTGAAGCGCACCTGCTTCCCGGCCGCGTCCACCACTATCACCGAGAGGAGGCAAGGATGTTCTCCACCATCACGGCGAAGGAAGACCTGAGCGCCCGCCCGATCAAGGCGGACGACGACAGGCTGCTGGTCGCCCCGCTCAGCACCACCACCATCGCCCTCACCAGTGAGGACTAGCACGAGAGACGGTGCCGCCCCGGCCAGGGGCGGCACCGGCCGGACCACCTCACGAAGGGAGGCGTCAGTGGAGCCGTCGCCAGGGCTGGGCCCTGCGCTCAGCGCCAACTTCTACCGTGCGGTCAGCGCCTGGCCGGACAGCACGGCGTTCCACACCCACCAGGCGCGCCACGCCCAGCTCGGACTCGCCCGACAGGTGTCCGCGGCCGAGCAGTTCCTGTACGAGACCCGGATCAGGCGTCACGACCGTGAGCTGCAACGTTCGGTGGCCGACTATCTTCGCCCCGAGATCATGCAGGTGCTGAGCCACACCGACGAGGAAACCATTCCCGCCGCGCGCCGCGTCGAGCTGCCCGCGTCGGCGCCCGCCCGGGCAGCGCTGGAGGACGTGTTCGCGGCACGGCGCAGCATCCGATCCTTCAGCGGCGCGCCCGTGACCCTGCCGGAAGCGGCGGCGGTGCTGCGGGCGGCCGGAGCGCACCACGAGCACGAGGCCGGGCGGCCTCACCGTGCCGTGGCCAGCGGTGGCGGCCTGTATCCGGTCGAACTGCACCTGGCCCCGCGGAGCGTGACGGGCCTCGACTCCGGTTTGTACCGGTATGCGCCCCGCCTGGACGCGCTGGACCGGTACGGCGGCCCGGCGGAGGTGACCGCGCTGCTGGCCTGCGGTCCCGGCGAGCACCCGGACCTGCTGGCCATCGACCGCGCGGCACTGCTGGTGCTGTTCGTCGCCCGGCCGTGGCGTTCCATGCGCAAGTACGGGCCGCGCGGCCTGCGGTTCGTGCTGCACGAGGTGGGCGCCATGGCACAGCACGTGCACCTGACCGCGACCGCGCTCGGTCTGGCCGGCACCGACTGGTCCACCTACTACGACGAGGAGGCGCACGCCGTGCTCGGCATCGACGGGCTGCGTACTGCCCTGCTGCACCTGATCGTCCTGGGCCGCCCGCGAGCTGCGGGGAGCGCAACGTGACGGCCGGACCGACGCCCCGGGTCAAACGCTCCTACGCGATCATCGGTCATGATCCGGACACCGTCGAGCTCAGGTCCGGGGTGTGGAACGCCACCTCGCACACCATCACCGACGAGGCCCGGCGCGGCTGGCTCTTCTCCGCAGTCAACGGGCTGGACGGGTCCCGCGACATGACCGAGCTGGCCGCCGACATCGGCGTCGGCACGCAGGAGATGTCGGAGCTGCTCTCTCATCTGCGCGAGCTCGACGCCTTGGAAGATCGCGCCACGACCGCGCTCGATCACTACCTCGACCACTACGGGGGCGTGCTGGCCGGGCCGCCATCCCCTGCCCGGCCCGTACGAGTGATCGGCGAGCCCGTGACGGCCGCGCAGGTGACGCGACTGATCGCGGCCAGCGATCCGCACCTCGACGTGGCCGACGCCAGCGCCGATCCCGTCCTCGGCGTGCTGGACGATCCCGACACCGGCTGGACCACCCACGGGCTGCGGCTGCACGAGGTGGCCGAGACGTTCGCCGCCTGGCGCGAGGACATCGTCGTGTGGGCCGGCTCCCGGATGGATCCGCCCGCGGTGAGCCTGTTCAACAGGATCGCCCTGCAGGCCGGCATGACATGGCTGCACGGCGCGATCGACGGGCCCTTCCTGTTCGTGGGTCCGACCTTCCATCCCGGCGCGGGTCCCTGCTACGCCTGCCTGGAGACGCGTGTCACCATGAACCTCACCGACGGCGCGGCCTACCACCGCTACAAGAACGCGCTCACCGAGGCCAAGGTGTCCGGCGGTCAGGCGCCCATCCTGCCCGCGCTGTCGGCGCTGCTGTGCTCCCACCTTGCCTTGGAAGCCATCAATCTGGCTCGGACCGGCGCCTCGTTCACCGGCGGCAAGATGTTCGGCACATACCTGCCGACGTGGGAGACCACCGTCAGCGAGGTCCTGCAGGTGCCCGGCTGCCAAGCCTGCTCGCCCGTCGCCCACCGCGACGAGCCCGAGCTCTACTTCCAGGCCAAGGAATGGCTCCATGGCTGAGACGCGGCTGAGCCGCCGGACCCTGCCGTTCGAGGCGACCACCCGGAAGCTGATGCGCCGGATGCTGAACCCCGTGTGCGGCCTGACCCCACGGCTGAAGTTCAGCGTCCGCTCTCGCGGCGAGCCGCGCGTCGCCATCTCCGGCACCGAACTGACCGGCGTGCACGTCCTGAACGGCGGTCCCCAGATCCCCGCCGAACGGCACCACCTCGGCGGCGCCGGCATCCTCCTCGACGAACCCCTCATCAAGTCACTGGGAGAATCGGCCGAACGCTACTGCCACCACTCCTACCTCGCCCACCATCCCGAGCGGCTGCGCTTCGACAGCTACCGGACGGTCAGCCGTGAGCGCGCCATGCTGCCGCCCGAACAGTGCCTGACCTTCTTCTCCGGCGAACAACTCGACCGCGACGGCTTCCTCTTCCGGCGGTTCGACGCTGACACCCCGATGAGCTGGCTGCCGGCCGACTCACTCACGTCGGACGCCCCGTACTGGCTGCCTGCGCAACTCGCCCTCGTCGGCTACCGGCCACGGCGCCGGGACGGCGAACGGTGGATCAACTCCGCCGTGACGACCGGCACCGCCGCCCACAGCGAGCCGGGCAAGGCCCTCCTCGGCGCCCTGGAAGAGCTCGTCCAGCTCGATTGCGTCGTCGGCCACTGGTACGGGGCACTGCCGTCGGTCAAGATACGGCTCGACCGCCGCCTTCGCGTACTCGACCGGCTGATCGAGCACCACTGGACCCGTGGCACCCCGGCACCGGAGTTTCACCTGCTGCCGAGTCCTGACCTGCCCGGATTCACCATCGCCTGCCTGTACCATCACGGTAATCCGGCCATCGCGCCCGTCGTCGCCGGTCTGGGCAGCGACCAGCGTCTGGCGTACGCGATGTATAAGGCGCTGCTCGAAGCCGTGGCCGTGTTCCGCTACGCGACCTGGATGACCGTCAAGACGGCCATCGACGAGACCGGCCACGCCGACAAGACGCGATTCTTCGACCTGGACGACAACGTCGCCTACTACACCGCCCCGGCCAATGCCGCGCTGATCGAGAAGCGCTTCGCCGCCCATACCGTGACCGCCGCGGCCGATCTGCCACCCGACGGCCCCGCCGACCCCCGGAGCTGCGCGCGGCGGCTGGTTGACGCCTTCGCGGCGACCGGCAAGCAGCTCGCCTACCTTGACCTCACCACGCCCGACATCCGTCATCTGGGGCTCACCGTCTGCCGTGTCTGGTCGCCCGACACGCTGAGCCTGTGCCTTCCCAGCGCGCCTCCGCTGCTGCATCCCCGCTTCGCCGCCTATGGAGGAGCCGTCAACCCTGAACCCCATCCCTACCCCTGATCACCGGTGCGCCCCAGGTCCTGGCCAGGTCGCCCCGACCGTTGCTCTCCCGCGCGACCGTTGCTCTCCGCGCGCGGCTACGCCCCTCCGTACGCGGCCCCGACCTTCGCGCACTGCCTCGGCTCTGCGCGCTGCCTCGGCTCCGCGCCCGCTGCCTCGGCTCTGCGCGCGATCTGGCCCTTGGTGCGACCCGGCCTGGTGCGCGCGACTTCAGTCCTCCGCGCGCTGCCTCGGCCCTGCCCCGCGGCCTCGCCCTCAGCGTGGTCCTGGCCCGCCGGGCACGACCACGGCCCTCGGCGCGGCGCTCGCCTGCCGCGCGGCCTCGGCCCTTGGCGCGACCCTTGCCTACCGGGCACAACTTCGGCCCTCTGCGCGGCCTCGGGTCTCTGCGCGGCACCGGGCTTCTGCGTGGCACCGGGCTTCTGCGTGGCACTGGGCTTCTGCTTCGGCAGGCGGGTCGGTTTTGGAAAGGACGCGGCATGTATGACGTGATCATTGTCGGTGCGCGCTGCGCGGGAGCGGCCACCGCGATGCTCCTGGCACGTGCCGGGCACAGGGTCCTGCTGCTGGATCGCATGTCCTTCCCCAGCGACACCCTGTCCACCCTCTACATCCACCAGCCCGGCGTGGCCCGGTTGGACCGGTGGGGAGTGCTGGACCAGGTCCTCGCCACCGGTTGTCCGTTGATCACCCGCATCACCTTCCACTTGCCCGGCGCCTGCCTGTCCGGCCCGGCACCAGCATTCGGCTCGATCGCGGGCGGTTGCGCTCCCCGCCGCAGGACGCTGGATCACCTCCTGGTGCAGGCCGCTGTCGCCGCCGGTGCCGAGTTCCGGCCGCGGGCGACCGTACTGGACCTGGTGTGGAAGGACGGGGCCGTAGCAGGCGTCCGCCACGGCAGCCGACGCGGCGGACAGGTGGTGGAGCGCGCTCGGCTGACCGTGGGCGCGGACGGGCGCCACTCCACCGTGGCTCGCCTGGTCCGGGCCCCGTACGTGCGTCAGGACCCTGCGCTCACGTGCTTCTACTACACCTATTGGGGCGGCATTCCTGAGCAGGGCCTGCGTCTGCACTTCCTCCACGGGGCCGGCACCGCCTGCGTCCCCACTCAGGACGGGCTGACGCTCATCGCCCTGCAGTTCCGCCCGGACGGGTCTGTCGCGCCTCAGGACCGGGAGCGTCTCTACCAAGGACGGCTACGGCGCAACGGCGAGCAGTTTCGGCGGCAACTGGCCGACGGCCGCCAGGAGGACCGCCTGTACTGCTGCGCCGATCAGCCCAACTTCTTCCGCCGCGCCCACGGCCCGGGCTGGGCCCTCGTGGGTGACGCCGCGCACAACAAGGATCCCATCACCGCCCGCGGCATCACCGACGCCTTCCTCCAGGCCGAGATGCTCGCCGACCGGCTGTCCATCCCTCTCGACGATCCCCGCGAGGTGGAGGCGGCACTGTCCCGCTACGGTCGGGACCTTCTGTGTCAGTTCACCCCGGCGTACGAGTCGGCACTGCGCACGGCCCGGCTCGACGCCGACGAACTCCCGCCGGACCTCGTCCAGCACCAGCACGACCCCGTCTACGTCGACCGCTTCCTGCGCCGCTACGGAGGCATCCCCTGACGCCGGCGCCGAGGCGGAGTCGCGAGGACCATGCGATCTGGGCAATGCTTCAGCACCGTGGCCCCACGGGACGTGCTGCGCTGCGGCCGTCGCGGCCCCGGGTGAGGGCGGGCTCTCCCGGGGCCCCGCTGAGGGGTTGGGATGCGCCCGCCACACCTTTCGTTCAAGCCGGATCTGCCGGCTGCGGCGACCCTCGGGTCAGACCTCGACCACCACAGGGATGATCATCGGGCGTCGGCGGTAGGTGTCGCTCACCCAGCGCCCCACCGTACGGCGGACCACGCGGCGGATCTCCTGCATGTCGATCACCCCGTCGGCGGCCTTCTCCTCGAGGGCCTTCTCGATCTGCGGGATGAACTGCTCGAACTGCGCAGGGTCTATTCCCGAACCGCGGGCGTGTATCTCCGGCCCGGCCGTGAGCTTGCCCGTGGTGGAGTCCACCACCACGACCACGGAGATGAAGCCCTCGTCACCCAGTATGCGCCGGTCCTTCAGCGAGACGTCGGTGATCTCTCCCACCGACGACCCGTCGACGTACACGTACCCGGCGTGGACCGCGCCGACGATCTTCGCTCGGCCGTCGACCAGGTCGACCACGACGCCGTCTTCGGCGATGACGATGTGGTCGTCCGGCACGCCGGTGAGCGCGGCGAGCTTGGCGTGCGCCCGCAGGTGCCGCCACTCGCCGTGCACCGGCATGAAGTTGGACGGCCGGGTGAGGTTGAGCACGTAGAGCAGCTCGCCGGCCGCAGCGTGGCCGGACACGTGCACCTTGGCGTTGCCCTTGTGCACCACGCGGGCGCCCCAGCGGGACAGGCCGTTGATCACCTTGTTGACCGCGGTCTCGTTGCCCGGCACGAGCGACGACGCGAGCAGGACCGTGTCGCCCTTCGCGATGCGGATCGGGTGGTCGCGGTTGGCCATCCTCGACAGCGCGGCCATGGGCTCGCCCTGCGAACCGGTGCAGATCAGCACCACGTCCTGCGGCGGCCACGCCTCGATGTCGCGAGAGTCGACGATGAGCTCCGGGGGCACCTTGAGGTAGCCGAGATCGCGGGCCACCCCCATGTTGCGCACCATCGAGCGGCCGACGAGGGCGACCTTGCGGCCGTGCTTGGCCGCCGCGTCCATGACCTGCTGGATGCGGTGTACGTGAGAGGCGAAGCTGGCCACGATGACGCGCTGCTCCGACGTACGGATGACCTCGTCGATGACCGGCGCGATCTCACGCTCGCTGGTGACGAACCCCGGCACCTCGGCGTTGGTCGAGTCGGACATCAGCAGGTCGACGCCCTCGCTGCCGAGCCGGGCGAATCCGCCCAGGTCGGTGAGGCGGCCGTCGCTCGGCAGCTGGTCCATGCGGAAGTCGCCGGTGTGCAGCACTATGCCGGCGGGCGTCCTGATGGCGACCGCCAGGGCGTCGGGGATCGAGTGGTTGACCGCCAGGAACTCGCAGTCGAACGGCCCGAAGGAGTGCCGTTCGCCTTCCGTGACCTGGACCTTGGTCGGCTGGATTCGGTGCTCGCTGAGCTTGGCCTCGATCAGGGCAAGCGTCAGCTTGGAGCCGATGAGCGGGATGTCGCGCCGCTCGCGCAGGAGGTACGGGACCGCTCCGATGTGGTCTTCGTGCGCATGCGTCAGCACCACGGCCTCGACCTGGTCGAGCCGATCTCTGATGTACTCGAAGTCCGGCAGGATCAGGTCCACGCCAGGCTGGTCGGGCTCGGGGAAGAGCACCCCGCAGTCGACGATCAGCAGGCGGCTGTCGTACTCGAAGACGGCCATGTTGCGGCCGATCTCGCCGAGCCCGCCGAGTGCGACGATGCGCAGGCCGCCTTCCGGCAGCACCGGAGGAGGGCCAAGATCAGGATGCGGATGGCTCATACCCGGCTCCCAAGGTCGACCCCATGGTCAAATCGTGTTCTCAAAACTCCCGGATCCTCCCCGTTCCTATACGTCTGTCAACTTCACCCCGCCGGCCACCAGGCAAGCACGTAGCTCGGCGATTTGCTTCTCAGTCGCGGGCACGAGCGGCAGGCGTACCGGACCGACCGGTATTCCCACCATGCTCAGCGCCGCCTTTGCCATGATCGCGCCACCCGCGCTCATCATGATCCCCTCGACGACCGGCGCCACCTGGCGGTGGATCGCGCGCGCGCCGTCGATGTCACCGTTCGCGTGGAGCCTGATCATGTTGGCGAGGTCGCTGCCGACCACGTGCCCGACCACGCTCACGAACCCCGCCGCGCCGAGCGAGAGCCAGGCCATGTTGAGCAGGTCGTCGCCGGAGTAGTAGGCGAGATCGGTCACCGTCATCATCGTGTTGCCGGCGAACAGGTCTCCCTTGGCGTCCTTCACCGCCACGATGCGCTCGTGCTGGGCCAGCCGGATCAGGGTCTCGGTCTTGATCGGCACGCCGCTGCGACCGGGGATGTCATAGAGCATAACCGGCAGTTCCGTCGCGTCTGCCACGGCGGTGAAATGCTGGTAGAGCCCTTCCTGCGGGGGCTTGCTGTAATAAGGGGTCACGACGAGCAGGCCGTGGGCGCCCTCGCGGGCTGCGCGCTTGGCCAGTTCGACGCTGTGACGCGTGTCGTTGGTGCCGGCTCCGGCCACCACGGTCGCCCGGTCGCCCACCGCTTCGAGCACCGTGCCGAGGATGCGGGCCTTCTCCTCGTCGGTGGTGGTGGGCGACTCGCCGGTGGTGCCGCTGACGACCAGCCCGTCGTTGTGCTGCTCGTCCACCAGGTAGGTCGCGAGGCGTCGCACGGTCTTGTAGTCGACCTCGCCGTCGGCGGTGAACGGCGTGACCATGGCGGTCAGCATGCGGCCGAAGGGCGCGTCCGTGGTTCCAGTTGGCGATGCCATAGTGCGAACGCTACCTGGATTCCGAAATCCGTTGGACGCCGCCACCCCGAATTGCCTGCCTGGAGCCGCTTTTTGTCACACCGTTCTCCGGCATCTCAGGGCACATCCGACTACGCTCCACCGTTGTCGATCGCTCCCCCCATCCATGCCCGCCCTCCACGGCCCCACTCCTGGCGCGTGTGACGACTTCCGGGGGGATCAGGGTCCGTTCACGGGAGCCGGCGGTCGTCGCTTCGCTCCGGGGGGCGATCACGGAGGGTCGCGGCCGGAGATCGCCCGCGCACCCGGCGGGCAGGCCCTGCACCAGGGGCGGGCAATGGAAGAGGTCGCCGATATGTGCTCGGGGGTACACACATCGACGACCTCTACCGGAGAATCGGTGGGCCTTACGCCCGCGTTACAGGGTTTCTCCGATAATTTTCCGCTATCGCAAAGTTGGGGCTCCAGCGGTCCTCGATGACGGTCGGTTACCTGCCGAATACGGCAACATGGGGCAACGCCTCACACGAACCCCCAGGGATGGACTAGTGACGACCTCAGATCCGGTCTACCTGCGTGTCGTTGAAGACATTCGACGGCAGATCAACGACGGTACCCTTCCTCCTGGCGCGCCCATTCCTTCCCGGGCGCAGCTGACCCGCAAGTATCAGGTCGGCGAGACCGCGGCTCGTCACGCTCTGCGTGTGCTGGCGGGTGAAGGTCTCATCATCGGCCGTGTGGGTTCGGGCCATTACGTCAAGGAACGGCCTGATCTCTCATCGCTGCACCGATGGCGGTTCCTTGATCACCCTACGCCCTTCGCAGCGGATCTCCAGTCCCAGGGGCGGCGCGTGACGTGGGATTGGTACAGCGAACCCGCCGAGGCGGGGCCCGACCTCGCCCGGCGGCTCCGGGTGGATCGGACGGCCACCTTGACCAAGACGCGTTACGTCTTCCGGGGCGACGGGCGGCCGCTCCAGCTGGCGACCGCGTACGAGCCGCTGGAGTTCGCGCCGCACACCGAGGAAGAGCGGCGCAGTCTGGCCGCCAGGCTGGACGCGCACGGGATAAAGATCACCGAAGTCGTCGAGAGCATCCACACCCGGGTTCCCGAGCCCCGGGAGAGCGAGGTTCTGGACCTGTCGGCCGGTGTCCACGTCCTGCATGTCGAGCGGACCCACTGGGCGGGCGACCGGCCGGTGGAGACCAGCGACATCATCATCCCGGGCGACCGGTTCAAGATGGTGTACAGCATGCCCGTCTGAGGCACCCTGGATCACCACATCTCCGCCTATCCCCCACCACTCTCTCGCCGCAGGTCAGTGGCACCGCCACCGCCCGCCACACCGGCACGTCCCCGAACGCGGGCGCTGGCCGGCCAGCAGGCAGACGCCCGCCCGGAGGTTGTCGGTGGTCGTTGATAGAACCGTGCAGGAGGTGGGGGATGTGCGCGTCAAAGACCTGCCGCGACGGGAGCGGCCCCGTGAGCGGCTCATGGACAGCGGCGCCGGGGCGCTGGCCGATCGCGAGTTGCTGGCGGTGCTGCTCGGCTCGGGGTTTCGCGGGATGAGCGCGATGGATCTGGCCGCGCGGGTCATCGCACACTGTGGCGACCTCGACGGGCTGGCCAGGTCGGAGCCGCATCGGCTGCTGGCCGTTCCGGGGGTGGGGCCGGCGAAGGCGGCGCGGGTGGCGGCGGCGTTCCATCTCGTACGGCGGGCCGACGCCGAGCCCGAACGCGTGCGCATCACGGGCACACCCGACCTGGCGGCGGTCGCGGCGCCGCTGCTGCGCGGGCACGCGTACGAGAGGCTGGTGCTGGTCGTGTGCGACGGCCGGGGGGCGGTGCTGCGACGGACGGTGATGAGCGAGGGCGGCACCGACCACACGATGGTGCCGGTGCGGGAGATCGTCACGGCGGTGCTGACGGCGGGTGGCGCGGCGTTCGGGATCGCGCACAACCATCCGAGCGGCTGCCTGGAGCCGAGCGACGACGACGTGGTGGCGACGGGGCGGCTGAGGGATGCCGCCGAGACGGTGGGGCTGCGGTTCCTCGACCATCTCGTCATCACGGACACGGCCTGGCGGCGCGTGGCGGGTCCGGCAAGTCCGGCGGGTCCGGCGGGTGACGCGATGGCGGCATGACGGGATCGCGGCCCAGCGCGGCCGACGCCCGGGGTTGCGCCCAGGGAGCCGGGGTGATGAAGACGGGTCATTGCCGCAGGTCACCCGATAGCGCGCGATCCCTACGAAAGCGCTGAAGCCCCGTCGCCCCGCATACCCCCGTGGCATCCTGAGTCCGCGGGTCGGCCGTTGAGGACGTCAGGCGGCCGATTACTCGTAGTGTGTGGCCGCACGGCCTCCCGGAAGGACGTGCGGCCATGTTGCCTGCTGCCGGGCACCCATCAGCCGCATCCGAAGGTAACCGGCCCGGTTGATGGTGACGGGCCAGTCGGCCCGGCGGCAGGCATTCCTACGCAAACCGGTCGGCATGCCTGCTGACCCAGTCGGCGAACGTACCGGGCGGCCTCCCGGTGAGCTCCTCCACGGTCGGCACCACCGTGTACGCCTCGGGCGGCGGGTTGCCCTGCCAGGCGGCGAGCAGGTCGATGAGCTCCTCCGCGTGCCCGGCCCGCCGCCAGCGCTCACGGGCCTCGGCCTCGGTCAGCTCGGCGAACTCCAGGTCCCGGCCGATCGTCCTGGCGATCACCGCCAGCCGTTCGCGCGGGGTCAGCGCCTCCGGGCCGGTCAGCGTGTAGACCTTGCCGGCGTGGCCGGGCTCGGCGAGCGCCACCGCGGCGACGGCCCCGACGTCGGCCTCGTCGACCATCGCCGCCGGCACGTCGCCGAACGGTTCACGTACGGTGCCCTCCTTTCGGATGGCATCTGCCCATCCGAGGGTGTTGCCCATGAAGTCGACGGGCTGGAGGCGGGTCCATTCGAGCGCGCTCGACTCGACGGCCTCCTCCACCGGGCCGAGCCGGCCGTTCCACAGCACGGTGGCGCGTCGTACGCCGGCCTTCAGCGCCAGCTCGACGATCTCGGGGCCCGTGGTGAGCGTGGCGTAGTCGTCGCCGCCGACGGTCAGCAGGTGTACGCCGACGACGCCGGCCAACGCCGGGCCCAGGGTCTCGGGTTTGGTGAGGTCACCGGCCACCACGTCCACCTCGGACGGCAGATCGGCCGTGGCCGGGTTCCTGGTCAGGGCGCGGACCTGGTGTCCGGCTCGGAGCAAGTGGCTGACGACGTGGCGGCCGGCCTTTCCGGTGGCGCCTGTCACAAGGTAGGTCATGAGCATTCTCCATCTCGTCGGTCGATGTGACCGTAGAACCCCGACCTAACTTGAGGTCAACTGTGTCTTCTGTGGTTCGGAGGGGGCTCCGGCGGACAGAGCGATGGAGGCGCCGGAGCCCCCAAGGCCCTCGTGAGGCCCGGGCCCGTATCCAGACCTCACGAGGGCGATGGACCCGGCAGGCGCTGACGCGTTGGGATGACACCTGCCGGGGGAATGGACAAGCCTGGACCTGAGCTTGCCCGGCGGTCATGGCTTCGCGGCGCCCTCGATCACTTGTGCGTGAAGCCGCAAAGTCCGGCCGCCCTGGTGGTTGTGTCGCGGCGCCGGGAGTGCCAGGCGGCGCGCGGGGCGGCCGAGGCTGTCGCGTAGCGACGGGACCTCTGCGGCCAGCAAGCGGGCCCACAGCTCGTCGACCTTGGGGGCGCGGTCACGGGGGCTCTCGTCGACGATGGACTCGTCGCCGTTGACGTGGACCCTGCGGATGAACCGCACGCCTTCCGCCTGGCACAGCTCGTAATACGGCACCTGGCACGGGCATGAGTAGTCGCGCACCCGGACCGGGCTGGGCCGGACCGCCTCGGGCGTCCAGGCGATGGACAGCTCCTCGGCTCGGCCAGCCGGCACGTGACGGCCGTGCTCGTCATCCGTCTCCCAGAACATGCGCTCACTATAACCCTCCACCTATCTACTGGTCTAGTCCGTATCTATAGACCTAGTGAGCGTCTGTTTTGTGCAGGCATGTCTACTTTCGTCTATAATCCGGGCGTGCTTGACCGTGAAGGGCCCGTACCCATCTACAAGCAGGTAGCCGATCTGATTCGCGAGCAGATCGAGCGAGGCGAACTGAAGGCCGGCGACCCGGTGCCCAGCGAAGCCAAGCTGGAGAAGGACTACGAGATCGCGAGGACGACCGCGCGGCGAGTGGCGCGCGAGCTCCGCGAACAGGGCATGGCTTATACGATCCAGGGCGAGGGGACGTTCGTCGGCAGTCCTGGCGGTCCGCGTTCGGCGCGCAAGGTCCCGCTCTACCAGGCCATCGCCAACGAGATCGCCGAACGGATTCAGCGGGGCGAGATTCCGCCGAACCGCGCGATTCCCGGAGAAAAGGCGATGATGCAGCAATTCGGCGTCGCCAAGGTGACCGCCCGGCAGGCGGTCGCATATCTCAGGGAACAGGGATGGGTGTTCACCGTTCCCTATCGAGGGACTTTCGTCGCGCCGAGCGACAAGTGGCCCGCATCCTCGCCCGAATGAATCCGGCGGGGTTCTAGCCTGACCTCATGCTCGATCGCGAGGGCGACACCCACCTCTATTTGCAAATTTCGGAAATCATCAGGTCGCGGGTCCTGCGTGGCTCGCCCGGCGATCCGGTGGCGAGCGAGGCGGACATCCAGCGGGAGTTCGGCGTGGCCCGCACCACGGCACGCAGGGCGATCCGGCGGCTACGCGACGACGGGCTGGTTCACACGGTGCACGGCGAGGGCACGTACGTCGGCGCGCCGGCCGAAGCACCCCGCGTGCCCCGCAAAACGCCGCTATATCGGCAAATAGCGGAAGAGATCGCCCAGCACATCAGCCGCGGCACCTTCACCCCCAGGCGCGCGATCCCCGGCGAGGCCGCGCTCGTCCAGCAGTACGACGTCGCCCGCGAGACCGTACGACGGGCCGTGGCGCTACTCAGGGAGCAGGGCTGGATCTACACGGTCCCGCAGCGGGGCAGTTACGTCTCCCCGAAGGAACAATGGCCGCCAGATAACGAAATATCACCCTAGCGGCCGCCGGCATTCCACGATTTCCAGGAAATGCCTGCGCAAGGTGGCGGGCAGGGAGGACAATCTTTTTGCGCGGCCATCGGCCCGATCCCCTGTTGTACTGCGCCTTTCGGGGGGGATCGCGATGGCCGCGCCGCTATTCGGAAACCAGCCGGAACGACAAACACACCACCGTCGTGTCGTCGTTCACCTCGTAACCCTCGGCGCGCCAATAGCGGCGGTGCGATTCCCGCCAGCCGTCGATCGACGTGTAGCCCTCGCCTTCCGAATCGGCGAATTCCCAGGAGACCTCGGCGAAGGGGACCTGGGTGACGCCGGTGACCTCGACGGTGGCGACCTGGGCGCCGGCGTCGCCGACCAGGGCCAGGCGCTCGCCGACGCGTTCCAGGGGCTCGTTCTCGGCGTGGTAGTCGAGTTCGAGCAGGCCGGCCGTGCCCTGCTTGGCGCCGGACAGGGCAAGGCCGGTCAGCCAGGTGCGCATCTCGCCGGGCGTGCCCAGCTCCAGCACCCGCAGGCCGTTCATACGTCCCCACATGCGCGGCATCGTACGCCACGAGGTCAGAACACCGGGATGATCTCCTCGGGGTCGACGAAGTCGACGGGGACGCCTTCCAGGTCGAGCTCGGGGATGGCGGGGAAGGCGATGCCCCAGCGTTCGACGATGGCGCGGACGCGGGCCATCGCCACGCGCCAGTTCTCCGCCTGCTCGTCGTAGGACAGCAGGCCGAGGCCGGCGTCGCGGGCGTGGTCCATCAGGACGCGGTGGTTGGCCAGGAAGTACGGGGGCAGCTCCCAGAACCCCTCGGGCGGCTCCCAGAGGATCATGGACAGGAAGACGAACCCGGCGCGCAATTGGCGGGTGATGAGGACGCGGGTGTCGTCGGTGAGGCCGGGCCATTCGTTCTCCAGGATCGTCATGCAGATCTGGAGGTGACGGGATTCGTCACGCCCGATGCGCTGGAACATCTCCTCGAACACCGGGTGCCGGGTGCCGGACGCCATTCCGCGGAACAATGTGGAGGCGGCCATCTCCCCCATCATGAAACTGGTGAACAGCACGGGCAGCGAGTATTTGCCGACGGCGCTGTTGTAGCCGTTCCAGTAGCGGCCGCCGTTGTGGTAAAGCCAGCCGATGTTGTTGTGGGCGGCCTTTTCCAGGTCGTCGGACGGGGTCCAGTCGAGGGGACCGCCGGGCCACAGTTTGGCGATGGCGCGCTGGCAGCATTCCTCATGGTTCATCTCGTCACGGGTGATCGAGAAGAAGCATTTCCTGACCGGGTCCTCCTCGTGCTTCTCGAACGCCTGGATGGTGGCGCGGGCGAAGACCGCCGGCCCCGAGGCGTCGAAGTTCGCCAGGACCGCGAACCAGTACATGATGCCGAGCCGCTGCTCGCGGGTGAAGTCGGCCGGGTCGAGCTCGTCCCAGGGCAGGTCGGCCGGGTTCCAGAGCATGCGCTTGGACTTCTCGTAGATGGCGGCGAGCTTCTCGGTCTCGACGCGCCATTCCATCGGGTAGATGTTCGGTTGCGGGATTTCCGGCGCGGGCCAGAAGCCGCCTTCGGGGATCGTGAGGTCCGCCATGTGACACCTCCACCCCCATCCTGCGGCCAGGCGTCACGGCTTTCAAGTACGGGCGCGCTGCGTGATGGCGACGCACACGAGCACGGCCAGTGCCGCGGCCACGGTGGCGAGGCCGAACCGCTCCCCCATGAGGAACCACGCCCACACGAGCGTGAGCAGCGGCTGGGTGAGCTGGGTCTGTCCGGCTCTGGCGATGCCGCCCCTGGCGAGGCCCGCGTACCAGGGGAAGAAGCCGAGGAACATCGAGACGAGGCCGACGTAGGCGAGGCCGGCGAGGGAGGCGGGGGTGGGCGTGACGGGGGTGGTGAGGGCCAGCACGGCGGTGACGGGCGCGGTGACGGGGAGGGACAGGACGAGCGCGTACGAGATCACCTGCCAGCCGGGGGTGGTGCGGGAGAGGGTGCCGCCCTCGGTGTAGCCGACGGCGGCGGAGAGGAGCGCGCCCACCAGGAGGAGGTCGGGCCAGGCGGCGCCGGAGCCGCCCTGGGTGAGGGTGAAGACGGTGATGGCGACGGCGCCGGCGGCGCAGGCGGCCCAGAAGAGCGGGCGGGGGCGCTCGCCGGCGCGCAGGACGGCGCAGGCGGCGGTGGCGGCGGGCAGCAGGCCGATCACGACGGCGGCGTGGGCGGTGCCGGCCCCGAGGTCGAGGGCCAGGCCGCTGAGGACGGGGAAGCCGAAGACGACGCCGAGGGAGATGAGCAGGTACGGGCGCGGGTTCGGCGGGATGAGGGGCAGGCGGGCGGCCTTGAGGCAGATGACGGCGACGACGCCGGCGATGAGGGCGCGGCCGATGGCGACGAGCCAGGGGTCGAAGCCTTCCATCGCGTAGACGGTGGCGGGGAAGGAGCCGGAGAAGGCCAGGACGCCGAGGAAGGCCAGTGCGGTGCCCCGGCGGGCGTCGGGGGCGGGGACCGCTACTGCGGTCGTGGCGATAGCGCTATCCTGTTCCTTCATGGACAACGATAGCAGTATCGCCACGATCGCCGCGATCCTGCGGGAGGAGGCGGGGCGGCTGCGGCCCGGCGACCGGCTGACGCCGAGCCGGGAGATCGTGCGACGGCACGGCGTGAGCCCGGTGACGGTGTCGCGAGCGCTGGGGCAGCTCGCGGCCGAGGGCACGGTGGTGACCCGGCCGGGCAGCGGGGCGTTCGTGGCGGCCCGGCGGGAGTGGGCGCCCGACGCGGCCGACTTCTCCTGGCAGACGGTGGCGCTCGGCGACCGGGCGGTGTCCGGGGAGCCGGTGGAGGCGCTGCTGGGGGCCGCGCCGGAGGGGGTGGTGCCGCTGACCGGCGGCTACCTGCATCCGGGCATCCGGCCGGACCGCCAGCTCGCGGCCGCGGCGGCGCGGGCGGTGCGCAGGCCGGACGCGTGGGCGATGCCGCCGCTGAGCGGGCTGGCGGAGCTGCGCGGCTGGTTCGCCAAGCAGGCGGGCGGCGACGTGACGGCCGCGGACGCGCTGATCGTGAGCGGCGGGCAGGCGGCGCTCACCCACGCGCTGCGGGCGCTGGCCGCGCCGGGCACGCAGGTGCTGGTGGAGACGCCGACCTATCCGGGCGCGCTGGCGGCGGCGAAGGCGGCCGGGCTGCGGGCCACCGGCGTGCCGATCGACCGCGACGGGGTCCGGCCCGACCTGCTGGCGGAGGCGTTCGCGGTGTCGGGGGCGCGGGTGTTCCTGTGCCAGCCGACCCTGCACAACCCGACGGGCGCGACGCTGACGGAGGAACGCCGCCGGCAGGTGCTGGAGGTGGCCAGGGCGGCCGGAGCGTTCGTGATCGAGGACGACTACGCCCGCTACCTGACCGCGTCCGCGCCGCCGTCGCTGGTGTCGGCGGACGCGCACGGGACCGTGGTGCACATCCACTCGCTGACCAAGATCCTGTCGCCAAGCATGCGGGTGGCGGCGGTCGTCGCCCGGGGCCCCGCGGCGCACCGGCTGCGGGCCGGGCAACTCGTGGAGTCGTTCTTCGTGGCGCGGCCGTTGCAGGAGACGGCGCTGGAGTTCGTCGGCTCGCCCGCCTGGCGGCGGCATCTCGGCGCGGTGCACACCGAGATCGCGGCCCGGCGTGACGCGCTCGCCGCCGCGCTGGCCGCACGGATGCCGCAGGCGCCGCCGTTCCTGGTGCCGGGCGGCGGCATGCACCTGTGGCTGCGGCTGCCGCCGGAAACGGACGAGCACGCCCTGGTGGAGGCCGCCAAGCGCCACGGCGTGCTGGTGAGCCCGGGGCGCATGTACTACCCGGCCGAGCCGCCCGGCCCGCGCGTGCGCGTCACCCACATGGCGCCGGCGAACCTGCCGGAGCTCGCCGAGGGCGTGAGCCGGCTGGCGCGGGCCCTGCGCGCGCTCGGCTGATCACGCGGCGAGTAGAGTGGCCCCATGCTGGTGGCGGCGGAGTTGGTGCGTGACTTCGTGAACACCTATGACGTCGAGTCCGACGCCGACGATCTGGGCACTCCCTCCGAGCTGGGCGTCTGGCTGCGCGAGCGCGCGCTGGCCGGGCCCCGTGACCGCGCCACCGACGACGACCTGGCGACCGCGATCGCGCTGCGCGAAGGGTTGCGCGCGGCGCTGCGGCGGCTGCCCGGCGCCGGCCCGCCCGAGCTGCCGCGCCTGCCGCTCACCGTGGTGATCGGCTCGCGGCCCGGCCTGGCCCCGGTGGCGGGCGGCGTGCCCGGCGCGCTGGCCAGGATCGCCGCCGCGGCGACCGACGCCTCGTGGGACCGGCTCAAGGTGTGCGCGGAGGACACCTGCCAGTGGGCGTTCATCGACGCCTCCAAGAACCGTTCCCGCTCGTGGTGTTCGATGAGGGTCTGCGGTAACCGCACCAAAACGCGCGCATACCGGGCCAGGAAGCAGGGTTCGCGTCGTCTCCAACCTTCAAACACCGATACGGTGTAACTCGTGCCTCGTGGCATGAACAGCAGTCGAAGGAGCGGGCCGAGATGGCAGACGTAGGCGTCCGGGCGGCCCGGCGCGAGGATGTTCTCCAAGTGGCGAATGTTCAGGTCCGCGCCTGGCGCTACGGCTACCGGGACTTCCTGCCCGAGGGTCCCCTCGAGCAGATGACCGGCCCGGCGGCCGAGAAGATGTGGCTGCGCCAGTGGGACGAGGCGATCGTCGCCCCGCCGACCTCACGGCATCGCGTGCTGGTCGCGGTGGAGACCATCCTCGACACTGAGGGCTTCCCCGCGCTGGGCGCCGGCGGCAACGCCGCCCCGGCCACGCCGCGCGGCGGCGAGCGGGTGGTGGGCCTGGCCTCACACGCGCCGGCCGAGGACCCCGATCTCGACCCGACGGTCGTGGCCGAGATGCTGACGCTGCTGGTCGACCCCGACTTCGTCCGGCGCGGCCACGGCAGCCGCCTGCTCAACGCCACCGTCGACCACCTGCGTGAGGACGGCTACCGCCAGATCGTCACCTGGGTGTTCGCCGACAACTACGCGGTCCTCGGCTTCCTGGAGTCGGCGGGCTGGGGCGAGGACATGGCCGAGCGGGTGCTCGACATGGGCCGCCCGATCCGCATGGTCAGGCTCACGACGGACATCAGCTGATGCCCACCCCCGCACAATGGCTGGCCGGCGCGCGCCCGCGCACGCTGCCGAACGCCGTCGTCCCCGTCATGGCGGGCACCGGCGTGGCGATCGGCGAGGGCGGCTTCGTCTGGTGGCGCGCGATCCTGGCGCTGCTCGTCGCGCTGCTCCTGCAGATCGGCGTCAACTACGCCAACGACTACAGCGACGGCATCCGCGGCACGGACGACCAGCGGGTCGGGCCGATGCGCCTGGTGGGCTCGCGGGTGGCCACGCCGCCGCAGGTGCTCGCCGCCGCGCTCGGCAGCTTCGCCGCCGCGGCGGTGTTCGGGCTGGTGCTGGTGCTGGTCACGCAGGCGTGGTGGGTGCTCCTGGTGGGCGCCGCGGCCATCGCCGCGGGCTGGTTCTACACCGGGGGCAAGAGGCCGTACGGCTACCGCGCGCTGGGCGAGGTGTCGGTGTTCGTGTTCTTCGGGGTGGTGCCGGTGGTCGGCACCGCGTTCGTGCAGACCGAGCAGCTCACCTGGGCGGCGCTGGTGGCGTCGGTGCCGGTCGGGCTGCTGTCGTGCTCGATGCTCGTGGTCAACAACCTGCGTGACGTGGGCACCGACGCGGAGTCCGGCAAGCGGACGCTCGCGGTCGTGCTCGGCGCGCCGCGCACCCGTCACCTGTACGCGGCCTGCCTCGTCCTGCCGTTCGCGGTGGCGCTGGCGATGACGCCGGTCGCGCCGGCCGCCGCGCTCGCGGTGCTGGCCGCCCCGCTGGCGATCGCGCCCGTGCGCGCGGTGCTCGGCGGCGCCGCCGGCCCGGCGCTGATCACGGTGCTGCAGCAGACCGGCAAGCTCCAGCTCGCCTACGGGCTGCTCCTCGCGATCGGCCTGGCCCTGACGCTGTAGCCGTCCGGCATGATGGAGTCAGTATCCAGGGAGGGGAGCCACGTGCGCCACGACAAGACCCCCGATCTGGGCGTGACCGCGGGGCCCGGCGCCGGGGTGCGGGGCGCGATCGCCGGCAACCTGCGCCGCACCCGGCTGGCGCGCGGCCACAGCGTGCGGGAGCTGGCCGACCTGACCGGGGTGAGCAAGGCGCTCATCTCGCAGATCGAGCGCGGGGTGGCCAATCCGACGATCGAGGTGCTGACCCGGCTGGCGGCGGCGCTGCGGCTGACGTTCGCCGAGCTGACCCGTACGCATCCGGCGGGGCCCGAGGTGATCCGGCGCGGTGAGGGCGAGGCGGTGATGACCGGCGACACGGCGGTGCGCAGCCTGTTCGACGCGCCGGACCGGCGGCGGTTCGAGCTGGCGGAGGGGCTGCTGCCGCCGGCGACGCGCAGCGCCAAGAGCGCTCACGGGCGCGGCTCGATGGAGCACGCGTACGTGGTGTCGGGCGAGGTGACGGTGGCGACCGACGCGTGGTCGGTGACGCTCGGCGAGGGTGACGCGCTGCGCTTCGCCGCCGAGTACGACCACGTCTACTCCACCGGCGAGCTGGCCTGCCGGGTGCTCACGCTGATCTCCTTCTCCGACGACTGACGACTGACGACGGCTGATGGCTGACGACTGAGCACCGGGATCAGCCGGGCCAGCGGCTGGTCCCGTCGGGCACGCTGGCCAGCAGGTCGCGCGTGTAGGGGTGGGCGGGCTCGTCCAGCACCCGGTCGACGGGGCCGCTCTCGACGCACTCCCCCGCCTTCAGCACGTACAGCCGGTCGGCGAGCTGGCGGACCACGGCGAGGTCGTGGGTGATGAACAGCATGCCGGTCGACAGCCGCTCGCGCAGGCCGGCGAGCAGGCCGAGGACCTGCGCCTGGACGGAGACGTCGAGGGCGGAGACGGGCTCGTCGCAGACGAGCAGCGCGGGCTCGCCGGCCACGGCGCGGGCGATCGCGACGCGCTGGCGCTCGCCGCCGGACAGGTTGGCGGGGCGCAGGGCGGCCAGGGCGGGGTCGAGGCCGACGAGCTCCATGAGCGCGGCCACGTCGGCGGGGCGGCCGTCGGCGACGAGCGCCTCCTTGAGCGTGGCGCCGACCGTGCGGGCGGGGTTGAGGGTCGAGTACGGGTCCTGGAAGATCATTTGTGCCGTGCGGCGGGCCTGGCGGACGGCCTCGCGCGACATGCGGGCGTAGTCGGAGCAGTCGCGTCCGCCCAGCAGGATCGTCCCGGCGTCGGGGCGTTCGAGGCCGGTCACGCAGCGGGCCAGCGTGGTCTTGCCGGAGCCCGACTCGCCGACGACGGCGACGATCTCGCCCGGGGCGACGGTCAGGCTCACTCCGGCCAGCGCGGGCCTGGCCGAGCCGGGGAAGGTCTTGCGCAGGCCGCGGAGGTCGAGCACCGGCTCAGAGGCGGTCCGTACGGGCGCGGCCACGCCGAGCGGGGGCGCGGGGGCGGCGGGCAGGTCGCCGGCCCGCACGCAGGCCGACAGGCGGCCGGCGTCCCCGGCAGGGCGGAGCGGCGGGACGCTCGCGCGGCACTCGGCCAGGGCGAGAGAGCAGCGGTCGGTGAAGGCGCACTGCCCGGCGACCGCGTCGTGGGCGGGGACCGAGCCGGGGACGGCGGGGATGGCGGCCAGGCGGCGGTCGGCGGGCGGCTCGGCGGCCAGCAGCGCCCGCGTGTAGGGGTGGCGCTGCTCGCGCCGCAGGTCGGCGGCCCGGCCCACCTCCATGACGCGCCCGGCGTACATGACCACGACGCGGTCGCACATGCTGAACGCCAGCCGCAGGTCGTGCGTGATGAGCAGGAACGTCATGTCCCGCTCCCGCTGCACGCGCCGGATGAGGGCCAGCACCTCCCGCTGCGTGGTGGCGTCCAGGGCGGTGGTCGGCTCGTCGGCGAGCAGCACGCGGGGCGCGGCGGCGAGCGCGGCCGCCAGCCCGACGCGCTGGCGCATGCCGCCGGAGAGCTGGAACGGGTAGCGCCCGGCCACGTCGGCGGGCAGCCCCACCTCGGCCAGCAGCCGGGGCACCTCGGTCTTCGGGTCGGCGCCGCGCGGCAGCCCGTCGGCGATCTGCTTGCCGGCCTTGCGCAGCGGGTTGAGCAGCGTGAACGGGTCCTGCATGAGCAGGGAGACGGTGGAGCCGCGCTGCCGCCGCTGGGCGCGCGGGTCGTCGTCGACGCGCCGCCCGCCGACCTCCACCAGCCCGGACGCCGCCAGCCCGGCGGGCAGCAGGCCGAGCACGGCCCGCGCGGTGAGCGACTTGCCCGATCCGGACTCGCCCACGATCGCCACCGACTCCCCCGGCGCGACGTCGAACGACACCTCGGAGAGCAGGGTCCGGCCGGTGGCGGGCTGGCGTACCGACAATCCCTCGACGCGCAGCATGTCAGCGTGCCCTTCCGCGCCGGTCGACGCGCTCGTGCAGCCAGTCGCCCACGATGTTGAGCGCGGCGGCGGTGGCGATGACGGCCAGGCCGGGGGCGATGACGGCCCACGGGTTGGCCAGGAGTTGGGTGCGGTTGTCGGCCAGCGTGCGCCCCCAGTCGGGCGACCCGGCGGCCACGCCGAGGCCGAGGAAGGACAGCGACGACAGCGACACCAGGGCGTAGGCGAAGTTGAGGAAGGCGTTGGCCAGGGCGACGGAGGCGATGTTGGGCCAGATGTGGCGGGTCATGATGCGCCAGGCGGACAGGTTCTTGAGCACGGCGGCCTCGATGTAGGGCCGGTGGCGCTGTTCCAGCACGGCGCCGCGCACCACCCGGGTGTCGGTGGGCGCGAACAGGACGACGAGCACCGCGATGGCCAGGCCGTAGCCGCCGCCGAGCACTCCGGCGACGACGATGGCGACGAGCAGCGCGGGCAGCGAGAACATCAGGTCGGCCCAGCGCATGGCCAGGGTGTCGGCCCAGCCGCCGAAGTAGCCGGCGGTCAGCCCGATCAGGTTGCCGATGAGCATCGAGCCGGCGGCGACGGCGAACGCGCCGGGCACGGCCGTGCGCGCCCCGGCGATGAGCAGGTCGAGCACGTCGCGGCCGAGGTCGTCGGTGCCGAGCGGGTGGCCGGGGCCGGGGCCGGTGATGCCGGTCATCAAATCCTGGTCGGTGGCGCCGGGCACGAGCCAGGGCGCGAACGCGGCGGCGGCGGTGACGGCGGCGAGCACGGCCAGGGCGGCCCACACGCTGATCGGGGTCCGCTTCACGACGCGCCTCCGCCGAGCCGTACGCGGGGGTCGGCGAGCGCGTACCCGATGTCGACGAGCAGGTTGACGGCGGCGATCAGCAGGGTGAGCAGGAGCGCGAGCGCCTGCACGACGGGCACGTCCTTGAACGTGACCGAGTCGACGAGCAGCGATCCGAGGCCGGGCAGCGCGAAGACGACCTCCACGAGCACGGTGCCGGCCAGCATGCCGGTGACGACGAGCCCGGCGGCGGTGAGCATCGGCACGAGCGAGTTGCGCAGCGCGTAGCCGAGCACGACGGGCGCGGCCAGGCCGCGGGCGCGGGCGAAGACGACGTAGTCCTGGTCGAGCTCGCGGACGAGCGCGGCGCGGCTGAAGCGCAGCAGCATGCCGACGGCGCCGACGGCCAGCGCGGCGGCCGGCAGCGTGAGGTGCCAGAGCTGGTCGGCGAGCCCTTCGCCGGTGCCGTAGCCGGGGAACCAGCCCAGCCACCCGGCGAACACGACGAGCAGCAGCAGCCCGACGGCGAACGGCGGCGCGCTCAGCCCGGCGACGCCGGCCGTCACCACGAGCCGGTCGGCGGCCCGGCCGCGCCGCAGCGCGCCGAGCACGCCGAGCGGGATGCCGGCGAGCGCGGCCAGCAGCGTGCCGTAGGCGGTGAGGGCGAGCGTGAGCGGCACCCGGTCGGCGAGCATGCCGGAGACGGGGGCGCCGGTCCTGATGGAGGTGCCGAGGTCGCCGCGCAGCACGTCGCCGAACCAGCGCAGGTACTGCACGGTGACGGGGTCGCCGAGGTGGTAGCGGGCCTGGATCGCGGCGATGGTCTCGGCGGTGGCGGGCCGGGTGCCGAGCAGCGTCTGCTGGACGGAGCCCGGCGCGAGGTAGAGCAGCCCGAACACCCCCGCCGACAGGAGCAGCACCACGACGGCGGTGCCCGCGAGCCTGCGCAGGGCGAAGCGGCCCCACCCCATCACAACACCCCGCCCCCGGTCAGCCAGCCGATCACGCGCTCGGCCGCGTCCGCGCGGTGCGCGTCTTCCACCAGCTCGTGACCCTCCCGAGGGTAGACGACGAGCTGGGTGCTCACTCCGGCCCCCGACCAGGCGCGATAGAGCTGTTCGGCCTGGCCGACGGGGGTGGTCCGGTCCTGGTCGCCGTGCAGGACGAGCGTCGGGGTGGTGACGTTCGCGGCGTGATGGACGGGCGAGCGGGCGGCCAGGAACTCGCGGCCCTCGGGTGTGGCCGGGTCGGCGCCCGCGTGGTAGAGCGGGTCGAAGCCGCCGCCCAGGTTGCTGCCGGTGGAGAAGCTCAGCCAGTCGCTCACGCCCGACAGCACGACCGCCGCGCGGAAGCGCCGGGTCCGGGTGACCGCCCAGGCGGTGAGGTAGCCGCCGTAGCTCAGGCCCATGATCGCCATCCGGTCGGGGTCGGCGACGCCGGTCGAGGTCAGGTGGTCGACCCCGGCGAGCACGTCGGCCAGGTCCGCCTCGCCGAACCGGCCGATGACGGCGCGGGCGTAGTCCTGGCCGCGCCCGCTGCTGCCGCGCGGGTTGGGCAGCAGCACGGCCGCTCCGGCGTGCGCGAGCGGCACGGCGAGCTGGTTGGACTCGGCCGGCGCGAACGAGCTGGACCACAGCCAGGTGGGCCCGCCGTGCGCGATGACGACCAGCGGCCGGGGCCCGTCGCCCGGCGTGGTGAGCAGCAGGCCGGAGACGGGCAGGCCGTCGTGGCCGGTCCAGGTGATCTCCTCCTGGCTCACCGCGAGCCGGGCCAGGGCTGCGTTGAGCGCGGTGACCGGCTTCCAGTCGCCGTCGGCCAGCGCGGCGACGGCGACCTCGGGCGGCTGCCCGGGGCTCTCCCAGCAGGCCGCCACCAGCGTGCCGGACCGGTCGGGCGACAGGGACGGCTGGCCGTCGCGCCCGCCGATCGTGCCCCGGGCGGTCCAGCGATGGATCACCCGGCCGCCGGTGTCGAGCACGCCGCCGTGCACGCCGGTGCCGTCCCAGCCGGTGAACCAGAGCGTCCGCTCGTCCAGCCAGCCGAGGTCGGTCACGTCGTCGATCTCGCCCAGACGGCTCACGCCGCCGCCGTCCAGGTCCACGTACAGGACGCGCCCCGAGACGATCGACAGGCCCTCGACCACGACGGCGGCGCGCCCGCCCGGGGCCAGCCTGGGCCTGCTGAGCTGCCACGCGGTGCGGTGCAGGGTGCGAAGGCCGGTGTCGTCGATCAGGTCGAGGCGGGGGCGGTAGTAGCCCGCCGGGGTCTCGTCGGCGGAGGTGACCGCGAGCGCGCGGCCGTCGCGCCAGTCGGCGTCCCACACCGTGGGCGCCGGCAGCGGCCGGGGCGTGGCGTCGCCGACACGGAACCGGACCAGCCGCCGCAGCCGCCCGCCCGGCACCCGCACGAACGGGTCGCCCGGGTCGGGCACGCGCAGGCCGAGGTGGCTGCCGTCGCGCTCGCTGCCGGGATCGGCCAGGCGGACGAGCACGGTGCCGTCGCCGCCGGGGATCAGGTCCTCGATCTCGCCGGTGACGCGGGCCTGCCAGAGCGGCTCCAGCGTGGTGCCGTGCCTGACCTCGACCCGGTCGCCGCCGGCCGCGAGCAGCAGGCGTCCGTCGGGCAGCCAGCGGGTCAGCGCCTGCGGCTCGCCGCCGGGCACCGGCCGCCGCTCGCCGTCGAGGGCCAGCACGTACGCGCGCGTCCCCAGCACGCAGGCCACGCGGTCGCCGTCCGGGTGCAGCGCCACCGACTCCGGGTAGCGCAGCCCGGCCAGCTCCCGGTGGACGTCGAGCGGCCCCATCAGCGGGCGGTCACGTTGGCGGCCCACGGGCCGACGAAGAAGTACGGGCCGAACTCCCCGGTGGTGACGGCCGGGCCGAACGCGGTCGCGGCCTCGCCCCACCACAGCGGCTGGTACGGGACGTCGGCGGCGGCCTTGACCAGGGCCTGGCCTAGCAGCTTGCCCCGGGCGGCGTCGTCGGTGCTCGCCTTGGCCTCGTCCAGGAGCCTGCTCACCTCGGCGTCGTCGTACTCGGCGATGTTGGTGCCGTTCTCGCCTCGGGCCGAGCGGTGCAGGAGCTGCTGGGCGTACTCGGCGGGGTCGCCGGTGGTGGCGAAGTACCAGCCGAGGTAGATGCCGGAGGCGTGCTTGCCGAGGTCGGCGATCCACTGCTCCAGCGGCACCTCCTTGACCTCCAGCGTGATGCCGAGGCTCTTGAGGTTCTGCGCCAGGGTGAGGGCGGCGCGGCCGAGCTGGGGGCCGCTGCTGGGGTAGGAGAGCACGTCGGTGAAGCCCTGTGGGGTGGCCGACCGCGCCAGCTCGGCCTTGGCCGCAGCCAGGTCGAACCCGTACTGGGGGATGCTCGCGTACAGGGCGGTCACCTCGTCGGGCGGCAGCACGCCGCCCCACTGGGCCGGGTCGGGGATGGTGGCGGCGACCTGGGCGTGGCCGCGCAGCACGCTCCTGACGACGCCCTCGCGGTCGATGGCGTGGGCGACGGCCTTGCGGACGTGGATGTCGTCCCACGGCGCCTTGGCGGTGTTGAAGGCGAGCGTGACGAGGGAGCGGTCGGCGGCCGTCCTGAGCTCGACGCCGGAGATCGTCTTCCACTGGTCGATCTGCTCGGCGGGCACGTTGAGCGCGACGTCGAGCTCGGCGCCGCGCATGGCGAGCAGCCGGGTCGACTCCTCGGGGATGAAGTCGATCCTGATCTGCCGGAACGGCGCCTTGCCGCCCCACCAGCCGTCGTTGCGCTCCAGCGTCACGTGGGAGTCGGGGGCGAACTCGGCCACCTTGTACGGGCCGGTGCCGAGCAGTTTGCCCTCGGGGGTGCCGATGCGCTCGCCGGTGGCCTGGATGAACTTCTCGCTCGTCACCAGGAGCGTGCCGGGCGAGGGCGTCCAGGCGAACGACGCGTCGGGGTTCTTGAGCCTGATGGTGATCTCGGCGTCGCCGGTGGCCTCGATCGTCTCGACGCCCGCGTAGGCGTAGGCGAAGCCGCTGGTGGAGCCCTTCTTGGCGTGCAGGTCGAGGCTGGCCAGGACGTCGGCGGCGGTCATCGGGCTGCCGTCGGAGAAGGTCACGCCCTTGCGCAGTGTGTAGACGTAGGTGGTGGCGTCCTTCCTGGTCCAGGATTCGGCCAGGGAGGGCTGGAGGCTGCCGTCGCGGCCGACGCCGACCAGGGCCTCCTGGACGAGCAGGGCGACGACGTAGTTCATGATGCCCGACTCCTTGGCGGCGTCGAGCGAGCCGATGGACGACGGCAGCGCGACGCGCAGCACGTCCTGACTCTGCCGCTGCGGCTCGGCGCCGCCGGGGGCGTCGTCGCTGCCGCAGGCGGCCAGGGCCGCGAGACCGCCCACGAGGGCGGCCGCCCGCAACAGAGAGCGCCGGGAGAGGGGGAGTTCGGTCACCGGTGGACCCTACTTTCACGTGTCCGGTCAACCCGCCTAGCTGCAGTGTCTACCGGTAACATCCAATTGGCACATGAGAGTATTCGCTGCCTCGCCCGCGGGTCAAACCCACCGTTCGAATGGGGAATACATGATCACCGTCTACAGCGCCCCCTGGTGCGGCCACTGCCAGCGCCTCAAGGGACAGCTCGGCCGGGCCGGCATCCCCTACGCCGAGGTCGACGTGGACGCGACGCCCGGCGCCATCGAGCTGATCACCGAGCTGGGCGGCGGCTCCTGGCTCATCCCCACCGTCGTGCTCCCGGACGGCTCCGCCCTCGTGAACCCCTCGATCCAGGAGATCCAGGAAGCGATCACAGTTCGATAACACGCGGTATTGGGCCTCCGGAACGATGCATCCTCGTTTCTGGAGGGACAATGCCCGATATCGCAATGCTCTCGGACGCTCCCGCCAATTGGCGCGGCGACCTTCTCCAGTTTCGGCGTTACGTCGACCCGCTCGTTTCGGTCATCACCAATCCCCAGACGGAAACACCCTTTACGATCGGTGTTTACGGCGCGTGGGGCAGCGGGAAATCCACCCTGCTCGACATGGTGAACGAACGGCTGCTCGACCGGCACGGCGACGCCTTCGTCCGGGTGCACTTCAACCCCTGGGTCCACCGGCGCGAGCCCGAGATGCTGCTCCCCCTCCTCAACGCGCTGCACGACGAACTCGACAAGGACCCCGCCCGCCGCTTCGCCGGCACCGTCAAACGCCTCGGCCTCATCATGCTCAACCTCGCCGCCGACGAGATGCTGAAGAAACTCAGCCTGACCTCGGTCAGCGTCGAGAAGATCGGCAACCTGGCCCGGCAGTACGCCGAGATGCGCGGCCGCGTCGACAGCCAGACCGGCCGCCTGCGCGGACTGCTCCAGGAGGAGGCCGACCGCCTCGCCGCCCAGGGCAAGAAGATCGTGTTCTTCGTCGACGACCTCGACCGCTGCGAACCCGACCAGATCATCGACGTGCTGGAGTCCATCAAGCTCTTCCTCGACCTCAAACACGTCTTCGTCCTGATCGCCCTGGCCAAGGACGTCGTCAACCGCGGCATCTCGGTCAAGTATCAACCGTTCGGCTTCCCCGAGGCCGACCACGCCGCCATCGGCGACGACTACCTCGACAAGATGATCCAGCTCCCGCTGCACCTCTACCCGCTCGGCCCCGCCGAGGTCGGCCGCTTCATCCACGCCTCAGGCCCCGGCGCCCTCGCCGCCAGGCACGCCGCCACCCTGGAGAAGATCGTCACCCCGAACCCCCGCAAGATCAAACGGGTGCTCAACCTCCTGCGCGTGACCGAGGCGGTCATCGAGGCCACCCCCGGCCTCGCCGCCCTCCACACCGACCTCATCGTCCGCCTCGTCGTGCTCCGCGTGCAGAGCCCCGACCTGTTCGCCGACGTCGTCCGCCACCCCGACCTCCTCGTCGCGCTCGAACTCGTCCACCAGGACCGGCTCGTCCTCGACGTCGCCCAGGGCTTCCAGACCCGCTTCCGCGGCCGGGCCGACCAGATCCAGCACCTGGCCAGGGCCTACCACGGCAAGCACGACTTCTACCCGCACCTGTTCACCGGCTCCGCCTTCGAGGCGTCGGCCGCCGACCTGCCGGCCTACCTCACGATGATCGGCGGCTGAGGCATGGACATCGGCGAGGTCCGCTACGAGCTGTACGGCCTCCGGTCCGGCAACCCGTACGTCTGCCGCCCGCTGGACGCCGTCAGCCTGGACGCCGACCACGAGCTGTTGCTGCCGCTGGCCGGGTTCATCCAGCTGCCCGCGATCGAGACGGCCGTGCGGGAGGCCGCCGACGCCGGGCGCCCGGCCTTCTTCCTCATCACCGGGGTCGGCAAGAGCGGGCGGACCTCGCTGGCCAACCACATCATGCACCTGTATCGGAAGGCCACCTCGACGGGCCCCGGTCACACGTTCGTCACCCACCGCGCCGGGCGCACCGACATGACGCACGACGCCTACGCCATGATGTGCTCCACCCTGCTCTCGCTGCGCAATAGGATGAACGCCGCAGCCATCAGCGTCCCGCCCGACCTGCGCGCCCGCTTCACCGAGCTGAGCCGGCGCACCACCGCCGACCGGATGGACGACTACGACCTCCAGGACATCGCCGGTTCGATCGGCGCCACGTTCGCGGGCCGCGAGGCGGGCTTCGGGGTCTGCTACGAGGACGTGTCCACCAAGAAGCTGATCACCCTGGCGACCCGGGTCTTCGAGGACACGGCCTGCGTCGTCGTGTTCACCGTCGAGACGTACGACCACGCCAACACCGTCCAGCTCACCAAGGCGGACCGGGAGCAGTTCGCCGGCCATGTCGTCGACCTCGGCACGCTGACCCCGGAGCAGATCTGCGAGCTGGCCACGGGCCGCTGGAACGGCCGGCCGCCCTCTCCCTTCCAGCCGGAGGGCGTCAAGAGCGCCTTCAGCGGACGCCCGTACACGATCGGCCAGGCCATGCGGCACCTGCAGCTGCTGCTCGACTTCCGGCTCAGCGAGTACGACAAGGACGATCCCTGGCCCACCGAGGGGCTGCACATGAGCGAGAGCTGGTTGCGGCTCAGGATGTGGCAGGGCGAGAAATGGAACGCGGGCTAGGAGGCTCCCATGGCCGGTCACCCCACGAGGAACCCGTTCCCCGCGCGCGGCACCTCCAGCGCGGAGGAGACCTCACGACGCGACTTCCGTGACGACTGGGCGCGGCACACCCCGACCGCGCTGCTGCCCGGCGTGCGCGGCGCGGTCCGTCTGTCCGGCGAGTACCTGCGCGCCTTCCGCGGCGGGGCCGCCGGCGAGGGCGGCCTCGGCTGCCTGTACGGGGCGCACGGGGTGGGCAAGACGCACGCCGCCCGGCACATGATGGCGCAGGCCGGACGGGAGGCTCCCGAGGCGGTCCAGCTCTACCTGCGGTTCCAGGAGGACGACTTCGTCGCCGCCTACCGCCGGCTGGTGTCGCAGCTTCCGCAGACGCTGCTGACGGATCTGAACGAGCGCTACCTTGACCGGGTGTGGGAGGACCTGGTGGCCCGGGCCGGCGACCCGGATCTGGTCCCGTCCGGGCAGGTGCTGGAGGAGCAGGCCAAGGAGATCTCCGCGGTCGCGGGCAACGGGGCCGAGTTCCAGCGGGCGCTGTCGTTCCTGGCCAACCCCGGCTTCTCCGAGGCCGCCTACGACTGGCTGTGCGGCAGGCCGATCAGCACGGAGGCGGCCCTGGCCATCGGGGTGCGCGGGCAGCTCGACGACCCGGTGATGTGCCGCTACGGCGTGCAGTTGCTGACGGCGCTGATGACCGGGAGCGGCCGCCCGTTCATGGTGGTCCTGGACCAGTGCGAGAAGTTCCTCCTGGAGGACGGCGACCCGATCCCGGCGAACGTGGGCCTCCTGCAGAGCCTGGTCGAGGCGATCCCCCGGGCCGGCGGGATGCTGCTCCTGGTGACCAGCGAGGCGGGCTGGGACTGCGTGCCGCCCGACTTCCGCCAGCGGATCGGCGCCGGCGCCGTGCGGCTGCTGCCGCTCACCCCGGACGAGGCCAGGCTGGTGCTGTCGGCGTATCTCGCGACCCCGGCGCCGGACATCCGGCCGTTCACCGACTCCGGCCTGCTGGCGCTGCTGCGCCACAGCGGCGGCAACGTCCGCCTATTGCTGCAGCTGAGCTGGGCGAGCTTCGAGGACGCCGAGCCCGGCGCGGCCGTCGGCGCCACGGCGGTCGACGCCGCGGCGGCCCGGCACGGCCGCTCGCCCGACCTCCCGGGGCTGGAGATGCTCGTGGAGGCGAAGCTGCTGGCCGCCGGGCTGACGGCGGAACGCGGCAGGACCGACGGCGGGACGACCGAGTTCTGCTTCCCCGGCGGGCGCGCTCCCCGCGCCGTGATCAGGCTGAGCGAGGCCATCTTCTTCGACGACGAGGCGGCGCGCGCGACCGAGCTGGTCCGCCTGAGCAGGAAGGCCAGGTCGGGCGGCAACCCCGTCTTCACCGCGCTCGTCGTCACCGGTTACGTCAGCCCCGCCGTGCTGGACCACCTGCGCAAGGCCGTGCACCGGGTGCTGGTGGCCGACGGCTCGGCCGTGTTCTCGCGCGGGCTGGACGCGGTCCTGGCGGAGATCGGCCACGTGCTCGCCGGCGACGAGCAGCCCGTACGGGATCCCGGTGAGCTCGACGAGACCCTGCGAGCGCTGACGGCCTCGCTGGAGCAGCTGAACTCCGTACGCCGCGAGGAGGCCGTCACGCTGCAGCGGAGCCTGGCAGAGGTGGCCGATCGGCTCGAACGCGGCGAGGAGAAGCCGGCGTCCGGCTGGCCGGCCAGGCGGGCGGAGCTGGCGGCGGCGATCGCCGAGGCCAGGCGGCGGCGCGCGACGTCCGACTGGGAGGAGTTCCGCAAGATCCGCGACGCGGTCGTGCTGTTGCGGCTGAACCGGATCAGGTGGCTGGCCGTGGCCTTGACGGCGGCCGTGGCGCTGGCCTTCGTGACGCTCGCGACCGCGGCGCAACACCCCGGCCTGCTCGGGGCCGGTCTGGGGGCGGCGCTCGTCGCGGCGGCCGTGGCCGCCTACCACGGGAGCCGGTTGATCACCTCGCGCATCCGTCTCGCCGCCGTGCCGCTGGAGTCCAGGCGCGAGCTCGACCTGATCGCCCGGGAGCTGCGGCGGTACGCGGACCCGCGCTCCGCCGATCCCGTCTGCCGCTACGCCTACGCGCTCACCGAGGACCCGGACGACAACTACCGGCGGCTGGCGACGGCCATGCTGGGCGAACCGCTCGCCCTCGTCCGGCAGGCCATCGGCCACCGGATGGCCGTGACCGAACGCTCCCCCGCGGACTGCGTGCCGGAGGTGCAGCGCGGGCTGCGCGAGCGGACCCCCGAGGTGCTGCTGCTCCTGGCGCGTGCCCAGCGGCACAGCGAGGTGGACCGGCCGCCGCGGGTGCTGCGCGACCTGCCTCCCGAGCTGCGCGTGCTGGTGGCGCTGGCCAACCCGGGCGCGCCCGACCTGGCCGACGGCGCGATCTCCCGGCATCCGGCGGAGCTGGTGCTGGCCGCGCTGGGCGTACGGGGCCCCGGGCACCCGCTGGCCAGGGCGCGCGGCGGGCCGCCCGGCAGCGTGCCGATCGAGATCCCGCGCAACGAGCTGAGAGCGGCGGCGCATCTTCTGTCGCCCCTGGAGCCCGACGGGCTCGGCACCTACGACTGGCTTCCGCTCGTCGCCGAAATCGACGGCCTGTACCTATTCTTCGAGGAATTGCTCTACCACCAGGAAGAAATGACTTCCAACCGGCCCAAATCTTGACTTGTCTTCCCTGTCGTGAGAGATAGGGAGGGGCGTAGCGCACAATCCGCGAAAGCGGAAGTCCTTGTCAGAAGGGCACAATGGCGTGCACGACGCATAATGAGGTAGCCGTTGCTGGGAAGGCCTGATTCGGAGCCACTGCTCACGCGGAGGTTCCCGGAATTCCTCGACGTTGACGCACTGCTGGCCGGCGGCTGGACCCCGCTGGCCTTTCAGCAGTTCATCCTGAAGATCCACAGCCGCTGCGATCTGGCCTGCCGCCACTGCTACGTGTACGAGATGGCCGACCAGAGCTGGCGCGGCCAGCCCCGGCGCATGTCCGACGCCATCGCCGACCGCGCGATCGAGCGGATCGGCGAGCACACCGCCCGCTACGACCTCCCGGAGATCGACGTCATCCTGCACGGCGGCGAACCCCTGCTGGCAGGCCCCGACCTCATCTCCCGCCTGGTCCTGGGCGTCCGCGGCGCGGTGGGCACCGGCACCCGGGTCAACGTCACCGTCCAGACCAACGGCGTCCGGCTCGGCCCGGCCTTCCTGGAGCTGTTCGACTCGCTGGAGGTGCACGTCGGCGTGAGCCTCGACGGCGACGCCGAGGGGCAGGACCGGCACCGGCGCTTCGCCGACGGGCGCGGCAGTCACGCGCTGGTCAGCGAGTCGCTGCGCAGGCTGACCTCGGGCCCCTACCACCACCTGTTCAACGGCATCCTGTGCACGATCGATGTCCGCAACGACCCGCTGCGCACCTATGAGGCGCTGCTGGAGTTCGACCCGCCGGCGGTCGACTTCCTGCTGCCGCACGGCAACTGGGCCACCCCGCCGCCGTTCCGCATCCCGGGCTCGCCGGCGACACCGTACGCCGACTGGCTGATCCCGATCTTCGACCGCTGGTACGACAGCCCGGTCCTGCAGACGGAGATCCGCCTGTTCCGGGAGATCATGCGGCTGCTGATGGGCGGGGCCTCGCGTGCGGAGGCGGTGGGCCTGTCGCCGGTGCGCATGGTGGTGATCGAGACGAACGGCGGCATCGAACAGTCGGACATCCTGAAGAGCGCCTTCGAGGGCGCCACGGCCACCAGCCTGCACGTGCTCACCGACCCGCTGGACAAGGCGCTCCTGCAGCCGCCGATCGTGGCCCGGCAGATCGGCGAGCTGGCGCTGTCCGGCACCTGCCGCGCCTGCGACCTCGTGAACGTCTGCGGCGGCGGCCAGTACGCGCACCGCTACAGCCCGGCCACCGGGTTCGCCGAGCCTTCCGTCTACTGCCCGGACCTGTACCGGTTGATCAGCCACATCTCGGCCCGGTGCGAGCGGGACATGGCGCGCCTGAGAGGAGCCGGGTGAGCGCGGCAGGCCATCGGATCTCGGCCGCGGCGTTCGCGACGCTCGCCACGGGGACGGGCACGGGCGGAGCGGCGGCGGTCGCGGAGTTGTGCGCCGCCCAGGCGAGCAAGCACCGCCTGCTGGCGCGCTTCCTCGTGGACGAGACCCGCCGGATCGGCCACCGCGACGCGGCACTGGTGTCGGCGGCCTACGAGACGCTGTCGGAGCTGGAGGAGCGCTTCCCCGAGCAGGTCGACCGCTGCCTGCGCTATCCGGTGACCGGCGCGTGGCTGCTGCGCACCTGCCGGGCGCTGCCCGGCGGGTCCCCCGGCGAACTGGCGGCGCTCGCGCTCGCGGCGGCCGTGCGGGCGGGCGCGCCGTGCCGCCTGCGCGTCCCGGCGTCCGACGGCATGCTCATGCTGCCCACGCTGGGCCTGGTGACGCTGCCCGGCGGCCTGCCCGAGGTCACGGAGGTGGCCGTGGAGCCGGCGTCCGGCGGCGCCGAGCTGCGGGCCGGCAGGCACAAGATCGACATCTCGCCGGTACGTGACGGTCCCGGCTGGCAGGTGCTGCACCAGGTGCCGGGGACCCCCGGCCTGTCGCTGACGATCGACGACCTGGACCCGTGCCGCTGGCCGGGCGACGACGTCGACGGGCGGCTGACGGACGAGCGGCGGGAACGGTGGTTCGCCTGCGCGCGCGGCGCCTGGGAGGTGCTCACGGGCCGGCACCCGGCGGTCGCGGCGGAACTCGGAGCCGCCGTCTCGGTCCTCACCCCCGTGCTGGCGGGCGAGCGCGACCAGCACAGCGCCTCCGCGCGCGACGCCTTCGGCGCGATCGCGCTGTCCGACCCGCTCGACGGGATCGGCATGGCCGTCACGCTGGCGCACGAGTTGCAGCACGCCAAGCTGAACGCGCTGAGCGAGGTGGTGGAGCTGGTCCGTCCCGACGACGGCCGCCGCTACTACGCGCCCTGGCGCCCGGATCCGCGTCCGCTGTTCGGCCTGCTGCACGGCGCGTACGCGCACGCCGCCGTAGCCGGGTTCTGGCGGGTGCACGCCGCCGACACCGGGATCGGCCCGCGGGCCCAGGTGGAGTTCGCCCGCTGGCGTGAGGCCTCCTACCAGGTCTGCGCGACGCTGCTCGGCAGCGGCGGCCTGACCCCGGCCGGGGAGGAGCTCGTCGGCGAGCTGCGCGGCCTGCTCGGCCGCTGGCGGGCCGAGCCGGTCACCCCGGCCGCGGCCGCCCGCGCGGGCCTGCTCTCCGAACGCCACCGCCGGCAGACCCGCCTCCGCTGAGACGCCGGGGTCGGACGGGCGGCGGGTCAGAGGGGCGGCGGGTCGAAGTCCGTGTCGATGCGCAGGCCGGAGGCCGCCGCCAGGCTGTCGGGATGATCCTGCCCCATGTGCAGGGCGAAGCGCTTCATCGTCTCGGCGTGCAGCCGGTCGGCCTCTTCCGCCGCCCCCGTCTCGCGCAGGTCGATGCTCAGGTTGGCGGCGCAGATCATGCTCAGGTAGTGATCCTCGCTGAAGTGTGTCCGGATCGCCCGGTAGTTCTCCTCGCCGAGCTGCCGGGCCCTGTCGTGCTCGCCGAGCGCGGCCAGGTCGTTCTGCAGGTTGACGGCGCAGGAGACGGTGTAGTCGTGCGCGCGGCCGACCCGCTCGGTGAGACCGGCCAGCGCGCGCTGGTTCATCTGCCGCGCCGTGGCCACGTCGCCGCTCAGCCGCAGGAGCAGAGCCTGGTTGATCCGTACGGCGTGGGTGAAGGGATGGTCGTCGCCGAACACCGACGGATAGTAGAGCAGAGCCTCCTCGGCCAGTTGCCCGGCCGCCTCGAGCTCGCCCGCGGCGCGCAACGCGTTGGACAGGCCCAGCGCCGCCGCCATCGTGTCGCCGTGCCGGTCGCCGTACAGCCGCTGCAGGCGCTTGTAGGTGTCACGCATGAGCTCCACGGCCTCGCCCAACTGCCCCGTCCTGCGCAGCGAGATCGCGTAGTCCTTGGCCGCCAGCAGCGTGTTGGGATGGTCCTCGCCGAGGTGGGTGCCGCCGTAGGTGTGCAGGTCCTCGCCCATGTCGGCAGCCGCCTGGAACCGCCCGCTCAACCGCACGGCCCGGTTGAGGTTGCTCCAGATCTGCAGGAAGAACCGGCTGCCCATGTTCTCCTCGACGCTCACCTTCCGGTAGACCTTCTGCAGGATCTCGCGCGCCTGGTCGTAGTCGCTGGTGAGCGCGTAGTCGACGGCCAGGTTGTTGCGGGAGCGCAGCGTCAGGATGTCGTCCTCGCCGTGCAGCCGCTCGTAGGCCTCCACCGCCTCCTGGTCGACCTCCCGCGCCCGGCTGAACTCGCCGCGGCCCCGCAGGGTGGCGGCGTAGCTGCTGGTGGCCCAGATCGTGTCGGCGTGGTCGTGGCGCAGGGACTCCCGCATCAGCTCCCAGGTCACCGAGTCGAGGTCGTAGGCCTTGTCGTAGAGGGCCAGCGCCCGGTAGACGTTGCCGAGGTGGACGCGGGCCGACAGCACGTTGGGATGGCGAGCCCCGCTCTTCTCGGTCCACTTCTCGATGTACTCGTCGAGCAGCGCCTGGGCCTGGGTGTAGCTGCCGCGCACGTACATGTAGCGCACCAGGTCGAGGGCGAACTTGCGCACGCCGGGATCCACGCAGTCGATCAGCCCGGAGGGCCGCAGGTGCGCGGCCAGCTCCTCGAAACTGGCCCACTTGCTCGTGTCGTCCGGGTTGTCCGGCGCGCTGCCGGCCAGGAGCAGGTGCACCTCGTGGCGGAACTCGCCGCGTTCCTTCTCCGGCGTCTCGTCGCGCAGCAGCGCCTGGTTCAGCCGGTGGACCTGGAGGGTGCGGGTGTTGGGCTCGGCCTTGACGAGCGCGTAGCGTTCGAGGTTGCTCAGGGCGCTGGCCAGCAGGATCGGGTCCGACAGGATGGGCGCCAGCCGCGGGCCGACCGACCGGTTGCCGCCGCGCCGGAAGACGTCGCGCGGGATGGGCTCAGGGCCGAAGAACGCGCAGCAGCGCAGCACCTCGACCGCCTCGGGCACCCGGTCCTCCAGCTGCGACACCGACAACTGCCAGGCGGCCGTCATCGACTGCGGGTACATCGGCGCCTTCTCCAGGCTGAGCAGCCGGCTGGTCTGCTCGTCCAGCAGCGCCACGTACTCCTCCACCGGCATGAGCGTCCTGGCCAGCAGGGCGCCCGCCTGCTCCAGCGCAAGCGGGAGGTCGCCGAGCTTCTCGGCGATCAGGTCCGCGTCCGCCTCCCCGACCGTGCCCCTGAGACGCTTGCGCAGGAAGTCGACGCTCTCCTGGCGCTCGAAGACGTCCACCTGGATGGTCGGCTCGTGGTCGCTCCAGCGCGAGTTGCGCGAGGTGATGAGGACGTGGCCGGGACCTCGCGGGATGAAGTCCTTGATGTACTCCGGCTCCTCCGCGTTGTCGAAGATCACCAGCCAGCTCCGGTACGGCGTGCCGCTCTCCAGCGTGCGCAGCACCGCCTGGGTCGCCTGCTCCACCCCGGTGGCCGGGGGCAGGCCGAGCGCCGGGCCCATCGCGGCGAGCGCGGACGGCACGAGCACGGGCTGGTCGGCGGAGATCCACCAGACGAACTCGTAGTGGGCGCGGTACTGCCACGCGTACTCGATCGCGAGCTGGGTCTTGCCCACGCCGCCGAGCCCCTGCAGGGCCTGCGGCTGCGCCACGACGGCGGTGACGGTGTTGATGCTCTTGCGAAGAGCGGTCAGAAGATCGTTGCGGCCGGTGAAGTTCGGATTCCGTTTGGGCACCTTTTCCCAGACCTTCGGTCCCTGCGCCATGGAGTACGAATTCTCCGTCACGTCGATCCTCCGCTCCGCACCCGGACGCGCCGGGCAATCATATGGCTCATCCTAGAGCTTGATTACTCGACCCGCTTATCACAGAATCATAATCAGAAGTATCACGCACGCTCATAATTTGCCATCGCGCCAATCGGTATTCGGGCAGGCCGAAACAGAGGAGTGCACATGCGTGACCGGCAGTACGGATCAGGTCAGCTGATCGACGTCACCTCCGTGTCGCTACGCAACCTGGAGGACCTGGAGAGCGCGGCCCTGCGTGCGGCGGTGGCCTCCTGCCTGGGCGACGACAAGGAGCAGGTCGCCGCATTCTCGAATTCGATCTGACACGCCTCCCCGGAGGGGCGGTAAACCGCGTTCCGGAGAACACTTTGTCCCCGCGGGCAGGTGTGCCGGTCCGACCGCACGTGCGAGGATATCGCGCACCATTACACCGGGGACCTGTGCGGTGAAACGCGGCTGCGGATGGGATCGACATGGTGACTTCCGGCATGAGAACGCGGCGGGCGGCGGGACCGTACAAAGGTTTACGCCCCTATCACGCCGAGGATCACCACGCCTTTTTCGGACGCGACGGCGAAGCCCGTGACATCCGCGAGCTCTGGGAGAGCCGGCCGCTGACGGTCCTGTACGGCGCGTCGGGCACGGGCAAGACGTCCCTGCTCCAGGCCGGGGTCATCCCGCTGCTCAGCCCCAACCGGACCGACGTGCTCCCGGTCGGCCGGGTCACGTACGGCTCGGCCTATCCACAGGCCGCGCTGCCCGACCACGATCCGTACGTGCTGGCCCTTCTGCTGTCGTGGTCGCCGATGGCGCCGCCCACGCGGCTGGCCGGTCTGACAATCCGCGCGTTCCTGCGGTCCCGTCCGGTCAAGCGCGACGTCCACGGGGAGCGCACGCTCACCATGGTGAGCATCGACCAGGCCGAGGAGCTGTTCACCGCCGACGGGCGGGACCAGCCCTACCGCGACTGGTTCTTCGGCCAGCTCGCCGAGGCGCTCCAGGCCGATCCGGGCCTGCGCGTCCTGCTCTCCGTCCGCGCCGATCACCTCGCCGACGTCGAACCGTACGAGCGGGCGCTGGCCGGCTCCGCAGCGGCACGCTACGAGCTGGGGCCCCTCGGGCCCGACGCCGCACTGGAAGCGGTCACGCGGCCTATGGCCGGCACCGGCCGCGCCCTGTCCGAGGCCGCCGCCGAGCAACTGGTGAACGACCTGGCCGACATCAGGGCCCGTTCGGACATCGCGCGCCACGGGGAGGGCGTGGAGCCGGTCCAGCTCCAGGTGGTCTGCGAGGCTCTGTGGAAGGCGCTGCCGCCGCACGGCGGGACGATCTCGGTACGCGACGTGCTCCGGCACGGCGACGCGGACTCGGTGCTCGCCCGCCACTACGACCGGCTGATCGCCGACCTGGCCGCCGAGCGGTTCGACGGCGACGAGCACGGGCTGCGCACCTGGCTGCGGCTGACCTTCGGCGCCTCGCCCGCGGGCGGGCGGGCGGTCGGCCAGGGCCTGGCCGGGGTCACCGGGATCGGCGAGCCCGCGTTCGAGCTGCTCGTCAAGCGCCACCTGCTGCGAGCCGGCCGGCACAAGGGCGAGGGCTGGTACGAGCTCGCCTACGACCGGTTGCCACGCCCTCAGGACGTCCAGCCGGTGCACGCCCCTCCCAGGGCGCCGTCACCGCCCGAGGACTGCCTGCGGGCCGCCGAGGGGGCCCTGCGGGAGGGTGACCTGGCCCTCGCCGCCAGACGCGGCGAGGAGGCGCTGGCGCGTTCCCAGGACGACGAGCTGGAGCTGCGCGCCGAGATCGAATCGCTGCTGGGCAACGTCGACCACCGGCGCGGCAACCTGGCCGCCGCCGTCTCCCGCTACAGCAGGGCCGCCAAGGGCTTCGAGAGCGCCGGGGTGGCGACCGCCGTCGGGCCGCTGCTCACGGCCATCGGCCGGCTGCGGCTGGCTCAGGGCTCGCCCGAGGAGGCGGTCCGCGACCTGCGCGCGGCGATGATCCGCCTGCCCGCCGACCTCGCCGTCCAGACCGAGCTGGCCTGGGCGCTGTGGCACGGCGGCCATCCCGAGGCGGCCCTCGGGGTGCTCGACGGCGTGCTCGACCGCGAGGGCAACAACCTCGACGCGCTGCTCGGCCGGGGGCAGATCCTGGCCGGGATGGGCCGGGGCCGCGACGCGCTGCGGGACCTGGAGCGGGCCCGGCCGCTCCGCCGGCCGTTCGCCCGGGTGGCGCACGCGCTCGCGCTGGCTCAGGTCGACAGCCTCGCCGAGGCCGAGCGGGAGATGGCCGACGCGCTGGCCGAGGTCGGCGACCACGGCCCCCTGCTGCTCTACGCGGCCAAGGTCAAGGAGCTGGCGGGGCAGACCACGTCCGCGGCCGACCTGGCGCGGCGGGCCATCTCCGCCTCGGCGCCGCCCCTGCCCGGCCACATGGAGAAGGACGCCAGGCGGCTCGTCAGCGTGTAGCGGTCACACGGCCTGTGCGGGGGTGTGCTGCTCGTACAGCCTGCTCGGCAGGGGTGGGGTCAGCCAGTTCCGCACGCCCGGCAGGTAGGTCGCCGCGAGCGCCAGGACCAGCATCAGTACGAACAGCACGATCGACCCGCCCTCGATGCCGCACCAGGTGACGAGCAGGCCGCCGAGCGGCGCGGCGAAGCAGAGGGCGCCGTAGGAGGACAGCCGGGAGACGCCGATCACCCGTGCCAGCTCGCGGGGCGCGATGTGCTCCACCTCCGTCACCCTGATCGCCACGTTGCTCATCGCGCCGCCGTAGCCGGTGGTGATGAAGGCGAGGGCGAAGAAGATCGGCCACAACTGCCAGGTGGTGCCCAGCACCGCCTGCAGCAGCGCGCCGACCATCGCCAGGAACATCGCCCCGGCCCAGATCCACGCGTGGACCAGCAGGGTGGAGCCGCTCGGCTTCCTGTAGTGGGCCCGCAGGGCGCCCAGCGCCCCGCCCACGCCGCCCACGGCCAGCACCAGCCCGATGGTCAGCGGCGACATGCCCTCGGAGCCCGCGATGAAGATCATCACGAGCGTGTTGACGAGCAGGTTGGTCAGCGTCACCAGCGTGATCGCGCCCCGCAGGAAGACCTGCCTGCGCAGCACGCGGAACCCTCCCGACAGGTCGTGCAGCAGCGACGCGCGGGGCGGCCGGGGGCCGGAGCGGCGCAGCAGCGGAAGCGTCAGCAGCGAGGAGAGGAAGAACAGGACGGCGTTCAGCACGAACGGGACCATCGCCCCCAGCCCGAACAGGTAGCCGCCGAGCGGCCGGCCCGCCAGCGAGGCCAGATGCCCCGCCCCCTCGCTCTTGGCCAGCGCGCTGCGTACTTTCACCGGCTCCACCAGCGACGGCAGGAGCGACGTCTCCGCGAGGTTGTACATCACCCAGAGCGTGCCCTCCAGGAGGGCGGCCAGGATGAGATGCACCAGGTGGGGCTCGCCGAACGCCAGCGAGGCCAGCACCGACAGCACGGTGAGGAAACGGCCCAGCTCGGCGACGAACATGATCGTCCGTGGTGACAGGCGATCGACGACGAGGCCACCCGGGACGTAGAAGACCAGAATGGGAATGGTCAGGGCGAACCCGGTCCAACCGGCGGCGGTGGGCGAGCCGGTCTGCGCGAGGGCGAGGAGCGGATAGGCGACGTGGAGCGTCCGGGTGCCGACCGTGGACAGGGCGGAGCTGGTCCAGGCGACCGGAAATTCCAGCCGCTTGGGCAGACGCGGGCGGCCGCGTGCCCCACCCGTACTCCTCAATCCCCTCGCCTCACCCCGTTCTTTCCCGGAGTTGACCTTAGGCTCACAGGAGGCGATTGCCACGGCGACGACCCGCCTCAGTGGGGAGTGGATACAGGATTTTGGCCGCGTACGGCCCGTCGAATTATATGGGAGCGATCAGGACCCGTCAGCCGTCTCTCACCCCGGAAAGCACGCCTCACCAGCACGAAATATGGCCATTTGCTTGCGAAAGATCATTTATTCGACTCTCGTGTATAGAAAGCGCCATTGAGCAGGAATGAGGTGTTAGATGCCCAATTATCACCATTTAAGGCACGCTTTCGCGGCGCTGGGCGTCGCGCCCGGACAGGTCGTCCTGGTGCACTCCTCGCTCAGTGCCATCGGCCGGGTTCACGGCGGTGCTCCGGCCGTCGTCGCCGCGCTGCGTGACCTGCTGGGGCCCGGCGGCACGCTCGTGGTCCCCACCGGGACCCCGGCCAACTCCGACACCTCCTCCTGCTATCGCGCCCTCGTCGCCGGGATGAGCGCCGAGGAGGTCGCCCGGCATCGGGCCGCCATGCCCGCGTACGACCCGGCGACGACGCCGACGGCGCTGATGGGGCGCATACCCGAGCACGTCCGGCAGCTTCCCGGGGCCCGGCGCAGCGCGCACCCGCACACCTCGTTCGCCGCCGTGGGGCCGCACGCCGCCGCCGTCATCGACGGTCACGCGCGTGACTGCCTGCTCGGCGAGCGTTCGCCGCTCGGCCGGCTGTACGACGCCGGGGCGCTCGTGCTGCTGCTCGGCGTCGGCTACGACCGGTGCACGGCCTTCCACCTGGCCGAGTACCGCTTCCGTGACGATCCGCCGCGCCGGTCGTACCGGGGGGTGGTGGACGACGGGCGGGGGCGGGAGTGGTGCGAGTTCGAGGACGTGGACCTCGACGCGGGCGACTTCGCCGCGCTGGGCGCCGCGTTCGAGCGGGCCTGCCGGGTGCGGCGCGGGCCGGTGGGGGACGCTACCGCGCGGCTGTTCCCGCTGAGGACGGCCGTGGACTTCGCCGTCGCCTGGCTCACCGCCAACCGCTAGAAGCACTCCGCCGTCACGGCAGGGGCCCCGCTGTCAGGGGATGGCGCTCATGACGACGCGGGGGGCCACGTCGATGCCCAGGGCGCGCTCGTGCTCCACCAGGGCGCGCAGCTCAGGGCCCCAGTCCTCGGCGGGCAGGACGTGGAAGCCGTGGCGCTCGTACCAGGGGGCGTTCCAGGGCACGTCGCGGAAGGTGGTCAGCGTCACGGCGGGGGCGCCCGTGGCGCGGGCGTGGTCGAGGACGGCGGCGACGAGCCGGCCGCCGATGCCCCGGCGCATCCGCTCGGGGCGTACGGCGAGCTGTTCGAGGTGGAGGTTGCCGTCGACGTGGCCGACGAGGGCGAAACCGTCGGGCGGGTCGCCCTCCACCAGCACCGGGCCGGGGTCGGTGACCTCCTCGATCATCGTCGTGCCCGGCGGGAACGTGATGCCCACCTGCTCGAACAGCCCGTCGGCGGCCAGCTCCACAGCCGTCAGGCCGGGAAGATCCGCGGATTCAGCCCATCGCACCATGCCGACACGGTCTCATGATTGCCGACGCGGACGCCCGCGAATATTAGTGTGATGATCGTAGGCTCGGCTGTGCGGAGCCGGGAACCCCTCCTTCACCCGTGCCCGCGACCTCGTCCCGAGGTGGCGGGCACGGCCTCCGTCTAGAGGTCGAGCAGGGGCTCCAGGCCGACGGTGAGGCCAGGGAGCTCGCGCACCCGGCGCACGCCGAGCAGCACGCCGGGGGCGAACGCGGAGCGGCTCATGGTGTCGTGGCGGATCGTGAGCGTCTCGCCGTCGCCGCCGAGCAGCACCTCCTGGTGGGCGATCAGCCCGGCCAGGCGCACCGCGTGCACCCTGACCCCGTCGACGTCGGCGCCGCGCGCGCCGTCGAGCTCGGTGGTGGTGGCGTCGGGCATGGCGGGGGACCCGGCCTTGGCGCGCGACTCGGCCACCAGCTCGGCGGTGCGCCGGGCGGTGCCCGACGGGGCGTCGGCCTTGCCGGGGTGGTGCAGCTCGACGATCTCGACCGACTCGAAGTGACGCGCCGCCTGGGCGGCGAAGTGCATCATGAGCACGGCGGCGATGCCGAAGTTGGGGGCGATGAGGCAGTTGGTGCCCGGGGAGGCGGCCAGCCAGCCGCGCACGGTGTCGAGCCGCCCGGCGTCGAACCCGGTGGTGCCCACCACCGGGTGCACGCCGTGCGCGATGGCCCACTCCAGGTTGCCCATGACCACGTCGGGATGGGTGAAGTCGACCACCACCTCCGCGCCGTCGAGGCCCTCGATGGGGTCGTCCTTGTCGAGCGCGGCCACCAGCTCCATGTCGGCGGCCGCCTCGACCGCCCTGCACACTTCGACGCCCACGCGGCCTCGCGCGCCGAGCACACCTACCCTGATCACGGGGTCAACCTTATACCGCTCAGGCGATCGCGCCGGAGAAGTCCTTGTCCCCGTACGGGCCGATGACGGCGAGCGTGAGCGGCCGGTTGAACACGTCGGCGGCCACGCCGGCGATCTCGTCGGCGGTGACGGCCTCGATGCGGGCGAGCACCTCGTCCACGGAGAGCAGTTCCTCGTAGACGAGCTCGTTCTTGCCGATGCGCGACATGCGCGAGCCGGTGTCCTCCAGGCCGAGCACGAGCCCGCCGCGCATCTGGCCCTTTCCGCGGACGATCTCGTCCTCGGTCAGGCCGTCGGCCACCACCCTGGCCACCTCGTCCCGGCAGATCTTGAGCACGTCGTCGATCTTCGACGGCAGGCAGCCGACGTAGATGCCGAACTGGCCGGTGTCGGCGTAGGCCGAGGTGTAGCTGTAGGCGGAGTAGGCCAGGCCGCGCTTCTCCCGGATCTCCTGGAACAGCCGCGACGACATGCCGCCGCCGAGCGCGGCGTTGAGCACGCCGAGCGCGAAGCGGCGGTCGTCGGTGCGCGACATGCCGGTGGTGCCGAGGACGAGGTTGGCCTGTTCGGTCGGCCGGTCGAGGACGCGGACGCCGGAGCGGGCCGGGGCGCCGGGGCCGCTGGTGCGCGGCGGAGCGTAGTCGACCGGGCCCGTCAGGGCGCCCGAGCGCTCGTAGGCCCGCATGACCAGCTCCACGACCTCCTCGTGGCGCACGTTGCCCGCCACCGAGACGACCGTGCGCAGCGGCCGGTAGTAGCGGTGGTAGTACTCGGCGATGCGGTCGCGGCCGAGCGCGTTGATCGACTCGACCGTGCCGAGGATGGGCCGCCCGATCGGCGAGTCGCCGTAGAGGGCGGCCGCGAACTGCTCGTGCACCACGTCGGACGGGTCGTCGTCGTGCATGGCGATCTCCTCCAGGATCACGCCCCGCTCCGACTCGACGTCGTCCTCGGTGACGAGCGAGCTGGTCACCACGTCGGCGAGCACGTCGACGGCGATCGGCAGATCCTCGTCGAGCACCCGCGCGTAGTAGCAGGTGTACTCCTTGGCGGTGAAGGCGTTGATCTCCCCGCCGATGCCCTCGACGGACGCCGAGATCTCCATGGCGTCACGGGTGGGCGTGCCCTTGAACAGCAGGTGTTCGAGGAAGTGGGTGGCCCCCATGTGCTCGGGGGCCTCATCACGCGAGCCGATGCCGACCCACATGCCGACCGCGACACTGCGCACGGTCGGCATGGTCTCGGTCACCACGCGCAGCCCACCGGGGAGGACGGTGCGCTTGACGACCCCGGCCCCGTCCCGGCCGGGATGCAGCGTGGTTGTGATCACGAGTTGCGGTCGTCCCCGTCGTCGGCGCGGGGCGCGCGGACCCGGGTGCGGGTGCGGCGCGGACGCTCCTCGCGCGGCTTGTCGTCGCCTGCCGGGGCCGCGGCCTCGGGCTCGGCGTCGCCGCCGGCCTCGGCCTTGGCCTCCTTCTCGGCCGCCTCCTTCTCGATGACCTCGACGGGCACCAGGGAGAGCTTGCCGCGCTGGTCGATCTCGGCGATCTCCACCTGGATCTTCTCGCCGACGCTCATCACGTCCTCGACGTTCTCGATGCGCTTGCCGCCGTGCAGCTTGCGGATCTGCGAGACGTGCAGGAGGCCGTCCTTGCCGGGCATCAGCGAGATGAACGCGCCGAAGGCGGCGATCTTGACGACCGTGCCCAGGTAGCGCTCGCCGACCTCCGGCATGTGCGGGTTGGCGATGGCGTTGATCGCCGACCGGGCCGCCTCGGCCGAGGGGCCGTCGGTGGCGCCGATGTAGATCGTGCCGTCGTCCTCGATGGTGATCTCGGCGCCCGTGTCGTCCTGGATCTGGTTGATCATCTTGCCCTTCGGGCCGATGACCTCGCCGATCTTGTCCACCGGGACCTTGATCGTGATGATGCGCGGCGCCGTCGGGTTCATCTCCGCCGGGGAGGCGATGGCCTCCTGCATGACGTCGAGGATCGCCAGGCGGGCGCCCTTGGCCTGCTTGAGCGCGCCGGCCAGCACCGAGGCGGGGATGCCGTCGAGCTTGGTGTCGAGCTGGAGCGCGGTGATGACGTCGCGGGTGCCGGCGACCTTGAAGTCCATGTCGCCCATGGCGTCCTCGGCGCCGAGGATGTCGGTCAGCGTGACGTAGTCGTCACCCTCGCCGATCAGGCCCATCGCGATGCCCGCGACCATCTCCTTGAGCGGCACACCGGCGTCGAGCAGCGCCATCGTGGAGGCGCAGACCGAGCCCATCGAGGTGGAGCCGTTGGAGCCGAGCGCCTCGGAGACCTGGCGGATGGCGTACGGGAACTCCTCGCGCGAGGGGAGGACCGGGATGAGCGCCCGCTCGGCGAGCGCGCCGTGGCCGATCTCGCGGCGCTTGGGCGAGCCCACGCGGCCGGTCTCACCGGTGGAGTAGGGCGGGAAGTTGTAGTTGTGCATGTAGCGCTTGGTCCGCTCGGGGTTGAGCGTGTCGATGACCTGCTCCATGCGCAGCATGTTCAGCGTGGTGATGCCCAGGATCTGGGTCTCGCCGCGCTCGAACAGGGCCGAGCCGTGCACCCGGGGCACCACGTGGACCTCGGCCGACAGGGCGCGGATGTCCTTGGTGCCGCGGCCGTCGATGCGGACGCCCTCGTTGATGACCCGCTCGCGCATGAGCTTCTTCATCGCCGAGCGGTAGGCGGCGGAGATCTCCTTCTCGCGGCCCTCGAACTCCGGCAGCAGCTTCTCGGCGGCGACCGCCTTGATGCGGTCGAGCTCGTTCTCGCGCTCCTGCTTGCCCGCGATGGTGAGGGCGGCGGCCAGCTCGGTCTTCACCGCGGCCTCGACCGCGGCGTAGACGTCCTCCTGGTAGTCGGGGAAGACCGGGTACTCGGCCGTCTCCTTGGCGGCGACCTGGGCGATGCGGCCCTGGGCCTCGCACAGCACCTTGATGAACGGCTTGGCGGCCTCCAGGCCCTCGGCGACCGTCTCCTCGGTGGGGGCGACGGCGCCGTCGGCGACCAGCTTGAGCGTGTCGCGGGTGGACTCGGCCTCGACCATCATGATCGCGACGTCGCCGTCGTCGAGCAGGCGGCCGGCCACGACCATGTCGAACGTGGCGCGCTCCAGCTCGGGGTGGGTCGGGAAGGCGACCCACTGGCCGTCGATCAGCGCGACGCGCACGCCGCCGATCGGGCCGGAGAAGGGCAGCCCGGCGAGCTGGGTGGACAGCGAGGCGGCGTTGATGGCGACCACGTCGTAGAGGTGCTCGGGGTTGAGCGCCATGATCGTCGCGACGACCTGGATCTCGTTGCGCAGGCCCTTGACGAACGAGGGGCGCAGCGGCCGGTCGATCAGGCGGCAGGTGAGGATGGCGTCCTCGGAGGGACGGCCCTCACGGCGGAAGAACGAGCCGGGGATGCGGCCCGCGGCGTACATGCGCTCCTCGACGTCGACCGTGAGCGGGAAGAAGTCGAGGTTTTCCTTGGGGTTCTTGGACGCGGTGGTCGCGGACAGGACCATCGTGTCGTTGTCGAGATAGGCGACGGCGCTGCCGGCCGCCTGACGCGCGAGCCTGCCGGTCTCGAACCGGACCGTGCGCGTGCCGAATGAGCCGTTGTCGATGACGGCTTCAGCAGTGTGGACACCCTCCACGGGGGACCTCCTTGGTCAGTCGGTCTCCCGCGCCCATTTCACCGGCACCCTCGTTAGGTGCAGCGCCGGTCTTCGATCGAAGCGCCCGGTCTTGGTTACCGGAAGCCACTACCGAGGACCGGCCCGCAGGCGTCGCGGGTCGCATGGTGCTGAGCGGACGCGGGGGCTCTCAGTGTCTCGGATATTCAGTTGTACGTCAGGCGCGTGCGGCGGTGCCGCTCGACGCGCCGGACCATATGAGAAGGGAGCGGCGAGGCACGCCGCTCCCTTTCCATGTTATCGGCGCAGGCCGAGCCGCTCGATGAGCGAACGGTAACGCGCGATGTCGACCTTCTGCAGGTACTTCAGCAGGCGACGACGGCGACCGACGAGCAGCAGCAGGCCACGACGGCTGTGGTGGTCGTGCTTGTGGGTCTTCAGGTGCTCGGTGAGCTCGCTGATGCGCTTGCTGAGCAGCGCGATCTGCACCTCGGGCGACCCGGTGTCACCGTCGACGGTCGCGTACTCCGCGATGATGGTCTTCTTGGCAGCGGTGTCGAGGGACACGGCTCTCCTTCTTCTACGGGCACGCGTGAATGAAACAGAAATGTTGCGAACGACCGTGCGTGCCTACAGTCGCCGCGCGAAGGCCGTCAGGGCAGCGCACAGCACCGCCGTTACAGAGCCGACATGCAAGGTTACCACCTCATGCGTACTGCGCGGCGTACTCCTCCGTCGGCTCGATGTTGGTGATCACGTCGATGAGCACGCCCGTGGGGTCGGCGACGATGAAGTGACGCTGGCCGAAGTCCTCGCTGCGCAGCTCCAGCTCGGGCTTCAGGCCGCCGTCGAGGACGAGCCGCCGCCATTCGGCGTCGACGTCGGCGACCTCGAAGTTGAGCAGCACGCCGGCGGCCCTCTTCCGGTACGCCTCGGGCAGCGTCGGGTGCGTGTGGTCGAGCAACGCCAGCTCGTACGCGCCCCGGCGCAGGCTCACGTACCAGTCTGCCTCGAACGTCACCTCGAACCCGAACCGCTCGACGTAGAAGTCACGCGACTCGGCCACCTTGTCGGTGCAGATGACCGGATAGTAACTGCTGAGCTCCATGCCCAACTCCTTTCACATACCGATGGTACGCTAAATGGCATACCGACGGTATGTCAAAGAGGAGCGCAGGATGACCAGGGCAGAGCAGCGCGAACGCACCAGGAAGACGCTGATCAGCGTGGCCAGGCGGCTGTTCGCCGGGCACGGCTACGCGGCGGTGGGGCTGGCCGAGATCGTGCGCGAGTCCGGCGTCACCAAGGGCGCCCTCTACCACCACTTCGACGGCAAGGCCGAGCTGTTCAGGGCCGTGCTGGAGGAGGTGCAGCAGGAGGTCGCGGCCCGGGTGGCGGCCGCCGCCGACGCCGAGTCCGGCGCGTGGGCGCAGCTCAAGGCGGGCTGCGCCGCGTTCCTGGCGGCGGGCGCGGACCCCGAGGTGCAGCGCATCATGCTGGTCGACGGGCCCGCCGTGCTGGGCTGGAGCGAGTGGCGGGCGATGGACGAGGCCGCCTCGGCCCGCCACCTGGCCGAGGCGCTGACCGCGCTGATCGACGAGGGCGTGATCGCGCCCCAGCCGGTCGCCCCGCTGACCCACCTGCTGTCGGGGGCGATGAACGAGGCCGCGCTCTGGCTGGCCGGATCGGCGCGGCCCGGCGACCTGGCCGACACCCAGGCCGCGCTGTCGAGACTGCTCGACTCCCTGCGTTGAGGAGCGTGTTAGGAGGTCAGCCGCCTGGCCTCGTCGACGTCGGCGTGGATCTGCGCGACGAGCTCCTCGATCGAGTCGAAGCGGGTGTTGCCGCGCAGCCGCGCCGCGAACTCCACCGCCACGTGCACGCCGTACAGCTCCAGGTCGTCGCGGTCGAGCGCGTACGCCTCGACGGTGCGCGGCACTCCCTCGAACGTGGGGTTGGTGCCGACGGAGATGGCGGCGGGCCAGCGCTCGCCCTCGTAGAGGGCCGGCAGGTTGGCCACGGGCACGCACTCCAGCCAGCCGGCGTAGACGCCGTCGGCGGGGATGGCCGTCTGCGGCGGGGTCTCGACGTTGGCCGTCGGGAAGCCGAGCTGACGGCCGCGCTGGTAGCCGCGCACCACGACGCCCTCCACCCGGTGCGGGCGGCCCAGGTCGGCGGCGGCGCCCGCGACGTCGCCGTCGGCCACCCGCCTGCGGATCTCCGTCGAGGAGACCGCGTCGAGCAGCGGCACCTCCTCAACCGTGAAGTCGAACTTGTCGCCCAGCGCGCGCAGCACCTCGGCGTCACCGGCGGCGCGGTGGCCGAACGCGAAGTCCTCCCCCACCACGACCACGGCCGCGCGCAGGTCGTCGGCGAGCACCTCCTGGGCGAACTCGGCCGGGCTCAGCTCCGACATCTCCACCGTGAACCCGAGCACCCGCACCTCCTGCACGCCCAGCCCGGCCAGCAGGCCGGCCCGGCGGCGCGCCGCCGTCAGCCGCAGCGGCCGATAGCCGGGCCGCACGACCTCCTCCGGATGCGGCTCGAACGTGAGCGCCACGGACCGCATCCCGCGCTCGCGGGCGATCTCCACGGCCCGCCCGGCCACCCGCTGGTGACCCCGGTGCACCCCGTCGAACACGCCGATCGTGACGACAGACCTCTCCGAATCCCGCACGCCCGGCCCCATTCGCTTCGTGGCGGATCAATCCCTGAACAAGCCTGCCATGCGCGGCCCCGTTACCCGCAATCGGGCGGGTACGATCGTCCCCACCATGCCTCAGTACGCCTTTCTCATCCTGCCTGCCTTCAACCGCGTCTACGGGGAGAGCGCGCCCCGGCTCACCCGCTCCGAGCTGGCGGTCTTCGCCGGACGGGCGCTGCCGGGCGGCGTCTCGGGCATCGAGGAGCGGCTGATCGGCGGCCTGCCCTACGTCACGTTCGAGACGGCCGGGCCGCTCGGCGCGGACGAGGTCGCGCGCCTGTCCAACCTGTCGTCGGTCTACGCGCTGTTCGAGCGGGAGGGCGAGCTGCTGCGCCCGCTGACGATGCGCCCGCTCGACCGGCTGAGCAGCGACCTGATCACGATCCAGAAGTACGCCGGCAAGACGAACGAGCACTTCACCAAGCTGCTGCTCAACGTCACGGCGCTGGCCACCGACTTCCCGATGGACGCCCGGCTGTCCGTGTTCGACCCGATGTGCGGGCGCGGCACGACGCTCAACCAGGCCCTCATGTACGGATATGACGCCTATGGCGTTGACGTTGACGCCAAGGACTTCGAAGCCTACTCCGGCTTCATCAAGAAGTGGCTGCGCGACAAGCGGCTCAAGCACACCGCCGAGACCGTCCCCGTCCGGCGCGAGCGCGCCCTGGTCGGGCGGCGGCTGCAGGTGACGTTCGGGCTCACCAAGGAGGCGTTCAAGGCGGGCGACACCCAGCACGTCACGGTAGTCAACGCCGACACCCTGCGCTCGCGCGAGTTCTTCAAGCCGGGCACGTTCCACCTCGTCGCCACCGACGCCCCCTACGGCGTGCAGCACGGCAGCAAGGGCGGCAGCGGGCTGTCCCGCAGCCCGCTGGAGCTGATCGCCAAGGCCGCGCCCGTCTGGGCCGGCCTGCTGCGCCCCGGCGGCGCCCTCGGCATCTCCTGGAACACCTACGGCGGCACCCGCGACGACCTCGCCGCGATCCTCGCCTCCGCCGGCCTCGACGTGGTCGCCTACCCCGACTTCGAGCACTGGGTCGACCAGGCGATCGTGCGCGACATCATGGTCGCCCGCAAACCCGCCTAGGAGACGAACACCGCGAGCGGCTTGGCCAGCCTGCCCTGCTCCTCCACCAGCGCCAGCAGCTCCCCGTCGGGCCCGAACATGCCGATCGGCCCCTTGCCCAGGCCCGCCGCCGGCAGCCGGCCGCCGTGCCGCACCACGCGCGCCTCCTCGGGCGTCACGTCCCGGCGCGGGAACGCCGCCGCGACCGCCTCGCCGATCGGCAGCACCACGCACTCCTCCGTGAGCTGCTCGATCGTCCTGGCCCCGCTCAGGTCGTACGGGCCCACCCGGGTGCGGCGCAGCGCCGTCAGGTGGCCGCCGACGCCGAGCCCGGCGCCCAGGTCACGGGCCAGCGCCCGGATGTACGTGCCGGACGAGCAGCGGATCGTGGCGTCCACGTCCACCAGGTCGTCCTTCACCCGCACGTCGGTGACCTCGAAGCCGTGCACCGTCACCGGCCGCGCCTTCAGCTCCACGTCCTCACCGGCGCGCGCCAGCTTGTAGGCGCGCTGCCCGTCCACCTTGATCGCGCTCACCTGGGGCGGGATCTGCATGATCTCCCCCGTGAGCGCGGCGACGCCCTCGTGGACGGCCTCCGGCGTCACGCCCGACGCCGAAGCCGTCGCCGTCACCAGCCCCTCGGCGTCGTCGGTGTTGGTGGTGACGCCCAGCCGGATCGTGGCCTCGTACACCTTCTCCGTCAGCGCCAGGTGCCCGAGCAGGCGGGTCGCCTTCTCCACGCCCACCACCAGCACGCCCGTCGCCATCGGGTCGAGCGTGCCCGCGTGGCCGACGCGGCGGGTGCCCGCCAGGCGGCGCAGCTTGGCCACCACGTCGTGCGACGTCCACTCGGCCGGCTTGTCCACGATGATCAGGCCACTTTCGGCCATCACGCCTCTCTCAGCAGTTCCCGGAACTTCGCCACGGTCTCCTCGACACTGTCGTGCGAGGTGAACCCTGCCGCGTTGTGATGACCGCCGCCGCCCAGCGCGGCGCAGACCGCCGCCACGTCGACGCGGCCCTTCGACCTCGTCGACACCTGCCAGGCGCCCTGGTCGTCCTCTTTCAGCACCGCCGCCACCTCCGCCTCGTCGGTGCGGCGGATCACGTCGATCAGCCCTTCGAGCTCGGAGTACGGCAGGCCGCGGGCCGCCCGGTCGACCCGGGTGACGTACGTCCACACCAGGCCGTCGTCGAGCACCACCCGGTCGAGCGCGGCGGCCATCACCTTGAGATAGCCGAACGGGGAGCGGTCCCACAGCTCCCTGGCGATCTCGTCGGTGTGCAGCCCGGTCGCCACCAGCCGCGCCGCCATCTCGTGCGCGGCGGGCGTGGTCGAGGAGTGACGGAACGACCCGGTGTCGGTCACCAGCCCCGTGTAGAGGCAGGTGGCGATGTCACGGTCGAGCGAGCCGCCCAGGCGGTAGATCAGCTGCTCGGCCAGCATCGCCGTCGCCGGGGCGCCCGGGTCGATCAGGTCGAGGGTGCCGAACCCGTCGTTGGACGGGTGGTGGTCGACCACGATGAGCTGGTGCGCCCGCCTGACGCTCTCGCCGAGCAGCCCCAGCCGGGCGACCGACGGAGAGTCGAAGGTGATCATCAGCTCGGGCTCGGCCGGGTAGTCCGCCGGCGGCACCAGCATCTCCTGCCCCGGCACGAACCGCAGCAGCCTCGGCACCGTGAAGTCGTGGTCGCCGAACGAGGCCGCCACGCGCTTGCCCATCGAACGCAGCACGAAGCCCACGGCCAGCATGGACCCGAGCGCGTCACCGTCGGGCGACACATGGCAGGCCAGCGCGATGTCCTCGGTCTGCGAGATGAGCTGGACGGCGCGCCGCCACGCCGACTCGGGCACCGGCGAGCTCGCCGGCTGCGCCGTGTCGGCGTAGACGCGGGGCGGGCGGTCCAGCCTGTCGCGCACGTCGGGTGTCACGCCGCGGGTCCCGCCTGCTCGTCGTCCTCCTCATCGGGCTTGCGATAGGGGTCGGCCTCGCCCGCGTAGGCGGCGCCCGCCGCCTTCGCCGCCACCTCGGCGTCCCGCGCCCGCGCCGCGTTGATCAGGTCGTCGAGCTGGCGGGCGCTGTCGGGCAGCGGGTCGTGCCGGAACGTGAGCGTCGGGGTGAAGCGGACGCCCGTCTGGCGGCCCACCTCGGAGCGGATGATGCCCTTGGCGCTCTCCAGCGCGGCCGCGCTGTCGGCACGCTCGGCGTCGGAGCCGAACACCGTGTAGAACACCGTCGCCTCACGCAGGTCGGCGGTGATCCGCGTGTCGGTCACGGTGACGAAGCCCAGGCGCGGGTCCTTGATCCGGCGCTCCAGCATCTCGGCGACGATCTGCTGGATGCGATCGGCGAGCTTGCGCGCTCGTGCGGCATCCACCATGTTCGCTCCCCCCTCACGCACGACGGGGCGGCCGTCGTGCTGTCGTTCACTCTTCGTCGTTGTAGAGCCGCTGCCTGGCCGACAGCAGCTCGATCTCGGGGCGGAAGGCCACCAGCCGCTCGCAGGAGTCCATCACCTCTTTGCAGTTACCCGCTGAGGCGGAGACCACCGCTATGCCGACCTCGGCCCTGCGGTGCAGGTCGTGATGGCCGGTCTCGGCCACGGCGACACCAGGAAAGCGCCGCTGGAGCTCGGCGACCAGAGGCCGCACGACAGATCGCTTCTGCTTCAGCGAATGCACGTCGCCGAGCAGGATGTCCAGGGTAAGGGCACCCACATACATCGTTGGCAAGCGCCGCTTGTGCTGGTGTCCTGAGCACGCCCGGCCTGGTGCGGCGGCAACCCTGCCCAGGCGTGCGGAAGGCGCCCGGCGGATGGTCCGCCGGGCGCCCGGCCACGGGTCAGGCCCGCGGCTTCTCCCGCATCTCGAACGTCTCGATGACGTCGTCGACCCTGATGTCGTTGTAGCCGACCCCGATGCCGCACTCGAAGCCCTCACGGACCTCGGTCGCGTCATCCTTGAAGCGGCGCAGCGACGACACGGTCAGGTTGTCCGCGACGACGACGCCGTCGCGGATGATCCGGGCCTTGCTGTTGCGCACGATCAGACCGGAGCGGACCAGCGAACCGGCGACGTTGCCGATCTTCGGCACCTTGAAGACCTCGCGGACTTCGGCGGTGCCCATCTGGACCTCTTCGAACTCGGGCTTGAGCATGCCCTTGAGGGCCGCCTCGATCTCCTCGATCGCCTGGTAGATGACCGAGTAGTAGCGGATGTCGACGCCCTCGCGCTCGGCCAGGTCGCGGGCCCGGGGCTCGGGCCGGACGTTGAAGCCGATGATGACCGCGTTGTCGTCGGCGACGGCCAGGTTGACGTCGTACTCGGTGATCGCGCCGACCGCGCGGTGCAGGACACGGAGCCTGACCTCGTCGCCGACGTCGATCTTGAGCAGGGCGTCTTCCAGGGCCTCCACCGAACCGGACACGTCACCCTTGATGATGAGCTTGAGCTCGTCGACACGACCCTTCTCAAGGTCGCTGAACAGCTCTTCGAGGGTGCGGCGACGGCTCGACTTGGCCATGTCGGCGCTGCGCTTGCGCGCCGCGCGCTGCTGGGCGATCTGCCGGGCCATCCGGTCGTCGGTGACCACGATGAAGTTGTCACCGGCGCTCGGCACCGCCGTCAGACCCATGACCAGGACCGGACGCGACGGCGTGGCCTCGTCGACCGCGTCGCCGTTGTCGTCGAGCATCGCCCGGACGCGGCCGAAGGCCTCGCCACAGACGATCGAGTCGCCGACGCGCAGCGTGCCGCGCTGGACCAGGACGGTCGCGACAGGGCCGCGGCCCTTATCGAGGTGAGCCTCGATCGCGATGCCCTGAGCGTCCATCGTCGGGTTGGCCCGCAGGTCGAGCTCGGCGTCGGCGGTCAGCAGGATCGCCTCGAGCAGAGCCTCGATGCCGGTGCCGTTCTTCGCCGAGATGTCGACGAACATGGTCGAGCCACCGTACTCCTCGGCCACCAGGCCGTACTCGGTGAGCTGGGCACGGACCTTGTTCGGGTCGGCGCCCTCCTTGTCGACCTTGTTCACCGCGACCACGATCGGCACGTCGGCCGCCTGGGCGTGGTTGAGAGCCTCGATCGTCTGAGGCTTCACACCGTCGTCGGCCGCGACCACCAGCACCGCGATGTCGGTGGACTTGGCGCCTCGGGCACGCATGGCGGTGAACGCCTCGTGACCCGGGGTGTCGATGAAGGTGACCCGGCGCTCTTCGCCCTCGTGCTCGGTGGAGACCTGGTAGGCACCGATGTGCTGGGTGATGCCGCCGGCCTCGCGCGCCGCCACGTTGGTCTTGCGGATGGCGTCGAGCAGCTTCGTCTTACCGTGGTCGACGTGACCCATGACGGTCACGACCGGCGGACGCGGGGCCAGGTCGGCCTCGTCGCCCTCGTCCTCGCCGAACTCGATGTCGAAGGCCTCGAGAAGCTCGCGGTCCTCCTCCTCCGGGCTGACGACCTGGATGTTGTAGTCGAGCTCGGCGCCGAGGAGCTGCAGCGTCTCCTCGTTGACCGACTGGGTCGCCGTCACCATCTCGCCGAGGTGCAGCATGATCTGCACGAGCGAGGCGGGGTTGGCGCCGATGCGGTCGGCGAAGTCGGACAGCGAGGCGCCGCGCGGCAGCCTGATCGTCGCGCCGTTGCCACGGGCGACCTGCACACCGCCGATCGCCGGAGCCGACATGTTGTCGAACTCCTGGCGCCTCTGACGCTTGGATTTGCGGCCACGCGCCGGACGGCCACCGGGACGCCCGAAGGCTCCCGCCGTGCCGCCGCCACGACCACGGCCACCGCCGCCGGGACGACCGCCGAAGCCGCCGCCACCGGGACCGCCGGTGCCCGTGCGCTGACCGGTGCCGCCGCCACCCGGGCGACCGGCGAAACCGCCGCCGCCACCGGGACGACCGCCACCGCCGCCACCCGGACGGCCACCGCCGCCACCGGGACGGCCGCCGCCACCGCCACCGCCGCCCGGACGGCCACCGCCGCCGGGACCGGCAGGACGGCCCTGCGGCATCATCATCGGGTTGGGACGCGGCCCACCCGGACGCGGGCCACCGGCGCCGGGACCCGGACGCGGACCCGCCGCACCGGGCGGACCCGGACGGGGGCCGGGCGCCGGCCTGGCGTCGCCGCCCGCGCCGCGGTTCTGCGGCGGACGCGGGATCGCGCCGTCACGCGGCGGACCCTCACGACGCTCACGCGGGCCGCGGTCGCCGCCCTCACGGTTGCCGCCGGGACGCGGCGGACGGGACTGGCCCATGCCGCTGGCGTTCGACGAGAACGGGTTGTTGCCCGGACGCGGGCCACGCGGGCCCGGCTTGGGGCCGGGACCGGGGCGCGGGCCGCCACCGGCCGGAGCACCCGGACGCGGGGCCTGACCGCCGCCGCCACCACCGGACGGCGTGCCCGGACGCGGCGCCGGACCGGGCTTGGGACCCGGACGGGCGGCAGGGCCCGGACGCGGGCCCGGGGCCGGCGGACGGGTGCCGCTGTCGAAGCGCGCCTGCGGCGCGCCCGACGTCTCGCCGCGCGCGGCCTCAGGCTGCTCCTGCTGCTGCGGCGGCTGTTGCTGCTGCTGCTGGGGCATGGGAACCGACGGACGCGGCGTGCCGCCGCCCGCGGGACCCGGACGGGGACCCGGCTTGGGAGCCGGACCCGGACGCGGACCTGGAGCAGGCGCCTGCGGGGCGCCGTTGCCTGCCTGGCCGTCAGCCGGCCGAGGCGCAGCCTTCGGCGGCTGCGGCCTGTTGGACGACGAACCGCCGCCTCTGGAGGGCCCACCCTTCGATGCGCCCAGAGCTTCGGTGAGCCTGCGGACGACCGGCGCCTCGATGGTCGAGGACGCCGAACGGACGAACTCTCCCATTTCCTGGAGCTTGGCCATCACGACCTTGCTCTCTACGCCGAACTCCTTAGCGAGCTCGTATACCCGGACCTTCGCCACTGCACTCCCTTACTCGGCCCGGGAGGCTGGCTGTGCCGTCCGGACCGTCGCTACCTTGACGTCTTCATCGCCGCGTGCTCATCAGGCGCTCATAGCAATCTGACTCCGCCCCATCAACTCGGCGTCCTACATGACATGTGGTTCTCCTTCTAGGTGCGCCCGCACTCGCGAGACGTCAAGCGGCCCCAGCACGCGAAACGCGCGCGGGAACGCTCGGCGACGCTCGGCGAGCTCAAGACAGCTCACGGACAGGTGCAGCGATGCGCCCCGGCCGGGAAGCCGTCCTCGCAGGTCAGGGACCACCTGGTCCTCGACCCGCACCAAACGGAGCAGCTCGGACTTTGCCGTGCGAACCCTGCAGCCCACACAGGTGCGCTGTGGGGCCGCGTGGCAACCATATTCCAGCTTACCGTGTCGACGCATCTACGGAACCGGCGGCATCCTCGGCTTGGGTGTCGGGACGGATGTCGATCCGCCAGCCCGTCAGCCGCGCGGCCAGGCGGGCGTTCTGCCCCTCCTTGCCGATGGCCAGCGAGAGCTGATAGTCGGGCACGATGACCCGCGCCACCCGTCCGTCGAGATCGAGAACCTCGACGTGGGAAACACGGGCGGGAGACAGGGCATTCCCCACGAACTCCCCCGGGTCCTCCGACCAGTCGATGATGTCGATCTTCTCGCCGTGCAGCTCGGTCATCACGTTGCGCACCCGCGACCCCATCGGGCCGATGCAGGCGCCCTTCGCGTTGACCCCCGGCTTGCGGGACCGTACAGCGATCTTGGTGCGGTGGCCGGCCTCTCGCGCCACCGCGGCGATCTCCACGGTGCCGTCGGCGATCTCCGGCACCTCCAGCGCGAACAGCTTCTTCACCAGGCCGGGATGCGTGCGCGACAGCGTGACCGACGGGCCCTTGTGGCCCTTCTTCACCTGCACCACGTAGGCGCGGATGCGCTCGCCGTGGCCGTACTCCTCACCCGGGACCTGCTCGTGCGCGGGCAGCACGGCCTCGATCTTGCCGAGGTCGACCAGCACCACGCGCGGGTCCTTGCCCTGCTGGATCACGCCCGAGACCAGCTCGCCCTCACGGCTGGCGAACTCGCCGAAGTTGATCTCGTCCTCGGCGTCACGCAGCTGCTGCAGGATGACCTGCTTGGCGGTGGTCGCCGCGATCCGGCTGAAGTTGCCAGGAGTGTCGTCGAACTCCCGGACGATCTCGCCGTCGTCGTCGAGCTCCGCCGCCCAGATCGTCACGTGACCGCTCGCGCGGTCGAGCTCGGCCCGCGCCTTGGGAGCCGCGCCGTCCGTGCGGAAGTACGCGATCAGCAGCGCGTCCTCGATCGCCTTGACGACCAGGTCGAAGGAGATGTCCTTCTCCCGCTCCAGGCTGCGCAGGACGCTCATGTCGATGTCCACGAGGCTTCCCCCTTAGCCTTCGTCGCCGTCGACGTCGTCGATCCGGCGGAACTCCACCTGCACCCTGCCCCGGGTGAGGTCCTGATAGTCGAGCCTGCGGCCGGCTCCATCGACGTCGAGGTCGACACCGCTGTCGTCGGCGGCCACGACCCTGCCCTCGACCACCGTGCCGTCGCGCAGCTCGGCCTTCACCAGCCGCTTGGCCGCCCGCCGCCAGTGGCGCGGCTCCGTCAGCGGCCGGTCGACGCCCGGCGAGGACACCTCGAGCGTGTAGGCCGACTGGCCCATGGTGTCGTCCTCGTCGAGGGCCGCGGACACCGCCTGGCTCACGTCGGCCACGTCGTCTAGGCTCACGCCGCCGTCACGGTCGACGACCACGCGCAGCAGCTTGCGCTTCCCGGCCTGCGTGACCGTCACGTCCTCGAGATCGAGGCCCTCCGCGCCGACCACGGGCTCCAGGAGCTTCATCAGGTGGTCGCGGGGTGATGCGCTGCCCATATCGACCTCCCCTATTGTCATGTCTCAGCCGGGCGGACCTCGCCCCTGGCTCTCCCGTCGTCTGGCCGCTCAGCCAGCGACGACAGTTGACACCCTATCTGTAGGAAGGGGCGGAGGAAGCGTCACTCGGCACGGCTCGCGCCTGACCGCGAGCGGGGGTACGAGCCCGTACGATGCTTTCTTGCGGTCCGTAACACTGGAGGTCCCTGCCCGTGCGCCAGCCACACCTCTCCCGGCGCACCGCGCTGGCGGCCGGAGCGGTCGTCCTGGCGCTCGCCGGGTGCAGCGCACCGCGCGAGGCCGGCCCGCCGTCGCAGGCGCCGGACACCCCTGACCAAGCGCTTGCCCGCGTGCTCATGGCCGAGAAGCAGCGGACGATCTCCCTGTACGCGGCGATGATCGCCAAGGGGTCCGCCAAGCTCGTCCCTTACCGGCAGCGCCACGAGGCCCACCTGGCCGAGCTCCGCCGCCGCTTCCCCGCCCTCCGCCCGGCCGCCCCGGCCACCACCGGGACCGCTTCGCCGGGCCCCACCGCTTCCTCTTCGGCCACGCCGACGCCGCCGAAGGTGACGCTGTCGCAGCTGCGCGGCATCGAACGCAAGGCCGCCGCCGCCCGGCCCCGCCAGATCGCCGGCGTCACGCCGTCGCTCGCCCAGCTCGTCGCCAGCATCGGCGCCTGCGAGGCGCTCCACGCCCGCACCTCCGTCAAGGCCCCCGCCCCGCCGGCCGCCGCCGGCACCACCAGCGCCGCCGACCTCGGCAAGCTCCGCAAGGCGCTCGCCGCCGAGCACGCGGCGATCTTCGCGTACGGGGTGCTCGGCGCGCGCACCACCGGCCCCCTGCGCGCCCGCCTCGCCGGCAACTTCGACGCCCACCGCGAGCGGCGCGACGAGCTGCGCGTCCTCATCACCGCCCGCGGCGACCGGCCCGTCGAGCCCGAGGCCTCCTACGCCCTCCCGTCGGTCCCCTCCAGCGCCGCGGCCGCCACCCGGCTCGCCGGGCAGGTGGAGTCGGGCCTCATGGCCGCCTACCTGGAGCTGACGGCCGCCACGGACGCCGGCCTGCGCCAGTACGGGGCCACGGCCATGCAGGAGGCGGCGGCCCGCGCCCACGCCTTCACCCCGGGCATGACGCCCTTCCCCGGCCTGCCCGCCCCCGCCACCCC
>NZ_JAHKRO010000110.1 GCF_019396325.1 Nonomuraea ceibae
TGGTGGGCGATTCTGGGGGGTGGGTGGGTGGCCAGGAGAGCGAGGGCGCGGTAGGCGGCGATGGCGGCGGCGTCGAAGGCGAACAGCCAGTGCGGCACCTGGCCTTCCGGGCACACGTCGGCGGGGGCCGGGGTGGCGGCCAGGGCGGCGGCGAGGCTGCCGGGCTCGGCGCGCGCCAGGTGGCCGTCCAGCCGCCGCCGGAAGGCGCGGTACACGTCGGTGCGGCGCCCGCGCAGGTAGAACCAGTTGGCGTCGCCGCGCAGCCGGTCGAGCATCCGGGTGAGGGTCACGTCGTCGCGGGCGCCGTCGCCGAGCACGACGCGCCGGGCCAGCCGCCAGAACGCGGCGTGGAAGTCCGTCCAGGTGAGCACGCCCCGGTGCGGCAGCGTGGCCGCCTCCTCGGCGGCGGCCCGCGCGACCGGCCCGAAGTCGGGGAGCAGCACCCGTTCGTTGTAGTCGTGACGCCGCTCCCGCAGCTCCGGCTCGGGGGTGATGAGCACGCCGTCCGGCTGGAAGTGGCCGAGGGCGCCGCGTTTCTCCCGGTTGGCCGGGGTGAGCGAGCGGTCGTCGAGCACCCGCCGCACGTCGGCGGCCGACAGCACGAGCACCGCCCAGCCCCGCAGCGGCACCCGGACCAGCAGCGGGCCGTCGCCGTGGCGGGCGCGCAGCCGGGCGAGCAGCCGGACGGCCCGGTCGTCGGCGCGGGTGAGCGCGGCCAGCCGGACCATGAGCGGGCGGCGCACGATGACGCCCTGCGCGAGGGCCGGCAGGACCAGGGTGAGGCCCAGCCGCAGTGTCTCGGCGGCGTTCGCGCGCGGCGGCCGCGTGATCGTGCGCATGGCAGGGCGACTACCCTTCCTAGAGGCCACGACACACGTGAGAGGGGGGCCGGGATGGGCGCGTGCTGCGGTCCGAGCCGTGAGGCGGCCGGGGAGCCCGGCGGGTCCGGCGCGGGCGGCGGGGCTGTCGGCGAGACGGGCGGCGGGGCGGGCGCGGTCACGGCGGCGCACGAGGTGCTCACCGTGCCGACGCCGACGCCGGTGCCGACGCCCGCACCCGGGCCCGTGACGGTGCGGCGGGAGCCGCCGCGCGGGATGGTGCGGATCCCCGGCGGCGAGTTCTGGATGGGCGGCGACGACCCCGACGGCCGCCCGGAGGACGGCGAGGGCCCGGTGCGCCGGGTGCGGGTGGAGCCGTTCCTCATCGACCCGGCGTGCGTGACGAACGCGCAGTTCGCCACGTTCGTGAAGGAGACCGGGTACGTGACCGAGGCCGAGCGCATCGGCTGGTCGTTCGTGTTCCGGCAGTTCGCCGGCCGGGGCGTCCTGGAGGCGAGCGTGCCCGGGGCGCCGTGGTGGGCCGGGGTGGAGGGCGCCACCTGGCGCACGCCCGAGGGGCCGGGCTCCTCGGTGGGCCACCGGCAGAACCACCCGGTCGTGCACGTGTCGTGGCACGACGCGAGCGCCTACGCGGCGTGGGCGGGCAAGCGGCTGCCGACGGAGGCCGAGTGGGAGATGGCCGCGCGCGGCGGCCTGGAGCGGGCCCGCTACCCGTGGGGCGACGAGCTGGCGCCGAAGGGGCGGCAGCGGTGCAACATCTGGCAGGGCCACTTCCCGTCGGCGCCGAGCAAGGGCACGATGCCGGTCAAGTCGTTCCAGCCCAACGGCTACGGCCTCTACAACGTCTCCGGCAACGTGTGGGAGTGGACCGCCGACTGGTGGGGCGTCGAGTGGGAGCCGTACGCCGACAACCCGACCGGCCCGGCCCAGGGCGAGGCCAAGGTGATCCGCGGCGGCTCGTACATGTGCCACGACTCCTACTGCAACCGCTACCGGGTGGCGGCGCGCACCTCCAACACCCCCGACTCCGCCACCGGGCACACGGGTTTCCGCTGTGCGGCCATAGTCTGAGCGCATGTCACGAACCCTGCGACTGCTGATCACCGGCGGCGGCACCGGCGGTCACACCTACCCGGCTCTGACGACCCTGGCGGCGCTGCGGCGTCACCAGGTGCCGCACGACGTGCTCTGGGTGGGCACGGCCGGCGGGCTGGAGGCCCGTCTCACCGCCGAGCACGGCATCCCGTTCAAGGCGATCACCACGGGCAAGCTGCGCCGCCGGCCCAACCTGCGCGAGCTCGGCACCAACGTCGCCGACGTGTTCCGCATCCCGGTGGGCGTGTTCCAGGCGATCGGGCACGCCGCCCGCTACCTGCCCGACGTGGTGCTGTCGACCGGGGGTTACGTGGCGGTGCCGATCGGGGTGGCGGCCAAGCTGATCCGCCGGCCGCTGGTCATGCACGAGCAGACCACGGTGGTGGGGCTGGCCAACCGCATCCTGTCGCGGCTGGCGACCCGGATCGCGCTGTCGCACGAGTCGTCGCTGGACTACCTGCCGGCCTCGGCGCGCTCCAAGGCGGTCGTGACGGGCAACCCGGTCCGGCCGGAGCTGCTGCAGGGCAACCGGGCAGCCGCCTACGACCTGTTCGGGCTGACGTTCGAGGTGCCGCTGATCTACGTGACGGGCGGCGCGCAGGGCAGCAAGCAGATCAACACGCTGATCGCCGAGCTGCTGCCCCGGCTGCTGCCGCACGCCCAGGTGGTGCACCAGTGCGGGCCGGCCTGGATCGAGCAGATGCGGGCGGTGGAGCTGCCGCCGGCGCTGGCCGACCGCTACCATCCGGTGCCGTACGTGGGCTCGGAGCTGCCCGACCTGTACGCGGCGGCCGACGTGGTGATCGCGCGCAGCGGCGCCGGCACCGTGTCGGAGCTGACCGCGATCGGCAAGCCGTCGGTGCTGATCCCGCTCATCCCGACGGGCGGTGACGAGCAGCGCAAGAACGCCGCCTACCTGATGTCCTCGGGGGCGGGGCGGGCGCTGCTGGAGCCGCACCCGACGGCCGACGACCTGCTGGCCGAGCTGATGCCGCTGCTGACCGATCCGGAGCTGCGGGCGGCGATGGGCGAGGCCGCGCGCAAGCTGGGCCGCGTCGACGCCGCCGACGTGCTGGCCGACCTGCTCGTACGCACCTGCCAGGACGCCCAGGGGATCGCGGGTCAGGGCTCCAGATAGCGGAAGGCCTCGTGGGCGGAGTTGAGGCTGCGCCGCAGGGCCTGCTCCAGCTGGTCGGCGTCGCGGCTGAGCCGCTCGATCTCCGGCACGGCGAAGCCGTCGGCGCCCGACTCGGCCACCAGCTCCTCGTACTGGTGCAGCCGCCCGCGCAGCTCCTCGATCTGGTGGTGGGCCCGGAAGGCGCGCTCGGCCTCGGCGACGTTGGCGGCGTAACGTTCCAGCGCCTCGACCCGGGCCACGACGGCCTCCTCGCTGCTGTCGAGCGCCCGGGCCAGCGGCTCGGCCACGGCCGCGACCTCGGGGGTGACGGCGCCGGTCACGGTCCGGCGGTGCTTGGTGCGCAGCGACGACAGCTTGGCCAGCAGCCGGGCGATCTCCCACTCCTGGGCGGGCAGCATCACCGAGTTGCGTACGTCGTCGAGCAGGCCCTCCATGTTGACGGCCGACTCGGTCACCGCCTTGATCGCCTTCTGGGCGCGGGCCAGCAGCCTGCGGGACGACTCGTCGAGGTCGTCGGCCAGCACGTAGCGGCCCTCGTACCAGCGGAGCTGCTCGTAGATCTGCCGGTCGACGACGGCCTCGTCGTCATCGTCGGAGAGGTCGGTGCGGATGAAGGCGGCGACCAGGACGGGGATGCCGATGAAGATGAGCAGCAGCCCGACGCCTCCGCGCATCGCGCCGAGCGCCATGAGGGCGGCTCCGGCGGCCACCACAGCGATGATCATGCCGACGCCGCGGCGCTTGGCGGGGGGCGGCGGCGGGGGGACCCAGCCACGCCGCATCCGGGTCAGGACCTTGCCGCTGTCCCGGATCAGTTGCGCGTCCTCCGGCGGCACCCCCGGATCCACCACCACTTCCACAAATCGGGATCCTAGGGGAATTTCTCTTTGCCGGCTTCATTCTCCTGCTGGTTATCGGTAATTACGCATTTCATTCGCGTAAATGGCGGAATGCCTCCTGGGCTGAAGTGACGCTGTCCCGCAGGGCCTGTTCCAGCCGGCCGGCGTCCTCGGCCAGGCGGCTCAGCTCGGGCACGGCCGAATCGTCGGCGCCCGATTCGGCCAGCAGTTCCTCGTAACTGGACAGGCGGGCGCCGAGCCGCTCGATCTGGTCGCGGGCGCGGTAGGCGCGTTCGGCGTCGGCGACGTGGCCCGCGTAACGTTCCAGCGCCTCGACGCGGGCCAGCACGGCGGCCTCGCTGCTGTCGAGGGCCTGGGCCAGCGGCTCGGCGACGGCCGCCACCTCCGGGGTGATGCCCTCGGCCACCACCCCGCGATGCTCGGCGCGCAGCTCCGACAGCTTGGCCAGCAGGCGGGCGATCTCCCACTCCTGGGCGGGCAGCATCACCGCGTTGCGGATGTCGTCGAGCAGCCCTTCGGCGTGCACGTTCGAGTCCAGGACGGCGTCGACGGCCGTCTGGGCCCGGGTCATCAGGGCGCGGGCCGCCTCGTCCAGGTCCTCGCGCAGCACGAACCGGCCGGCGTAGCGGCGGGCGCTGTCGTAGACCTGGCGCTCGATCTCGTGCCGCCGCTCCACCTCGGCGTCCGGGCGGGGCCTGGCCAGCACGGCGACGGCCAGCAGCGCGGCCAGCGTCATCACGGCGACGAACGGCGTGTAGCGGCCGGCCAGGAAGAACCCGAGCCCGGCGGACATCGCCATCAGCGCCCCGACGGTCGCCACCGTCCGGGTCACCAGGCCGACGGCGGGCGGGTGGCGGTGCGCGGGGACCCAGCCGGAACGGACGCGCAGCAGCAGTTTGCGGTTGCCGCGGAGCAGGTCGGCGGTCGCGGCTGGAACAGTGGGCTCGACTATCACCTTCGCAGGACGACCGGGCACATTTTTGATCCTATGTGGCGCTCTGTCCCGGCGGCAGGCCCTGCGGTCAGCTCACGCCGTCCGGCGCGGGTCAGCTCTCCAGATAGCGAAAAGCCTCGTGCGCGGAGGTGACGCTGCGCCGCAGCGCCCGCTCGACGTCCTCGGCGTCCTCGCTGAGCCGGTCGAGCTCGGGCACGGCCAGCGCGTCGGCGCCCGACTCGGCCAGCAGCTCCTCGTAGCGCGGCAGCCGGGCGCGCAGCTCCTCGATCTGGGCGCGCGCGTGGTAGGCGCGCTCGGCGTCGGCGACGTGGCGGGCGTAACGTTCCAGCGCCTCGACCCGGGCCAGGATGGCCGCCTCGCTGCCGGCCAGGGCGTTGTCCAGGGGGCGCACGACGGCGGCGACCTCGGGGGCGATGCCGCGTTCCGTCAGCTCGCGGTGCTCGGCGCGCAGCGCCGACAGTTTGGCCAGCAGCCTGGCCAGCTCCCACTCCTGCTCGGGCAGGATCACCGCGTTGCGCGCGTCGTCCAGCAGGCCCTCGGCGTTGACGTGGGAGCGCAGGACGGTGCCGATGGCCCGTTGCGCCCGGGCCAGCATCCGGGCCGCGTCCTCGTCGAAGTCCCCGGGTAACAGGTAGCGACCCTCGTACCAGCGGGCCTGCTCGTAGACGGCCCGCTCGCGCGGCCGGTCGTCCTCGGGCACCTCGCTGATGCCGGCGATCCTGAACAGGACGACGAGCACGAACATCGCCAGCACCATGAACCCCAGCACGGACAGCGGCGTGTCCCGCAGCACCGCCACCACCGCGACGACCACCGGGGTGGCGGCCAGCAGCGCGAGGCTCGACGGGCCGCGCGGCCGCTCGATCGGCTCCACGGGGGGCGGCACCCAGCCGGCCCTGAACCTCGACAGGAGCGCCCCGCTGCCCCGCAGCATCCCGGCGACCTCCGGCGGCACGGTGGGATCGACCACCACACCCACGCCCTGTCTCGGCACCCTGGCGCCCCCAACACTCGCGATGCCCGAATTTTACGTAACAATCCGCCGAAACGGCAGCCTCGAACCAGCCCGACCTCCCGGACGCCCAGCAGCCGGGCCGTCCCCGAGCCGTCCGGGGCTCTGGTGACGGCCTGGCCGATGGGCGGGTTCCGGCCCGGCTCAGGGGCGGCCGGGACGGACCAGGCCGGTCTCGTAACCGAGGACGACGAGCTGCGCCCGGTCGTGCACGCCGAGCTTGGCCATCATCCGGTTCACGTGCGTCTTGACCGTGGCCGGGCTCATGAACAGCTCCCCCGCGATCTGCCCGTTCGTCAGCCCGCGCGCCACGCCGGTCAGGACCTCGCGTTCGCGGGCGGTGAGCGGGGCGAGCCGGGCGGGGCTGAGGTCCGGCGGGCGGGCGGTGAACTCCTCGATGAGCCGCCGCGTGACCCCCGGCGACAGCAGCGCGTCGCCCCGGGCGGCCACCCGGACGGCGTGCCGGATCTCGGCGGGGTCGGCGTCCTTGACGAGGAAGCCGCTCGCACCGGAACGCAGCGCCTCGTAGACGTACTCGTCGAGGTCGAAGGTGGTGACCACGACGACGCGGGTGCGGGTGGCGGCGATCTCGCGGGTGGCGGCCAGGCCGTCGAGGCCGGGCATGCGGATGTCCATGAGCACCACGTCGGGGTCGAGGCGGGCGGCCTGCCGGACCGCGTCGCGGCCGTCGGCGGCCTCGCCGACGACGGACAAGTCGTCCTCGGGGTCGATCAGCGCGCGCAGGCCGGCGCGGACGAGCGGCTGGTCGTCGGCGAGCAGTACGGTGATCACGCGGGCAGCCAGGCGTCGACGCGGAACCCGCCCGCGGGCCCGTCACCGGTGCTCAGCCGCCCGCCGGCGGCCGCGACGCGCTCCGCCATCCCGGTGAGGCCGTGCCCCTGAGCCTGCCCGCGAGCATGGGCTTGCTCGGGCTCCGGTCCGGGCGAGGCCGGGGCGGCTCCGGCGCCGTCGTCCTCGACGCGCACGCGGACGGCGTCCGGCTCGTACGTGAGCGTCACGGCGGCGCGGGTCGCGGCGGCGTGCCGGAGCGTGTTGGTCAGCGCCTCCTGGACGATCCGGTAGACGGCCAGGTCGACGACGGGCGGCAGGTCCCGGCGCGCCCCGGCGACCTCCAGCGTGACGGGCAGCCCGGCGCTCCCGGCCAGCGCGGGGAGCTGTGCCGCCCCGGGCTGCGGCTGCCGTTCCCCCGCCCCGGCCGCGGTGGGGCGGAGAATCCCGAGGATGGTCTTCATCTCGGTCATCGCCTGGCGGCTGGAGGCGCGGATGACCTGGAGGGCCGCGGCGGCCTCGGGCGGCCCGCCCGCGCGGGTCACCGCCTCGGCGGCGACGGCGGCGTGCAGGGCGATGACCGAGATCGTGTGGGAGGTGACGTCGTGCAGCTCCCTGGCGACCCGCAGCCGTTCCTCCTGGGCGCGCCGCAGCGCCTCCTCCTCCCGGGTGCGCTCGGCGTCGGCGGCGCGCCGCTCGGCCTCGGCGGTGTGGTCGCGGCGGGCCCGCGACACCTCGGCGGGCTGGGCGACGACGAGGACGAGCAGCGCCCAGATGACGACGCCGACGAGCCGGTCCGCCGAGGGGTGGGCGATCGCGCCGGTCAGCGGCACGGCGACCAGGAACGCCGCCCCGGCCCACCCGGCGGCGCGGCGCCCGGCGTCGATGGCGGCGAACACGGCGATCAGCGCGGGCGCGCACCAGAACGCGTAGGCGTAGCCCTGGACGAAGCAGAGCGCGGCCGCCCCGGCGCAGGCGACGAGCGCGGCCACGGGGTCGCGCGGCAGCCAGGCCAGCCCGAGCGCGGCGACGGCCAGCAGCACGTAGCCGGCCAGGTCGAGCGGCCGGGCGTCCGGCTGGTTGCCGGTGGCCAGGAGGGTCGAGTACACCACGACCACGCCCATGCCGCAGACCAGGGCGAAGGTCTTCATACGGGCACGGTAACGCGTTCCCGTACGGGCGCGCGATGCCGCGGACGCGGTATCGCGGCTACGGCCAGCGCGGCAGCCACGGCGGCCAGGGGGATGGCGGGCAGCACGTACCGGTGGTCGAAGTCCAGCGCGGCGACCGGCGCGACGAGCAGGAACATCGCGAACGTCCAGGGCAGCAGCGCGGCCCGGCGGCGGCCGATCGAGCCCGCCGCCCCGGCCAGCAGCACCACCCCGAACAGCGTCCCGTGCAGGAACCACGGGTACGGGTAGGCGGCCAGGATCGACCCGAACGGCTCCACCGAGCGCATGCCGCGGATGTCCGGGTCGTACTCGGCGCGCACCTTGTCCACCAGCGGGTTGCCCGGCAGGGTCCAGGTGCCGTACGGGAAGCGGGAGGTGGGCGTCATGCGGTCGGGGTGCGGCACGGGCTCCCAGGTGAAGGCGAGCGCGGTGTTGGCGGCCACCTCGCGCAGGTAGTCGAGCGGCTGGGCGGCGATGGCGCGCACGGCGAAGGAGCGGGCCAGGTCGTTGTGCGCGAACCGGCCGCCGGGCAGCCGGTTGAGCGACGCGCCGGGCGCCCACACGTACTCGGAGGCGGCGTCCAGGACGGTGCCGTTGGGGCAGAGCGGGGCCTCCTCGGGCGGCGGCTTGATGATCGAGCAGTCGGCGAACGTCATGGTGCGCGCCCAGAGCGCGACGCCGTCGGAGCCGCTGAGCGCGAAGCGGCCGTTGTGCTGGGCGTACCAGCCGGCGTAGCCGATCAGCGGCAGCGCGCCCGCCAGGGCGAGCGCGACGACGCCCCGCCACGGGACGCGGCGCAGCAGCAGCCACAGGACGGCCAGGCCGATCAGCGGCGCGGCGGCGGTGCGGGTGACCCCGGCGAGCGCGAGCAGCAGCCCGGCGAGCGCGGCGGCCCGCCAGGTGACCTCCTCGCGCCACATCAGCGCGCACAGCGCGGCCACGACGAGCGCGATGACCTGGAGGTCGGACAGGATGGCGTGCTCCAGCCTGACGAACGCGGGGTCGAACAGCACGGGCACGGCGGCGAGCGTGGCCCCCCAGCCGGGCAGCCCGCGCCGCCGCAGCAGGGCGTAGATCATGACGGCGATGCCGAGGCCGATCGCGTGCTGCACCCCGGCGATCAGCTCGACGCTGCCGAACGGCCGCATCAGCCACAGGAACGCGGAGTAGCCGGCGGGGTGGAAGGCCCCGCGCGGCTGCAGGTGGACCGCCGTGTCCAGGTACGTGAACGAGTCGTACCAGTACACCATCGCGGTGTCGTAGCCGAGCATGACGAGCACCCGCAGGGCGGCGGCGAGCGCGAGGACGACGGCGAACAGGCGGTGCGCGGCCATGCGGCACTCCCCCGGGCGGGCCGGGCGGATCCCGGCCGGAGGGGAGAAAGTCCAGCGCCGGGCGCATAACCCGGGCGTCACCTGAAGTGGTTACGTCGGCGTTATGCCTCTAAGGTCACACTGTTCTTCATTTATGGATCTTTGGGGGCCAAGGTGCGTGTCTTGATCGCCGAGGACGAGCGGATGCTCGCCGACTCGATCGCGGAGGGACTGCGGAACGAGGCGCTCGCCGTGGACGTGGCCTACGACGGGGAGTCCGCGCTGGAACGCCTGGGCGTCCACGACTACGACGTGCTGATCCTGGACCGCGATCTGCCGGGCAGGCACGGGGACGAGGTGTGCGCGCACGTGGTGGAGCACGGCTGGCTAGTGCGGGTGCTCATGCTGACCGCCGCGTCTGACCTGCGCTCCAGGGTGGCGGGGCTGTCGCTGGGGGCCGACGACTACCTGCCGAAGCCGTTCGCGTTCGAGGAGCTGCTGGCGCGGGTGCACGCCCTCGGGCGGCGGGCCAGGCGGGCCGACCCGCCGATGCTGGAGCGGGCCGGGGTGCGGCTGGACTGGGCGCACCGGCAGGTGTTCCGCGAGGGCCGGTACGTGCCGCTGGCGCGCAAGGAGTTCGGCGTGCTGGCCGAGCTGCTGCGGGCGCGGGGCGCGGTGGTGTCGGCGGAGGAGCTGCTGGAGAAGGTGTGGGACGAGCACATCGACCCGTTCACCAACACCGTGCGGACCACGATGATGAAGCTGCGCAAGAAGCTCGGCCAGCCGCAGGTCATCGAGACGGTGCCGGGGTCGGGGTATCGCATCCCATGAGCGTCCGACTGCGTTTCGGCCTGGCCTGCGCCGGGGTGTTCCTCGTGGCGGGCGTGCTGGTGCTGGCGGGCGTGCACGTCGTGGTGCAGCAGAGCCTCAGTTACCGCTCCGGGCTCATCACCCCCGACTACGTCCGCGACGCCGGCTGGATCACCCACCGCTACAGCACCGTCTACGAGTTCACCCGCGACCGCGTCATGCACGTGCGCGCCGTGTACGAGCGCGACACGCTCGCCAACGTGCGCACCGTCGGCGCGCTCGTCGTGCTGGGCGGCGCGGCCGTGGCGTTCGCGCTGGGCTGGCGGGCCGCCGGCTGGGCGCTGCGCCCGGTCCGGCACGCCACCGAGACCGCCCGGCGGGTGGCGCAGAGCCACGACCTGACCGAGCGGATCGGCTGGCGGGGGCCGCGCGACGAGGTCAAGGAACTGACCGACATCTTCGACACCATGCTCGACCGGCTGGCCCGCTCGTTCGACGGGCAGCGGCGCTTCGTCGCCAACGCCTCGCACGAGCTGCGCACGCCGCTGACGATCAACCGGACGCTGGTGGACGTGGCGGTGCGGCGGCCGGACGCGACCGAGGACGTCAAACGGCTCGGCGAGTCGCTGCTGCTGGTCAACGCCCGGCACGAGCGGCTCATCGACGGCCTGCTGGCGCTGACCGAGGGCGAGCAGGCGGTGCTGGACCGGCGGCCGTTCGACCTGACGGACGTGGCCGAGCACGTGCTCGACCTGGCCGCCGCCGAGGCGCAGGACCGGGAGGTGACGATCCACCGGCTGCTCGACGCCGCGCCGACCGCCGGCGAGGCGGTGCTGGTGGAGCGGCTGGTGCAGAACCTGGTGGAGAACGCGATCCGCCACAACCACCCCAAGGGCGAGGTGTGGGTGACGACGCGGCAGCGGGCCGAGCAGGTCGAGCTGGTCGTGGCCAACACCGGGCTGCAGGTGCCCCCGTACGAGATCGAGACGATCTTCCAGCCGTTCCGGCGGCTGCACGGCGACCGGTTGCGCTCCGAGCGCGGCAGCGGGCTCGGGCTGTCGATCGTCCGGGTGATCGCCGAGGCGCACGGCGGCACGGTCGTCGCCCGGCCCCGCGAGGAGGGCGGGCTGACGATCACGGTCGAGCTCCCGGCCGCCTAGGGGCTGTGGATCTTGCGGAGCACGTCCTCCGGGATGCCCGCCTGCACGAGGCTCTCCCAGCTCTCGAACCGCTCGGCGATCATCGACTCGACGAGCGGGCGCAGCAGCGCGTGCTCGGCGCCGCCGTGCAGCAGCTCGCTGAGGATGCGGCCGCGCTCGGCGAACGGCAGCGCGCCGCCGTCCAGCGTGACCGCGTGCGCGATCAGGCCGAGCAGCCGACCGCCGCCGGAGATGTTCGCGGCGGTGACGGCGCCGATCGCGTCCAGGTAGAGGGCGACGCGTTCCTCGGGCCCCGCCGGGCCGCCGGTCAGCAGCTCCTGCACCAGGTGGGTGGCGCTGGCCACGTTCCCCGACGGGCGCAGCACGAGCGGCAGGTCGGCGTCGTCGGCGAGCAGGTCGGCCAGCAGGTCGGTGTCGAGGCTGAGCAGGTAGGGGCGCTCGGCGAAGGCCCGGGTGCGGTGGCGCAGCACGGTGGCCCGCTGCCGCATCCGGTGGTCGAACCACCAGCTCAGCCCCTCGGCCGCGGGCGGCTCGGGGGCGCCGCCCAGCAGCACGTCCCGCTCGCCGCCCTCCGACACGCGCTGCGCGGGCAGCGCCGCGAGCAGCCCGTTCCAGCCGTCCTCGCCGAGCTGGCTGCGCCACAGATGCGCGTACGAGGCCCAGCGGGCCAGGTGGTCGCCGTCGCCGAGCAGCTCCGAGACGCGGACCGGCTCCCCCGCGGCGGCCGCGTACAGCAGGGTGAGGTTGGCGGAGTAGGCGGCCAGCCGCCGCGTGACGGGATGGCGTACGGGCTCGAAGGCGGTGAAGGAGCGGCGGCGGCGCTCGTGCAGCGACTCGCGCAGCAGCGCGCCGAGCAGGCTGACCGCGCGGGCGCGCACGTCGGCGGGCAACGCCGACAGCAGCTCGACGGCGAAGCCGATCGCCGGGCCGCGTTCGGCCAGGCAGGAGAACGAGGTGACGGCGTAGAGCAGGTCGTCGTCGAGGTCCTGGGCGGGGGCGGCGGCCAGCTCGCTGTCGAGCAGGTCGTGCCGCCGCACGAGCTCGCGCACCGCGTGGACGGCCAGCCAGCCGACGAGGAACTCGCCGAACGTGGCGTGCAGGAACTCGTAGCGCGGCACCCGGTCGCCGGGCTCGGTGCGGTGCACGAAGAAGAAGCGGCGGGTGGCGCGGCGGGCCCAGTTGACGGTGCCGCCGGCGTCGCGGCGGGCCTGCCCGCACACGGCGGCCAGGTCGGCGTCCAGCGCCGCCTCCGCCGCGACCGGCCGGCCGCGAGCGAACATCGACAGCGCCACCACGCCGAGCTGCACCAGCTCCCGGTCGACCAGGGCGCGCTGGCGGGCCGGGGGCAGCCCGCCCGCCGCGGCGTCCTTGGCCACCTCGCGCTGGGCGAAGTCGCGGATCAGCGACTCGTACAGGGCGGCGCGGCCGATGCCGGTGCCGTCGGGCCGCACCGGGTCGCCGGTGGCGTCGTGCAGCGCGAGCAGCAGCAGGAGCAGCGGCTGGGTGGCGAGCTCGCCGTGGGCGAGCGCCGCGTCGGCGCTCAGCGGCACCCGGTCGTGGCGGGCCAGCAGCGCCCGGTTGGTCTGGTCCCAGATGTCCAGCCAGCGCCGCACCTGGTCCTCCTCGAACGGCTGGAGCTGCAGCGCCAGCACGCCCTCGGGGAACCTGACCTGGTCGGCGAGCACGGTGCGGCCGGTCACGATCACCGCGACGGGCCTGCCCACCCGGTACTGCCCGGCCTGGAACTCCTGGATCTGCTCCAGGTAGTCGTGGCGGCTGGAGATCAGCTCGTCGAAGCCGTCGAGCATGACGACCGGCAGCGCGCCGCCGCCCGCGTCGACCAGCTCCTCGAAGCGCACCTCCTCGCCGAGCACGTTGCGCAGGCCCTGGTCGATCTGGGAGATGACGGTGGACTCGGCGACGACGTGGCGCAGCTCGACCCTGATCGGCAGGAACTCCGAGCCGGCCAGCCGGGCGGCGAGCACCTCGGCCAGCTTGGACTTGCCCGCGCCGGGCTCGCCGAGCACGACGAGCGGCGCCTGCGTGGCGCCGAGCGAGGTGAGGTGGCCGACCAGGAACGCCTCCGCGTCGGGCAGCCGGCGGCGGTCGTTCCACCAGCTCCGGGCGGCGGGCGTGGCCTCGCGGGTCATCTCCGCGACCCGGCAGCGGGGGCTGATGTAGCCCTCGCCGAGCAGCGGCAGCGTGACGTCCTCGGGCGCGGTGCCGCCCGACATGAGCGGCTGGTCCAGGGCGGTGGCGGCGAGCCGCACCAGGTGGATCATCGGCCGGTCGCCCAGGCGGGGCGGGGCCAGCTCCGCCAGCAGCCGCGCCACCCGCGACAGGCCGGCGCCGAGCGGCGGCGTCTCGGTGACCAGGCTCCACATGCCGAACTCGGGGTTGTCGCGGCTGAGCAGCCGGTAGTCCTCGTCGTAGACGCGCAGCGCCTGCGCGGCGGTGCCGTCGGCGAGCAGGATCGGCAGCCGGGTGCGGTCGCCCGCGCGCAGCTTCTCCCACAGGGGCAGCCCGCGCGCGTAGGCGGTGACCGCCTCGGACATCCGCTGGTGGACGCGCTGGACGGCCTGCCGGGTCTCCTCGTACGGGCGGTGCGGCTCGGGCATCGGCAGCGGGGTCAGCAGCAGGCTCTCCACCAGGGCGGCGAACCGTTCGGCGGGACCGGTGCCCGGGTGGGCGGTGTGGTCGAGCGACTCCAGCCCGACCGGCAGCCGCGCCTCGCCCAGCGCCTCGAAGTACGCCGACACGACGATCACCGCGTGGGCCGCGGCCAGCCGCCGGGTGCGCTCGAAGCGGTGGCCGCCTCGGCCGGTCATCCGGCGGACCACGTCCTCGGTGTAGCGGACCACGTCGGCGCGCAGGTCGAGCAGGCCCATCGGCAGGCGCGCGCCGCCGGCCAGCGCCCAGCCGGTCAGCGACACGGTCGAGGCGAGGTCGACGAGTTTGACGAGGCGGCTCTGGTCGCAGCCGAGAATCTTCAGGGCGTCGGCGTAGCTGAGGATGTCCGTCATGCGCGTCTCCGAAGAGCGTGAGAAATCCCATCATGACGCTTTTTATGGTGATTCTTTGGGTGATTCACCGTGGAGTTCACCGGTCCGTGACGGCCTCGGCGATCTCCGCCAGCGCGGCCGGGTCCTCGATCGTGGACGGCGCCCGGTACGCGCGCCCCGCCACGATGTCGCGCATCGTCCCGCGCAGGATCTTGCCCGAGCGGGTCTTGGGCAGCCGCGGCACCACCACGGCCGTGCGGAACGCCGCCACCGGGCCGATCCTCTCGCGCACCATCGCCGCCAGCTCGCGCTCCACCTCGGCCGGATCGCGCCCGGCGCCCGCCTTGAGCACCACGAACCCCATCGGGAGCTGGCCCTTCAGCTCGTCGGCCACGCCGATCACCGCGCACTCGGCGACGTCCGGGTGCGCCGCGACCACCTCCTCCATCGCGCCGGTGGACAGCCGGTGCCCGGCCACGTTGATCACGTCGTCGACGCGGCCCATCACGTACAGGTAGCCGTCGTCGTCCACGTAGCCGCCGTCGCCCGTCAGGTAGTGGCCGGGGTAGCGGGACAGGTAGGACTCGGCGAAGCGGGCGTCGTCGCGGTAGAGCGTGGGCAGGCAGCCGGGCGGCAGCGGGAGGCGCACGGTGACCGCGCCCTCGGCGCCGGGCGGGCACTCGCGTCCCTCCTGGTCGAGGACGCGCACGTCGTAGCCGGGGACGGGCTTGGTCGGCGAGCCCGGCTTGACGGGCAGCTCCTCGATGCCGACGCAGTTGGCGGCCATCGGCCAGCCGGTCTCGGTCTGCCACCAGTGGTCGATCACCGGGACGCCGAGCAGGCCGGCGGCCCAGTGGTAGGTGTCGGGGTCGAGGCGCTCACCGGCCAGGAAGAGGTAGCGCAGTGCCGACAAGTCCCACTTTTTGGCGAAATTTCCTGATGGGTCCTCTTTCCTGATGGCGCGGATCGCCGTCGGGGCCGTGAACAGCGTCCGCACCCCGTACGTCGAGGCCACCCGCCAGAACGCCCCCGGGTCCGGCGTCCCCACCGGTTTGCCCTCGTACAGCACGGTCGTGCACCCCGCCAGCAGCGGCCCGTACACGATGTAGGAGTGCCCGACCACCCAGCCCACGTCGGAGGCGGCCCAGAAGACCTCCCCCGGCGCGGCCCCGTACACGTGGGACATGCTCCAGTGCAGCGCGACCGCGTGCCCGCCGTTGTCGCGCACCACCCCCTTGGGCACCCCGGTCGTGCCGGAGGTGTAGAGCACGTACAGCGGGTCGGTCGCCGCCACGCTCACGCACTCCGCGGGCTCGGCCTCCCGCACCGCCCGCGCCCAGTCGAGGTCGCGGCCCTCGCTCAGCTCGGCCGGGCCCTGCGGCCGCTGCAGGACCACGCAACGCTCCGGCCGGTGCGCGGCCTGCCGCAGCGCCGCGTCGAGCAGCGGCTTGTACGCGACGGTCCGGGACGGCTCGATGCCGCACGAGGCCGACAGCACGACCTTGGGCCGGGCGTGGTCGATCCGCACCGCGAGCTCACCGGCCGCGAACCCGCCGAACACCACCGAGTGCACCGCCCCGATCCTGGCGCAGGCCAGCATCGCGAACACCGCCTCCGGCACCATCGGCATGTAGATCACCACGGTGTCGCCCCGGCCGACACCGAGCCCGCGCAGCATCCCCGCCGTCCTGGACACCTGCTCCAGCAGCTCGGCGTAGGTGTAGCGGCGCACCGTGCCGGTGACCGGGCTGTCGTGGATCAGCGCGTCCTGCCCGCCCCGGCCCGCGGCCACATGACGGTCGACGGCGTTGTGGCAGGTGTTGAGCCTGCCCCCGGCGAACCAGCCGCCCTCGGTGGCCGCCCGCTCCGGCGGCACGTCCCAGTCGATCCCGCGCGCAGCCTCGCCCCAGAACGTCTCGGGGTCCTCGATGCTCTGCCGATAGGCAGCCTCATAACCTCGCACTTCCTGATCAGACCAGGCCCCTCCGGGCTGTGCAAGCCCTTCGGGCCCGGGTGTCGGGGAGATCCTTTCCACCCTGCTCACGATGCGGCGGGGGCGGCCTGGCAAGGTGGCCAGGTGGACGATGACCTGATCCTCTCCGTCGTGACGGGCTCGCGGGCGTACGGGCTGCGGACCGGCGCGTCCGACACCGACCGGCGGGGCGTGTTCGTGGCGCCGACGGCGGACTTCTGGCGGCTGGACAAGCCGGTCACGCATCGCGACGGGCCGCTGCCCGAGCAGTTCTCGTGGGAGGTCGAGCGGTTCTGCCGGCTGGCGCTGGACGCGAACCCGACCGTGCTGGAGTGCCTGTGGTCGCCGATCGTCGAGATCGAGACGGCCGAGGGGCGGCGGCTGCGCGAGCTGCGCGGCGCGTTCCTGTCGCGGCGCGCCCACGAGACGTTCACCGGCTACGCCGACGCCCAGTTCCGCCGCCTGGACCCGGCCGCGCCCAAGTGGAAGCAGGCGATGCACATGATCCGGCTGCTGATCAGCGGCCTGCACCTGGTGCGGCACGGCGAGCCGCTGGTCGACGTGGGCGCGCACCGCGACCGGCTGCTCGCCGTCCGGCGCGGCGAGGTGCCCTGGGAGCGGGTGGACGCCTGGCGCGCCGAACTGGCCGCCGACCTCGCCGGCGCGCGGTCCGTGCTGCCGGATCGGCCCGACCGGGCCGCCGTGGAGGCGTTCCTGATCGACGTACGGAGGGACCACCTGTGAAACTGCCCGGCTGGCTGGCGGACGCGCACCACTACCTCGGCTTCGCCCGCACCCAGTGGCGGCTGTACGGGAAGAACGGCGAGCTGAAGCCGCTGCTCTACACGTTCCGCGTGCTGGCCACCGGGCTTCACCTCATGCGCACCGGCGTCCTGGAGCGGAGAGGAGCGGTCACCCCGTGAGGCGGGACAGGAGCGGGGCCGCGTCCTGTTCGGTGATCGTGATGCCGATCCGGTCCCGGAGCGCGTCGGCGAGCTCGCGGGCGGTGGTGGCGCCGAGGTCCCCGACGCGCACCCGGGCGGCGTGACCGTCCGGGGAGAGCACGGTGCGCTGGGCGAGCACGTGCCGGACGAACGGCGATCGCGGGTGGGTGGCGACGTAGTGGTTGGCCATCTCGAAGTCGCTCGGGTACTGCGGCTCGTCCTCGCGGAAGGCGTACAGCTCGGCGGACCCGGCGTGCAGCACCCAGAAGCCGCCGTCGCGGCCGAGCCGCCAGCGCCACTCCCCCAGCGCCGCGTGGGCGCCGTCGGCGAGCGGCAGCGGCTCCACGAGCCCGTCGCCGCCGAAGCCGGCGTCGGCGAGCCAGCGGGAGCCGCCGGCCTCGACGGTGAGGACGGCGTGGGAGCGGGGCAGGTGCGGGCGGCCGAGCCGGATGCGGGCGAGGTGGCGCGTCACGGGGAAGCCGAGCCGTTCGAGCGCGGCGGCGAGCAGCAGGTTGTGCTCGTGGCAGTAGCCGCCGCGCCGCCCCCCGACCAGCTTGTCCTGCACGGACTTGAGGTCGATGGGGACGCCGCGGCCCAGGACGGCGTCCAGGTTCTCGAACGGGATGGCGGTCACGTGCGCGCGGTGCACGGCCCGCAGCGTCCCGGGGGTGGCGTCGCGGGGCCCGTCGTGACCGATCCTGGTGAGGTACGCCTCGAGGTCGAGGTGGTCGATGTCCCAGTTCATGCGTTCAAGGGTGACGGAGCGGGACGGGGTGCCGCATCACGGGTTCGCGGGATCCGGGGACAGGACGAGCCGGACGGCGAACAGCTCGTAGCCGGCCCGTTCGAAGGTCCTGGCCATGGGGACGTTGCCGGCGTCGGTGTCGGCGGCGATCCGGGTGGCGCCGCGCCCGGCGTGCGAGCGGGTGATCTCGGCGAGCAGTTCGGCGGCGTAGCCGCGGCCCCGGTGGGCGGGCAGGACGCCGAGGTAGCCGACGACGGGCCCGGCCTGGTTGGCGGACGGCAGCGCGAACCCGGCCAGCTCGCCGCCGGGCGTGTAGGCGAGCCGCCACCAGGACCGCTCCCCCGGCATGCGCAGGTAGTCGTCGAGGTCCTCGCGGGCGACGGCGGCGGCGTCCTTGACGAGCAGGGCCTGGCGGGTGTGGTGGTCGAGGCTGCCCTCGGCGGCCTGCCGGAACGCCTCGGCGAACGCCTCGTCGTCGGGCTCGGCGCGGAACTCCAGCCGGCCGGTCGGCTCGGGCACCGGCGCGCCGGGCTTCCAGGCGTAGCGGAGGCGTTCGAGCTCGTCGGTCAGCCCGGCCCGGCCGCCGGCCTCCCACCGCCAGGCGACGGCGGCGGTGACGGCGGGCTGGTCGCGCCAGCCGGCGGGGACGAACAGGTGGTAGGCGGGCCTGTCGCCGAACGCCTCGTGGGCGTGCCGCAGCAGGTCGGCGGCGAGCTCCACCCGGTCGGGGACGGACGGGTCGACGTAGAGGCAGTCGAGGGCCAGGGGCCCGGAGTCGGGGAACCCCCACCACACGGCCCGTGCCAGGATCTCGCCGTCGCGCTCGGCCACCCAGATGCGGTCATAGCGGTAGTGCCCGTCCGCGAGGAAGGCGCGCAGCCGGTCGGGGTCGGCCCAGCTCACGGGCTCGTCGACGACGCAGCCGAGCAGGCGGTCGAGTTCGGACTCGGCCGCGGGACGGAACAGCATAGATGATCTCCACAAATATCCGACAGGATGGGGCAATGGCCCCCTACGATGACACTCTGCCACTCCAGCCGCCCATCCATTTACCGCCTGACGGCGAGCTGGCCGCCGCCGTGCCCGGCGCCCCCGCCGATGGCGACCCCGCGCAGGTGCTGCGCGCGTGGGCGCTGACCTGCCGGGACGCGCTCGGCGGCGAGGAGGGGCTGCTGCTGGAGCTGGTCCGCCGGTTCCTGGCGCGCGACCCCGCCGCCGGCGAGCCGCCCGCCGCGCTCGCCCGGCTCGGCCTGGTACGGGACTCCGCGCCGTACGAGCTGACGCCGCTCGGCCTGTGGACCGGCAGGGAGCTGATCGCCGAGGTGACCGGGCAGCGGGTGCCGGTCATGGGGTCGCTGGCCGGCGGGGACGCCGCCGCGCTGCTGCACGGGTTGCGCTCGTACCCGGAGCCGGAACGCGACGAGGAGCTGGCCGGCTGGCTCGCGGGCCGCGACCGGGCGGCAGCGGCGGCGGAGATCGCCGCCGCGGTCGGCGGGGCGAGCCCGCTGGGCCGGGCGGTCGGGATCGAGCTGCTGGCCACCCGGTTCGGCGAGGACGGCCACCGGGCGCTCGACGGGCTGCTGGCGGAGCCCCGGACGGGCGCGGTGGTCGCCGCCAGGCTGGGCCGCGACCACCGCGGCGACGGCACCGGCGGCGGCGGGGACGGGCGGCCGGGGTCGGGCGAGCTCGCCTGGGCGCTGGTGGACATGGCGGCGGCGCTGCTGGAGTTCGGCGGCGAGGCGGACGAGGTGGTCGAGTCGGTGGCGCTCGGGCTGGACCCGGAGGAGCAGGCGGGCACCGTCGCGCTGCTGGCGCTGGCCGACCATCCGGGCGCGGAGGCGGTGCTGAGGGTGTTCATCGACCACCACCCGGACGCCCGCGTGTCGGCCTCGGCCCGCAAGGCGCTGCGCCGTCTGCGCGGGCTGGCCGCGCGCGGGTAGGGTGACCCGCGATGACGAAACACACGATCTCCGCACCGTCCGGCACGATCCTCGGCGACGCCTACTCGTGCGACTGCGGCGCGCAGTTCGCCGGGCGGATGGCGGCCGAGCTGCACGCCGCCGAGAACCACCTGTGCACGGCCTGCCTCGGCTCGGCCGAGGAGGTGCTGGCGCCGGGCCTGACGCACCGCTGCCCGTCGTGCGCCGGCACGGGCGGCCGGCGCGAGCAGATGACCTGGCAGCTCGCCCACGCCGAGGCCGAGGAGCGCATCACGATGACGATGGTGCGGGGCGTGGTGTCGGGGTTCGACGGGCCGTTCAGCCTGTCGCAGATCGCCGACACGATCCGCGACGGGCTGCGGCTGCCCGCCGGGCGGCTGCCGGTGGGGCCGCGGGTGCGTGACCTGCTGCTGGAGCTGCAGGCGGCCGGCGAGATCACCATGCTGTCGGCGCCGGACGAGCTGATCGAGGGCACCGACGTGGTGCTCTACCGCGACCCGCAGTGGCAGCGGGCGGGCACGCTCGGCCTCTGAACGACCGGTCGCGGGCGCCGCCCGTCACACGCGGCAGAGGATCTCGCCGTGGGTGATCGACAGCCAGGCGTCGTCGGCCGCGGCCCACTCCAGCCAGCCGCCGGACATCCGGCGCAGATCGTCCTCGGTGGCCGCGCCGCTGGCCAGGGCCTGCTCGGCCATGGCGGAGCGCAGGATCCGCTCGGCCCACATGCCGCCCCACCAGGCCCGGTCGGCGGGCGTGGCGAAGCACCAGACGGAGGCGGTGGCGGTGACATCGGTGAAGCCCGCGGCGCGGGCCCACGACAGCAGGCGCCGCCCGGCGTCGGGCTCGCCGCCGTTGGCGCGGGCCAGCTTCTGGTAGAGGGCCATCCACTCCTCCAGCTCGGGCAGCAGCGGATACCAGGCGAAGGCGGTGTAGTCGCTGTCGCGCGCCGCCACCAGCCCGCCCGGCCTGGTCACCCGGCCCATCTCGCGCAGGGCCAGGACGGGGTCGCCGACGTGCTGGAGCACCTGGTGGGCGTGGACGACGGAGAAGGCGCCGTCGGGGAAGCCGAGCGCGTGGGCGTCGGCCACGCGGAAGTCGGCGTTGGTCACGCCCCTGGCCTCCAGCTCGGCCTCGGCCAGTGCCAGCGCCTCGGGCGTCACCTCCGACACCGTCACCCGCGACACCCGCGCGGCCAGGTCGGCGGCAATGGTGCCGGGCCCGGAGCCCACGTCGAGCAGCGTCATGTCCGGCTCCAGGTGGGGCAGCAGGTAGGCGGCCGAGTTGGCGGCCGTGCGCCAGCGGTGGGAGCGCAGCACCGACTCGTGGTGACCGTGGGTGTAGACGGCGTCCATCGGGACTCCTCATCTCGTGATCGTCCCCGGCAGGCTAACACCTGTCTCGCCATTCAAGAGAAAACGTCTCACTATTCGGTCAGGATTAGCGGCCCGACAGCGGGTAGCTGGGAGGCTCCACCGATGAACAAGGAGCTCACCATGGCCAAGACCGTGGCAGACGTGATGACCGCCCACCCCGCCACCATCGAGGGCGACCAGCCGGCCAGCGCCGCCGCCGCCCTCATGCGCGACAACGACACCGGCGCGATCATCGTCAACGACAACGGCCGGATGCGCGGCATCGTGACCGACCGTGACATCACCGTCAGGCTCGTCGCCGACGACAAGGGCCCGCAGACGCCCGTCAAGGAGGCGTGCTCGTCGGACGTCGAGGCGATCGGCCCCGACACCAGCATCGAGCAGGCCGTCCAGCTCATGCGCTCGCACGCGGTGCGCCGCCTGCCCGTCGTCGAGGACGGCCGCGCCGTCGGCATCCTCAGCATCGGCGACCTGGCCGTCGAACGCGACCCGAACTCGGCGCTGGCCGACATCTCGGCCGCGGAGGGCAACCGCTAACGTGGCCCCGTGGTCACAGTCGAGGACGTGCGGCGGCTCGCGGCGACCCTGCCGAGGTCGTCGGAGCACCTGATCAGGGACCGGGTCAAGTTCCGCGTGGGCGCCATCGTCTACCTGGCGTTCTCGCGCGACGAGACCGTGATGGGCTTCGCCTTCCCGAAGGAGGAGCGGGCCGCGCTGGTCGCCGCCGAGCCCGCCAAGTTCCTCCTGCCGCCCGAGTCCGACCTGCGCTTCAACTGGGTCTGCGCGCGCATGGCCGCGCTCGACGAGGCCGAGATGCGCGAGCTGGTCGTGGAGGCGTGGCGGATGGTCGTGCCGAAGAAGGTCTACGCCGCCTACATCGCCTGAGACGGTCCCAGACAGTCTGAGACGATGGGCCCATGCACTTCCAGCACGACGACGCCGTCTGGCGCGACTTCCCGGAGCTGGTCCCGGGCACCATCCTGGCCGAGGGCATCACGCCCGGCGCCTCTGTCGACGAGGCGCTGCGCGCCCACCACGCGGCCGCGGCCGAGCGGCTGGCGGCCGGGCCGGAGTCCGGGCTGCCGGAGATCCAGGCGTGGCGGCGGGCCTTCTCCCGCATGGGGCTCAAGCCGACGCAGTACCGATGCGCCTCGGAGTCCCTGCTGCGCCGGTTCAAGAAGGAGGGGGCGCTGCCGCGCATCCATCCGCTGATCGACCTGTGCAACGCGGTGTCGGTGGCGTTCGCGATCCCGGTCGCGGTGTTCGACCTGTCCCGCGTGGACGGCTTCCTGGAGGTGCGGCGCGCGACAGGCCAGGAGGAGTACGTCACGCTCGCCGGCGAGCGTGAGCACCCCGAGCCCGGCGAGGTGATCTTCGCCGACGGCGGCGGCCACGCGCACGCCCGCCGCTGGACCAACCGGCAGAGCGGCCTGTCGGCCGTCCGCGACACGACCGCCTCCGTGCTGATCGTCGCCGAGGCCCTGCACCCCACGGCCGCCGAGGACGTGCGCAAGCTCACCGAGGTGCTGAGCGGCGAGCTGAGCGCCGCGTGGGGCGTCACGCCCGCCGCCGCGGTGCTCGGCCCGGCGTCGCCGCGCCTGGAGTTCTGAGCCTGCTCGACGTCCTGCTCGACGTCCTGTTCGACGCCCTATTCGACGCAGTCGTGCAGGTGCCGGACCGTCCGGGTGATGCGGTAGTGCTTGTCGATGGTGACGACCGCGTTGCCCGGGCCCCAGTCGATGTTCTCGCACGTGTCGGCCGAGCTGACCGGGCCGAAGTCCCAGGCGTCATGGACGAGCTTGTTGCCCGACACCTTCCACTTCGGCCCGGAACGCCACTGCAGGAACAGCGTGTAGTTGCCGCCGGCCAGCAGGTTGTCGGTCACCGTCACCGCGCTCAGGTTCTTGTCGACCAGGTTGACCGGGTCGGAGTGCTGGGGCGCCTCGCGCTGGTCGATCGTGTTGTGGTCGAAGACCAGGCCGCTGCAGACGATGCCGCCGGGGCAGTACGCCTGGATGCCGTCGGAGTGGCTCGTCGGCGGGCCGCACAGGTTCACGTACGAGTCCCTGATCGTGACGTTCCTGCCCGACATGCGGAAGCCGTCGTCGAAGCCACGCACCTCGATGCGGGTGGCGGTGAAGTTCTTCTCGCCGACTGCCGGGTAGATGCGGCAGCCCTTCTCCGGGCCGACCGTGGAGTCGGTGATGGTGAACGAGCCGCCCGTCTTCCAGTTGGTGATCATTCCGTCGATCCGGCTGTTCCTGATGACGACGCCGGACGCCTCCACGGTCAGGTCGCCGGTGATGTGCACGCCGTCGAGGACCTGGCCGGGCTTGGCGGCGGTGAAGTCGCCCTTGATCGTGGACAGCCGCAGGGAGTCGGGCACGCCGGTGCAGGCGGGAGTCGGGTGCGCGGGCAGCTCACAGCCGGGCCTGCCGGGCGTCGACGGCTCGGGGCCGGTGGGCTGCGGGCTCGTGGGCTGGGGGCTCGTGGGCTGGGGCTTGGTGGGCTCGGGCTTGGTGGGCTCCGGGGTGCTGGTCGGGGTGCGGGTGGGGCTCACCGTGGCCGTGGGGGTGACCGTGGTGGTGACCGTTGGGGTCGGGGTGGGGGTCTGGGTGCGGGTCCTGGTGGGGGACGGGCTCGGGGACGGGGTGCCGGTCCCTGGGCGGAAGACCACGTCGACGAGGTAGTTGTGGCCGGCGCTGGTCCTGCGGGGGAACGCGCTCGCGCCGTACGCGAACGCGCCGTTCCAGCGGGAGGCGCTGAGCGAGTCGGTCCCCGGCAGGTAGCGGCGGAAGTAGTGCCGGGCGACCGCGTAACGGCCGTCGGGCGCGTGGTAGGAGACCACGTACGAACGGCCGGCCCGCAGCGTGACGGGCTCCGGCAGGCGCGCCTCCTGCCAGCCGGAGGCCGTCTCCGTGCCGAACGCGACCCGTGCCAGCCGGTTGCCGGTGCCGTCCCACAGGCTGGCGGAGTGACCGGCGGCGGCACGGCGGTGCTTGTAGAAGCGGACCGCGACCACGGACCCGGTGCGGGACACGGTGAAGCGCATGCCCAGCTCGACGGGCCTGCGGTCACGCCCCAGCTTGGCCGGGACGACGCTGGTCGGCGACCAGAAGCTCTCCTCCTGCGCCGCCGCCCGGGGCGTCACGGGGAACACGGCCGCCTGCCGCTCCGCGGGGAGCGCGGGGGCCGGGCCGGCGAGCGCCGCGAGCGCGACGAGCGCGGCGGCGGCCGCCGTCAGGGTGCGGTGCGGTGAACCGTTCACGAGGAGGCCTCCAGAATGAATCCCCGATCAGCGAACCGGCCCCATGCTGCCAGCATCACGCGCCACTCCGGGCACTTTTCCGCATATTTCAGTTATCCAACCGAGATACGCCAGAAATAGGTCCGTTGCCCGGCGTTGATTGCAGCCGGCCCCAAATTCAGGAATGTCGTTGCCTGCCGGGCGCGCATTGATCAGTATCGGGATCATGGCACGCGACTGGGTGAGCTGGCACGACGACTACGACCGGCCGGGATCGAGTCTGGGCCGGCGCCTGGCCGTGGTCCAGGGCGCCGTCCGCGCCGCCCTCGACGCGGGCGCGGAGCGGGTGGTGAGCCTCTGCGCGGGCCAGGGCCGCGACCTCCTGCCGGTGCTGGCCGTGCACCCCCGGCGTGGCCGGGTGCGCGCCCGGCTGGTCGAGCTCGACGAGCGCAACGCGCGGCTGGCCGAAGAGCGGGCGCCGGCCGGGGTGGAGGTGATGCGCGGCGACGCGGCCCTGACCGACGCCTACGCGGGCGCCGTACCGGCCGACCTGGTGCTGGTCTGCGGCCTGTTCGGCAACCTCGGCGACGCCGACGTCCGCCGTACGGTCTCCGCGCTGCCCCAGCTGTGCGCGCCGGGGGCGACGGTGGTGTGGACCCGGCACACCCGCGAGCCCGACCTGGTGCCGTCGATCTGCGCGTGGTTCGAGGAGACGGGGTTCGAGGAGACGGGGTTCGACCGGGTCTCACTGGAGACGGCGGAGTTCGGCGTCGGCGTGCACCGCTACGCCGGCCCGCCCACGCCGCTGCGGCGGGGCGAGCGGATGTTCACCTTCCTCCCGGGCGGCTCACGTGCTCAGGAGAGCCCTCGGTAGAGGTCCTTGGTCAGGCCGGTGATGCGGCGGACCGAGCTGCTCCAGGTCGCGCCCGCCGGGTGCGCCGTGAGCACGGCCATGACGTAACGCTCGCCCTTGCCCACCAGGCCGGTGGTGTGGAGCACGGGACGGCCGAGGTCGGGGATGCCCGAGCCGCGCGAGCGCAGCGCGACCGTGGAGATGGACGCCCCCTGGGCCCGCGCGTCGCAGCGGACCGGCGGCACGGTGCCGAACCCGGACCAGCCCTGCTTGACCGCGAACGGCCGGGGCACCGCGCTGGGGATGCCGAAGGTCTGGTCGAAGCCGTCGCTGCCGCACGGGGTGGCCTCGCGCAGGTGGCCGAGCACGATGTCGCGGACGCGTGGCTCGGCGGTGTCGAGCAGGTAGCGGTAGGTGCGCACGATGTCGTGGACGCTCAGCGACACGTACCCCCAGAAGCCGGGGTGGGTGGCGGGCGGCGGCGTGGTGTCGGACAGCCGCAGCTTGCGGGCCATCCGGGTGACGATGGCGCCCTTGCCGCCCCGGTCCCACAGCGTGGAGGCGGCGTCGTCGTCGCTCTCCCTCAGCATGATCTTGAGCAGCCGGGCGTCGGCGGCGGAGACCTGCCGGTTCCGTTCCAGGAAGTCGATCGCCATCAGGATCTTGATCACCGAGGCGGAGCGGAACTTGCGGTGCGCGTGACGGGTGGCGACCGGCTTGCCCTTCGTCCGGTCGAAGACGAGCCAGGAGGCCGTGGTGCCCGCCGGGACCTTGGGCGGCCGGGCCGTACGGGCCGTGCTCGCGGATGCGGACGGGGTGGCCGCGGGGGCGCTCAGCGTCTCGGGGGCGGCGGTGGCCGACGCGGGGCCGGCCGAAGGCCCGGCGACGCATCCCGCTGCGAGTGGTACGGCTGCCGCCACGGCGGCCCACGGCTTCATACGCATCCGACATACCTATCAGAGTCTTGACGACTCCACAGAAACGGAGTTAAACAAAGGGGAATCCAACTCGAAACGGCGGTGAACCCACATCATGTACGCCGAGGAGCGGCAGCAGGAGATCCTCCGCAGGGCGCGCGCGGCGGGCCGCGTCGACGTGGTGTCCCTGGCCGGCGAGCTCGACGTGACGACCGAGACCATCCGCCGCGACCTGACCGCGCTGGAGCGGGCGGGCGTGCTGCGCCGGGTGCACGGCGGCGCGATCCCGGTGGAGCGGCTCGGGTTCGAGCCCGCGCTGGCGGCCCGCGACGAGGTGATGACGGCCGAGAAGGAGCGCATCGCCAAGGCCGCGCTCGCCGAGCTGCCCGAGGACGGGTCAGTGATCATCGACGCGGGCACCACCACGGGCCGCCTGGTGGGGGTGCTGCCCGCCGACCGCGAGCTCACCGTGGTGGTCAACTCGCCGCCGCTGGCCACGGCGCTGGCCGCCCGCGCCAACCTGAACGTCATCATGCTCGGCGGCCGGGTGCGCGGGCGCACGCTGGCGACGGTGGACGACTGGGCGCTGCGGCCGCTGTCGCAGCTCCACGTGGACGTCGCGTTCATGGCCACGAACGGCTGCTCGGCGGCGCGCGGGCTGACCACGCCGGACCCGGCGGAGGCGGCGATCAAGCGGGCGATGGTCGGCGCCGCGCAGCGCAGCGTGCTGCTGGCCGACCACACCAAGTTCACCAACACGTACCTGGCGTCGTTCGCCACGCTGGCCGAGATCGACGTGGTGATCACCGACACGGGCCTCGACCCGGCGCTGGCCGCCGAGCTGTCGGCCGCCGGACCCGAGGTCGTCCGGGCCTGAGGGGGCGGCGGTGATCCTCACCCTGACGCTGAACCCGAGCCTGGACCGCACGATCGAGATCGGGGCCCTGGCCAGGGGCGCGGTCATCCGGGCGGCGGCGGCGCGGCTCGACCCCGGCGGCAAGGGGGTGAACGTGTCGCGGGCGCTGCTGGCCAACGCCGTGGCGTCGCGGGCGGTGGTGCCGTTCGGGGGCGACGAGGGGCGGCAGCTCGTGCGCCTGCTCGGCCAGGAGGGGCTGGACATGGTGACGGTGCCGGTGGCCGGGCGGACCCGGTCCAACGTCACGCTCGCCGAGCCCGACGGCACCGTCACCAAGGTGAACGAGCCGGGCACCGCGCTGTCGCCGGCCGAGCTCGACACCGTCGCCGACGCCGTGCTGGCCGCCGCGCACGAGGCGGACTGGGTGGTCGCCTCCGGCAGCCTGCCGCCGCGGGTGCCCGACGACGTCTACGCGCGGCTGTGCCGCCGCTTCGCCGGGGCCGGGATCCACGTGGCGGTCGACACCAGCGGCGCCGCGCTGGCCCGCGCGCTCGGCGCCGCCCCGGCGCTGGTCAAGCCGAACCTGGAGGAGCTGGCCGCCGCCACCGGCCGGGCGCTGCGCTGCCTGGGCGACGTGGTGGAGGCGGCGGGCGAGCTGCGCGCCGCCGGGGCCCGTACCGTCCTGGCCAGCCTGGGCGCCGACGGCGCGGTCCTCGTCGAGGACGGCGGGATCTGGTACGGCGAGGCCGCGGTCGCGGAGCCGCGCAGCGCGGTCGGCGCGGGCGACGCAATGCTGGCGGGCTTCCTGGCCGCCGGGGCGCGCGGCGAGCGCGCCCTGGTGGAGGCGCTGGCCTGGGGCGCGGCGGCGGTCGGCCTGCCGGGCAGCCGCATGCCGGGCCCGCGCGACATCCGCCGCGACGCCGTACGCGTCCACGCACCCGACCCGGCGCGCCCGCTCACCTCGGCCCTCGACCCGGCGCGCCCGCTCACCTCGACCACCGGCCCGGCGCGGCCGCCGCCGGGTCGCTGACCGGCTCACCCCCTGGAGTCTGCTCATCCCCCCGAAGGAG
>NZ_JAHKRO010000111.1 GCF_019396325.1 Nonomuraea ceibae
CCCCCCGCGCGGCGGCGCCCTCGGCCCCCTGCCCCTCGACCTGCCCCCCGACCTGCCCCCCGCCCTGGCCGCACGCCGCCGCCGTCACCAGCAGGGCGACGGCGACGGCCGCGGCGCGGATCGCCCGCCTCACGCGCGGACCTCGCGCATCGCCCGCAGCCCGGCCCGGCAGCTCGGGTACTCCGGCCGCCAGTTCAGCTCCCGCTTGGCCTTGTCGTTCGACAGCCGGATCCGGGTGCCCGCCATCAGCGCGTACATGTAGGGCGCCGGCCGCAGCAGCAGGCTCGGCACGGCGATCGGCGCGGGCGCGCCCGCCGCCTCCGCCAGGGCGGCGACGAACTCGGCGAACGGCAGCGGCGTGTCGTCCACCACGTTGTACGCCTGCCCGGCCCGCCCCCGTTCGAGAGCGGCGACCGTGGCCGCCGCCGCGTCCGCGATGTGGATCGGCGAGGTCACCCCGGACGGCCTCGGCACCGGCAGCATTCGCCGCGACGCCAGCTCCATCAGCTTGCGCGTGCCCGCCTCCGGGCCGTAGAAGAGGCCGTAGCGCAGCGCGACCCCCTCGATGCCCGCCGTGCCGAAGGTCAGCCGCTCGTTCGTCCGCATCGAGCGCATGTGCCGCTCGAAGGCGCCCCGGCCGGTCGGCGCGAACGGGTGCTCCTCGGTCAGCTTCGCCTCACCGTGGTCCAGGTAGCCGTAGCCGAGGAAGAACGACTGCGTGACGAACCGGTGCGCGCCGACCAGCTCGGCCGCCCGCAGCAGGTTCGCCGTGCCCTGCTCGCGCAGGTCGTCGGTGGCGTGCAGGTCCCGGTGGCGCAGCGGCGTGCCGGTGATCGCGGTCGCCTGGTGGATCACCGCGTCGGCGCGGTGCCCGCGCAGCGCGTCCAGCAGCTTCCGCTCGTCCATCACGTCGACCACCCGCGTCTCGACGCCCGCCTCCTCCAGCAGGCGCGCCCGGCGGGACGAGCGGGTCAGGCCGAGCACCGAGTGACCGGCGGCGAGGAGCCTCGGCACGAGTTCGCCGCCGAGGGCGCCCGTCGCACCCGCGAGCACGACCTTCATTCCCCGTCTCCTTCTTGCTGGTGTGTCATCGAACACGTTCCTTCCCGCGGCCTCGGTGTTCCTGCCCGGCCGCTCTACGATCTGACGCCGGCGCGCCGGCGCCTGTGACACGGATTTCCGCCCGGGATGTCACAAGCCGGGCGGCGGGTTCGTCCCAACGAGGGAAGGCAAGCGACCAGGGGGAACAGTGACGGACGACATCACGGACGAGAGGGAAGCCGTCTTCGCCGCGAACCGCAACCTGCTGTTCGCGGCCGCGTACGACATCCTCGGCAGCGTCACCGACGCCGAGGACGTCGTGCAGGACGCGTGGCTGCGCTGGCAGGGGGCCGATCATGAGGCCATCGAGCACCCGCGCGCGTACCTGATGCGCATCGTCGTGCACCGGGCGGTCGACCAGCTCCGCAAGGCGCGCAGGATGCGCGAGGACTACATCGGCCCGTGGCTGCCCGAGCCGCTGTGGACCGACGAGAGCGCCGCCGAGCCGGTGGAGCGCAGCGGCGGCGTGGCGCTCGGCCTGCTGGTCGTGCTGGAGACGCTGTCCCCGCTGGAACGGGCCGCGTTCGTCCTCAGGGAGGCGTTCGCCTACGAGTACGACGAGATCGCCGGCATTCTCGGCCGGTCGCCCGCGGCGGTGCGGCAGCTCGTGCACCGGGCGCGCGGGCACGTGCACGCGCGGCGGCCCCGATTCTCCGCCGACCAGCGCGAGGCCCAGGTCGCGGCCGAGCGGTTCGTGGCGGCGGCGGTCGGGGCAGCATGACCGGCCTGCTCGACGTGCTGGCCCCCGAGGTCACGCTCTGGAACGACGGCGGCGGCCGGGCCCGCGCCGCGCTGCGGCCGGTGCACGGCGCGGCCAAGGTGGCCCGCCTGCTCGCCGCCGTCGGCCCCTACTACGCCGGGTACCAGGTGCGCTGGGCGGCACCCGGCGGCACCCCGACCGCCCTGATCGTCGACGGCGACCGCCCCGTCGCGGTCGTCACCGTCGAAACCGACCCCGTGGACGGCCGGGTACGCGCCATCTACGGCATGGCGAACCCGGACAAGCTCGCCCACCTGTCGCAGCACAACTGACGAACGAGAGGATGCGCGCATGCCGAAGGTCCTGGAGGACTTCATCCCGTGGCCCCTGGGCACCGAGTGCCACGAGCTGCACATCCGGCAGCGGCCGGAGACCGTGTGGACCGCGCTGAACACGCTGACGCCCGCCGAGCTGCCGGGGGTGCGGCTGCTCATGGGCCTGCGCTCGCTCCCGGCGAACGGGCTGAACCAGGCGCCGACGATGCTCGGCACGATGCGCGGCCGCGGCTGGTTCGAGCTGGCCGGAGAGCCGCAGCGCTACATCGTGCTCGGCTCGATCAGCCAGTTCTGGCGGCTGCGGCCGGGGGAGCACCGCCACACCTGCCCGCCCGGCAGCTTCCGCGACTACCACGCGCCCGGCTTCGCCAAGTCGGCGTCGATCTTCGAGGTGATCCCGACCGAGCACGGCACGCTGCTGCGCACCGAGACCCGGGTCACCGCCGACTCGCCGCGGACCCGGCGCAGGATGCTGGCCTACTGGCGGCTGATCCGCCCCTTCAGCGGGCTGATCCGCCGGATCATGCTGCGCGCCATCGCCAGGAAGGCCGCCGCGAGCGCCTGATCCTGTGGTGCCGTCCCCGGCGGCATCGGTAGGATCGGCGCCCCGCCGCCTGAGGAGGTCCCCCGGTGAAGTGGCGTTCGCGGCTCGTCCCGCTGCTGGTGCTGGCCGGGACGGCGCTGTTCCTGTTCGACCAGGGCGCGCGGCGGGAGCCGGTGGTGCGGGAGGTCAGCGTGCTGGAGGGCACGGCGGCGGGCTACCGCTCCTACACCGACAGCGCCGGGCGGGGCAACCGGACCTCGACGGTCGTGGTGTTCGCGCTGACCCTCTCGGGCTATCCGGCCAACGTGACCTTCCGCCTGCTGCAGCCGCCGCCGGGCGGGGTGCCCGACGGCGCCGCCGTGCGCCTGGAGGTCCCCGCCGACACCGCCGAGACGCTCGCCCGCGCCGCCCGCTTCCCCGACTCCGACTACCTGATCAAAGCGCTGGGGGCCTCGGTCGACGGCCGGCCGGTCTACTCCGCCGCCGGTGACGCCGAGCGGGCGAGCGGCGCGGCGACCGGCTTCAAGATCGCCTCGGCGGTCTTCGCGCTGCTCGCGCTGGCCTGGGGCCTCCTCCTGGTGCGGCGGTTCCGCAAGGCGGGCTGACCGGACGGCTCCTGCGCACGGCTCCCGGTTCGGGGTACGTTTTCGCCTGCGCCGATGAGTTTCGCCGCTCGCGGCGGTCTGCATCATCAGCATCGACCAGGAGGCGACCGCATGACCGAGCTCACGACACACACCCTGGAAGTGCCCGGGGCCGTCCTTCACTACGACATCCGCCCGGCCGACAGCGCCGACCCGATCCTGCTGCTGATCGGGTCGCCGATGGACGCAGCCGGCTTCGCGTCGCTGGCCGCGCGCTTCCCCGACCGCACGGTCGTCACGTACGACCCGCGCGGCGCCGGGCGGAGCGTGCGCACCGAGGGCGGCGAGTCGACGCCCGACCTGCACGCCGACGACCTGCACCGGCTCATCGACGCGATCGGCGGCGGGCCGGTCGACATCCTGGCCAGCAGTGGCGGCGCCGTCAACGCGCTGGCGCTGGTGGCCAAGCACCCCGAGCAGGTCCGCACGCTGGTGGCGCACGAGCCGCCCGCCGCCCAGGCCCTGCCCGACCGCGAGCAGGCGCTCGCGGCCATCGCCGACATCCGGCAGACCTACGAGCGTGACGGCTTCGGGCCCGCGATGGCCAAGTTCATCGGGATCACCAGCCTGACCGGCGAGATCCCCGCCGACTTCGCCGACCGGCCCATGCCCGACCCCGCCGCGTTCGGCATGCCGACGGAGGACGACGGCTCGCGCGACGACGTGCTGTTCGCCCAGAACCTCATCTCCTGTACGCATTACGAGCACGACTACGCGGCGTTGCGCGCCGCCTCCACCCGCGTGGTCATCGCCGTGGGCGCCGAGTCGGAGGGCCAGATGGCCCGGCGCTCGGGCGAGGGCGTCGCCGCGCGGCTCGGCACCGAAGCGGTGATCTTCCCGAGCAACCACGGCGGCTTCATGGACGGCGAGTTCGGCATGAAGGGCGACCCCGACGGCTTCGCCGCCGCGCTGCGCAAGGTCCTGTCGGAGTAGCGCGGGTCAGCCGTGCGGCCGCATCGGCAGCGCGGTGAGCCTGCTGCCCTGGATGCCGCCGAAGTCCGTCTGCCGCAGCTCGGCGTACGGCACCGCGAGCCGCGCCCGGGGGAAGTCGGTGCGCAGGACCTCGACGAGCGCGCGCAGTTCGAGCCGGGCGAGCTGTGCGCCGGTGCAGTAGTGCGGGCCGGCGCCGAAGGTCAGGTCCGGCCCGATCGCCCGGCGCGGATCGAGGTTGATGCCCTGGATGTCGACGAGCACGGGGGAGCGGGCGGGCAGCCGCACCCCGGCCAGCTCGACCGCCGCCGAGGTGAACCGCCACAGCGTGAACGGCGCGGGCGCGTGCCTGCGCAGCGTCTCGTTGACGAAGTCCTCGGCCTGCGACGGCTCCGGGGCGACGTCGAGCGCGCGGGCCAGCAGGAAGCCGAGCGACGGATCGGTGGTGAGCTGACCGGCGAACACGAGCGTGAAGATCAGGTAGTGCACCTCCGGCTCGCTGAACTCGGGCACCCGTTCGCGCAGCTCGGCGGCCAGGCCGTCCCGGCCCTCGGCCAGCGCCGCGCCGGCCAGCTCCGCGAAGGCGGCCATCGCCGCGCCGACCTCCTCGGGGTCCGGGCTGTACATGCTCCGGCAGGCCGCCATCGCCTGGTCGACGCGCTCCAGCGGCACGCCGAGCACGTCGCAGACCACGGTGAGCGGGTAACGGGTGGCGAAGTCCGCCATCACGTCCACGGTCTCGCCCGTGGCGGCCAGCCGGGCCAGCAGGTCGCGGGCGTGCCCGGTGATCCGGTCCGCGTAGGCGGCCAGGCGGCGCGCGGTGAAGAGGGGCGCGTGCGCCCGGCGCAGCCGTTCGTGCGCGGGCCCGTCGAGCGTGGTGAGCGACGGCTGCGCGGCGGCGGTGGGCTCCAGGCCCGCGGTGCGCGGGTCCCAGCTCTCCGGGGCCCAGGCCGGGTCCTTGACGATGTCGGGGTGGACGAGGACCTGGCGGGCCAGCGCCTCCTCGGTGACGATCCACGCCGGGCCGCCCGCGGGGGCGTCGGCCCGGACGATCGGGCCGGCGGCGCGCAGGGCGGCACGGGCCGGATGCGGCTCGCCGATCGCGCGGACGGTGACGGCGAACGGGTCCACGCCGGCGTACGGGGCTTCGGTCATCGGGATCTCCTCGGGGGTCATCGGGTCTGCTTGGGCAGGAGGAACATCAGTGCGGCAGCGCCCACGTAACAGAGGGCCTGCCAGGGCAGCACCGCGCTCATGGCCCCGGAGTACGCCGCGAGCCCGGGCGTCCCGCCCGCGCCCTCCAGGGCGTCGAAGAAGATCAGGCCGAGGACGGCGACGCCCACCGCGTTGCCGATCTGCGTCACGGTCGTGAGCACGCCGCCCGCGGCCCCGGCGTCACGGGCGGGCACCCCGGCGAGCACCACGTTGATCAGGCCGGGCGCGGTGAGGCCCAGCCCCAGGCCGCCCAGCAGCATCGGCGCGGCCAGCAGCCAGGCGGCCGGCTCGGCGCCGCCGCTGACGACCAGGTGGAGGACGACCTGGGAGGCGGCCAGCGTGAGCGACCCCGCCACCAGGGTGCCGCGGCCGGCCCGTACCCCGAGGCCCGAGGTGATGATCGAGCCGACCGCGTACGGCAGGATCACCAGCCCGGTCTCCAGCGCCGAGTAGCCGGCGCCCGACTGCAGGTAGAGCGAGAGCGCGAGGAAGAACGACCCCAGCGCGCCGAAGAACAGCAGCGAGGCCGCCAGCCCGCCCGCGAACGCCCGCACGCGCAGCAACGCCGGATCGAGAACCGGCTGCCCGCCGCGCTCGGCCAGCCGCCGCTGCCTGGCCAGGAACACCGCCGTCACCGGGACCGCGAGCGCCAGGATCACGTAGCTCCACCAGGGCCGGCCCCACTCGCGTCCCTGCACGAGAGGCAGGAGCAGGAGCACGGCGGCGCAGGCGGCGAGCGCCGCGCCCGGCAGGTCGAGCCGGACGCGGCCGGGCTCGCGCGAGTCGGGCAGGTGCCGGGCCCCGAGGGCGAGCCCGACGGCGGCGATCGGCACGTTCACCCAGAAGATCGCCCGCCAGCCGAGCCCGAACAGGTCCGCCTCGACCAGCACCCCGCCGAGCAGCGGCCCGGCGACCGAGGCCAGGCCCAGCACCGCGCCGTACGCGCCGAGCGCCCTGGCCCGGGCGGCGGGCTCGAACGAGGCCCGGATGACGCCGAACACCTGCGGGATCATCAGGCCGCCCGCCATGCCCTGCGCGACGCGCGCGCCGACCAGGACGGCGGCGTCCGGCGCCAGCCCGCAGCCCGCCGAGGCCAGCGTGAACGCCGACAGCCCGGCGAGGAACACCCGGCGGCGCCCGTACGCGTCACCGGCGCGGCCCCCGGTGATCAGGCCGGCGCCCACGGCGAGCGTGTAGCCGGCGACCGTCCACTGGAGCGCGGCGTCACCCGCGCCCAGGTCGGCGGCGATCGCCGGGAGGGCGACGCTGACGATGGTGGCGTCAAGGAGCTCCATGAACGACGCGATGAGGACCGCGGCCAGGACGAGAACCGCCGGCCGTCCCGTCAGGAGGGTGGTGGGTGGGGGAGTGGTCATAGCGCGTGGGTGCTCCTCGATCCGCTAGAATGACTGCATAACGCAGTAGCTGCGCGACGCAGCTAATTTATAGCAGAACCTCTGCGTCACGCAGCAAACGGGAGGGCGGTCGGGTGATGGACGAGGAACGGCAGGCGCTGGTCGCCGAGCTGGTCAAGAACGCGATACCGGGCTGGGCCATCGCCGTCGTACGGCTCAACAAGGCCGTCGCCGACCGGCTCGGCGTGGCCGAGAGCGACGTCCAGTGCCTGCACGTGCTCGACCGGCTCGGCCCCGCCACCCCCGGCGCCCTCGCCAAACAGGTCGGCCTCACCACCGGCTCGGCCTCCCGCATGATCGACCGCCTCGTCGCCGCCGGCTGCGTACGCCGCGTCGCCGACCCCGGCGACCGGCGGCGCGTGCTCATCGAACCCACCCCGGACGGCATCGCCCGCGTCAGCGCCGCCTACGCCGGGCTCATCACCCGCACCGAGCAGTCCCTGGCGCCCTTCGACGACCGCGCCCTGGAGACCATCCTCGAGTTCGTCCGATCCGCCCACCGCGACACCGCCGCCGAACTCCACCACCTCCCGACCCCCACCGACTAACCCCTGGGCCTTCGGGGTCTCCGAGCCGCCCCGGGCCTTCCAGGGGCTGTGGGGGCCGGGGGATCCCGCGCGGCGGTGCCCCCAAGCGGTCCGGGCCACGGGTGCCCGGGCGCCGGGCTGTCGGAGCCGGCCGGGCCACTGGGCCGCCACCGGGCCGCGCCAGGCCGCCGTCGGGCCGCGTGGCACGAAGTGGTCCGAGCCGCCCGCTACGGCGGGGTGCGCGTACGGGCCGGTGCGGGGTGGTTGGGTGGTCGGGACGGCGTGATGCGGCGCGGTCCCGTTGCCGGACGTCCAGGTCGCCGGGCGCGTGTCACCGGGCGGTTCGCGTTGCCGGCTCGTCGGCGCCACCGCGCCGCGTGCTCACGAAGTGGCCTGGGCCGCCCGTGCGGGCCGCCGTCCCCGTGCGGCCGCCGGACCCGTGCGGGAGGTTGGGCCCGTGCGGGCCGCACGGACCCGGGCGGGTCGCCGAATCCGTACGGGGCGTCGGGTCCGTGCGGGGCGTGAATCCGTGCGCGGCCACGGCGGTGGCGACGAGCAGGGCGGAGGCGATGAGGCGGCCGGTCGGGAGGGTGCCGGAGACGACGCGCTGGAACACGGCGCGCCTGGCGAGGAACAGCGCGGGGCCGCCGAGTACGGTGAGCGCGGCCCCGGCCGTGGTGTGGCCGAGCGGGTGGGCGATCGTAATCGTCAGCGCGCGACCTCGTACGGGATGATCTCGGCGAGAGCGGTGGCGCCGCCCATGCCGTAGTCGGCGCGCAGCCGGATGTAGCGGGCGGAGACGCCGGTCAGGTCGACGTCGTTGGGCGCGGTCATCATCGGCCATTCGACCCGCTTGACGTCGCGGAACGTCTCGCCGTCGTCGCTCACCTGGACGACGCCCCGGCGGACGGTGCCGTTCATGTCGTAGCGGAGCTTCGGCTGGAAGCGTACGGCGGACAGTTCGCGCACCTTGCCCAGGTCCACGGTGATGTGGTGGGGCTGCGGCGGCGGGCCGGGGTAGTAGGAGTGGAAGTCCGTGGTCAGGTTGCCGTCGACGGCCCGGGCGGGGTCGCCGGCGCCGGGCTTGAACGTGCTCGCCGTGGCGCTGAGCTCGGCCGGGGGCACCCGGGTGCCGGCCGGGACCTCGGGCCAGACGCCGGGCGCGTGCTCGGGCTCGTCGTGGACGACCGGCTGGTCGGGGCCGGTGCCCTTGCCCCGGATCACCACGTCGGTGATGACCGAGCTGTGGTCGGAGTAGAACGGGTACGGGTCGTCGAGCGGGCTGTCCTGGTGGCGGGGGAGCCGCCGGTCGTCGATGCGCGACCCGAGCACGCGTACGTCCTCACCGCGCGTGAAGACGTAGTCGATGCGGGCGGGCGCGGACCGCCACCCGCTCAGCGAGCTCCAGGTGCGGCCGGGGTGGCGGCCGGCGTCGGGGTTGGCGTGGCGGAAGGTGTCGGTGAAGCCCGCGTCGGTGAACATCTTGGTGAGCGGCCACGGCAGCACCATGCCCGCGTGGCCGCGCGCGTTCTTGAACTGCTCGGTCCAGTCGAGGTGCGGCCAGGCGTTGAGGTCGCCGCCCATGAGCACGGGGGCGTCGTCGTCGCCGATGAAGGACGGCAGCGCCTTCTCCAGGATGGACTTGCCCATGGCGACGCGGCGGAAGTTGTCGTTCTCGGCGAGCTGCTGGTCGGTCTTGGTCCTGGGCATGCCGTAGAGGTTCTGCACGGCGGCCTCGTGGCCGTCCCAGTTGGACGACAGTTCGTGCCAGGTCCACATGCTGAACGCGTGCACGTGCTGGCCGTTGGGCAGGCCGAGGCGGGCGCCGCCGAGGTTGAAGGAGGAGATGTCCTCGTCGGCGTAACGCGGGTAGACCTGCTGGATGTCCAGCTTGGTGTAGATCCACAGGTTGTCGCCGTTGACGCTGTAGTCCTCGGGCTGGGTGAGCCGGGCGGCGGTGTAGCGGTCGTCCTCGGCGCGTCCGGCGTTGAGCCCGTCGAGGATCTTCTCGCCGGACCCGTACGCCTCGACCACGAAGAGGATGTCCGGGTTGACCTCGTTGAGGTATTCGATGAGCTGGGCGAGGTTCTGGCCCGTCTTCTCCTGGCCGTTGATGGTGCCGCCCACGTACAGGTTCCAGGCCATGAGCCGCAGCGGCGTGCCGGCCTTCTTCTCCGGCATGGAGGTGACGGAGACGTCGACGGTCACGTTCCCGGCGGGCAGGGGGAAGGGCCGGGTGCGGGCCTGGCCCTCGCGCGTGTAGATGGTGTCGCGGGCCCACACCTGCTCGCCGGTCCTGACGGTGGCGACGAACTCCTGCACGTGGTTCGGGCGGCTCTTGCCGCTCGCCACGACCGTGCAGGTGCTGCCGGGGGCCTGACCGTCACAGTCGAGGCGGTACGCGGCGGGCCTGGGGCCGGGGTCGGCCGAGGCCGGGCTGGGCACGGTCAGGGCGGCGAGGGCCAGGGCGGCCACCATCGGGGGGATCAACTTGCGCAAGGCACTTTCCTTCTGCGGTGCGCCGGGCGAGCCGGCAGGGGGGATCAGGTGAGGCGTTGCGGGGCCGCGGGCCGGGAGATCGAGCCCTGCGGTGAGAAGAACCGGTCGTCCACGTGGTCCAGCGCCAGGCAGGCCGCGCCCAGCGAGACGCACTCCTCGCCGAGCGTCGAGGGCCGGATCTCGGGGACGCGCAGGCAGTGGGGTTCGAGGGCGCGGCGGAGCGCGGGCAGCAGGACGTCCGCCGAGCGGGAGAAGCCGCCGCCGAGGACGACCAGCTCGGGGTCCAGGGTCAGCACCATGGCGGCGGTGCCGAGCGCGAGCTGATCGGCGTAGGCGTCGACGGCGGCCAGGGCGGCGGGGTCGCCGGTGCGGGCGGAGGCGAAGACGAGCCCGGCGGCGTCCTCCGGGGCGGCGCCCGCGGCGGCGGGGGAGTTCTCCAGGTGGCCGGCCATCGTGCGCCAGCCGGTGATGTCCATGAGGCCGACCTCGCCGGTGGCGCCGCTGAAGCCGTGGTGCAGCAGGCCGTTGAGGATGAGCGCGGCCCCGGGCCGCCGGCCGGCGTGCAGGTAGACCAGGTCGCGGACGCCGGCCGCGACGCCCAGCCGCTGCTCGGCCAGGGCGGCGAGCTTGCTGTCGTTCTCGATGGTGATCGGGCACGACAGGCGGCGGCCGAGATGGCCGATGAGGTCGACGCCGGCCCAGTCGGGCAGCGCGGTGACGCGGGTGACCATGCCTTCCCGGTTGACGACGCCGATGCTCCCGGCGGCGACGCCCCACAGGTCGAGCGTGGTGAGGCCGCCGGCGACGAGCGCGGCGTCGATCGCCCTGTCGACGGCCTCCAGCCGTTCGTCGCGCGTGGTGGCGGGGGTCACGGCGACCCGCCCGCTGGCGACGGCCCGCCCGGCGAGGTCGGTGATGATGGCCAGGACCTTGTGCACCCCTATGTCGATGCCGAGCACGTGTCCCGCGTCGGCGCGGAAGCGGTAGCGCTTGGCGGGGCGGCCCATGCCCCCGGGGGCGGGCTCGACCTCGGCGATCCAGCCGCGGTCCTGGAGGTCGGTGACAACGTCGACCATCGAGCCCCGGGACAGCCCGGTTCTCGCGGCCAGTTCGGTCAGCGTCAGCGGGCCGGTGGCCTCACGCAGCGCGCGGATGCTGCTCAGCAGGTTCAGCTGGCGCAGCCGCTGTAGGTCGCCGCCGTTGACCTGCACGGGCTCTCTCCTCACTATTGATGGTCTCCAGACGATGTCGGTCCGCTGCTAGGGGGATCATCGGCCAAGCGGGTCTTGACTGCAAGACCGGATCCATGAATATCTATGGACTCCACAATAAATCGGGGAGTTCGGGCAGATATGACAGTGACCTTAGCCGTCGTCGGGGCAGGAGCCCGAGGCCAGATCTACGCCCGCGCGGCGACGGCCGGCGGACGGGCGCGGATCGTGGCCGTGGCCGACCCGGACCCGGCCCGGCGCGACAGGCTCGCCGACGAGCACGGCGTGTCCGAGGAGGCCCGCTTCACCGGCTGGGCCGAGCTGGCCGCCGCGCCGAAACTGGCCGACGCCGTGGTCATCGCCACCCAGGACCGCCTGCACGTCGATCCCGCGATCGCCTTCGCCGGGCTGGGCTACGCCATCCTGCTGGAGAAGCCGATGGCGCCCACCGAGCCGGAGGCGCGCCGCATCGTCGAGGCCGTCGAGCGCGCCGGCGTCGTCTTCGCCGTCTGCCACGTGCTGCGCTACACCGCCTACACCCAGGTGTTCAAGGAGCTCGTCGACGGCGGCAGGCTCGGCACGATCTCCAGCGTCCAGCACCTGGAGCCGGTCGGCTGGTGGCACATGGCCCACTCCTTCGTCCGTGGCTCCTGGCGCAACGCCGCCGAGTCCGGGCCGATGCTGCTGACCAAGTCCTGCCACGACATCGACTGGCTGCTCCACCTCGTCGGTGACCGGCCCGTCGGCGTGTCCTCGTTCGGCTCGCTGACCCACTTCCGGCCCGAGAACCGGCCGGAGGGCGCGGGCGCGCGCTGCGTGAGCTGCCCGGTCGAGCCCGCCTGCGCCTACTCGGCCAAGCGCCTCTACCTGGGCTGCCTCGGCGACCCGGACCGGGAGTTCTGGCCGCTCGGCCCGGTCACCACCGACGCCACGACGGCCGGCGTCATGAGCGCGCTGGAGACCGGCCCGTACGGGCGCTGCGTGTACGACTGCGACAACGACGTGGTCGACCAGCAGGTGGTGACGATGGAGTTCGCCCGGGGCGCGACCGTGTCGTTCACCATGACGGCCTTCACGCCGCTGGAGCATCGCAAGACCCGCGTGTTCGGCACGCGCGGCTACGCCGAGGGCGACGGGCGGACGATCCGGGTCGTCGACTTCGTGACCGGGGACGAGGAGATCGTCGACACCGGGACCCGCGCGGGCGCCTCGCTGGCCGACGGCCACGGCGGCGGCGACGCGGGGCTCGTCGCGGCGTTCCTCGACGCCGTCGCCACCGGGGACCAGGCGCCGCTCGGCGCCGGCGCGGCCGACGCGCTGGCCGGGCACCTCGTCGTCTGGGCCGCCGAGCGCGCCCGCGAGACCAGGACGGTGCAGCCCCTGTGACGGCGCCCGCTGCCTCCGGAACGGCCGCCACCGCCGCCGGTGGGGTGGTTCCCGTGCCCGCGCGGGTCGTCACCGGGGCGGGGCGGTTCACGTTCGACGCCGCCACGCCGCTGGCCGCCGACCCGGCGCTCGCCAGGGCGGCGGCGTGGCTGCGCGAGACGCTCGGCCCGGCCACCGGCCTGCCGCTGCCCGAAGGCCCCGGCGGCGTCGAGATCCGCCTCACCGACGGGCTCGGCCCCGAGGAGTACCGGCTCACCGTCACCCCCGCGTCGGTGCTGATCGAGGCCACGGCTCCGGCCGGCGCCTTCTACGGGGCCCAGACGCTGCGCCAGCTCCTCGACCCCGCCGCGTTCCGGGCGGGCCGCACCGGCGACCGTACGTGGACGGTCCCCGCCGTCACGATCGCCGACGCCCCCCGCTACGCCTGGCGCGGCTGCCTCATCGACGTGGCCCGCCACTACCTGCCGAAGAACGACCTGCTGCGCTACATCGACCTGCTGGCCACCCACAAGCTGAACGTCCTGCACCTGCACCTGACCGACGACCAGGGCTGGCGGCTGGAGATCAGGAAGTACCCGAGGCTGACCGAGGTCGGCGCCTGGCGGCGCGAGTCGCCGCGCGGCGCCAAGCGGCACGGGCTGTTCGACGGCCGCCCGCACGGCGGCTTCTACAGCCAGGAGGACATCAGGGAGATCGTCTCCTACGCGGCCGACCGGTTCGTCACGGTCGTCCCGGAGATCGACCTGCCGGGCCACACCCAGGCCGCCATCGCCGCCTACCCCGAGCTCGGCAACCTGGACACCCCGCTGGACGTGCGCACCGAGTGGGGCGTCGGCGAGAACGTGCTCAACGTCGCCGACGAGACGATCGCCTTCTTCACCGACGTCCTGGACGAGGTGCTGGAGCTCTTCCCCGGCGACTACGTCTGCGTCGGCGGCGACGAGGTGCCCAAGACCCAGTGGAACGAGAGCGTCCCGGCCAAGGAACGCATCCGCGAGCTGAACCTGCGTGACGCCGAGGAGCTGCAGACCTGGCTGATGCGGCACTTCACCGACTACCTGCTGGCCCGGGGCCGCAAGCCGCTCGGCTGGGACGAGCTCCTGGAGGGCGGCCTGCCGCCGGGGGTCACGGTCGCGGCCTGGCGCGGGGACAAGTGCGCGACGCTGGCCGCGCGGTCCGGCCACGACGTGGTCGTCTCGCCGTTCGCGGAGACGTACCTGGACTTCCGCCAGGCCGAGGGCGACCAGGAGCCGGTGCCGATCGGCAGCGTGACCTCGCTGGACGCGGTGCACGCCTTCGACCCGGTGCCCGCCGGTCTGACCGGGGAGGAGCGCGGCCGGATCCTCGGCGCGCAGGCGGCGCTGTGGACCGAGCACATCGACTCGCCGCGGCTGCTCGACTACATGGCCTTCCCGCGCCTGGCCGCCTTCGCCGAGGCGGTGTGGAGCGAGGAGCGCGACTTCGGCGGGTTCCTCGCCCGGCTCGCCGTGCACGAGAAGCGGCTCGACGCGCTGGGCGTGGAGTATCGCCCGGCCGGCGGACCGCACCCCTGGCAGCGCCGTCCCGACGCCCCCGGTCACCCCCGGACCAGGGCCGAGATCGACGGCAAGCTCGCCGCCTGGACCGCGAACCTGCGGTTCTGACACCCCCCACCTGGAGAAACCATGCGCCACCGCCTCCCCCTGGCCGGGCTGCTCGCCCTCGCCGTCCTCGCCGCGGGCTGCGGCTCCTCCGAGCCGGCCGCCGACGGCAAGGCCGCGATCACGTACGCCATCTGGGACAAGAACGACCAGGCCAGCGCCGAGAAGATCATCGCCGCCTTCCAGCAGGCCAACCCGAAGGTCACGGTCAAGCTGGAGATCACCCCGTGGGACCAGTACTGGACCAAGCTCCAGACGGCCGCGTCCGGCGGCGCGGCGCCGGACGTCTTCTGGATGAACAGCCTCAACGTCCGCATGTACGCCAAGGGCGGCGTCATCTCCCCGATCGACGCGGCCAAGGCCGAGGGCCTGCCGGACGCGGTCGTCGACGGCTACCGCTACGACGGCAAGCTGTACGCGCTGCCGCACAACGTGAGCATCCCGGCCCTCTGGTACGACAAGAAGATCTTCGACGCCGCCGGGCTGGACTACCCGACCGCCGACTGGACCTGGGACGACGTCAAGTCCGCGGCCAAGAAGCTGACCGACCCGGCCAAGAAGCAGTTCGGCATCCTGGCCCCGATGTGGGACCAGGGCGGCTTCTACCCGACGATGCTCCAGGCGGGCGGCCACGTGCTCTCGCCCGACGGCAAGAAGAGCGGCTTCGACGACCCGGCCTCGATCAAGGGCCTGGAGTTCTGGACCGGCCTGATCAAGGACAAGGTCGCGCCCGTCGCCGAGGTCTACACCGACACCGACCCCATCCAGCTCTTCCAGTCCGGCAAGTACGGCATGTACTACGGCGGCGTCTGGTTCGCCTCCACGTTCTGGTCCAACCCGGAGATCCGCGAGCGCATCGACGTGGCGCCGCTGCCCGCGGGCCCGGCGAAGGAGGCCGTCATCCTGCTCGGCCTGGCCAACGCCGTGTCGGCCAAGAGCGAGCACCCGGCGGAGGCGGCGGCGTTCGCCGAGTTCGTCTCCTCCGAGCAGGCGCAGAAGATCCTCAGTGACAGCGGCGGCGGCGCCCTCTCGCTCCGGCCGGGCACGCAGGACGGCTGGTTCAAGGCGTTCCCGTCCTTCCACCTGAAGGAGACCTACGACGCCTCGATGCCGCACGGCGTGCCGTACCCGGCGACGCTGAACACCGCGCAGTGGCAGGACGTGCAGCAGAGGCTGCTGGCCGACGCCTGGTCGGGCAAGCGGCCGGTCGCCGACGTCGCCAAGGAGATCGCGGCGCAGATGAACGAGATCCTGGCCAAGGAGTAACGGATGCTCTCCAAGCGCGAGTGGGTGTGGGGATACCTCCTCATCGCCCCGATGGCGCTGGGCCTGGGCGTCTTCTACCTGTGGCCCATCGCCCAGACGCTCTATCTCAGCTTCACCGAGTCGGGCGTCTTCGGCGGGCACACCTGGGTGGGGACGGACAACTTCACCGAACTGCTCGGCGACGACCAGATGCGGGACGCGCTCGGCAACACCCTGCTCTACGCGGTGCTGGTGCTGGCGGGCGTGCCGGTGGCGATCGTCGTGGCGGCGCTGCTGAACGTGCCGGGGCTGCGCGGCATGAGCGTCTACCGGACGCTGTACTTCCTGCCCGTCGTCACCATGCCCGCCGCCGTCGGCCTGACCTGGCGCTACCTGTTCAACGGCGACTTCGGCGCGATCAACCACTTCCTGGGCGAGCTGGGCATCGACGGGCCGTACTGGGTGGGCGACCCCGACTTCGCCATCTACGCGATCGCGATCGTCGGGGTCTGGAGCTCGGTCGGCTACAACGCCGTGCTGTTCCTGGCCGGGCTCCAGGGCATCCCGCGCCAGTACTACGAGGCGGCCTCGATGGACGGCGCGGGGCGGCTGCGGCAGTTCTTCCGCATCACGCTCCCGCTGCTCACGCCGACCACGTTCTTCGTCCTCGTGATCACCATGATCAACGCGTTGCAGGTCTTCGACCTGGTCTATCTCATGATCGACCTGAACAGCCCGGCGTTGAACGGCAGTCGCACGATCGTCTACCTCTTCTTCGAGAAGGGCTTCGTGCAGAACCAGCGCGGGCTGGCCGCGGCCATCGCCGTGGTGCTGCTCGGGCTGATCCTCGTGCTGACCGCCATCCAGTTCAGGCTGCAGAAGAAGTGGGTGCACTATGAGTAGGGCCAGGACGTGGCCGGCTCACGTGATCCTGACGGCGGGCGCGCTGGTGATGATCGCGCCGTTCGTCTGGCAGGTCGTGGTCTCGCTCCAGACGCTGCCCGACTCGCTGCGGGTGCCGCCGAAGTTCACGCCCTCGTGGGAGTGGTCCAACTTCCCCGAGGTCTTCCGCTCGGTGCCGCTGGCCAGGCAGTTCGTCAACACGGTGGTGGTCACCGTCGGCGTCACGGCGGGGCAGCTCCTGCTGTGCTCGATGGCGGCCTTCGCCTTCGCCCGGCTGCGCTTCCCCGGCCGGGGCGCGATCTTCATGGTGTTCCTGGCCATGCTCATGGTGCCGGGCGAGCTGTTCATCATCCCGCGCTACGAGATCATGCAGGGGCTCGGCTGGCTGAACACGCTGCAGGCGCTGATCGCGCCGGGCGTCTTCGGGGCGTTCGGCACGTTCCTGCTGCGGCAGTTCTTCCTCACGCTGCCCAAGGAGCTGGACGAGGCGGCGCGGCTCGACGGCGCCAACCCGCTGCAGATCTACTGGCACATCATGCTGCCGCTGGTGCGGCCGGGGCTGCTGGCGCTGGGGCTGCTGACCGTCATGTGGTCGTGGAGCAGCCTGCTCTGGCCGCTGGTGGTCAACACCGATCCGGAGATGATGACGCTGTCGGCCGGGCTCGCCTCGCTGCGCGGGCAGTTCCAGACGAACTTCCCCATCCTGTTCGCCGGTTCGGTGGTGGCCTCGCTGCCCGTGATCGCGCTGTTCGTGGTCATGCAGCGGCAGCTCATCGCGGGGATCGCGTTCACGGGCTCGAAGGGGTGACGCTCACGCGCCGCCCTTGAGCGAGGCCAGGATCTCCAGGTAGTGCGGGTTGTACATCAGGCCCAGGATGTTGCCCCACGGGTCGATGACGCTCGCGGTGATGAAGCCGGTGCCGCGGTCGTGCGGGGAGTCGTGCTCCTTGGCGCCCAGCGCCACCAGCCTCTCCAGGGCCGCGGGCACGTCGTCCACGTGCCAGTAGACGACGGCCCCGGCCGGCTGCCCGACGGTCTGCGGGGAGGGGGTCCTGGCCAGCTCGCTCCCGGCGTAGGCGCTGTTGACGACGCCGAACTCGTGCTGGTAGTCGCCGATGCGCCACTCCAGGTAGCCGGGCGTGTCCATGTAGGGCGGGATGCCGAACACCTCGGTGTACCAGCTCCTGGTGGCCTCGAAGTCGGGGGAGTAGAAGGTGGCGGTGGTGAGTCCTCGCAGCATGTCCGGTGCCTTTCTCGTGGTGATGTCTCCATTCTTCCCTTCAAAGTGCTCATCAACTGAGCACTTTCCTGGAGAGAATGGCGGACATGCGCGCTGACCGTCTCGTTGCCGCCCTGCTGCTGCTCCAGTCCCGTGGCCGGGTGACCGCCGCCGAGCTGGCCGAGGAGCTGGAGACCTCCGTCGCGACCGCCCGCCGCGACCTGGAGGCGCTGTCCGCTGCGGGCATCCCCGTCTACCCGCAGCCCGGACGCGGCGGCGGCTGGCAGCTCGTCGGCGGCGCCAGGACCGACCTGAGCGGGCTCAACGCCGCCGAGTCGCGCGCGCTCTTCCTGGTCCTCGGCCCGGCCGGCTCGGCGACCCCCGAGCTGACCTCCGCCCTGCGCAAGCTCGTGCGCGCCCTGCCCGCCACCTTCCGCGCCGACGCCGAGGCCGCCGCGCGGGCCGTCGTGTCGGACCCGGCGGGCTGGGGGGAGCGAGGCAAGGAGCCGCCCGCCCTGGTCGAGTCGCTGCAGACCGCCGTGGTGCGCAGGCTCAAGGTACGGCTCGCGTACCCGGGGAAGGACGGGCAGGCGGCCGAACGGCTCGTGGACCCGCTCGGCCTGGTCGACAAGGACGGGATCTGGTACCTCGTCGCGGGCACCCCGGCCGGGCGGCGGACGTACCGCGTCGACCGCGTCGCCGGGGCGGAGGTCACCGAGCTGCCCGCCGAGCGGCCCGACGGCTTCGACCTTCAGGAGGAGTGGGAGCGCGTCGCGGCGGAGATGGAGCGGCGGCGCTCGCTCGTCCACGCCGAGGTACTGGTCGGCGCCCGGTTCTTCCCGGTGCTGCGGACGCACTTCGGCCGGCACTGCGAGCTCGTCGCCGAGGAGGACGGCGGGCGGGTCCGGGTGCGTGTCGCGGCGCACATGCCGCGCGCGGTCGCCGAGCAGCTCGCCGGGTGGGGCGCCATGATCGAGGTGGTCGAGCCGGAGGAGGTGCGCGCCGAGCTGGCGAGGATCGGGCGGGAGCTGGTCCGCCAGTACGAACCGGACATCCGTATCGATTCATCGCCGGGCGTGGACTGAACATGAGCTTGGCTCTACTTTTGCCCTATGTCGATGCTGCGGAAGCTGGCGGTGGCCGCCCTCCTCGCCCTGTTATGCCTGGCCCAGGCGGCCCCGGCGCTCGCCCATGAGGAGCGCCCGGTCACGTTCCCCGACGGCTCGGGCACCGTGCCGGTCTACCGGACCACCGGCCCCGAACTGCTCGTCTGCAAGAGCGACCGGGCCGACTTCGAGCGGCGCGTCGCCTCCTTCCCCGCCGCGCTCAAGGAGCAGAACCTCACCCTGTTCGAACGCTGCCAGAAGGACGGCTTCCGCCACCTCCAGGAGGCCGTCGACCAGGTCAAGGGCCCCGGCTACACCATCAAGATCCTCCCCGGCCTCTACCAGGAGGAGCCCAGCCTGCCCGAGCCCACCGGCGCCTGCGCGAACCTCCAGGCCCGCTGGTCCTCCTTCGGCTACCAGATCCTCTCCTTCGAGCAGCAGAAGCAGTGCCCGCACAACCAGAACCTGGTCGCCATCCTCGGCATCCAGGACCTCCAGATCGAGGGCACCGGCGCGTCCCCGCTCGACGTGGTCGTGGACGCCCAGTACAGGAAGCTGAACGCGATCCGCGCCGACATGACCGACGGCGTCTACTTCCGCAACTTCACCGCCCAGCGGACCACGTTCAACTCGCTCTACATCCTGGCCACCGACGGCTTCGTCATCGACCGCATGCTCACCCGGTGGAACGACGAGTACGGCTTCCTAACCTTCGCCTCCGACCACGGCCTCTACACCGACTGCGAGTCCTACGGCAACGGCGACAGCGGCATCTACCCCGGCAGCGCCTCCGACATCAACGCCGGCCGGGGCCACGACGTGCCCCGCTACGCGATCGAGATCCGCCGCTGCAAGAGCCACCACAACATGGTCGGCTACTCCGGCACCGCCGGGAACTCCGTCTGGGCGCACGACAACGACTTCTACGACAACATGGCCGGCGCCTCGATGGACAGCCTGTTCCCCGACCACCCCGGGCTCCCGCAGAACCACGCGCTGTTCGAGAACAACAGGATCTACGACAACAACGAGAACTACTACCGGCACGTCCGCGACGGCACCTGCGCCAAGCCCGCCGGGCAGCGCGGCTACGAGAGCGGCGTGGTCTGCCCCCAGATCGGCGTCGCGCCCGGCACCGGCATCCTGACGGCGGGCGGCAACCACAACGTCTACCGCGGCAACTGGGTCTACGGGCACGACAAGACCGCGTTCATGCTGCTGTGGGCTCCGGCGTTCCTGCGCGGCGAGGAGGCGCTGGGCAAGCAGGCCGACACCTCGCACGACAACTTCTACGGCGGCAACCGGCTCGGCGTCGCCCCCGACGGCACGGTCCGGCCCAACGCCACCGACGTCTTCTGGGACGGCCAGGGCAGCCGCAACTGCTGGGACACCCGGGCCGCGACCAGCCCGTACGTGGTGCCGGGCTGCGGCGGCAAGGCCGGCGAGCTCGCCGGGCCCGGCTCGCACCGGGTGGTCGGCGAGCCTGCCAAGCTCGCCCACTCGCTGGTGTGCGCCGAGTACAGCGTGACCGAGCGGCGACTGCCCGCCGGGTGCGACTGGTTCGGCGCGTCCGGCCTGGCCAGGGTCGAGGTGCAGGTGACGCTCGGCACGTCCGTGCTGCTCGGGCTGCTGGTGGCGCTGCTGTGGTGGCGGCGGCTGCGCGGCGCCGGCAGTCTGGGGACGGTGTCGGCGGCGCTCGCGCTGGCCGGGCTGGCGCTCGACGTCCCCGGCGCCGCCCAGGACCACACGCTGCTGCCCGCCGCGGCCCTGCTGCTCCTGGGCGCGGGGCTGACCGGCATGGGACTGGCCCTGCGGCGCCCGTACCGCTTCTTCGGCGGCGCCACCGTCGTGTTCGGCGTGCTGACGCTGCTCGACGCGGTGGACAAGTCGCTGATGCTGATCCCGTGGCTGCCGCTCAGCCCGGCCTGGTTGCGGGTGCTGTTCGCGATCGTGTGGGTGCTGTGGGCGGTGGTGCGCCTCGCGCCGCTCCCGCCGGGCAGCAGGGCGCCCGAGCCCGTCGCCGCCGAGGCGGCCGCATGACCCGCCTCCCCCTCGGAGTCCTGGCCGTGGCGGCGGCGCTGCTGCTCGGCGGGTGCGGCGAGCCGGTGACCACGCACCACCGGCCCGGCACCGACCACGCGCCCGCCACCGCCTCGGCCGGCACCCCCGGGCCGCCGCACGCCCACGGCGACCACCGCACCCGCGACGTCCCCGCCGCCGAGGCCCCCTCGGTGCGGCTGGAGGTGCGGCCCGACAGCGACTCGGGCTGGAACCTGCGCCTGGTCACCGAGCGGTTCACGTTCACCCCCGACAGCGTCGGCGGGGCCGCGCTGCCCGGCACCGGGCACGCCCACCTCTACCTCGACGGCAAGAAGATCGCCCGGCTGTACGGCCCCTGGCACCACCTGCCGCGCGAGGCCGTGCCGCCGGGCAGCCACACGCTCGCCGCCCGCCTGAGCGCCGACGACCACACGCTCTGGTCGGTGGCCGGCAAGCCGGTGGAGGGCACCGCCACCGTCGAGGGACCCGCCCCGGAGGCGAACACGACCGGTTCCGCGACAGCCACCGGCCCCGCGACAGCCACCGGCCCCGCGCCGGTCACCGTCGCCGTCAGCGTCAGCGGAGGCAAGGTGACGCCGCCACCCGGCCGCGTCGAGGTCGCGAAGGGCGGCCGGGTGCGGCTGGAGGTCACGGGCGACCGGGCCGACACCGTCCACGTGCACGGCTTCGACCTCGAACGCCCCCTCATCCCGGGCACCCCGCTCGTCCTCGAGTTCACCGCCGACCGCAGCGGCCTGTTCGAGGTGGAGACCCACGACTCCCGCCTCGTCCTGACCCAGCTCGTCGTCCGATGAGCGGCATCCTCGCGCACGGCATCGGGTCACGCCACGACCTGCCGATCCCCGCGTTCTACGCGTTCGCGGGGGCGCTGGCCGCGCTCGTCGTGTCGTTCCTCGGGCTGGCCGTGCTCTGGGCCGAGTCGAAGTTCCGCGGCCGGGAGGCCGGCCTGGCGCTGCCGCACGTGATGCAACGGCTCGCCGACGCCCCCGCCACCCGGACGGCGCTGCGCGCGCTCGGCCTGGCCGGAGCCGCGTTCACGGTGTTCCTGGCCGCGTTCGGGCCAGACGACCCGGAGCGCAACGCGGCGGCCACGCTCGTCTACGTCGTCTTCTGGGTCGGCCTGGTGCCCGCGTCGCTGCTGTTCGGGCCGGTGTGGCGGCTGGTCAACCCGCTGCGCGCCGTCCACGCCGCACTCGCCCGGCTGCCGGGGCGGCGCCGCGACCGGGAGCCGCCCGCGTGGCTCGGCCACTGGCCGGCGGCGGCCGGGCTGCTCGCCTTCACCTGGCTGGAGCTCGTCGCCCCCGAGCCCGCCGCCAACTCCTCCATGCTGGCGTTCTTCGGCTGCTACGCCGCCGTGCACCTGACCGGGTCACTCGTGTACGGGCCGCGCTGGTTCGACCGGGCCGACGCGTTCGAGGCGTACTCGGCGCTGATCGGACGGCTGGCCCCGCTCGGCCGCCGCGCCGACGGCAGGATCGTGCTGCGCAACCCGTTCCACGGCCTGGACGCGGTGACGCCCGTCCCCGGGCTGGTGGCGCTGGTGTGCGTCATGCTCGCCTCCACCGCCTACGACGGCTTCTCCGACGCCCCCGTGTGGGTGGACACCCTGCAGAGCGCCGCCGCCGGCCCGACCGCCACCGGCACGCTCGGCCTGCTCGCCGCCGTCGCCGGGGTCGCCCTGCTGTACGGCGCGTGCATCGGTGTCGCCGGCCTGATCGGCGGCTCCCGGCGGCCCGGCGACGGCAACCTGCGGGCCTTCGCCCACTCGCTGGTGCCCATCGCCGTCGGCTACCTCGTCGCCCACTACTTCTCGCTGCTGGTCATCGAGGGGCAGCGGGCGTTCATCCTCGCGTCGGACCCGCTGGACACCGGCCTCGACCTGCTCGGCACCGCCTCGCGCACCGTGGACGAGGCGGTGGTCTCGCCGGGCACGATCGCCACCGTGCAGGTCGTGTCCATCGTCGCCGGGCACGTGCTCGGCGTGATCGCCGCCCACGACCGCTCGGTACGGCTGTTCGCCCCCGCCAAGGCCGTCGCCGGGCAGATCCCGCTGTTCATCCTCATGGTCTGCTACACGCTCGGCGGGCTCACCCTCCTCCTGGCCGCATAGCGACCTTTCTGCCGGTGACCGGATGGAGATGGTCATGAGCCGGTGAAGCTCCGTACTGGCGTGCGCGGTCCGGGGGCGGCCGAGGGAAGGCCACGCTTATGGCAGATGTGCAAATCGCGTGCGTCGGCGGGGGACCGGCCGGCCTGTACTTCTCGATCCTGATGAAGCAGGTCGCCCCGGCGTACGACATCACCGTCTATGAACGGAATCCGGCCGGATCCACGTACGGCTGGGGAGTGACCTTCTGGGGCGAGCTCCTCGACGACCTGCTCAGCGCCGACCCCGAGTCGGCGGAGGCGATCAGGAAGAGCTCGTACCGCTGGGACAGCTGGATCATGAACGTCCACGACCGCGCCAGCCTGGGCGGCGAGAACTGGGACGAGGGCTTCGGCATCGGCCGCCGCGAACTGCTCGGCATCCTCGCCGACCGGGCCCGCTCGCTCGGCGTCCGCGTCGAGTACGAGCGCGAGATCACCGGGGAGGACGACGTGGCCGGGGCGGACCTGATCGTCGCCGGCGACGGCGCGGGCAGCGCGCTGCGCGAACGCCACGCCGAACACTTCGGGACCAAGGTGACGACCGGCCGCAACCCGTACGTGTGGCTGGGCACGACGAAGCTGTTCGACGGCTTCACCATCGCCTTCACCGAGACCGAGCACGGCTGGATCTGGTGCTACGGCTACGGCTACGGCGAGAACCGCAGCACCTGCGTCATCGAGTGCTACCCGCAGACCTGGCAGGCGCTCGGCCTGGACCGGGCGAACGAGGCCGAGATGCTGGTGCTGCTGGAGAAGCTGTTCGCCGACATCCTCGACGGGAACCCGCTGATCGGCGGCGCGGGCGCGCGCTGGCAGCGCTTCCGCACCGTGACCAACCGGACCTGGCACCGCGGCAACCTCGTCCTGCTCGGCGACGCCGCCCACACCACGCACTACTCCGTCGGCGCCGGCACCGCGCTCGCCCTGGAGGACGCCACCTACCTGGTCGAGGCGCTGGTCGAGGAGAAGAGCCTGGAGCCCGCCCTGGCCCGCTACGGGCGCGACCGCCGGGGCGCGCTCCGGCTCACCCAGCGCGACGCCCGCTACAGCGCCCGGTGGTACGAGAACCTGACCCGCTACATCGGCCTGCCGCCGGAGCAACTGCACGCGCTGCGCAGCCGGCGGCACTCGCGGCTCCTCCCGCACGTGCCGCCCCGGCTCTACTACCAGGGCGTCAGCCTCGGCTCCAAGGCCGCCCGGCTGCTGCCCGGCCGCCGGTCCGCCACGTAGGAGAAATTTCCGGAAGCCGTGTCGATCCTGGCGCCGCCCGATCGACGCACAGGCGAGAGGACAGAACGCGACGCACGAAGGAGACCTGATGAGCACCGTGGTGATGCACAACGTGGTGTCGGTCGACGGCTTCATCGCCGACCTGGACGACCAGGTCGGCCCACTGTTCGAGTGGTACGGCAACGGCGACGCCGAGCTCGCCGAAGGCAGCCCGATCAGGGTGTCGCAGGCGTCGGCCGACTACGTCCGCCCGATCTGGGCGGGCATGGGGGCGATGGTGATCGGGCGGCACCTGTTCGACATGACCAACGGCTGGGACGGCTCGCCGCCGGCGGCCGAGCACGTCGTCGTGGTGTCGCACCGGCCCAAGCCCGAAGGCTGGCACCCCGAGGCGTCCTACCACTTCGTCGGCGACGTGGCCGAAGCGGTCGCCAAGGCCAAGGAGCTCGCCGGGGAGCGCACCGTCGCCGTCGCGGCGGGCGACGTCGGCGGGCAGGCGTTCGCGCTCGGCCTGGTGGACGAGGTGGCGATGGACGTCGTGCCCGTCGTCTTCGGCTCCGGCAAGCGCTACTTCGGCTCCGTCGACGCCCAGCACCTGCTGGAGGACCCGCACGTGGTCGTCCGGGGGAACCGGGTGCTGCACCTGCTCTACAAGGTCCGCCGCTAGGCCAGCTCGACGTGGTCGAGCTCGGCCCACCGGCTGTGGTGCCGGAAGCGCAGCGTGTTCCAGCCCTGGACCAGCGTGACCGTGGCCGGGACCTCCTTCCACCGGTCCCAGCCGTGGTCGGGATAGTCCAGTACGAACGCGGACGAACCATTCACGGTCACGGTGTGCTGCGCATGGCCGTACCCCGCCGCGTACGTGACGTACGCGGTGTAGGTCCCGGCCGCCGGCGCGAACACGCGCAGGTCCACCCAGCTGTCGTCATGGTCCAGCCCGGCCACGACGGCGCCCTGCGAAGCCCCGGCCGCGCCCGAGCGGACCCTCGCGTGGTGGATCGTGCCCCGCTCGGCCTCGTACCGGACCCTGCTGCCCCGCACCACCGGGAACCCGTCGGCCCAGCCCAGGCTCGCCGCGTACATCCAGCGGGCCGTGCCCGCCCAGCCGTGGAAGAAGAGGCGGTCGCCGAGCACGTCCGCGCCGCCCGGCCCGCGCACCGCCCCGCCTAGCGTGCGGGTCGTCAGCAACGGCCGGTACGCCTTCGTGAACGGCCCCGCCAGCGTCGGCGCCACGGCGTAACCCGTGAAGTAGCGGTCGTCGCCGTACGGGCCGCCCGAGTAGAACAGCACGTACTGGCCGGGACGCCTGACCAGGACCGGCGCCTCGATCACGCCGTGCTCCTCCGGCGCGTCGTTGCGGATGAGCTCGCGGCGCGGGCCGGTGAACGTGACGCCGTCGTCGAGCACCCGCTGGAGCCAGACGATCGCCGGCCTGCGCACCGCGTTGCCGTCGTTCTTGTAGAGCAGGTAGCGCCTGCCGTCGGCATCGGTGAAGCTCGCCGGGTCGATCGCGCCGCCCTCGCTCGGGTCGCACACCAGCGGGCCGTCACCGAGCGGCCGGAACGGGCCGAGCGGGCCGTCCGCGAGCGCCGCGCCGATGCAGCGACGGCCCGCGGCGGCGCTGGGCGCGGTGAAGTACATGAGGTAGCGGCCGTCCGGGCGGCGCGACACGTCAGGCGCCCACAGGCCGCAGTCGGCGCCGCCCCCGCAGGCCACCGCCCAGGACGGGCGGACGGGCAGCGCGTCGCCGCGCACCGTCCACGGGCCGTCCGCCGCCGGCGCCGTGGCGAAGGGGATGTTCCCCGCGCCGCTGCTCGTGGAGTAGGCGTGGAACGTCCCGCCCGCCTCGATCACGTCCGGGTCCGGGAAGTCCGTGGAGATCACGGCCGCCGGGGGCACGGTGGCCGCCGGGGCGGCGGCCGTCAGGGGCAGGGCCGCTGCCAGCAGGGCACGCAGGAGACTCATTCGACAGTCCAGTCCTCGGGTCGGGGCGGGTAGGCGAACGTCTGCGTGTCGGCCCAGTCCTCGCCGACCGTGCCGTAGTCGTGCGCGGCCTCGCTGGAGGCGTGCGACTCGCCGACGTCCACCGTGTCGGCCGTCTCCCACGCGCCGTCCAGCCGCTGCTCCACGACGTACAGGAACTCGTTGAAGCCGGAGGAGGAGAGCGACGTGTTGACCACCGTCAGCTTGCGCCGCCCGGCCGTCAGCTCCGGCGGCAGTTCGACGACCTGGTTGCGCCACTTGTAGACGTCGTCGCCCATGAGCGGGCGCCACTCGCCGGCGGGCAGGCCGTTCACCGTGATGGAGGCGTGCTGCAGGGCCACCCCCACGTCCAGGCGGCGGATCAGGCGGACGCCGGTGTTGCGCGGCTCCACCGTCACCGTGAACCGGCTCCGGCCGCCACGGGGGAACGCGCGGCCGTCGTCGCTCACGATGTGGCCGGGCACCAGGGTGCGCCGGGACAGCGTGTCCGGCGTGCCACCCCACGGCCCCGCCGTCAACGCGACGCTCACCCCCACCCCCGCCACCACCGTCAACCCGGCGGCCACCAACACCACCTTCCGCCGCCGCCCTGCCCTCCGCCCTACTTCCAGAGAGGCCGGTCGGGAGGGCGCGGTGTTGGAGGGCGCGGCCCCGGAGGGTGCGGCCCCAGAGGGTGCGGCCCCGGAGGGCGTGGTGCCGGAGGGTGCGGCCCCGGACAGCCCGGCCCCGGTGCCGGGGGGCGTGGTGCCGGAGGGCCAGGCGGTGGATGGGCCCGCGCCCGATGCGGCGGTCCTAGGCGGCTCGGGTCCGGAATTCCCGGCCTCAGGCGTCCACGCCCCTGAGGGCCAGGCCCCGGACGGGCCTGCGCCCGAGGGGCTGGGCCCGGAGGGGCTGGGGTCGGAGGGACCGGCCCCGAACGGCCAGGTCCCGGAGGGGGCAGTTCCGGGCGGGGTGGCGGGTGGGGCGGCTCCGGGGGGTGGGGCT
>NZ_JAHKRO010000112.1 GCF_019396325.1 Nonomuraea ceibae
CACCGGGTCGCCCCCGCGCCCCGCCCCCGCCCGGCACGCCGCCACCTTGGCCATCGCCTGCTCCAGCCGCCCCTCGGCGGCGCCGCCCTGCCAGGCGAGCACCGCGGCCAGCACGAGCGCCGCGGCCCCGGCCAGCCCGCCGCGCCGCAGCCGGCCCCGCCTGCGCGCCGCCGCCCGCCCGGCGTCCAGGAACGCCTGCTCGCCCGCGTTCAGCGTCACGTGCCGCCGGTCGCCCGCCGCCCAGGCCAGCGCCCGGTCCAGCGCCGCGTCGCGGAACAGGTCGGCGCCGCGCCGCCCGCCCTCCTCCCACCGGCGCGCCGCCCCGGCCAGCTCCCGCTGCACCGCCAGCCCGGACCGCTCGGCCTCCACCCAGGCGCGCAGCCTCGGCCAGGCCGACGGCAGCGCCCCGCACGCGACCGTCACCCGCCCGTCCGCCCGCTCCAGCAGCCCCGCCTCGGTGTACGCGGTGAGCACCCGGTCGATGGCGGCCGCCTGCTCCGGGGTGCGGCCGGTGACCAGGTCGGCGCGTACGGTGCCGGGCGCGAGCCGCAGGAACACCTCGGGGGCCAGGGCCTGGTCGGGAACGGCGAGCCGCTGGTAGACGTCCTCGGCCCGGGCGCCGAGCGGCGGGTCGTCGACGGGCTCGGGAGGTGAGAGGCGGCCCTGCTGGGACTGCGGGGCGTCGAGCAGCGACATGAGGAGCTGACGGGCGCCGGGGCGGTGCGCGGGATCGTCGTGCAGCGCCGCGGCGACCAGGTCGCGTAATCGGCGGTCCATCGGCGAGGGCCTGCCCCGCACCGGTCTGCCCGGCTCGTCGGCGCCGTGGGCGGCGAAGCGGAGCAGGCGGCCCCAGGCGTGGACGTCGGCGGCCGGGGTGCCGCCGGGGCGCGGGGCGGTGAGGCGGGGCCCGTCGGCCGTGAGCAGGACGGTGCCGGGGCCGAGCCCGCCGTGCGCGGCGCCCGCCTCGTGGACGGCGGCCAGGGCGGTGGCGGTGGTGGCGGCCAGCCGGTAGAGGTCGCCCGGCTCGTACGGCCCGTGCCGCTCGACGGCGGCCCGCACGCTCACCCCCTCGACGTACTCCCCGACGAGGTACGGCGGGTCGGCGTCGAGCCGGTGGTCCACCAGCCGGGCGACCCGTAACGAGCTGACCCGGCCGACCGCCGTCACCCAGGCGGTCAGTGCCTCCGGATCGGCGGCAGGCGGCAGGACCCGCAGGGCATGGCGGACCCCCGACTCGTCGTAGGCCTCGCGGACACCGCCTCCGAGCCGGTCGCCCAACCAGTAGCCTCCCAGCCGATCACCCATGCGAGGTTGGATGCCGCCTTCCGGTCAGCGGTTCAGGCGGGCCCTGTGGTCCGGCCATTCCTCTACGAGGATGCCGAAACAAACGGTGTCGCGCCAGGTGCCGTCGGAGCGGCGGCGGTGGCGGCGCAGCGTGCCCTCGTGGACGCCGCCGATGCGCCTGATGGCGTTCTGGGACCGCTCGTTCAGGCAGTCGGTCTTGAGCAGCACCCGGTTGTGGCCCAGCTTGTCGAAGGCGTGGTCGATCAGCAGCAGCTTGCACGCGGTGTTGACGGCCGAGCGCCAGTAGGCCCGGCCGTACCAGGTCCAGCCGATCTCGATGCTCTCGTCGAAGCCGGGCACGTCGCAGTAGGCGGTCCAGCCCACGGCCCTGCCGGTCGCCTTCACGATCACCGCGTGCGGGACGTGCTTGTCGTCCTCGATCAGCGCGCGGGCGACCGCCGCCAGCTCCTCCTCGGTGCGCGGCGTCGCCACGGGCAGCCACCGCCACAGCTCGTCGTCCCCGCCGCCGGCGGCGAACAGGTCGGGCACGTGCGCCAGGGTGAGCGGCTCAAGGCGGACGTCGTCGTTCTCCAGCACCACGGGCGCCGGCAAGGTCGCGGTCATGGCGGTCAGCTTAGGCAGGGCTCGCGGGCGCGCTGATGGCCACCTGACCGATTTTGCGGGGAACCACCTGTCGACACGCATACCGGCCGGTCGGTAGGCTCGCGGCATGGACTTCGCCTTCGACACCGTCACCGAGGACCTGCGGCGGCGCCTGCTGCTGTTCATGGACGAATGCGTCTATCCCGCCGAGTCCGCCTTCGAGGAGCAGGCCCGCACCAGCGGCTGGAGCGCCCCGCCGCTCGTCAACGACCTGAAGGACGAGGCCAGGCAGCGCGGCCTGTGGAACCTGTTCCTGCCCGGCGAGCACGGCGCCGGGCTGACGAACCTCCAGTACGCGCCACTGGCGGAGATCATGGGCCGCAGCCCGAGCCTGGCGCCGGTCGCCACCAACTGCGCCGCGCCCGACACGGGCAACATGGAAGTGCTGTCCATGTTCGGCAGCGAATGGCAGCGCAAGGAGTGGCTGACGCCGCTGCTCGACGGCGAGATCCGCTCGGCGTTCGCGATGACCGAGCCCGACGTGGCCTCCTCCGACGCCACGAACATCGCCACCTCGATCGTCCGCGACGGCGACGAGTACGTCATCAACGGCCGCAAGTGGTTCATCTCCGGCGCGATGAACCCCGACTGCAAGATCTTCATCGTCATGGGCAAGACGAACCCGGACGCGCCCAAGCACCGCCAGCAGAGCATGATCCTGGTGCCGCGCGACACCCCCGGCATGACGATCAAGCGCGGCATGCACGTCTTCGGCTACAGCGACGCCGACCACGGCGGCCACGCCGAGATCCTGTTCGAGGACGTCCGCGTCCCGGCCGACAACCTGATCGGCGAGGAGGGCGGCGGCTTCGCCATCGCCCAGGCCCGCCTCGGCCCCGGCCGCATCCACCACTGCATGCGCCTGATCGGCATGGCCGAGCGCGCTGTCGAGCTGATGTGCGAGCGGGCGCTGGCCCGCACCGCGTTCGGCAAGCCGGTCGCCCAGCAGGGCGTGGTCCAGGACTGGATCGCCGAGTCCCGCATCAGGATCGAGCAGTTGCGGCTGCTCGTGCTCAAGACCGCCTGGCTGATGGACACCGTCGGCAACCAGGGCGCCCACACCGAGATCCAGGCCATCAAGATCTCCACCCCCATCACCGTGGAGTGGATCCTCGACAAGGCCATCCAGGTGCACGGCGCCGGCGGCGTCTCCCAGGACTTCCCGCTGGCCGGGCTCTGGGCGGCGGCCCGCTCGCTGCGCCTGGCCGACGGGCCGGACGAGGTGCACAAGCGGTCCCTGGCCTACCGCGAGCTGAAGAAGCACATGTGACGACGACAGGAGCTGGAGTGGACGAAGCACGGCTCAAGGAGCGCGTCGCCGCGTTCCTGAGCGAGAACGATCCGGACGGCGACCGGCTGGAGTTCCTGCGGGCCAGGTTCGACGCGGGCCTGGCCTGGGTGTGGTTCCCCGAGGGGCTCGGCGGGCTGGGCGTCTCGCGCGAGCTGCAGCAGGTGGTCGAGCGGGAGCTGGCCCACACGCCGCAGCTCGACGGCGGCGTGCAGGGCATCGGGCTCGGCATGGCCGCGCCCACGATCCTGGCGTTCGGCACCGAGGAGCAGAAGCGCCGCTTCCTGCGCCCGCTGTGGACGGGCGAGGAGATCTGGTGCCAGCTCTTCAGCGAGCCCGGCGCCGGGTCCGACCTGGCCACGCTCGGCACCCGCGCGGTCCGCGACGGCGACGAGTGGGTCGTCGACGGCCAGAAGGTGTGGACGTCCGGGGCCCACCACGCCCGCTGGGCGATCCTCGTCACCCGTACCGACCCGGACGTGCCCAAGCACCGCGGCATGACGTACTTCATCTGCGACATGCACGCGCCCGGCGTGGACGTGCGCCCGCTGCGGCAGATCACCGGCGAGGCCGAGTTCAACGAGGTGTTCCTCACCGGCGTGCGGCTCCCCGACGACCTGCGGCTCGGCGCGGTCGGCGACGGCTGGCGGGTCGCCCAGACCACGCTGATGAACGAGCGCGTCGCCATCGGCGGCGCGCCGGTGCGGCGCGGCGGCGGCATGGTCGGCGCGGTGCTGGAGCACTGGCGCGAGCACCCCGAGCTGCGCACCCACGACCTGCACCAGCGGCTGCTCTCGCTCTGGGTGGAGGCCGAGGTGACCCGCCTGTCGGGGGCGCGGCTGCGCGAGCAGCTCGCCGCCGGGCAGCCGGGCCCCGAAGGCTCGGGCATGAAGCTGTCGTTCGCCCGGCTCAACCAGGCGCTGTCCGGCCTGGACGTCGAGCTGCGGCGCGACCTCGGCTACGACGACTGGACCTTCCGCCGCTCCGAGACCGTCGACTTCTACGGCCGCGGACCTGGCTACCGCTACCTGCGCGCCAAGGGCAACTCGATCGAGGGCGGCACCTCCGAGATCCTGCGCAACATCATCGCCGAGCGGGTGCTCGGCCTGCCCTCAGAGCCCCGCGTCGACAAGGACGTGCCCTGGAAGGACCTGCCGCGATGACGAGCCTGCTGTATTCGGAGGTCGAGGAGGAGCTGCGCGCCGCCGTGCGCGACCTGCTGGCCGACCGCTGCCCGCCCGCCACCGTGCTCAAGCGTGCCGAGTCGGACCCGTACGACCTGGACCTGTGGAAGACGCTGGCCGGGGAGATCGGGGTGGCCGGGCTGCTCATTCCCGAGGAGCACGGCGGGGCCGGGGCGACGGCCAGCGAGGTCGCGGTCGTGCTGGAGGAGCTGGGCCGGGGCGTCGCGCCGGTGCCGTTCTTCACCAGCGCGGTGCTCGCCACCCGGGCGCTCGTCCAGGCCGGGGCCGCCGGCCTGCTCGAACGGCTCGCCGACGGCCGCTCGACCGCCGCGCTCGCGGTGTCGTTCGCGGCCTCGCCCTACCACCCGTCGCGCGGCTCCTCCGTACGGCTCGCGGACGGGCGGCTGTCGGGCACGGTCACCGGCGTGGCCGGGGCCGACGTCGCGGACGTGCTGCTGGTGCCGGTCGAGGGCGTCCTCTACCGCGTCGAGGGCGCCCAGGTCGCCGCCGTGCCGTCGCTGGACCTGACCCGGCCGGTCGCCACCGTCACGCTGGACGGCGCCGAGGCCACCCGGCTCGGCGAGGTGGACGTGGCGGGCGTGCTGCGGTACGGGGCCGGGCTGCTGGCCTCCGAGCAGTACGGGGTCGCCCAGTGGTGCCTCGACACGACGCTCGCCTACGTCAAGGAGCGGCACCAGTTCGCCCGGCCGGTCGGGTCGTTCCAGGCGATCAAGCACCGGCTGGCCGACCTGTGGCTCGACGTGGTCAGGGCCAGGGCGGCGGCGCGGGGCGCGGTGGCCGACGACTCGCCCCTGTCGGCGGCCGTGGCCCAGGCGTGGAACGCCGGCGTGGCGGTGCACGTGGCCGAGGAGGCGGTGCAGCTCCACGGCGGGATCGGGATGACCTGGGAGCACCCGGTGCATCTCTATCTCAAGCGCGCCAAGGCCACCGAGATCGCTCTTGGCACCCCCGGCGACCATCGCGAGGCGCTCGCCTCACTCGCCGAGGTGCCCGGCCCCGAGGGAGGCCAGCAGTAGGTCGGCGAAGTGCTTGCCCACCTGGGCGCCGGTCAGCGGCCCGTCCGTGTGGAACCAGGTGCCCAGGTGGTGCACCGAGCCGAAGAAATAGTCGACGACCAGGTCGGCCGGCACCCGGTCGCTGAACACGCCGTCGCGCTGGCCCTCCAGCACCAGGTCGCGGAAGCGCTCGTGATAGCGCCGGCGCTCGGCCCGTACACTCTTGCGGGTCTCGGGAGCGAGCAGGTGCATCGAGCGGAAGAAGATCTTGGAGTCGTCGAGGTTGTCGGTGGTGGTCTCGATCACGTCGGCGGCGGCGCGGTGCAGCCGCTCGACGACCGTGCCGGGACTGTCGGCGATCTGCGTCAGCCGGTCCATCTGCATGCGCAGGACCCTGCCGTAGATCTCGTGCAGCAGGTCGTCCTTGGAGTCGAAGTAGTGATACATGGCGCCTTTGGTGACGCCGGCGGCCATCACGATCTCCTGGACGGAGGTGCTCTCGAAGCCCTGTTCGGCGAACAGCCGGGTGGCCTCGGCGAGCAGCCTCTGGCGTACCGGTTCCTCTTTCATCACGGATCACAGCATACCGACTGGTCGGTTGAGCCGTGATGCTTCTCCTAGGGGTACCAATTCCGTCACCTTAGGCTCACCTTGGTTTCGGATGGGGTATCTCTTTAACCGGCGAGGGATCTTCGGCGTGGCAGATCCTGTTGACGACACACTCATTCGGGGAGTTTGCCGTGCCCGGTGGCTCTATCTACGTGCAGCAGGACGAGAAGTACACGGGGTCGTCCCCCCAGTGGTGGTACGAGAAGTTCTGGCGTGAGGAGGCCCAGAGCAGGCGCAGGGCGCGCATCCTCAAGGCGGCGGCCGGGTTCGCCGCCGGTTTCGCGCTCGGCGTCCGCTTCGACGTCACCTACACGGCCTTCTACGCGCTCGTCGTGGCCGGGCTCGTCGCCGCCGGCGACTGGTGGCTCGACTGGCGCCGCTTCCAGGCCACGGCCGTCTGGCGCGGGCGCAGGCACGGCGAGGCCATCACCGGCCGCCTGCTGCGCCGCTCGCTCGGCCGGCGCGGCTACCAGGTGCTCGACGGCCGGGCGATCAAGGACCAGGCGTCCATCGACCACCTCGTGATCGGTCCGGGCGGCGTCTGGATCGTCGACAACGAGTCCTGGAGCCCCGACACCGAGATCGCCACCTACGGCGGCCGGCTGTTCTTCGGCGAGAAGTACGGCACCAAGGTCGCCAAGCCGCTGGCCGACGCCGCCCAGGCGTTCGCCGACCTGCTCACCCGCGAGACCGGCATCGAGGTCACGATCACCCCGTTGCTGGCCGTGCACTGCGGCATGCTGCCGCGCCGCGGGCTGCTGGAGGCCGAGGGCATCACGCTGCTCAAGCCGCGCCTGGTCGCCAGGCGCATCCGGTCGACGGCGAACGGGCACCTCGACCCCGCCCAGATCGAGCTCCTCACCCGCACCGCGGCCCGCGAGCTCCAGCGCGCCTGACGGCGACATACCGCCGATATACCCCTGGCCGCTAGCGTCCTGTCGCGACAGGCCAGAACCAGGGATGGAGCGGTAAAGAACATGCGCAGATCCAGCGGAATCGTCGCCCTCGCCCTCGCCGCCGGACTCCTCACCGGCGCGCAGCCCGCCGCTGCCGGAGTGCAGGCCGCGTGCAGCCTCTCGCCGGGCACCCCGTACAAGGACGGCTACAAGGTGATCGCGGGCGTGGTCACGTGGGTCGGCTCCTCCTGCGGCCGGATGACCATGAAGCTGCAGCGGTCGCGGTGGTATGGCTGGCAGGACATGGTCGACGACTCGTGGGACTCGGCCAGCAGCAGCAGCAAGCGCGCCTCGCTGCGGGTGTCGTGCGACGGCACGCACGAATGGCGGATCTGGTTCGACTCCAGCAACACCAGCAGCAGGACCGGCCTCACCAGGAAGATCAGCTGCCCGTAGCCGCGCGCCGGGTCACCAGGCACTCCGGCCTCAGAGGCAGCGCACGACGAACGGCTCGCCCGTGCCGTCGCTCACGTCGTAGGTGCTGCCGGCCACCGCGCCGTCGTCCGAGGCCACCGTGAGCCACATGCTGTGCGTGGGCGACTTCGGCAGGGCGTGGACCAAGCGGTCGAGCCGCCAGAGGCCCTCGCCGCCCCCGGTGGCCTCGTCCGTGGTGCCGGTGATCAGGCCGTCACGGTTGACGGCCCGGGTGTCGGCGCTCTTCGGCAGCACGCGCGGCACGCCGTCGGTGTCCCACAGCACGCCGTACGTCCGGTAGGGCGAGGTGTAGCTGATCCGGCCGATCACCCGCCCGTTGGAGATCCCGGTGGCGAACGTGCCGGCCGCCCCCGCGACCTTGGCCAGGGGCGTGATCACGCCGTTCCGCCATCGGGCCGGGCCGTCCGGTGTGCGCAGCAGCACCGTGCCGTCCTCGTCCGCGTCCTCGGGCTCGTACCCGTCGGGCAGGACCGTCTCGATCACCTGCCCGGGCCGATCGGCGGGCCAGCGCAGCAGGCGGTGCACGTACCGGCTGCCGGTCCACACCATGTTCCGGCCCGTGACGTCGCCCTTCTCGTTGACGGCGAACGGCCGCAGGAACCCGTCGGCGGGCCGGGCGAGCCGGTCCGCCTGGCCGTTCCTGAGCAGGACCGCGTGGCTGGGCCCGTAGTAGGGCGGGGCGGCGATCGCGGTCCACACCAGCAGGGCGCCCGAGCGGGTCTCGTCCGGCAGGCCCGCGATCGGCTCACCGTCGACCTTGGTGCCGTGGTCGACGAACTGCCCGCCGCGCCAGGACACCCCGTGCCAGACGCCGTCGGCGAGCACGGCGCGGCCGGAGAAGCCGCCCTGGTGGTCGGTCGCGGTGACCTCGGCCTGCCGGGTGCCGGCGGGCACGGGCAGCGGGGCGCGCGTCCAGGCACAGTCGGCGGCGGAGGCGGCGGGGACCGTCGTGATCGAGGCGAGTAACAGCACGGTCCCCGCGACCACGCAGCCGAGTCGGTTCGATGTCACGGCGTTCCTCCCGCGGAATCGGATGGCTGGTTGCCACCGTAGATCGGCGGGAGGCCGCAGGCCGTCCTTCCCGGCAGGCACGGCAATCCACGAGAAACCGCCCTAGGCGATGCTCTCGATGAACGCGGTCAACTGGGCGACATTTCGGCATTCGTACATGGGGACGACCGTCCCGTACTCGGTCGCCACCGAGTCGCCGGTGTCCCACTGCTGCCGGGGCTCCGGGTTCAGCCAGTACGCGTGCCGGGCGCGCCGGGTCAGCGACTTCAGCGTGTCGAGCGCGGGCTGCTGGTAGTTGGAGCGGGCGTCGCCGAGGATCAGCAGCGACGTCTTCGGCCCGATCGCGTCACCGTAGCGCTCGGCGAACCCCTCCAGCGCGTGGCCGTAGTTGGTCCGGCCGAACCGCACCATGTCGGCCTCGTTCGCCAGCCGCGTCATTGCCTCCACCACGTCGGCGCCGGGCACGAAGAACCGGGTGATCTCGTCCACCGTGTCCACGAACCCGAACGCCCGCACCTTGGTGAACTGCTCCCTCAGCGCGTACGTGAGCAACAGCGTGAAATGCGCGAACGACGAGACCGAGTCGCTGGTGTCGCAGAGGATGACGAGCTCCGGCTTGTGCGGCCGGGGCGGCTTGAAATGCGTGGTCAGCGGCACGCCGCCGCTCTGCAACGACGCCCGCATGGTCCTGCGGAAGTCGAGCCGCCCGCGCCTGCCCTTCCTGTGCTTGATCGTCAGCCGCGCGGCCAGCCGCCGGGCCAGCGGGTGCACCTCGCGGCGCAGCCTGGCCAGGTCGGCCTTGGTGATGCGCAGGAAGTCGATGTGGTCGAGCGGCGGGCGCACCGCCGAGCGCGCGATCTTGTCGATGCCGGAGTCCTCGGCGATGCGGCGGCGCACGTCCGCCGACACCGCCTCCTCCAGCCGCCGCGTGTTGGCCGCGACCCGCTGGCGCGCCGTCTTCTCGGCCAGCCCGCCGCGCTCCTGCCCGGCCAGGACCTCGTTCAGGATCCGGGCCATCAGCGTGTCGGGCGACAGGGCCCGCATGACGCTGTAGGAGAACCAGTTCTGCCGGCCCTCCGCCGCCTCCTGCCGCCCGAACCGCTCCACCATGGCCCGGGCAAACTCCCGCATCTCGGCGTCCGTGCTCTGCGTGAGCAGCCCCGCCAGGTAGCCGCGCACCTCCTCCAGCGGCGCCGACTCCAGATCCGGGCGCGGCCCGTACAGTCCGGTCGTCGCCCTCGGGAACCACAGGTCGAACAGCACGTCGAAGCCCGGCCGGTACGCGGGCTTCTTCACCAGCGTCGCCGCGTAGGCGGCGCGCAGCGACTCGCGGTCGGCCAGCTCGATCACCCGCAGCGCCCGCGCCGCGTCGAGCCCTTCCGCCAGCGACACGGGCAGCCCGGCCTCGCGCAGCGCGTGCACGAAGCCGACGTGCCTGTCGACGAGCGAGCTGTGCGGCGCGTGCGTCACGGCGTCGCCAGCCCGAGCTCCTTGACCGCGCGGGCGTGGTCGGAGGCGTGCTTGAGCACCACGCCCAGGGTGCCCGCGACCGTCGCCTCGTCCAGCTCGTCGCGGCCCAGCGCCAGCAGCGTGTTGGCCCAGTCGACGGTCTCCGCCACCGACGGCGCCTTCTTCAGCTCCAGCGACCGCAGCGTCGCCACCGTCCTGGCGAGCTGCTCGGCCAGATCGGCGCGGAGCGTCGGCACCTGGCTCAGCACGATGTCACGCTCGCGTTCCGGGGTCGGATACTCGATGTGCAGGTAGAGGCAGCGCCGCTTGAGCGCCTCCGACAGCTCGCGCGTCGCGTTCGACGTCAGCACCACGAACGGGCGGCGCACCGCCTCGATCGTGCCCAGCTCCGGAATCGTCACCTGAAAGTCGGACAGCAGCTCCAGCAGCAGCCCCTCGACCTCCACGTCCGCCTTGTCCGTCTCGTCGATCAGCAGCACCGCCGGCCCGGCGGACCGGATCGCCTTGAGCAGCGGCCGCTCCAGCAGGAACTCCTCGCCGAAGATGTCGTCGTCGGCGCTCGTCGCCTGGATGCGCAGGAGCTGCTTCTTGTAGTTCCACTCGTACAGCGCCCGCGCCTCGTCCAGGCCCTCGTAGCACTGCAACCGGATCAGCTCGGCGTCGGTGGTCAGCGCCACGGCCTTGGCGAGCTGCGTCTTGCCCACCCCCGCCGGCCCCTCGACCAGCAGCGGCTTGCCCAGCGCGGCGGCGAGGAAGACCGAGGTGGAGATGGCGTCGTCGGAGAGATAGTCCACGGCGGCGAGCCGCTCGGTCACGTCGGCGGGCGAGTCGAACATCGATGCTCCTGTCTGCAGGCCGAACTTTATTCTAGCGGTACGGGCGCCGCTTCGGCCGATTCGACCTGGGTGCTTGGTGCCGGTATATTCCTTCGTGCACGGCGCGCCGCTAGCTCAGTTGGTCAGAGCAGCTGACTCTTAATCAGCGGGTCCGGGGTTCGAGTCCCTGGCGGCGCACCCTGACAGAAGCCCCGGTTCAGTTCGCTGAGCTGGGGTTTCTTGGTTCTCGGAGAGCCTCGGGCGAGGTGGAGTCGCGCCGGTGGTTGCTCGCTGGTTGCTCGTCGGTAGGGTTCCGGCGCATGGCTGGTGCTTCGGTCACCGGTCCCGGGGCGGCGGGGGACGCCGGGCTTGAGCGCCGACGCCGTGGCTTGAGGGCGGTAGTAGTTGGCGTGCGGCCTGCTGATTACGCCCAAGCTTGTGTGCTGGGACTGTCGCAGGCGGTGGGGGTTGTCCAGCCGTGCGCCAACGGCCAGAGGTGTGATCTTGCCCCGGCGCACCCCGGGGTTCCTGGCTTGAAGAGAGCCTGCATCGACTCAACCCAGACCTGCCGGTACCACGGGGTCCGCGCGGACCACCGTAACCGCAGATCAACACGAGTGATCGGTGAAGCCGACCCACGCCGTCGCCGGGATCGACCCCCACAAGCACACACCGCACGATCGCGCTGCTGGACCAGCGAGGAGGCCTGCACGAGACGGCCTCTTTCCCGTCACTCAGGACGGGATCCGCGAGATGCTGAGTTTCCTGGCAGAGACCGAGTTCGTCATCGACCGGATCGGCATCGAAGGCTCAGGAGCGCTTGGCCGCCCCCCTGACCGTCGCGCTGAACGCCGCAGGGTACGACGTCCGCGAAGTCCAGGCCAACCGCACTGCCGAACGGCGTCGCCGCCGACGCCGAGCCAAGACCAACATCGACTACGCCGAAGCGATCGCCCGCGAAACCCTCGCCGACCCCGGCCTGCCACCCGCCGGCAAACACGCCACGCCGGACCCGGTCTGGCAAAAGCTCACGGTCCTCAGTGACTGGCGTAGAGCCATAGTCGCCGATCAGGATGTGGAAGCCCCGTCCTTGCCGGCCGTGTCCAACCGAACCATTGATGCAACCCGACGCGCCGCCTCATCTGGATCTTCGTGCTCCCAGACCCGGAGAACCCTCCATCCGGCTTCCTGGAGTAGCCGGTCTGTCTCAACATCTCGCTCGCGAGTCCGCGACACCTTCTCCGCCCAGAACCCGGCGTTGGTGGCCGCCACGGTGTGATGCGTGGGGCAGCCATGCCAGAAGCACCCATCCAGAAAGACGGCCACCTTGGCGCGAGTGAAGACCAGATCCGCAGTACGTCGCACAGACTTCAACGGCCGATACGAAACCCGGTAGCGCAGGCCCAGAGCATGAACAGCCCGACGGAGCGCGAGCTCCGGCTTGGTGTCCCGCCCCTTGTTCGCCTGCATGCTCGCCCGAACAGCGTCGCTGGACGCCCAAGACTGATTCGATCTGGACACAAGGACAACCCTAGGGCGGAGAGTTCCGTCTGGTCACTGTAGGGGCACGCCGAGACGGTGCGAACAGATGCTCGATTTTCCGCGGCAGGAGGTGTTTACTGTCGCTAAAGTGACCTCTGCGGTCGCGCGCCGGTTGCCGGACTACGCATCACAAGGAAGCCGACCGAACAACCGCCCCTATAGTTACAGGGCTGTGGTTCACGGGGGAGGGTGTCGATGACTGGGACGATCCGCATGATCGATCTGTTCGCAGGCGCAGGCGGACTGGCCCAGGGATTCAAGCAGTCCAGAATGGGCTACGAAACCGTCTTCGCAGTCGAGCACGACCCTGCTGCAGCGCGTACCTTCAAGCAGAACTTTGGCTGTCCGGTCTACGACGGCGACATCGAGAAGGTGCAGGTCGAGGACTACCCGCAGGCAGATGTGATCATCGGTGGGCCTCCTTGCCAAGGGTTCAGTCCCCTTGGGCGCGACCGGGACGATGCAAGCCGAGCGGAGATCAACGAGCTTTGGCAGCAGTATCTAAAGGCCGTGCGCCGAGTGAGGCCCAAGGCCTTCGTGATCGAGAACGTGCCGGAGTTCCAGAAGTCGGCACAGTTCGCCCGTCTACTCGAACTGATGGAGACGGATGAGGACCTCAGGTCATACAAGTTCGGCTACGGCGTCCTCAACGCCGCCGACTATGGCGTACCGCAGAACAGACGGCGTGGCATTTTTGTCGCCGTCCGTGGGGTGGACGAGGTGCCCTGGCCTCCGCTGCCGACCCACGGCCCAGGCTCACCGGGGCAAAGGCCCTACGTCACCCTGCTCGACACCATCGCCGATCTACCCGCCTATCCGGAGCTCGCGGAGATCTCCGTCGACGAGGCCGGGCGTCAAGATCTTCACATCCGTCGTACGCCAACTCAGAAGTCTCTTGAGCGCTACCGCGCCATTCCCGCCGGCGGCAATCGCTTCGATCTCCGCCGCAACCGCCCAGACTTGGAGCCGCGATGCTGGGCGGAGAAGCCTACGGGCACCACTGACGTGATGGGGCGACTGTGGTGGGATCGCCCCAGCGTGACAATCCGTACCGAGTTCTATAAGCCGGAGAAGGGGCGCTATCTGCACCCCGTCCACGACAGGCCCATTACGCATCGTGAGGCGGCGAGGATCCAGAGTTTTCCAGACGACTTTGTCTTCGTCGGCTCTAAGATTGAGGTAGCACGCCAGATAGGCAACGCCGTTCCTCCAAGGCTCGGGGAGTGTCTCGCACGGTTCATCTACGAGCTCGCCTTCGGCGCCGACTCGAAGGTGCCGAATGACTCCGCGGACGAGCCTGGCAGTCACCAGGACGGTTAAATTCGCGAGCCATTGCTATGCAGCTGGTCGCCTTCCCTGGTTCTCGGTCGCTGATTACACCTGCTGTCAACATGATGTTTGCGGCGGAACCGGCCAGCGTACCGTCAATCGAAGGAAATGCACACACGCTGGCTATCGCTAAAATCACCTCCCACGGTGGAGGCTGTCCAGCCCAAATATTGGCTAGAGAATAGACACCCGCGAGCCCTCCTAAGAGATCACGGGAGAGTCCGACTCCAGCATGACGGGCAGAGTTTCGCCATGCATTGAATCTCCCACTCATGCCCTGCACAGGTTATTCACGACGTCACGTCCTCCTCCCATATTTCGGTCGGGTCGAAGAACCGGCTCAGCCTAAGCAGGCAAGGCCGGAAAGAAGGTCGCCCGACGCCTCTCAGTCGCATCGCGCTGAGTTCTGATTCTTCACCACGATCCCCAGGAAGCATCCCCGCCCACCTGGAACCACGGCAGAGCCTCCCCTATGACTCCAGGGCAGCACAAGAGCAAGACGGAAACATCCACTCAACTGCCAGCCCGTATAGCTTTCGCACCATAAGTCCCTCTTGTCTTATTTGTGGCAGAGTCCACGCATTTCCACTTAGGCTCGCTGAAAATTCTGTCCCCTATTGACACGCGCGCCGGTCCACATCTAGCCTCCAGGGAGACAACCTCGCACCGTCTCGTCAAAGCATGTCGCCAGGATGCGCTCATAAGCCTGAAGGCGTCGGCCCCGACGAGAGCAACTTTAAAACTGAATCTGCCATCAACGCTCGACATTCATCCTTCGCTGGGCAGAACTTTCGAGCAAGCCCGTAAGTAAGAGCCTTGTTTCCGAGCACCAATACATGGCTCTGCGTAAGCATGTCTCAATGACCTACTCCTCGATGAAAGGCTCAGCTCTCACCTACTCGTCGATCTCGATGAAAGGCTCTTCGACTCGATGGCGACCTCGCACAGCAAACAGCTAGACCGGCTTGAGCGCTCTCTGAAGGAGGCTCTGGCGATCGTCCAGGCGACTCCACGCCAGGATCTGAGGGCACAGGACTGGCTTGAGACCGCGTCTCAGGTCGGCACGCGCCTTTCCGATTCCCGGGACGCACTCGGAGAAATCCGTCAGGACGTCGTCGGTGGTGCCCGCACCGCTCTCCTCCTGTACTTCCGCAGCCACCCCGGGGAAACGCTTCACCCTCGTCAGCTTGAGGGGGTCGCGGCTATTCGCGCCTGGGCACGGCGTATCCGAGAGCTCCGCGAAGTGGGTTGGCAGATCGAAACGCTCGGTGCCGGCGCCGAGGCCCCTTACCGTCTTGCCGCGCCGCAGCTGGAGGAGACCGTGGCCACGAGCGAGAGCACCATCGAGTCCGTCGGCGGCAAGCACCCCGGCGAGCGCCTGATCGAATACCTCCTGCATATCAGCCCGTGGCCCGCGAGTCCTCAGCAGCTCGAACGAGTCGCCAAGACGCCCGCGTGGCGTCAGGAGATCCGCGAGCTGGTCGACCAGGGGTGGTTGATTCAGTCACACGACGATGCCCCCCACGATATCCCGCCGGGGCACTTCAGGCTTGCCGATCTGGAGGGTTAGCCTGTGGGCCGCCTCGGCGGCCCACAGAATTTGTCAGACCTCTCTGGCATAAACATCTAAACCAGCTACCCCGCGTGTGGGTGAGGAGCGAATCGCAGTGGTCAGTTCGAACGAGGCGGGGGACGCCGGCCTTTCCGGTTGGGCAGGGGACGAAAGCCCAGTTGCGCGAGTGGTCCTCGACCAGTCGGAGGCTTGCCTCAACTCCTATGTAGCGAACATCACTTTGGTCGAAGAGCACGCGAACATCGAGAGATCCATTCGGGAAGGCGGGTACGGGACCCGCCAGCTTTTCGAACTGATCCAAAATGGAGCGGACGAGCTTCGGGGCCGGCCTGACGGGCTGATCCACGTGGTACTGACAGCGGAGGCGCTGTACTGCGCGAACAAGGGACGGCCGGTGACGGAGGACGGAGCTCGGAGCATCCTGGCCTCGCACCTGTCCGGAAAGCGCGGAGCGGAGATCGGGCGCTTCGGTGTCGGATTCAAGTCAGTCCTGAGCGTCTCCGACCGACCGCAGTTTTTCAGCCGCACCGGATCGTTTGGGTGGTCCGCGAGTTACGCCCGGGAACGGATCCTGGAGCGCGTCCCTGGCGCCCGTTCAACAGCCACCCCTGTCCTTCGCGTTGCCCAAGTGCTGGATCCCAGCAGGGAACGGGAAGCCGATGCCACGCTGGATGACCTTATGTCCTGGGCGGACACCGTGGTAAAGCTCCCGCTCCGCAACGCCGAAGCCGCTGAGCAACTGTCCAAGCAGCTCCGGTATTTCCCAGCGGAGTTTGCGGTCTTCTCTCCGCATGCCGGCCAAATGATCCTCGAAGATCGCACAGGTGAGGCATACCTGAAGAAGATCGTGGTCGGGGGCGAAGGAGAGCGTCGCTCCCTCCAAATCGTCGAGAACGGCGTTGCGTCCGAGCCTGCCTACTGGTCGGTCTTTGAAACCTCCTCACCTCTCACGGACAAGGCATGGGCCGATGCCGGGGAGTATCGCAACCGCGTCGAGGTGCCTATCGCCTGGGCTGTCCCCGACGTGGGATGGAATCGTGAAGGGACTTTCTGGGCGTTCTTTCCCACCGAGTACAAGACCACCTTGAGTGGCGTGCTGAATGCCGCATGGAAGACCAATGAGGATCGCAGGCACATCCTCGGCGACAACGCCTTCAACGAAGAGTTGATGAACGAGGCCGCCCGGCTCATTGTGGCTTCCTTGCCGAAGTTGGGCACCTCGGAAGACCCTGCCAAGCCGCTGGAACTGCTCACCGCGCGTGGTCGGGAGACACGCAACTGGGCTGACGAGTCGCTGACGGAGCTGGTTCGCGAACATGCTGCGTCCAACCGCTCCATCCCAGACCAAGATGGGGAGTTTCAGAACCCCAGAGATCTTTCAATCCATCCGAAGGCACCCGGGAGCCGGCCCCTGACGATCGGACCGGGAGCACCGACCAACGAGGATCAACGCTGGGCTGCCCTGGTCGAGCGGTGGGCCGCCTACCCTGGCCGTCCAACCGAATGGTGCCATCCTTCGATCGAACGATCCGCGACTCGCCGAGCTCGCGCCGATGCGCTGATCGAAGGAGCGGGCGGACGACGAGCCACCGTTAAGGAGTGGTTGGAGGCCCTCGTATCCGACGGTTCCGTCGCCGCATCTGCTGTTGCACTGTCGATCGTTGCCGAGCTGGTCGAGCATAATCACCCATATCGAGCCGAGGCGCTCAATGCCGCAGTCCTTCGCACGGACCATGGACGGATGGTGCCCCCCCGCAAGGGCGAGGTCTTTCGACGTTCGCCGATGGACCCGGCGACGGAAGGCACCGTTTATGTGGATCCGGCCCTAGAGGAGGATGCCGAGGCCTCCCGCTTCCTTGAAATCCTGAAGATCAGGGAGGCGGACGCCTTTGGGCGATTCGCGGCGGCCGTCTCAGGAGGATTCCGCCTCTACACGAGTGCCGATTGGGAGAAGTTCTGGCTGCTCGCCCGACAGGTCGGCGCCGACAAAGCAGTCCAGCACCTGATCGACGAAGCCGTCGTCGATCTGCTCAAGGTTCGAACGCGCAGCGGGGCATTCCGGCTGCTGGGCGAATGCCTGCTGCCCGGAGCCGTCATCCCCTCGGGGAGCCCGGAGGACGGCGGATTCGTGGTCCACGAGGATTTCCACAACGATGACATGAGGATGCTGCGCCTGCTGGGGATGTCGGACAAGCCCAGTGTCGAGCCTCGGCCGGCTCACGCGCCCTGGCTTGATGACTACGAGTCGCGCATGATCGACCTCTACTACAAGACACTCTCAGCCGGCGTGCGCCGACCCCAGCAGGGAAAGATCGTCGTGGATGGTCCGCCAGTCGCGAGCCATCTCGGACTCCTATTCGCCCTCACACCCGCAGCGCGGGCGCGATTCATCCAAAACCTGCCCCCGAAGGACCTGGCCACCACTTGGCAGGTCTACGCGCGCACCAGGCCGGATGACACGCCGGTGTCCATTCAGTCACCGCTCATTTGGGCCATCGAGCAGGCCGGCATGCTGGCCACTTCGATGGGACTTCGCCGAGTCGCTGACTGTGTCGGCCCGCAGCTACGGGAGCACGCCCGGGTACTTCCCGTCGCCGACATCGACGCCGGTCTTGCTCGTGCACTTGGGCTTGCCGACACTTTGGAGCGCATCAAGGGGGCCCTCTGGCTGTCGATCCTGAACCAAGCGCTTGAGAGCGATAGCCACATCGAACTTGGCATGCTCTACGCGCTCGCGGCCACTCAGTTGAGCGCCCCCACGAAGATCCGCTGCCACCAGGGCGAAGGCTGGCTAACCTGTCATCCCTCGGAAGCCGTCGCCACGTCGGACATCGGGCAGTATCAACGCCTGGTGACCGGCGGAATTCCCGCCATCCTCGTGCCCACCTCGGACGATGTCGCCCTCATGGTTGATCAGTGGAGCATGAAGACCTTTGACGAGGTCTACATCACCGAGCTTCGGGTCACTTATCCCGGCGAACCGATCCCGCTGGAGGACGTGTTCCCTCAGCTGAAGTTCGAGCCCGGGCGTCCCCTGCGAGGTTTGAACCTGCAGCGATGTGAGGGCTTGGAACAGCTCATTCGCACGCCGGCAGGTCAGACCTCCGAAGACGTCCGCATCGGCCGGCGCGACGAGTCGGTCTACTGGCTGAACGGTAGCGATGACCTGGAGCTGATCCGGGAGTTGAACGTGCTCCTCAGGTTGGGACTCTCCGAGGAGCGCTGCCGGGAGGTTCTCCAGCACCGGGAAGGCGTTAAGCGAGACAAGCAGATCGTTACGGTACGAGAACTTCCGGATCTCCGTGACAAGCTCGTCGCCATGCTCGGCGGTGCTGTCCTTCGCGAACGCCTGCCGTACGGTCTCATTGACGCGGTGGAGAGCGAGGAAGGACCGGTCAGCGACCGAACGATCGCGGAACTTGCCCTGGCCGTGCACGGTTCGAGCATTCTCCGCGAGTTCCGTCAGGAGTTGGAGGACAAGGGCTTCCCAATCCCCACTCAGATGGCCGGCAACCACCAGGCGAAGGCTTTTGTCACGGATCTCGGCTTCCCCGCCGAGTACGCCGGATACCGTCAGGCCGGGCTCGATCCAGTGCTGACGGTGCAAGGACCTGTGGACTTCCCGTCCCTTCACGAGTACCAGGAGCTCATGGTCGGTCGGATTCTGGAAACGCTTCAGAGCCGTCCAGCCCAGCGAGGCATGCTGAGCCTACCCACTGGTGCAGGCAAGACACGGGTGGCCGTCGAGGCGATCATCCGGCGACTCCGATCGCTCCCACAGGAGTCGATCAACGTCCCTGTCCTGTGGGTGGCGCAGACGGACGAGCTTTGTGAGCAGGCCGTACAGACATGGCAGATGGTATGGCGCCACACGGGTCCCGCACAGCAGCTGACCATCAGCCGACTGTGGAATGCAAATGAGGCCGATCCCGTGGAGGAGGGGTTCCACCTCGTCATCGCCACCGATGCCAAGCTGGAAAAGGTCGTTGAGTCAGACCGTTACGACTGGCTCCGGCAAGCCCAGGCGGTCATCGTGGACGAGGCCCACACCTCCATCAGCCCGAGGTACACGCGGGTGCTGGCCGCTCTCGGTCTGACGCCTCACCGGTCTCGCTGCGCCCTGATCGGTCTGACGGCTACTGCCTTCCGCGGAGCGAACACGGAGGAGACCAACCGCTTGGTCGCACGTTACGGCAGCAATCGTTTGGATCATCACCGTGACGGCACGGAGATCTTGGGATCCGAGCCGTACGCAACGTTGCAGAAGCTCGGCGTCCTCGCCCGGGTCAGGCATGAAGTGCTTCCCGGCGCGGAGTTGGCTCTCAACGCCCGCGAGCACGAATCTCTCATGCAGATGCACCGTCTGCCGGCTTCCGTGGAGGAACGGCTCGGCCACGACACCATCCGCAACGGGATCCTGCTCGAAAAGATCCTCTCCTTGCCCGACGACTGGCCGATTCTGCTATTCGCCACCTCGGTCAACCACGCCCAGACCATGGCTGCGCTGCTGACCCGGAAGGGAATCTCAGCAGCCGCCGTATCCAGCGACACCGATCTTGGTCAGCGCAGGCATGCGATCGAGGAGTTCCGACGCGGGCGGATCCGAGTCCTCGCGAACTACAACGTCCTCTCCCAGGGATTTGACGCACCGGCCACCCGCGCCGTGATCGTCGCACGTCCCACGTACAGCCCGAACGTCTACCAGCAGATGATCGGCCGAGGCATTCGTGGCCCTCTGAACGGCGGTAAGGAGGAGTGTCTGATCGTCAACGTGGCTGACAACATCGCTCAGTACGGCGAGGAGCTGGCATTCCGTCAGTTCGACTACCTCTGGAAGAAGTCGTGAACGAAAGCGTCCAGTTGACCGACGAGCAGCAAGAACTCGTGGAGGAGCCGGCGACTGCTCGACTTCTCGTGACGGCCCCCGCAGGCACGGGCAAGACGCTCTCGTTGATTCACCGCCTCGCGTTTCTCATCGATGAGGAGGAGCTCGAACCCTCCGAGCTTCTGGTGCTGAGCTTCTCCCGCGCCGCCGTACGGGAGATCCGCAGTCGACTCCGAGCGTTCGGCTCCGGGGCGGCACACGTCGATGTCCGGACGTTCGACTCCTACGCGACGTGGATCTTGTCCGAGGTCATGCCGGACGGCCCTTGGCGGCGTCAGGACTTCGATCAACGGATCCGCGAGGCAACGCGACTGCTCAAGGAGGACTCCGACGCCGCTGAGCTCGTCGGCGAGGTGCGACACCTTGTTGTCGACGAGGTACAGGATCTCGTCGGGGATCGGGCGGAGCTGGTGCACGCCCTCCTTCGGGCCGACCTTGACGGGTTCACCCTCCTCGGTGACCCCGCTCAGGGCATCTACGGCTTCCAACTCGATGATCCCCAGGACCGTCTGGCCGGTGCAGCCCGGCTGTATGACGCGATACGGGAACGCTTCGCGGATGATCTGACGGAGATCACGCTCGCCGGCAACTTCCGTGCCCGCGAGCCGGAGGCCAGGGCGGCACTACACTTCAGCACCGCGCTCAGCGCGTCCGATGCCCCCTTCGGCAAGCTTCAGCGGGAGCTGCGCACAGTGCTGCTGGCCGGCGATTCACTGGGCACATTGGACCAGGCCGCCCCTGTGCTGTCCCGGATGACCGCACCCACGGCTCTTCTCTGCCGGGGGAACAGGGAGGCACTTCTGGCCTCCAGACGCCTGCACGAGCTCGGCGTGCAGCACCGCCTCCAGCGTTCAGCCCAGGACAGGGTCATTCCTTCATGGGTTGCCGCGCTTTTCCGAGATGTCGACTCCAAACAGCCGCTGAAGGACTCCGTCCTCCCGATCGTCATGGACGCGGCGGTGGATCCACGCGAAGCCTGGGGTCTCCTTCGGCGTATGGACCCCAATCGTCGCGGGGAGACACTCGACCTCACCGCCGTCCGCCGACGGCTGGCGTCCGGGGACTATCCGGACGAGCTCTGCCCGTCGCAGTCCGAGCCTCTCGCTGTCTCCACCATCCACCGGGTCAAGGGCCTGGAGTTCGATCAGGTCGTAGTCGTCGATCCAGGCGAGGCGCCGGATGGCGATCCAATCGAGCAGGCTGAGCGTGCTCGATTGCTGTACGTCGCGATGACTCGTCCCCGCGATCTGCTGATGTACGTAAAGCCGGCCGCCAAGCTGACCACAGGGCACCTGAGGCAACAGCGTGACGGGCGATGGGCGGAACTCGGCTTCAAGTCCGGGCGCCATCTCGGCATGGAGATTCGCCCCGACGACATGAACGCTGAGGATCCCGCCGGCACGGTGGGCTTTCAAGGGGATGCCCAAGAGATCCAGACCTATCTGGCCACGACGGTGAACCCCGGAGATCCCGTCACTCTGGTGCAGGTTGCGGGAGCCTCGTCCGCGGAGGTCCCGAGATATGTCCTCGAGCATGACGGGAATCCGATCGGTGTCACCTCGGACAGCTTCGCCGCTGCCTTGCGGACGCTTCTACCAGGGCGTGATCGCAGAATCCCCTCCCGTATCGAGGAGCTTCGGGTAGACAGTGTGGAGACCGTGGTCGGTCGAGAGGCCGCGGGTGTCAACGCCGGTCTCGGATGGTCGGGTGTCTGGCTGCGCCCACGAATCGCCGGGTTGGGTCGTTTCGATTGGGCTGGAGAGCAGGCATGAGCTTCAACAAACACTATGCGTTCCGCGACGAACTGGTGACCCAGTTGGAGCGCGACCTGATCGGCCCAGCCAGCTCACCGACCGAGGTGATCGCCGACCCTCCGATCACCAAGTACGCGGCAGGCATCCTCTTCCCCCAATCGGACGACAGCGTGGGCGACGACAAGGCTCTCGATGAAGAGTTGGAGAGTCGCCATCCGTCCGATGCGCCCGACCCGGCCGTCACCATGGCAAACGTTCGATACCCCTCGTCCATGGGCATGACATTCTCCGTCGACGTGACGAAGGCGGAGTCGATCATCGTCGAGGTGGAGGCCGCCCGGTACGTCCCCGAGTCAGCCGAAGGGCGCCGCAGTCGGACAAGTGCGGTGGCGGACGAGGCCTGGCGTCGCGAGCCCATCTCGATTACCCCGCAGGAGGTCAAGGTCTCCGTGGCCGGCCAGCCTGCCCCGATCCCGCTCACGGATAATCTGCAACTTTTCGTGCGTGTACGGCAGGCGAATGCCGAGGGCGCGGCGGCCGTCACGCTGGCGTTGATCAACACCTATAAATCGTCCGCCAACAGCGCAGACCGAGACGCGACCTCATTCTTCCAGCCCCGGATCACTGTCAAGGGAGCCGAGGGGGCGTCGCGCCCGTTCGTTGAACGTCCTTCGCTCGGCTCAGCCGACTCCGACGAGGAACTGAACTCCTACCGGCTCCTCTATCGCCATGCGCCGGTCTTCGCCACCGGCCACGGTTGTGCAGTGGAATGGGAGCATTCGGAGATCGTCATCAATGACATGGCGACCAATGCGTCGACTGGCTGGATTCGGACGACCTTCGTCCCCACACATGACCTTCGACTGGCCGACTCGAATCCCGCGATCGACGTCGGGCGGCTCGGCATGCGCCATCTGGCCACAGCCTCCGATGGAGAGGTCATCTCCGCCTTGAGAGATCTCACGGCGGGCTATCGGCAGTGGATCGCGCGCAGTGGCGAACTGGCGCAGGGCATCGCGGACGATGGAATGCGGCGAACCGCCATGGAGCACCTTGAGCGGTGCACCACCGCGTGTGCTCGTATGGACGCGGGAATCGAGCTTCTGGCGAATTCGGCGGACTCCGCCCCGATGGAAGCCTTCCGACTCGCTAATCAGGCCATGGCCATGCAGCGCTCTCGAACCGAGTGGCTGAAGTCTTCCCCGGATGGGCGAAGCGCCTGCCCCGACGAGTCGGTGGGTGTCTGGCGTCCGTTCCAGATCGCCTTCATGCTCCTGTCGCTGCGGGGCGTTGCAGATCCCACGTCCGATGATCGGGATATCGCCGACGTGCTCTGGTTCCCCACCGGTGGTGGAAAGACCGAGGCGTACTTGGGGCTGATCGCCTTCTCCACGTTCCTTCGGCGTCTTCGCGACCCGCTGAACGGGGGTGGCGTGACCGTCCTGATGCGCTACACGCTTCGTCTCCTCACGGTGCAACAGTTCGAGCGTGCGGCACTTCTGATGTGCTGCATGGAGCGACTGCGTCTCGATCGGCAGGAACGGCTCGGCCAAACGGAGATCTCGATTGGCATGTGGGTCGGCCGCGGTTCCACGCCCAACACACTGGACGAGGCAAAGCGGGCCCTCCGCAAGTTGGCCAAGAACGAAGAGGTTCAGGAAGAGAATCCCGTTCAGATCCGGGCATGTCCCTGGTGCGGTGCGGCTCTTGATCACTACAACTACAGGGTCTCAAGAGATCGTGTCGTGATCGCCTGTGAGACCGTCGGGTGCGACTTCGCCCGTGGGCTGCCCATTCACGTTGTGGACGAGGTCATCTACGCCGCCCGGCCTACGCTAATCATCGCGACCGCCGACAAGTTCGCCGGTCTTCCGTGGAAGCCGGAGATCGGCAATCTCTTCAACCACTTCAGCTCGGAACCACCTCCAGAACTGATCATTCAGGATGAGCTTCATCTCATCTCCGGCCCGCTGGGGACACTCGCCGGCCTGTACGAGACCGTCGTGGACCTGATCGGAAAGCGGCCCAAAGTGGTGGCCTCAACTGCCACGATTCGGCGTGCCGTCCAGCAAGGCCGTGCGCTGTTCGATCGCAAGGTGGAGCAGTTCCCTCCTCCGGGGCTGGACGCCCGCGACTCCTACTTCTCCGTCGAGACTCCACCTTCGCGGAAGGCCGGCCGGCGATATGTCGGACTCATGGCGCCTGCCACCAGTCAGACCAGCCTCATGGTGCGCACTTACGCCGCCCTCCTCCACCATGCCCAGGCGATCCAGGGCGACGACGATGTGCGTGATGCCTACTGGACTCTCCTGGGCTACTTCAACAGCCTTCGTCTCCTCGGCGGCGCGAAGCTGCAGGTCCAGGACGACGTCAACGATCGGCTTGATCTGCTGAGCGAGACCCTGCGCCAGAAACGTCGCGACATCGGTCGCGACATCGAACTCACGAGCCGCGAGCCGTCGAGTGCCATCCCCGGCCATCTTCAGGACATGGCAACGCCCTACCCGGATGCGCTGGGCGTGATCCTCGCCACCAACATGATCTCGGTCGGGGTGGACGTCGATCGTCTCGGCCTCATGGTGATGATGGGCCAGCCCCAGTCCACGTCCGAGTACATCCAGGCCACCAGTCGCGTGGGGCGGAAGTGGCCGGGGCTCGTGGTCACGCTGTTCAACGCCGCCAGGTCCAGGGACCGCTCGCACTATGAGAACTTCACCGCCTACCATGCGGCTCTGTACCGGCAGGTGGAGGCGACCAGTGTCACACCCTTCTCGGCGCGAGCACGGGACCGCGGCCTTCATGCGGCCCTCGTAGGTCTGGCACGGCTCATGATCCCAATGGCGCGATCAAAGGAGTCCGCCGCCTACATCAGCGAGTTCGAGGGCGATCTCCGCAAGATATGTGAACAGGTCTTGGCTCGCGTCGAAAGAGTGGCTGGCCAGACCGAGCGAGACATGACCGCCGATCAGATCGACGACATCATCAACCGATGGCAGACACTCGCCGAAGACAACTCGGGGCTGAACTACGGGACCTACCGTCAACCCGGACTGCTGGTTGACGCCGGCCATTGGGACGAGGAGGACGATCAAGTCGCGGACTCCTTCCCGACTCTCTGGAGTCTGCGCGATGTCGACGTGGAATCCACCATCTACCTGGACAGGGGAACTCGGTGAAGGGGAAGCCCATCGGGGGCGTACGACGCGCTCAGCTCATCACCACCTACGGGGTGGGCTCCTTGATCGCCGTTGGTAGTGAATCATTCATGGTCGCCGGGCTGAACCGCTGGCCTGAACTGGGCCCATACGACCAGATCATTCACGAGCGGCGGTTGGAGAAGGAACTCGGCGTCCACTGCTTTCGTCTCCCTCCCGCCTCCGACAGTGATAAATACGGGGACGTGCCCGTCATCCGGTTCCCGGAAGTTCAGTCCTGCCCGGACTGCAACCGGCTGGCCAAGGCCAGATTCTTCGGAGCGACACGCAGCCCGGCCAAGTGCAAGGATTGCGACCAAGAACTGGTTCCCTCAAGATTTGTTGTCTGCTGTGCAGCGGGCCACATCGACGACTTCCCCTATTTCCGTTGGCTGCACAAGGGTGCAGAAGGTGCCGGCGTCGACGGCCGGGAGCACGAGCTCAAGCTCAAGGCGACAGGTCGCAGTGCTTCGCTCGGTGACATCGAGATCTCGTGCACCTGCGGCGTCCGCCCAGTGACGATGGAAGGCGCCCTCAGCAAAGGTGCGCTCAAGGGCATCAACTCCTGCACTGGGCGTCGGCCCTGGCTCGGCGATGTGCTCAACGAGGAATGCGAGGAGCTCCCCCGCGCGATGCAGCGTGGCGCGTCGGGAGTCTGGTTCTCCGACGTACGTTCTGCCCTCTCCATTCCTCCGTGGTCCGAGGGCGTCCAGAAGCTGGTCGAGCGTCATTGGACTTCTCTGCGGAAGGCCCCCGACCTCCGTGATCGCCTTGAAGAGATAGGTCTGGCGAATCATCGTCAGTACAGCGTGGAAGAGATCATTCAGGCTGTCGAACGACGCCGACAGGATGAAGCGGGCCTTTCAGACAGCTCCGAGTCGGCGCTGAAGCTGGAGGAGTACGGGGCGCTGACCAGGACCACTGAGGAGAGGCCGGGGAAGCAGGACTTTGTCTGCGTGCCGTGGCAGGACGAGAAGGTTGCAGCGGAACACGGGATTGACCAGATCATGCGGGTCAAGCGGCTGCGCGAGGTCCGTGTGCTTCAGGGCTTCACTCGGCTCGCGGTCCCCAGCCCAGACAACCCAAGCCGTCGGGCTCCGCTGTACGCCCCCGATCACCGGCCTGATTGGCTTCCGGCGATCGAGGTCATCGGCGAAGGCGTCTTCCTCCGATTGGACAGCGCACGGTTGGCGACCTGGGAGACGCGCCAAGCCGTTCGTGACCGGGTCACCCCGATCGACGACGCATATCGGAAGCGCTTTGCTCGATTCGGTCTCGCGCCGGACCGGGAGATCACGCCGCGTCTGGTCATGATCCACACTCTGGCGCACTCGATCATCAATGAGTGGAGCCTCGACTCCGGTTATCCCGCTGCGTCTCTCCGTGAACGCCTCTACGTGTCGGATGAGATGTCTGGGTTCTTGATCTACACGGCGACCAGCGACTCCGCCGGAAGTCTCGGCGGCATCGTGGCACAGGTGGAGTCCGGGAACCTCGCGATCTCCGTCCGGACAGCCATCGAACGGATCTCATGGTGCTCCGCAGACCCTCTCTGCGTGGAGTCTGACGCGGCTGGAACGGACAACCTGAATCGGGCTGCCTGCCACTCGTGCGTACTGCTTCCCGAGACCAGTTGCGAGGAGTTCAACACCTTGCTTGATCGAGCACTCCTCACAGGGACGCCGGATCAACCCCACCTTGGCTTCGTCGCAGACACCTGGCCCATCCAGTGCAGATGAGTCAGAGCGCCATCCTCATGGACAACCATGCGCACGGCGCGCCCAAAGGCCGGCCAGCTAGTACTACAGCCTTATTTCGTGATGTCTGAGCCAGCGTCTCCAGTAGTGGCTGGCTCGGCGCGCGGGAGTGTAAGAACAACGGTGTAACTCCTGATCATGGAGGACACCCGTGATGAGTACTGTGATCCAGGCATCGACGGAGATCGACCTGGAGGACGCCGGCGTGGCGGGCAAGCCCAAGCAGAGCAA
>NZ_JAHKRO010000113.1 GCF_019396325.1 Nonomuraea ceibae
CATACCCCGCCGCCGCGCGTCGGCGGCCGCCCATTCCAGCGCCGTGTCCGACGGCGCGGAGCCGTCCACGCCGACCACCACAGATTTGACCATCACGCACCTTCCCCCCGGATTCTTCCCTCCCATACCCGGGTGACCGTGGCCGTCATCACGCCCGCCGGCCCGATCGGAGTAACGCGGAATCCGTTACGCATTCGCCAAAGGATTTATTAATTCCCGGCCGCTGACCTGCGGAGAAGCGGCGTTATCCGCTCCTCCGCCGGGGGTACTCGGTGATGCAGTCCATTCCGACGAAAGAGTTCGGCGATGCTCGACACCGACCCGCCCTTCCGCCCGGTCCGCCGCGCGGACGGCTATCCGCCGCTGGAGGACCTGGGCCTGATCGGCGACGGCGACACGGCGGCGCTGGTCGGCCTGGACGGTTCGATCCCGTGGCTGTGCCTTCCCCGCTTCGACAGCGAACCGCTGGTGTGCGGGCTGCTGGACCAGGCCCGTGGCGGGCATTTCACGCTCACCGCGGACGGCCTGCTGGAGGCGCGCCAGTTCTACGAGCCCGACACCGCCGTGCTGGTGACCGAGCTGCGCGCGCCGTCCGGGCTGGTACGGATCACGGACGCGCTGGCCCTGCGCGCCGGGGCCGATCTCAGCGACGACGCGGGGGCGGGCCGGGCCGAGCTGGTCCGTTCGGCCGTGGTCGTGAGCGGGACCGTGCGCCTGCGGGCGGAGCTGGAGCCGCGCGGCGGCGGGCAGGCCCGGGCGCTCGGCAGCGGTCTGGAGGTGCGGGCGCTGCGGCGGCCCGATCTGCGCCTGCACCTGCGGTCCAACCGGCCGCTGACCGGGCTGCGCACCGAGCACGACCTGGAGCAGGGCGACCGGCTCGACCTGGTGCTGTCGTGGGGGCGCATCCACCGGCACCACCGGTTCGCCCCCGAGACGATGCTGCGCGACACCGCCGGAGCGTGGCGCCGCTGGATGGCCAAGTGCGGCTACGACGGCCCGCAGGCGGCGCTGGTCCGGCGCGCGGTGATCACGCTGAAGCTGTGCGACGACTGGGTGAACGGGTCGCTGGTCGCGGCCCCGACCTCGTCGCTGCCCGCCCCGATCGGCGGGGTGCGCAACTGGGACTACCGCTACACCTGGATCCGGGACGCCGCCTATGCCGTGTTCGCGCTGCGCCGGGTGGGCTTCGGCGAGGAGGCCGACGCCTTTCTCGGCTGGGTGCTGGACGCCTTCGAGCAGAGCCGCAGCCCGCGGATCATGTACACGCTGCTCGGCGCCGCCGTGCCCGAGGAGGTGCAGGACGCCGAGCTCGAAGGCTACCGGCGCTCGGCCCCGGTGCGCTGGGGCAACGGCGCGGCCGACCAGCGCCAGCACGACGTGTACGGCGAGGTGCTGGACTGCGCCGACCAGTGGCTGCGCCCCGGCCGCGAGCTCCAGCCCGCGCTCTGGTCCGGCCTGGCGGAGCTGGCCGAGGCCGCCGCGAGCACGTGGCGGCAGCCGGACCAGGGCATCTGGGAGGTGCGCAGCGAAGGCCGGGTGTTCACGTACTCGGCCGGGATGTGCCAGGTCGCCCTCGACCGGGCTGCGGCGATCGGCGAGCGCCTCGGCATGCCCGGCCAGATCGCGTCCTGGCGCCGGGAGGCCGAGACGCTGCGCCGGGTCATCCTCGAGGAGTCCTGGGACGAGAGGGCCCAGTGCCTGAGCGAGCATCTCGACGGCGGCGGCAGCCTCGACGCCAGCCTGCTCGCGCTCCCGCTGCGCAAGGTCGTCCCGGCGGCCCACCCGCGCATGGCGGCCACGACGGCGGCGATCGCGGCACGCCTGTCGGCCGGTGACGGCCTGCTCTACCGCTACCTGCACGAGAGCTCCCCCGACGGCCTGCCCGGCGACGAGGGCGCGTTCCTGCTGTGCAGCTTCTGGCTGGTCGACAACCTGATCCTGCTGGGCGAGCGGGACCGGGCCGGGGAGCTCTACGCGTCGCTGTGCGCCCGGGCCAGCCCGCTGGGGCTGCTGCCGGAGCAGATCGACCCGTCGACGGGCGCGTTCATGGGCAACTTCCCCCAGGCGTTCAGCCACATCGGCGTCATCGCCAGCGGCGTCAACCTCGCCCGATCGGAGGGATCCTGATGGCGGCCACAGGCGGCCTGCGCAGCCAGGCATGGTGGGACAACGCGGGCAATCCGGAGATGACCGCTCTCTACCTCGAACGCTTCCTCAACTTCGGGCTGACCCCGGGCGAGCTCCAGTCCGGCCGGCCGATCATCGGCATCGCCCAGACGGGCAGCGACCTCGTCCCCTGCAACCGCCACCACCTGGCCCTGGCCGACCGGGTCAGGGACGGCATCCGCGACAACGGCGGCATACCGCTGGAGTTCCCGGTCCATCCTCTCCAGGAGACCGGCAAGCGCCCGACCGCCGCGCTGGACCGCAACCTCGCCTACCTGGGGCTGGTCGAGGTGCTGTACGGGTATCCGCTCGACGGGGTCGTGCTGACGACGGGCTGCGACAAGACCACGCCCGCGTGCCTGGCCGCGGCGGCGACGGTGAACATCCCGGCGATCGTCCTGTCCGGCGGGCCGATGCTCAACGGCTATCACCAGGGTCAGCGGGTGGCCGCGTCGGGCTCGGGGCTGGTGATCTGGCAGTCGAAGCGGCTGCTGGCCACCGGGGAGATCGACTACGCCGAGTTCTCGGCGCGCGTGGCGGCCTCCGCGCCCAGCATCGGGCACTGCAACACGATGGGCACCGCGCTGTCGATGAACTGCCTGGCCGAGGCCCTGGGCATGTCGCTGCCGTGCTGCGCGGCGATCCCGGCCCCGTACCGGCGGCGGGCGCAGATGGCGTACGACACGGGCCGCCGGGCGGTGGATCTCGTCCGCGAGGACCTGACGCCGCGCAAGATCATGACCATGCCGGCCTTCGAGAACGCGATCGTGGTCGCCTCGGCCATCGCCGCCTCCACCAACGTGCCCATCCACGTCAACGCCATCGCCCGGCACGTCGGGGTGCCGCTGACCATCCAGGACTGGCAGCGCGTCGGCGGTGACGTCCCGGTGCTGGCGAACGTCGCCCCCGCCGGGGAGTTCCTCGGCGAGGACTTCTACCGCGCCGGCGGCCTGCCCGCCCTCATGCGGTCGCTGCTGGCGGCCGGGCGTTTGCACGGCGACGCCGTGACCGTCACCGGCCGGACCGTGGCCGAGAACCTGGCCGACGCCCCGCCCGCCGACCCGGAGGTCATCCGCCCCTACGACCAGCCGCTCGCCCCGCGCGGCGGGCTGCTCATCATGACGGGCAACCTGTTCGGCTCCGCGGTCATGAAGACCTCCGTCCTGGCCGGCGACCTCCGCCCGGTGGCGGACTACCGCGCCGTCGTCTTCGACGGGCCGGAGGACTACCACGCCCGCATCGACGACCCCGCCCTGGAGCTGGACGAGAACTGCATCCTCGTCATCCGCTACACCGGCCCGATCGGCTATCCGGGCTCGGCCGAGGTGGTGAACATGGAGGTCCCGGCCACGCTGATCCGGCGGGGGATCACGACGCTGCCGACGCTGGGCGACGGCCGCCAGAGCGGCACCTCCGACGCGCCGTCCATCCTCAACGCCAGCCCCGAGGCCGCGGCGGGCGGCAACCTCGCCATCCTGCGCACCGGCGACCGCATCCGCGTCGACCTGGACAACGCCCGCGTCGACGTCCTGCTGACCGACGAGGAGATCGCCGAGCGGTAGGCCGATCACACGCCGCCGCCGCTCGACAACCAGACGCCGTGGCAGGAGATCTACCGCGCCACGGTCGGGCAGCTCGACGGCGGCGGCTGCCTGGAGCTCGCCCTGGACTACCAGGACCTCGTCCACACCAAGGGGATTCCCCGTGACTCGCACTGACGCCAGAGGCACCATCATGATCGCCGACTCCGACTTCGGCGACGTGGACATCGAACGCGCGATCGTGGAGGGCGCCGGGTTCGAGCTGCTCGCCGCCCAGTGCAAGAGCGAGGAGGAGGTGATCGAGAAGGGCCGGGACGCCGACGGCGTGCTGACCCAGTACGCCCGGATCGGGGCCCGCGCGATCGAGGCGTTCACCCGCTGCCGGGTGATCGCCCGCTACGGCACGGGTGTGGACATCGTCGACGTGGACGCCGCGACCCGGCGCGGCATCCAGGTCACGAACGCGCCGAACGACTGGTGCGCCGAGGAGGTCGCCGACCACGCCGTCGCGCTCTGGCTCGCCGCCGCCCGCAAGATCTGCGCGTACGACCGGGCGACCCGGGAGGGCGTGTGGCGCTGGCAGAGAGGGGAGCCGGTCTGGCGGCTGCGGGGACGGGTGTTCGGGCTGCTGTCCTTCGGCTTCATCGCCCAGCTCATCGCCGATCGTGCCAAGGCGTTCGGCGTCGAGGTGTGGGCGCACGATCCGTTCGTCGACGAGGCCGGGATCCGGGCCCGCGGCGTGCGGCCGGTGTCGTTCGACGAGCTCGTGGAAGGCGCCGACTACCTGGTGATCCAGGCGCCGCTCACGCCCGGCACCCACCACGCCTTCGACCGTACGACGCTCCGCAGGATGAAGCCGACGGCCCTGCTCGTCAACACCGCCCGCGGCCCGATCGTCGAGGACGCGGCGCTCCACCAGGCGCTCACCGAAGGCTGGATCGCCGGCGCGGCCCTGGACGACCTGGAGGAGGAGCCCGCGAAGCAGCGCGGCTGGAAGCCCCGCAACCCCCTGTTCGCGCTGCCCGGCGTGATCGTCACGCCGCACGCCGCCTACTACTCCGAGCAGGCCGTCGCCACCGTGCGGCGCTTCGCCGCTGAGGAGGCCGTACGGGTCCTGACCGGGCAGGGCGCCCGCAGCCCGGTCAACGACCTGACGACTTGAGGCATCGCGCCATTGGGATAACATCGCCGTATGGCGATTGATAGTGAGGCCGGGCGCTGCGTGAGCGCGGACATCGCCGCGGGCGTCTCCCCGGCGGCGGCACTGTTCCACTCCCTGTCGGACGAGAACCGGCTGCGCATCGTGGCCCGCCTCGCGCGCGGCGAGGCGCGGGTGGTCGACCTGGTGGGCGAGCTGGGCCTGGCCCAGTCCACGGTCTCCAAGCACCTGGCCTGCCTGCGCGACTGCGACCTGGTCGACTACCGGGCCGAAGGACGCCAGTCCTTCTACTCCCTCTCCCGGCCCGAGCTGATGGACCTGCTCGCCTCGGCCGAGCACCTGCTGGCCGCCACCGGCCACGCCGTGGCCCTGCGTCCCGCCCAGGCGTCATGACCACGCTGAACCCGCCCGCCCCGGACCGGCGGGCGGTCCTGCGGCGCCGCGTCCGGCTCCTGGTCGCGGCCACCATCGCGTACAACGTCGTCGAGGCGGCGGTGGCCATCACCGCCGGCGCGGCCGCCTCCTCGGCCGCCCTGATCGGCTTCGGCCTGGACTCCGTCGTGGAGGTCGCCTCGGCCGCCGCCGTGGCCTGGCAGTTCACCGCCGCCGACCACGAGAAGCGGGAGCGGACGGCGCTGCGGGTCATCGCGATCTCGTTCTTCGCGCTGGCCGCCTACGTCGGCTTCGACGCCGTACGCGCCCTGCTGGGCGCCGGTGAGGCCGAGCACTCCACCCCCGGCCTGATCATCGCCGCGCTGTCGCTGGTCGTCATGCCGTTCCTGTCGTACGCGCAGCGGCGCGCCGGCCGCGAGCTCGGCTCCGCCTCCGCGGTGGCCGACTCGAAGCAGACCCTGCTGTGCACCTATCTGTCCGGCGTGCTGCTGGCCGGGCTGGCGCTCAACAGCCTGTTCGGCTGGTCCTGGGCCGACCCGGTCGCCGCCCTGGTCATCGCCGCCGTCGCGGTCAAGGAGGGCCGCGAGGCATGGCGCGGCGACGACTGCTGCTGACACGCGGGCGATCAGAGCTGAACCGGGCGCGTCGCGCCGTGCCCTGTCGGTGACTCTCCGTTACCTTGCGTGGGGTGAAGGAGAGGAACCGCAGTGAATGATTCGCGTGGGGCCGTGTCCCGCAGGCTGTTCGTCAGCGGCGTGTTCGCCGCCCTGGGCGCCGCCCCCGTGGTCGGCCCGATGGACGGCCCCGCGGTGGCCGCCGCGGCTCCCCGGGGCAGCGTGCTGCGGGCCCGGCCCGGCACCGTCGTCCTCGACGGGCGCACCCTGTCCACCTGGATGTACGACGACCGGCTGCCCGGCCCGCTGATCCGGGCCACCGCCGGCCGGACCGTACGGGTCAGGCTCGTCAACGAGCTGCCCGCGCCGACCACCGTGCACTGGCACGGCATCCGCATCACCCCGAAGATGGACGGCGCCCCCGGCCTCTCGCAGCGGCCGACCCCGCCCGGCGGCACGTTCGACTACGTGTTCACCGTCCCGGACCCCGGCACGTACTTCTACCACTCGCACGTCGGCATGCAGAGCGACCGCGGCCTGTACGGCGCGCTCGTCGTGGCCGACCCGCGCGAGCCGCTCGGCTACGACCAGGAGTTCACGGTCGTGCTCGACGACTGGCAGGACGGCGTCAAGGGCACCCCCGAGGACGCCGAGCGGCGGATGAGCGCCACCTCGCACGACAAGGGCCTCAGCAGCCCTCTCCTCGGCGGCGTCGCGGGGCACATGCGCTACCCGTACTACCTGGTCAACGGGCACACCGCGAACGAGCCCAGGACGTTCCACAGCCGTCCCGGGGCCCGGGTCAGGTTCCGGGTGATCAACGCGGCGGCCGACACCGCCTTCCGGGTCGCGCTCGGCGGGCACCGCATGACCGTCACCCATACCGACGGGTTCCCGTGCAAGCACGTGACCGTGGACGCGTTCGTGCTGGGCATGGGCGAGCGCTACGACTTCGTCACGACGCTGGGCGAGGGGGCGTTCCCGCTGATGGCGATGGCGGAGGGCAAGAGCGGGCGGGCGTTCGCGGTGGTGCGGACCTCGCGGGGGGCCCGCAGGCCGTCGCCGGACGGCACGGTGCCGGAGCTCAACCGCCAGATGCTGAAATATCAGGACCTGGAGGCTCGGCGGGCCGACCAGCTCCCCCAGCCCTCCCGGACCGTCACGGTCACGTTCGGCCTGCGTAAACGCCCCGGCGGCGACGAGTGGACCCTCAACGGCCACGGCGCCGACGACCCGCTGCGCCTGCGCGTCGAGCGCGGCGAGACGATCAGGATCGTCATGCACAACGACACCCACATGTGGCACCCCATGCACCTGCACGGCCACACCTTCCAGGTCCGGACCACCGACCGGGGCGGTCCGAGGAAGGACACCGTCAACATCAAGCCGCGCGAACGCATGAAGATCGACGTGCATGCCGACAACCCGGGCGAGTGGATGTTCCACTGCCACAACCTCTTCCACCAGGAGCAGGGCATGATGGGCACGCTCGGCTACGGCAGGCCCCCGCGCCGCAAGCACGACATGGGGCACTGACCCTGCTCCACGGCCGCCCGCCGGGTCAGGCGGGGAATGGCGCGTCGCGGAGGAGCAGGGCAGCCTGCACGCGGTTGGCGCAGTTGAGCTTGGCGAGGATGCGGCTGACGTAGGTCTTGACGCTGGCCTCGGTCATGTGGGCGCGCCGGGCCACCTGGGCGTTGGACAGGCCCTGCGCCACCAGGGCGAGGATGTCGGCCTCGCGCGCGGTGAGCGTGGCCAGCCTGCGGGCGGCTTCGCGTCCGCGCTCGTCGTCGCCGGGCGCGGCCATGTCGAGCACCTGGCGGGCCACGGCCGGCGACAGGTACGCGTGCCCGGCGTGCGCGGCGCGGACCGCGCGGATGAGCTCGTCCGGGGTGCACGTCTTCAGCACGAACCCGGACACGCCCTGCCGTACCGCTCGCCGTACGTTGTCCTGGTCGCCGAAGGCGGTGAGGAGCACCACCCGCGTGCCGGTCAGCTCGGCGGCGGCGGCCAGGCCGTCCATGACGGGCATCGCGAGGTCGAGGAGCGCGACGTCGACGCTGTGGCTTCGGGCGGCCCGCACGGCTTCGCGGCCGTCGCGGGCGGTGGCCACCACCTCGATGTCGCCCGCCGACTCCAGGACGGTGCGGATGCCGGTGGTGATGAGGGGTTCGTCGTCGGCCACCAGGGTCCTGATCATGAGGCTGCCTCCGCGAGGACCGGCACCAGGGGGAGCATCGCGACGAGCCGGAACTCGCGCGTCCCGGGGTGGACGCGCAGCAGGCCGCCGGCCGAGGCGACGCGCTCGGTGAGCCCGCGCAGGCCGCTGCCGCCGCCGGTGGAGGCCGCGGGAGCGCGGGGCGCCGGGTTGGCCACCGAGATCAACAGGGCGTCGGGCTGCCAGTCGAGCGACACGGTGATCGGCGTGCCGGGCGCGTGCTTGACCGCGTTGGTCAGCCCTTCCTGGACGACCCGGTAGGCGGCGTGGGAGGCCCTCGGGTCGGCGAGCGGGACGGCCTCGCCGGACGTGTCGACCGTCACCGTGGCCCCGGCGGCGCGGGAGCGGGCGACGAGGTCGCCGACGTCGTCCAGGCCGGGCACGTCGTGCTCGCGCAGCGCGTTGACCACCTCGTGCAGCTCGGCGGCGGCGGCTCGGGCGGTGTCGGCCAGGCCGCCCACGGCCTGCCGCTGGTCCGGCGGCAGCGGGCCGACCTGGAGCGCGGCGGCCTGCACGGAGACCAGGCTGAGCAGGTGGCCCAGCGAGTCGTGCATGTCCTGGGCGATGCGCAGCCGCTCGCGCAGGCGTTCCTGCTCGGCGATCAGGGCCCGCTCGCGGCGCATGTGCTCGCGCTGCTGGGCCACGTACCGGCCGGCGAGCAGCGGCAGCGCGGTCAGGATGACGACGCGGGCCAAGCTGATCCACGGCTCGTCGGAGCCCGGGGACCGCCGCACGGCCAGCAGCAGGACGCACACGTACGCGCTGAGGGCGCAGGCCGTCACCACCACGTCCCGGCGCGCGGAGATGCGGTGCCCGGCCTGGAAGCCGGTGCAGGCCAGCAGCGCCAGGGAAGCGCCGGTGAGCACGGCCAGCGCCAGCGCCGCGAAGAAGGCGGCGAACGGCAGCCGGTTCGCCGCCGCCACGGTGAGCGCCACGGCCACCGCGTAGGCGGCGAGCATCCAGCCCTGGGTCCCGTCCAGCCACAACAGCGCCGTGTCCGCGACCACGACGGCGGCGACGACCGCATACCTGGACATGGAATTCACCCTACTCAGGGCGTATCGGGGTGCTCATAGTCCACTTTGGTGAACAGTGTCCGCTGACCTTCGAGGGCAGACCCGGGTCGTGGGCGACTTCTAGCGTTTCGTCGCATGTTCAAGACACTTCTCGGGGTGGCCATCCTCACCGCCCCGGTCAGCGCTCCGGCGCCGCAGCCGGGGCTGTCGTGGAGCGCCTGTCCCGTCGCGGACGCGCCCGAGCTCCAGTGCGCGGACCTGCCCGTCGCCCTGTCCCCCGGCAGCGGCCGTAAGCTCGTCCTGAAGGTCGCCCGGCTGCCCGCCACCGGCGCCAGGGAGGGGTCCGTGCTGGTCAACTTCGGCGGCCCGCAGGGTTTCCAGATCGCCTCGCTCGGCTCGCGTACCCGCATCTTCGACAAGATCCGGCGGTCGATGGACGTGGTGACGTGGGACCCGCGCGGCTATCCCGGGCTCAGCGGCGCGGTGCTGAAGTGCGACTGGGGGTTCGTGCGCACCCCGGCGTTCCCCGCCGACCAGGCCGGCTTCGACCGGGTGGCCGCGGCCAACAGGAGCCGGGGCGAGGCGTGCCGTGACACCGATCCCGAGCTCTTCGACCACATGTCGGCCGCCGACGACGCCCGCGACGCCGACGCCGTCCGCCGGGCGCTCGGCGACGAAAGCATGAACTTCCTGGGGCTCTCCTACGGCGGGACGATCGCCCAGTCCTACGCCCGCCTGTTCCCCGACCGCGTGCGCACGCTGTACGTCGACGGCACCCGCAACCACAGCGTCCGCGACTGGCAGCGCGAGCTCGACGCCGAGGCCCGTGAGACCGAGCGGTTCCTGGACCGCTTCTTCGCCTGGGCCCCCGCCGGGACGGAGAAGCGCTGGCGGGCCCTGACCGCGAAGGCCGACCGGGAGCCGATCCCCGCCCCTCGGGTCGACGCCCGCTACGACGGCACGCAGCTCCGGGCGCTGGCGTTCCTCAAGCTCCGGCCCGGCCCGGCGAGCTGGGGCGACGTCGTGGCGGCGATCACGGCCGCCGAGAAGGGCGACGCGTCGGGCTTCGCGCTGTCTCCCCGTCAGCCCTACCCCGGCGCCCCCGGCGGCGGCTACAAGGAGTGCCTGGACCTGCCCCGCCCGGCGGACCAGCGCGACCTCGCGCGGACGACCAGGCGGCTGCGCGCCCTCGCCCCCAGCGCCGGCGCCTCCTTCGCCCTCGCCTGGCACCTGCCGCTCACCTGCGCCGGCTGGCCGGCCCCGGTGACGAACCCGCCCGCCCCGATGCCCCGCACGCTGCCGCCCATGCTGGGCGCGGGCACCTGGCAGGACTACGAATCCACCCGCCGGGTCGTCAGCCGGATCCCCGGCAGCCGCACGATCAGGCACGACGGCCCCGGCCACAACCTGTTCGGCGCGATGGCGAACCCGTGCGTCGTCGAGCACGTCAGCAGGTACGTCACCGAGCGCCGGCTGCCGCCCCGGGGCGCCACGTGTCCGTGACCAGGAGGCTCCGGATCGCGGGCGGCGTCATCGCGCTCCTGCTGGCCGCCGCCGTGGCGGTGACGGCGATCGCCTTCCCGTCCGTCGCGGCCACCACGTGCCCCGGCTGCTACGGCCTGGAGCGCCTGCAGCCCGGCGTGTACGCCGAGCCCGGCCTGCCGCCGGACCGGCGCAGGCACGTGGCCGAGGTCGTCGCACAGGCCGACCAGCGGGTACGCGACTTCTTCGGCGGCCGGGAGAGCGCCCCCGACATCCTCGTGTGCCTGTCCGACGACTGCTACCGCAGGATCGGCGGCGGTCGCGAGCGCGGCATCGCCGTGCTCAACCGGTCGGTGATGCTGTCGCCGCGCGGCGTCGACCCGGTGATCGCCTCGCACGAGCTGGCCCACGTGGAGCTGCACGCCCGGCTCGGCGGGCAGGAGGTGCCGCAGTGGTTCGACGAGGGGCTGGCGGTCCTGGTGAGCGGCGACCCTCGTTATCTCGCGCCGGCCGGTGACCGCTGCCTGGCCGAGCCCCGCGCGTCCCTGCCGGTCACTTTGGACGAGTGGCTGCGTGCGGCCTCGAAGGACTCCCGCGTGTACGCCGAGGCCGCCTGTCAGGTCAGCCGGTCCGGCCGGGACGACTGGCCCGGCCTGCGCTGATCAGGCCTGGTTCACCGCCAGGCGGACGAGCTGTGACAGGTGGGTGGCGGCGCGGCGCAGCGGCAGGTCGTCCTGGCGGACGCGGCTGAGCAGCTCGGCGCCCTCCAGCGTGCTGATGACGGTGCTGGCCAGCTCGTCGGCCGTGTCGGCGGGGACGCCCGCCTTCTGGATCGCGGTGCTGACGAGCCGCTGCCAGTGCGCGAGGGCTTCGTCGGCCGCCTGCTGGATGCCGGGCACGCGGCCCACGGTCTCCAGCGCCGTGACGGCGACCGGGCAGCCGTCGACCCAGGCGGAGGTCTTCAGCGCGGACACCATCAGCCGGGCGCAGGCGGCGACGCCCTCGGCCGGGTCGGGGCTGGAGGCCAGGCCCTCGCGGAGCAGGTCGGCGTACTCGGCGGCGCCGTGGCGCACGGCCTCGACCGCGAGCTCCTGCTTGCCGCCAGGGAAGAAGTGGTACACGGAGCTGACCGAGGCGCCGGCGGCCAGGGCGATGGGCTTGACGGAGGCGCCCTCGTAGCCCTGCCGCTGCAGCAGCTCGGCGGCGGCCCGTACGATCCGGGCGCGCGTGTCCTGGGAGTCCATGACTTCAGCCTACCTGGTTGGAACGTTCGATCCAGTCAGGCTATGCTCTGGATCGAACGTTCCAACCAGAAGGGGTTGTCATGAGTGACCGCACAGGCCACGTCGGGTTCGACCGCATGTTCGCCAACGGCAGGCTGACGGTCGGGCTGTTCCTGCCGCTGTGGCCCTACACCGGCGACATGGCGGCGCTGCGCGGGCAGAGCGCGCTCGTCCAGGAGGCCGAGCGGGCCGGGTTCGCCGCCGCGTGGGTCAGGGACATCCCGCTGGCGGACGCGAGCTTCGGCGACGTCGGCCAGGTGTACGACCCCTGGTCGGCGCTGACCTGGCTGGCCGCGCACACCTCGACGATCACACTGGCCTCCGGCAGCGTGATCTTCAGCCTGCGCCACCCCATCGACCTGGCCAAGCAGGCGGCCTCGATCGACCACCTCTCCGGCGGCCGGCTGGTGCTCGGCATCGCCTCCGGTGACCGGCCCAGCGAGTTCCCCGCCTACGGCGTCGACTTCGAAAGCCGGGGCCGGCGCTTCCGGGAGGCGGTGCACGCCTTCCGCGACCTCCTGAAGCCCTCCGCCTCCGGCGTAGACCTGCTGCCCAAGCCGGTGCACGGGCACATCCCGCTGCTGGTCACGGGCTCCTCCCAGCAGGCCCCCGACTGGATCGCCGAGCACGCCGACGGCTGGCTCGTCTACCCCGGCTCCACCACGACCGCCGAGGGCCCGATCGCGCTGGGCAAGAAGGCGGCGACCTGGCGCGGCCGGATCCCCGGGGCCGCGTTCAAGCCCGTGGCCACCAACGAGTGGATCGACCTGATGGAGGACCCGCTGCACCCGCCCACCCCGCTGCGCGGCGGCTTCGTCCTGCGCACCGGGACCCAGGGCCTGCTGGAGCTGCTCGGCCGCTGGCAGGACGTCGGCATCAACCACTGCGCGCTCGGCGTCCAGCACGGCAGCCGGCCCGCCGGCGAGGTCCTCGCCCAGCTCGGCGAGGAGGTGGTGCCCCACTTCCCGGCGCTGGAGACCGCCGCGCCCCGGGCCTCCGCGTGGTGACCGAGCCGATGCGGGCCGTCATGCGGCAGTGGCCCACCGGGGTCGCCGTCGTCACCACGCGATCCGCCACCGGGCCGCACGGCGTCACGATCAACAGCCTGCTGTCCGTGTCGCTGGAGCCGCCGACGATCCTGGTGTCGCTGAGCCGCAGCAGCCGTACGCACGGCCTCATCATGCGCAACCGGAGCTTCACCGCGAACCTGCTCGCCACCGGGCAGAGCGCGCTCGCCGCCCACTTCGCCGGGGAGCGCCCGGTCGGCGAGAGCGAGTTCGCGGACGTGGACTGGTCGCCGTCCCCCTGCTCGGGCAACGCGATCCTGCCGGGCGCGCTGGCCGCGATGGACTGCGCGATCACGACGACCGTGCCGGCCGGTGACCACACGCTGTTTCTGGGAAGGGTGGAGGCGGTCCATCAGCTCGGCGCCGAGGAGCCTCTGGTCTACGCGAGACGGGCCTACCACCGGCTCGCCACTTTCAGGTTATAGCAGATCGGCGTCCCTCATGAGGCGCCGGAAAGTGCTCCATACTGCCCGTTGCGAACCGGCCCGACGAACGACGGAGCGACGGAATTGCGTTACGTGATCGGCTTCCAGCACATCGACTCGACGAAGATCGCGACAGTGGGCGGCAAGGGGGCGCACCTGGGCGAGCTCTCGCGCGTCGAGGGCGTCCGCGTGCCGGACGGGTTCTGCGTCACGACGGACGCCTTCGGGCACGCGGTGGCGCCGTCGATCGACGCGCTGCTCGACCGGCTGTCGCGGGTGGGGCCGGAGGATCACGAGGCGATCCGCACGCTGAGCGCCGAGATCCGCGGCGTCGTGGAGAGCGTCGAGCCGCCCGGCGAGCTGGTCGCGGCGGTCGGCGGGCAGCTCGCCCGGCTCGGCGAGCACGGCGCCTACGCGGTGCGGTCCAGCGCGACGGCCGAGGACCTGCCGACCGCGTCCTTCGCCGGCCAGCAGGACTCCTACCTGAACGTCGTGGGCCGGGCGGAGGTCCTCCGGCACATCCGCAGGTGCTGGGCGTCGCTGTTCACCGAGCGGGCGGTGACCTACCGGTGCCGCAACGGGTTCGACCACCGGCAGGTGCGGATGGCGGTGGTGGTGCAGCGGATGGTGTTCCCGGAGGCGTCCGGGATGCTGTTCACCGCCGACCCGGTGACCTCGAACCGGAAGGTCGCCACCGTGGAGGCCGGATGGGGACTCGGCGAGGCGCTCGTGGCCGGGCTGGTCTCCGGTGACGTCTACACGGTGCGCGACGACCGGGTGGTCTCCGCGACGGTCGCCGACAAGCCCCGGTACGTGCTCGCCACGCCGGGAGGCGGCACGCGGGACGCGCCCGTGGAGCCGGAGCTGCGCTCGCGCCCGGCGCTGACGGACGCGCAGGTCGTGCGCCTGGTGCGGCTGGGCCGGCGCGTCGAGGCGCACTTCGGCCGGCCGCAGGACATCGAGTGGTGCCTGGCCGGCGACGACTTCCACATCGTGCAGAGCCGGCCGATCACCACCCTGTTCCCCGTCCCGGTCACCGGCGACGAGGAGAACCACGTCTACGTCTCCGTCGGCCACCAACAGATGATGACCGACGCGATGAAGCCGCTGGGCCTGTCCCTGTGGCAGCTGACGACCCCGCGCCCCATGCAGGAGGCGGGCGGGCGGCTGTTCGTCGACGCGGCCCCGCTGCTGGCGACGCCCACGGGCCGCGCGGGCCTCCTGGGCACCCTCGGCAAGTCCGACCCGCTCATGCTCGACGCGCTGAAGACCGTCCTCGACCGCGGCGACTTCATCGACCCGCTGCCCGACGGCGACCTGGAGTCCCTGCCGGCCGCGCTCAGGCCGCCCGGCGACACCCCGCCGGTCGAGACCGACCCGGCCGTCGTCGCCGAGCTGATCCGGCTCAATGAGGAGTCGGTCGCCGAGCTGCGGCGCGCCATCGAGGGGCTGTCCGGGACGGAGCTGCTCGACTTCGTCACGGCCGACCTCGCGGAGCTGAAGCGCCTGCTGTTCGAGCCGCGCGGCTACGAGGTGATCATGGCAGGGATGGACGCCTCCTACTGGCTCAACGAGCACCTGGAGGAATGGCTGGGCGAGAAGAACGCGGCCGACACGCTCACCCAGTCGGTGCCCCACAACGTCACGGCCGAGATGGGGCTGGCGCTCCTCGACGTCGCCGACGTCGTCAGGCCGCACCCGGAGGTCGTGGCGTTCCTGCAGCGGGTCGCGGACCAGGGCCGGGAGGGCGACGGCTTCCTGGACGAGCTGGCCGCGCTGCCCGGCGGGCGGGAGGCGCGTGACGCCCTCCTGGGCTTCCTCGGCACGTACGGCATGCGCTGCGCGGGCGAGATCGACGTAACCAGGACCCGCTGGAGCGAGCAGCCCGCCATGCTCCTGCCCGCCCTGCTCGGCAACGTCAGGAACTTCGCGCCCGGCGCCGGGAAGCGGCACTTCGAGCAGGGCCTCCAGGAGGCGCGGCGCAAGGAGCGGGAGGTGCTGACGCGGCTGCGCGCCCTGCCGGGCGGGCAGGAGAAGGCCGAGGAGACCAAGCGGATGATCGACCGGGTCCGCACCTTCGCCGGCTACCGCGAATACCCCAAGTACGGCATGATCAGCCGCTACTTCGTCTACAAGCAGGCGCTGCTGCGGGAGGCCGACCGGCTGGTCAGGGCGGGCACGCTGGGCGCGCGGGACGACGTCTTCTTCCTCCGGTTCGAGGAGCTGCGGGAGGTCGTGCGCACCGGCGAGGCGGACGCCGGGCTGATCCGCGACAGGCGGGAGGCGTTCCGCACGTACGAGACGCTGACGCCGCCCCGGGTGCTCACCTCCGACGGCGAGGCGCTCAACGGCCGGTACCGGCGCGCGGACGCCCCGCCCGGCGCGCTGCCCGGCCTCGCGGTCTCGGCCGGGACCGTGGAGGGCCGGGCCCGGGTCGTCACCGACATGGCGCGGGCCGACCTCGAAGCGGGCGACATCCTGGTCACCGCCTACACCGACCCGAGCTGGACCCCGCTGTTCGTCACCGTGGCGGGGCTGGTGACGGAGGTGGGCGGCATCATGACGCACGGCGCGGTGATCGCCCGCGAGTACGGGCTGCCAGCCGTCGTGGGCGTGGAGCGGGCCACCCGGCTGATCCGCGACGGGCAGCGCATCCGCGTCAACGGCACCGACGGGCACGTGGAGATCCTCACCTGACGCGGGCGGCGGTGATGCCTCCAGCCTGGCGGGAGAGGGGCGCGGGCTGGAGGCATCACCTGGTCGGGCGGCGGGCCGATCCGGTCAGCCGGTGAGGCGGTCCCAGACCTCGCGGTCGCGCTCGGGGGTCCAGATGCCGGGTCCCCGGCCGTCGAGCTCTTCCCAGGCGCGCCAGGTGTCGAAGACCATGGCGTGCTCGAACACCGGCATGCCGCCGTAGACGGGCAGCAGCGCCTCGCGGGCCGCCACGTACGCCTGCTCGACCGTGCCGCCGCCGCGCTTGACGGTGTCCACGGCGGTCATCAGCGTGCTGAGGAAGTCGCGGGTGAGCTCGATCGCGCGCTGGGAGGCGGCGCGGTCGCGGGCGATCTCGCCGCGCCCGCCGACGAGGATCTCCACGTCGAGCGCCTTGACCCGGTCGAGCGTGCTGGTCATCCAGTCCCGGTGGTAGGCGTCGCCGGTGTAGACGGCCGAGCCGTTCTCCACCAGGTCGCCGGCGAACAGGACCTTGGACTTGGGCACGTACGCGTAGATGTCGCCGGAGGTGTGGCCGTTGCCCGCCCAGGCCAGCTCGACGGTGCCGCGGTCGCCGCCCAGCTCGATCGACAGGTGGTCGTCGAAGGTGAGCGTGGGCCAGGTGAGGCCGGGGATGGTCTCGTGGCCGGCGAACAGGCGGGGCATCCGGCCGAACTCGACGGCCCAGTCCTCCTTGCCGCGCTCGACGATGAGCCGCCGGGTCTCGGTGTGCGTGATGATCTCCTGCGCGTCGAAGGCGGCGGCGCCGAGGACGCGGACGGCGTGGTAGTGCGACAGGACCAGGTAGCGGACCGGCTTGTCGGTGTGCTGCCGGAGCTGGGCGAGCCAGCGCTCGGCCATGACGGGGGTGGCGCGGGCCTCGAAGCAGACCAGGAAGTCCTCGCCCTCGATGGCGCCCACGTTGGGGTCGCCTCCGGTGGTGAGGGCGTACACGCCGTCGGCGAGGACTTCGAGGATCTCGGGCTTCTCTTCGGTGTCTGCGGTGGAGGCGAAGGGCTTGGACACGATGTGCTCCTGTTCGGGTCGTTCGTCAGGCGTGCCGGAGGCGGTCGAGCGCGGCGGTGTCCCACAGCATTCCGTGACCGGGGCGGTCGGGCGGGGTGGCCACGCCGCCGCTGATCGGCAGCGTCTCGGCCAGCACCTCGTCGATCAGCGGGAAGTGCTCGACGTAGGTGCAGTTGGGGACGGCCGCCGCCAGGTTGACGTGCAGCTCCGGCAGGAAGTGGGGGGTGAGCACGGCGCCGTGGACCTCGGCGACGGCGCTGATGCGCAGCCATTCGGTGACGCCGCCGCACAGCGGCACGTCGGGCTGCAGCACGGAGGCGGCGTTCTCGCGCAGGTAGCCGGCGAAGTCGTGGCGGCCGTGCAGGTGCTCGCCGACGGCGAGGGGGACGCCCTGGCGGGCGGCGAGGTGGGCGTGCCCGGCGAGGTCGTCGGCTGGCAGCGGCTCCTCCATCCAGTAGACGCCGAGGTCGTCGAGTCGGCGGCCGAGCCACACGGCGGTGGGCAGGTCGAGCCGTTCGTTGCAGTCGACCATGATGCGCAGGCCGTCGCCGAGCGCCTCGCGGACGGCTCGTACGCGGGCCACGTCCTCCTCGGCGCGGCGGGCGCCGACGCGCAGCTTGACCGCGTCGTAGCCTTCGGCGACGTACTGGCGGGAGCCCTCGACGAGCTCGTCCACCGACATGGCGTGGGTGGATCGGCCGCTGCCGTAGACGGGCACGGTGTCGGTGTGCGCGCCGATGAACCGGTAGAGCGGCAGGCCGGCGCGGCGGGCGCGCAGGTCCCACACGGCGATGTCGGCGGCCGACAGCGCGGGCAGCGCGATGCCCTTGCCGAGCCGGCGGGTGGCGGCGGCGATCTCGTGCCAGCGGCGCGGCCAGGAGTCGAGCGGGGTGCCTTCGGCCTTCTCCTTGACCAGGCCGGTGAGCAGCGCGTACAGGGCTTCTGCGCCGCCGGTGAGCGCGTAGGTGAAGCCGGTGCCGGTGGCGCCCTCGTCGTCGGTGAGGGTGACGTGCAGCAGGTCGACCTGGGTGGCGCCGGAGCCGCCGCGTCCCGCGCCGAGCGGGATGCGGACCCAGGCCGTGCTCAGGTCGGCGATCGTCGGACGGTTCACAGGACCTTTCCCATCCAGCCGATGAGGGCGTCGGCCATGACGGCGGTGAGCTCGGGCTGGCCGTTGAGGTAGTGACGGCCGCCCTGGACGGCGGTGAGCGCCTTGGTGTCGTGCGGCACCGCCTCGTAGAGCTGGCGGGCGTGGGAGGGGAAGCACGCCTGGTCGGCGGTGCCGTAGATGACGTGCACCGGGACGTCGACGCCGGCCAGCCGGGCCGGGCCGTCGCCGTGGGAGGTGCGGATCGACCACTGCGACAGCCACGAGCGCAGGCTCGTCAGGTGGCCGAGCGTGGTGGGCCGCAGGTTGGCCTCGTACGGCTCGCCCCACAGGGTGCCGGGGGCGCGGTCGGACGGGTCGATCGACAGGTCGGCGTTGCGCGGGTCTGCGCAGGTGGCGTGGATCCTGATAGGCAGGTCGGTGACGCGGCCGCCGCTGCGCTCGTCGAGCTCGGCGAGCCGGGCGATCACCGCGTCGGTGATCCGCTCGCTGCGCTCCCGCTGGGCGGCGCGGTAGCGGGCCAGCCATTCCTCCCCGTACGGGGGGCCGTTGTGGGCGGCGAACATGTCGAGCTCGGGGTCGCGATCGAAGGGGTCGTCCTCGTCGCGCACGGCGGGGTCGAGCCATTCGACGAGCAGGTTGGCCCGGCCGGGGTGGGCCATGAGCATGACCAGCGCGTCGGCCGGCGGCAGGTGGGCCCCGGTGAGGTCGGGGCCGCCGCCGTACGGCGAGGAGGTGATGGTGGGGTTGCGGGCCTGCTCCTGGTAGAGGGCGACGAGGCCGCCGCCGCCCGAGTTGCCGACGAGCACGACCTTCTCGTATCCCTCGGCGCGCAGGTGGCCGACGACGGAGGCGATGTCGAGCACGCAGTTCTCCAGCAGGAGGACCGAGTCGTTACCCAGGTAGCGGGTGGTCATGGCCACGGCGTCGACGCCGCGTTCGGCCCAGGCGTCGAGGGCGTAGTGCCCGAGGAAGTTGGAGGAGGGGTGGACCACCACCACGGCGGTGTCGGCGCGCCGTCCGGGGCGGGCGCGCACCCGGGAGCACCACAGCACTCCGGCCATCCGGGCCACGCCGGAGTAGACCTCCGAGGCGCCGGCCGCCGTCCCGATGGGGACGGTGAGCAACTCCCGCTCAGCCATGTCCTTACCACCTCACGCATGTTCGATTAACGGTTGCGCTCACCATATATCGGTATCACTCACCCTAACAGCACCCCCCAAGTCTTGACAGCGGCACGTTCCGCTTCCCAGGATGCGCCTAACGCGCAAATTGCGAACACAACAACCGAATAACGGTTATGGAGGTGGGTGTCCGGTGCAATCGCTCAACGAGATCCTGGCGGCCAAGGCGGCGTCGGTGCAGCGGCCCGAGGAGGCCAAGCAGGCCATCAACGACGCGTTCGCCGAGATCGAGGCCGCCGGTCTCGTGCCAGGGCTGGAGATCGGGGAGAAGGCGCCCGACTTCGCCCTGCCCGGTGCGACCGGCGCCACGGTACGGCTGTCCGAGCGGCTCGCCGAGGGGCCGGTCGTGCTGATCTTCTACCGGGGCTCCTGGTGCCCGTACTGCAACCTCGAACTGGCGGCGTACCAGGCGGCCCTGCCCGAGTTCCGCGAGGCGGGGGCCCGGCTGGTGGCGATCAGCGCGCAGTTGCCCGACGATGCGCTGTCGATGCAGGAGAAGCACGAGCTGGCCTACGACGTGCTCTCCGACGCCGAGCAGGAGGTGATGACCGCCTACCGGGTGCGGTTCGAGCTGCCCGACAAGATCAAGCCGCACCTGCTGGACGTCACGGCGGCCGCGCTGGCCCGCCAGCAGCCCGACGGCCGCTGGAGCCTGCCGGTGCCCGCGACGTTCGTGCTGGACTCCGCCGGGATCGTGCGGGCCAGGCACGTGACGATGAACTACCGCACCCGCATGGAGCCCGCCGACGCCCTGCGTGCCGTCCGCGAGATCCAGGCGGCCGGCGCCTGACCTGCTCTCTCCGGGGCGGTGAAGCGGCCGTTTCGCCGCCCCACATCATTCCTGTTGCCGTTTGGCCACCCTCTTGACACGCCAGATCGGGCCACAGCACGATAGTCGAACGGTATAACCGAATATCGGTTGCATGCCGCTCTCTCCCCACCGACCACCGAGTGATCTCTACTGCCCGCGGCCACGCGTTTCCCGACGAACGCGAACCCGTATCGGCACGAAAGGGGACGCATGCCATCCCGCAAGCTCCGCATGGCCGCCGCGCTCGGCGCGGCGACCCTCGCGATCACCACCATGTCCGCCTGTTCCACCAAGGCGGAGACCAGCGCCGGCAGCTCCGGGGGCATGCCCGTGGGGCCCGGCGTGGACGGCTCCGCGATCAACCTGGGCCTGCTCACCGACATCACCGGGCCGTTCGCCGCCATCGACAAGCAGCAGAACCTCGGCGTCAAGCTCTACTGGGACGCCAAGAACGCCGCGGGCGGCGTCTGCGACGGCCGCAAGGTCAACCTGATGACCCGCGACCACGGCTACGACCCGCAGAAGGCGGTGTCCCTCTACTCCGACCTGTCCCAGCAGGTCCTCGCCCTGCAGATCACGGTCGGCTCGCCCACCACGCTCGCCGTGCTGCCCAAGCTGGAGCAGGACGGCGTGCTCGCCGTGTCGATGGGCTGGTCGCCCAGCGTCAAGGACAGCTCGTCGATCATCATCCCCGGCACCACCTACGACATCGAGATGGTCAACGCCGTCGACTACCTGATCGAGCAGAAGAAGCTGGCCGAAGGCGACAAGATCGGCTACATCTACCTCAAGGGCGACTACGGCGAGCCCGGCCTGGCGGGGGCCACCTTCGCCGCCGAGGCCAACGGCATGACCGTGGTCGGCCAGCAGATCGACCCGACCGTCAGCGACCTGTCCGGCCAGGTCAAGCAGATGGCCGCGGCGGGCGTCAAGGCGCTGTTCCTGAGCGCGTCCGGCCGGCAGGTCTCCTCCGCGGTGGCCGTGGCCGACGTGGAGGGCCTGGACGTGCCGATCGTCGCCGCCTCCCCCGGCTTCTCCCCCGAGTCTCTGACCACCGGCGCGGGATCGGCCATGGAGAAGAACATGCTCGTCGTCAGCTCCGCCGCGCCGTTCGCCGGCGAGGGCCCCGGCCCCGAGCAGGTCAGGAAGCTGTACGCGGAGTCCGGCGACAAGTCGATCACGCCCAGCCTGTGGGTGACCCTCGGGTACGCGGCGGCCAGCGTGATGGACCAGGCCATCACCCAGGCGTGCGACAACAAGGACCTCAGCCGTGAGGGCCTGGCCACCGCGTTCCGGCAGAAGGGCGCCTACGACACCCAGCAGACCACCGTGCCGCTGGACTTCTCCAAGAAGGGCGTCTCCCCGTCCACCCAGACCTTCATCATGAAGCCGTCCAAGGACGCGGAAGGCGGCCTCGAGCTGGTCCAGGCCGGCTACACCGGCCCCGACACCGCGAAGTTCCAGGCCCGATGACCGAACGGGAAAGCGACCCGCTGCTCTCCGTGCGCAACCTCGGGGTGCGCTACGGGGACGCGGTGACCGCCCTGCGGGACGTCAGCGTCGACGTCCCGCAGGGCGGCATCGTGGCCGTCCTCGGCAGCAACGGCGCGGGCAAGTCCACGCTGCTGCGCGCGATCTCCGGCGTGCTGACCGGCCAGGCCGGGCGGATGACCGGCGGCGAGATCAGGTTCGCCGGCGCCCGCATCGACGGCCTGGGCGCCGAGCGCCGGGTCAAGTCCGGCATCGTGCAGGTGCCCGAGGGCCGCCGCGTCTTCGCCCACCTGACCGTCGAGGAGAACCTGCGCGCGGGCCGCTACGGCAACGCGAAGGGCAAGCGCCCCGGCGACCTGGAGCGGGTCTACGAGCTGTTCCCGGTGCTCGGCGAGCGCCGGAAGCAGACCGCCGGCCTGCTGTCGGGCGGCGAGCAGCAGATGCTGGCCATCGGCCGGGCGCTCATGGCCGAGCCCCGGCTGCTGCTGCTCGACGAGCCGTCACTGGGCCTCGCCCCGAAGATCATCGACCGGATCGTGGACCTGCTGCGCGAGATCCACCGGCAGGGCACCGCCATGCTCGTCGTCGAGCAGAACGCGGCGGTCGCCCTGGAGCTGGCCGGCCACGCGTACGTGCTGGCCGTGGGCGAGGTGGCGATCGAGGGCCCGGCCGAGCGCCTGCGCGGCGACGACCGCGTACGCCGCCTCTATCTCGGCGGCGAGCCCGACGAGGAGAGCGCCGCCACGCTGCCCGGCGACGCGCGGGGAGGGACGCCATGACGGCACACGGCACCACGGCCCCCGGGGCCCGGCTGGAGGTCAGCGACGTCACCGTCCGGTTCGCCGGGGTGACGGCGCTCGACAGCGTCACCTTCACCGCCGAGCCCGGCACCATCCACGCGGTGATCGGCCCCAACGGCGCGGGCAAGTCGTCCCTGTTCAACGTGCTGTCCGGGATCTACAAGCCGGCCGGCGGCAGCGTCCGCGTGGACGGCGCCGAGCTCATCGGGCTCGCGCCGCACCGGGTCACGGGCCTCGGCGTCGGCCGGGCGTTCCAGAACGCGTCCATGTTCGCCGGGCTGACCGTCGAGGAGAACCTGCTGCTCGGGCGGCACCGGCTGGGCAGGGGCGGGGTGTTCGGCGCCGGGCTGCGGCTGCCGCACATGCGCCGCTCCGAGCGGGAGGCCAGGGCCAAGGTCCGCCAGGTCGCCGAGTTCCTCGGCGTGGACCACCTGCTGCCGCTGCCCGCCGCCGAGCTGCCCTACGGCGAGGCCAAGCGGGTCGACCTCGCCCGCGCCCTGGCCACCGAGCCGAGGCTGCTGCTGCTCGACGAGCCCGCGGCCGGCATGCACACGCACGAGAAGCTCGCCGTCCGCGACACCATCCGCAGGATCGCCACCGAGCAGCGGATCACGGTCCTGCTGGTCGAGCATGACATGGGGCTGGTGATGGGCATCTCGGAACAGGTCACGGTGCTCGACTTCGGCCAGGTCGTGCTCACCGGGCCGCCTGACCAGGTGATCGCGGACGACGCGGTGATCGCCGCCTACCTGGGCAGGGCCGGCGCCGCAGAAAAGGAACGTTCCGAGTCCGAGCCGCCATCCTAGGAGCCGGTTTCATGGCACAACTTCTCTCGATGCTGGTGGAGGGCGCGTCGCTCGGTGCCGTCTACGCGCTCGTCGCCCTGGGCATCGTCGTCATCTACAAGTCGTCCAGCGTGGTCAACTTCGCGCAGCCGAGCCTGCTGATGTTCGGCACGTACGTGGTGGCCAGCGCGACCAGCCTGCACGGGCTGTCGTTCTGGGTGGCACTCCCGCTGGGCGTGGCCGCCGCCGCGATCCTGGCCGTGCTGATCGACCGCCTGCTGGTCAGCAGGTTCCGCAAGACGAACGCCGTGGTCGCGGCGAGCATCATGACCATCGGGCTGGACGTGGTGCTGCTGACCGAGACCGACCGGCGGATCGGCTCGCAGATCCTCACCACGGACGACCCGTGGGGCAACGACGTGGTGCGCTTCCTGGGCATCGGCGTCGCGGAGGCGCGGATCGCCGCGCTGGTCGTCGGCGCGCTGCTGCTGGTGCTCTTCCAGCTCTGGCTGCACCGCAGCGACTTCGGCGTGGCCATGCGGGCGACGGCCGAGGACCCGGAGACGGCGTCGCTGATGGGCATCCGGCTCGGCCGGGTGTCGGCGACGGCGTGGGCGGTGGCCGGCGCCCTGGCCGTGTGCGCCGGCCTGTTCATCGTCGCCTACCCGAGTCCGGGCCTGGACACGTCGGTCGAGGCGGTGGCGCTGCGCGCGCTGCCGGCGGCGATCATCGGCGGGCTCGACTCGACGACCGGCGCCATCGCCGGCGGGCTGATGGTGGGGCTGAGCGAGGTCCTGGTCCGCGGCTACGGCGAGCACCTGGCGTTCCTCGGGCAGGGCTTCGAGGAGGCCGCGCCGTACGTGCTGATGCTGGTGGTGCTGCTGGTCAGGCCCGCCGGGCTGTTCGGGATACGGGAGGCCGTCCGTGTTTGACAAGATCTCCGGGCGGATCCGGTGGCGGGCGCCGGTGGCGGTGGTGGCGGGCGTGGTCCTGCTGGCCATCCCCCTGTACGCCGACCGGTTCTGGCTCAACCTGGGCTCGTTCGCCTTCGCCGCGGCCATCGGCGCGGTGGGGCTGATGATCCTGGTCGGCCGGGTCGGGCAGCTCTCCCTGGCACACTCGTTCTTCCTGGCCGTGGGCGCCTACGGCTACATCTGGCTCAGCTCGCCGGGCACGGAGGACTCCTGGGGGCTCGGGCTGCCCAGCCTGCTCGCCGCGGTGATCGCGGTGACGATGGCGGGGCTGGCGGGGCTGGCGTTCAGCCCGCTGGCGGGCCGGTTGAAGGGCATCTACCTGGGCGTGGCGTCGCTGGCGCTGGTGTTCATCGGCCAGCACGTGCTGTTCGCGGCCGAGCCGCTCACCGGCGGCTACAACGGGCGCAACGTGCCGGAGCTGACGATCGGCTCGTTCCAGGTGCTGGGCGTCGAGCCGGAGCTGTCGCTGTTCGGGGTGCCGCTGCGCCAGGCCGAGCGCGGCTGGTACGTGACGCTGCTCGTGCTGGTGCTGACCACGGTGTTCGCGGTGCTGGTGCTGCGCAGCCGGGTCGGCCGGGCGTTCGCCGCGATCCGCGACGGCGAGGTGCACGCGGCGGCGCTGGGCGTGCCGGTGGCGCGCTACCGGTCGGTCGCCTTCACGCTGTCGAGCGTGTACGCGGGCCTGGCCGGCGTGCTGCTGGCCCTGCTGTTCCAGCGGGTGGTGCCCGAGTACTGGGACCTGTTCCTGTCGCTGGAGTACCTGGCGATGGTGGTGATCGGCGGGCAGGCGTCGGTGGCCGGGGCGATCGCGGGCGCGGCGTTCGTGTCGTCGCTGCCGCTGCTCCTGCAGCGCTACAGCGACGCCGTGCCGGGCATGGGCGGCGCGGTGTCCGACTTCGGGCCCGCCTACGTGGCGCAGATCCTCTACGGCGGCCTGATCGTGGTCATCCTGTTCTACGAGCCGAAGGGGCTGGCGGCGCTGGCCACACGGGCGCGGAAGGCGCTGACGCCGCGCCGTGCCGTCCCGGCCGAGCGCACACCGGCCTCCTGACGGCGAAGAGCCCTGCGACCGTGAGTCGCAGGGCCCTTCGCCGTGGTGGTTCACCCGCCGACGTCGATACCGGCGCCGCGCGCCCACGACCAGGCGTAGTCGGCGTCCTCCGCCTGGCTCAGGTCGGGCCCGAGGTCGAGCGGCCGGAACGTGTCCACCATGACCGCGTACTCCTCGGTCCTGGTCACCGTCAGGCTCTTCTCCGCGCTGCCCGGCTGCGGGCCGTGGATGTAGCCCGCCGGGTGCAGGGAGACCGAGCCCATGCCGATGCCCGTGCCGGCCCGGCTCATGAAGTCGCCGCCGCAGTAGAACAGCACCTCGTCGGAGTCGACGTTGGCGTGGTTGTAGGGGACCTTCACCGCGTCCGGGTGGTAGTCGTACATGCGCGGCACGAACGAGCAGATGACGAAGCCCGGCCCCTCGAACGTGATGTAGGTGGGCGGCGGCAGGTGCAGCGCGCCCGTCGAGGGGGTGAAGTCGCGGATGGACAGCGCGTAGGGGTAGTTGTAGCCGTCCCAGCCCACCACGTCGAACGGGTGGTAGGCGTAGGTGTAGCGGGTCAGGCCGCGCCGGTGCTTGACGTAGACGTCGGCGGGGCCGTCGGCGGACGTCAGCTCCTCGGGGCCGCGGATGTCGCGCTCGTTGTACGGCGAGCCGTCCAGGAACTGCCCGAACGGCGACATGAAGCGCTTGGGCGGCCTGATGTGCCCGCCGCCCGACGCCGTCACCACGAACAGTCTCAGCTCCCCGCCGAGCAGCCGCCACCGGTGGGTGGTGGAGGTGGGGATGACGACGTAGTCGCCGTCACCGACCTCCATCCGGCCGAAGGGCGACTCCAGCACGGCCGAGCCGGACTCGACGTAGACGAGCTCGTCGCCGACGGCGTTGCGGTAGAGCGGGCTGTCGGCGTCGGCGGCGACGTACGAGATCGTCACGTCGGAGTTGCCCATGAGGACCCGCCGGTCGAGGATCGGGTCGCCGCCCGGCTCGAACGCGTGGGTGCGCAGGTGCCGTGGCAGCAGCGGGTCGTTCGGCCGGAGCCCGCCGCCGGTGTCGGGCCGGCTCTCCGCCGCGGTGATGGCGGTCGGGATCCGGCGGTGGTACAGGAACGACTGGGTCCAGCTGAACCCCTCCTCGCCCTGCATCTCCTCGTGGTAGAGGACGCCGTCGCCGCCGCGGAACTGGGAGTGCCGCTTGCGCGGCACTTCGCCCAGGCGCCTGTAGTAGACCATGGCCACCCCATTCGAGATCGTGCCCCTGCATGCATGGGCGTTCTATTATCGGTTACAGGTACCGCATATCGGCGATCCTCGCGCAGGGGGTGAAGGGTTGTCAATCGTGCGGACATGCGAAAGGCCCCGGTGCCCGCTCCTTGGGTTCTAGGGTTCGTTGCAACACCCCACTTCAGGGGATGCGATGGACTTCGAGATCCGCAAGGTGCGCAAGGCGCAGGGGGCGAAGAAGCTCCGGGCTGAGCGGGAGGAATACTTTCGGCTCA
>NZ_JAHKRO010000114.1 GCF_019396325.1 Nonomuraea ceibae
CTCCCCGGAAACCCCCGCACCCCCGCCCCCGCCCCCGGACGCGCCTTCGCCTGCGTCCGTGCCTTCGGTCGTCCGGCTGCCTGTGTGGTGGACGGTCGCCGGGGGCGCGGGGGCGGCGGTGCTCGGCGGGCTCATGCTGGCCCACGGGGACGACGGGCGCTGGTCGCTGCCGGCCGGGCTCGTGGTGTCGATCGCCGCGACGTTCCTGCGCCCGGCGCCCCGGTGGGGGCTCATCGGGGCGTCGGCGCTGGCCGCCTCGGGCGTCGGCGCGCTCTCCGGCGCGCCGCTGCCCGGCGCCGCCGTGCTGCCGCCCGCCGTGGTGCTGGTCACCGCGTGGACGACCCTGGCCATGCTGTGGGGCTGGGACGTGGCCAAGCGGCTCAACGACGTGCGCAGGCTCGCCGCCGAGCTGGCGGTCAAGGAGGAACGGCTGCGCTTCGCCGCCGACCTGCACGACATCCAGGGCCACCACCTCCAGGTGATCGCGCTCAAGAGCGAGCTGGCCGCCCGGCTCGCCGAGGCGGACCCGGCGCGCGCCGCCGCGGAGATGCACGAGGTGCGCCGCCTAGCCGCCGACGCGCTCTCCGACACCAGAGCGGTCGTGCAGGGCTACCGCCGCACCACGCTCGACGCGGAGATCGCCAACGCGACGGGCGTGCTGGCCGCCGCGGGCATCGACGCCCGGATGAGCGTGGAGCCCGCCGACGCCCGCCGCCTCCCCGAGGCCGGACGCCACCTGCTGGGCCTGGTCATGCGGGAGGCGACCACCAACGTGCTGCGCCACAGCCGGGCCCGGCACGCCGAGGTCGACTACCGGGTGACCGGCGACCTCGCCCGCCTGCGCGTGACCAACGACGGCGCCGGCGACCAGCCCAGCGACCAGCACAGGGATCAGCACAGCGACCAGCACAGGGATCAGCACAGCGACCAGCACGGGGATCAGCCCGGCGCGGGCGGGACCGGGCTGCGCACGCTCGCCGAGCGGCTGGCGTCCGCGGGCGGCGAGCTGACCTGGGAGCACGACGACGACCGCTTCGCCGTGGTGGCCCGCCTGCCCGCCCGAAGCGCGGAGGACCGATGATCCGGTTGCTGATAGCCGACGACGAGGACCTGCTCAGGGGCGCTCTGGCGGCGCTGCTCGGGCTGGAGGAGGACCTCGCCGTCGTGGCCGAGGCTGCCACCTCCACCGACGCGGTCCGCCTGGCCAGGGAGCACCGCCCCGACATCGCGGTGCTGGACCTGGAGATGCCGCCCGCCGACGGCCTGCGCGCGGCCGAGACGATCCGGGCGGAGCTGCCCACCCGGATCGTCCTGGTCACCCGGCACGCCAGACCGGGCGTGCTGCGCCGGGCGCTCGCGGCGGGCGTCAGCGGCTTCGTGCCGAAGACGACGCCCGCGACGAAGCTGGCCGAGATCATCCGGGCCGTCGCCGCCGGCCGCCGCTACGTGGACCCCGACATCGCCGCCTCCGCGCTGACCGAGGACGCCTGCCCGCTCACCGACCGGGAGCTGGAGGTGCTGCGGGCGTCGCGGACCGGCGCGTCGGTCAACGAGATCGCCGAGCGGGTGCATCTCGCGCCGGGCACCGTCCGCAACTACCTGTCGTCGGCGATGGCCAAGCTGGGCGCCGGCTCGCGGCACGCCGCCGCCCACCGGGCCTGGGAGGAGGGCTGGATCTAGAGGTCGCGGGCCTCGTCCAGGACCTTGGCCGACTCGCGCTCGTACGAGCCCCTGGCCGACAGCACGAGCAGGCCGCCGAGGACCATCGGGACGATGAGCGCGTACATGGCCGTCACGAGCGAGCCGGTGGCGTCGGAGGTGATGCCGACGATGAGCGGCCCGAACGCCGCGCCGAGCGTGAGCAGGAACTGCAGCACGGCGAAGCCGAGGCCGCGCGAGCGCGCGCCGACGACGTCGGCGACGGAGGCCGTGCAGGTGGGGATGGCGGTCGCCGACACCGTGACGGCCAGCAGCACACAGAGGATCATGGCGGTGGCCGACCCCATGAGCAGGGCGCCGCCGAGCAGCAGGGAGCCGGCGGTGATGCCGGCGCCGCCGACGAGCAGGAGCCCGGCGCGGTGGCGGGTGATGGCCCTGCGGCCGAGCCGGCCGCCGATCACGGTCCCGGCGACCACGCCGACGATGGTGACCAGGCCGCTCGTGGTGCCCGCGGTGCCGATGGGCAGGCCGTACGCGCGTGACAGGAGGGTGGGCAGCCAGTAGTAGATGCCGCCCAGCCCCAGCGTGAGGATCATGACGCCCACGGAGACCCGGACCAGCGTCCGGACGGCGAGGACCTCGCGGACCTGCCGCCAGAAGGGCGGCGAGGCGAGGGCGGGCCGGTCCGGGGGAGCGGCGCCGGTCGCGGGCGCGTCGCCGGCCGAGGCCCTGATCCTGTCGAGCCGGCCGCGTTCGGGCTCGCGCAGCCGCCAGACCAGCAGGGCGGTGAGGATGCCGGGGACCGCCATGCACAGGAAGGCCGCGCGCCACCCGTACGCCTGGCCGATCACGCCGCCGACGATGGTGCCGAGCCCGCTCAGGTAGGTCGTCATGCGGGTCCAGCCGTACACGTGGACCCGGGCGGCGGCGGGGTAGAAGTCGGCGATGAGGCTGCCCATGGCCGGGTTGTCGATGTTCTCGGCGGCGGCGAGCAGCACGCGCATGAGGTAGAAGACGGCGAACCCGGCGGCGAGTCCCGAGCCGAGCGTGGCCAGCCCCCAGCAGAGCACCACGACGGCGATGATCTTCGTGCGGCTGTAGCGGTCGGCGAGGTAGCCGGCGGGCAGCGCGACGGCGGTGGCGGCCAGGGCCCCGGCGGTGGGGATGGATCCGGCGGCCGTGTCGCTGAACCCCCACTGCTCCTGGATGAGCGGGAGCACGCCGGCCAGGAGCCCGGCCTCCATGCGGTCCACGATGCCGACGAGGAACAGCACGGCGAACGGCGCCCAGCCGTACGGGTTGGGGTCGGTCGGGCTGATCCCGCCCGCGGGTGGGGAACCGAGTCGCCGGCGCTCGCGGGTGACGGCCTTGACCATGGACTTCTCCTCCGCTGTGGCAGCCGAGTGCCCTAGAACAGGGTTCTAGGACCGAGTTCTGGTCAGAGTGTCGTACATCACATCGTGTTGCGCCAGGGGTGCGGCGTCAGGAAGTGGTCACGGCGGACCGGGGCGGCGGGGCCCCGTGACGGTACGGGCGTTTATGAATAAGTCTCGGGAATTTCCGGTTTAGTGCGGTATGTGATTGTCCCTGATAAGAAATAGCCGACGTTTTGACATGGCTGTAGGGACAAGGGCGTGTAAAGTCGTCAAGCGGCGACGCCCCATGCTCATTTGACGGGTGTCGATTCCTCTGCCGTGCCCATATGGAGCTCCAGCACTTCAAAGGACGGACATGAACGGATCCGCGGATTTCACTGCCGGAGTGCTGCTGGCGAGCGTCATCTGCAGCGTGTTATTGCTGATGGTCTGCCTCGTGCTGCTGGCCATCCTGCTCATGCGCTCCCGGGCGCCCGAGCGCCGGCCCGCCCCCGCCGAGCCGCCCGCCGAGCGCCCGGCGCCCCCCGCCGAGCGCCCCGCCCAGGGAAACGACGAAACCGCCGGGCAGGCACGTGCCGACGAACAGGTGCAAACCGCGGAAAAGGCCAGAGTCAGTGCCGAGCAGGCCAGAGAGGCTGCCGAGAAAGAGAAAGAACAGGCGCTGCAACAGGCCAACGCCAACCTCCAGTGGTACAACGCGGCCGTCGCCGAGACCGGCCGGCTCGTCGAGCGCCTCAACGCGGTGGCCGACGCCGAGGTGCGCGGCTACTCCGACGTCGTCGTGCCCGGCCTGCTGCACCCGCAGTTCGCGGGCACGCCGCTGAGCGACCACATCGCCGGCGCCGAGGAGCTGCTGCGCGAGGCCGTGCACGCCACCCGGGCCGACGTCAGCGGCGCCGCCCGCGCCGGCGTCCGGGGCATGGCCGAAGAGGTGCAGATGTACCTGGCCCGCCTCCAGATGTCCATCAACGAGGCGCTCGACCTGCCGCCCGGCACCGACCCCCACCGCAGCCTGGTCGAGATGGACGCCCACGCCACCTGGGCGCTGCACGCCGTCCAGCGGCTGCGCATCCTGGCCGGCTCCTGGCCGGGCGTGCAGCGCGCCGACTGCACCTTCCGCGAGATCGTCGAGAGCGCCCGCGGCCGCATCCCCGCCTACGACCGCGTCGACTACACGTACGTGCCCGACGTCGGCGAGCGGTGGGTCGAGGGCCGGGTGGTCGAGCCGATCACCGTCGCGCTCGCCGAGCTGCTGGCCAACGCGACCAGCTACACCGGCGACCGGGTCAGCGTCTACGTCCGGGAGGTCCCCAAGGGCTTCTGCGTCGTCATCGACGACAAGGGCGCCGGCCTGAACTCCTTCCAGCTCGCCGAGGCCGAGCGGCTGCTGTCGCGCCAGACGACGCTCGACGCGGCCAACCTGGCCGACGAGCGCAAGCTGGGCTTCGCCATCATCGGCACCCTGGCGCACGACTACGGCTTCCACGTCGACGTCAGCGCCCCCTCGCCCAGCGGCGGCGTCCAGGCGTCCTGCCTCGTCCCGCACCACCTGATGAGCGCCGCCCCCGGAATCGCCGCGCCCCCGCGCGAGACGGCCCCGCCGCAGCCCGCGCTCCACGCGGCCCCCGCGCCGGTCACCACCTCCCACGGCCTGCCCAAGCGCGAACGCCGGCACGCGGTCGCGCCCCTCTCGGCCCAGCCGACCCAGCAATCCATCACCGACACCCGCGCGCCCGAAGACGTGGCCGCCGACCTCGGAAAGCTGAGCGAGCTGCTCAGCACGGGCCTCGCCACCGGCCGCGACAACGACGCCGAAGGACACTCGCAGCCATGACCATAGAGCAGCCCACCGCCGACGACACCAACATGAGCTGGGTCCTCAACAACCTCGTCGACCAGCAGTCGGACGTCATGAACGCGGTGCTGTTCACCTCCGACGGGCTGGTCCTGGCGCACTCGGCCGGGATGAGCCGCGACGACGCCGACCGCGCCGCCGCCGCCCTGTCGGCGATGAAGTCGCTGCAGCAGCAGCTGAGCGAGTTCTGCACCACCCCGTCGCGTCACAGCGCTCCAGGGCCGCTACGCTACGTGATCGCCGACCTCGCGAACGTCACCATGGTGCTGTTCGCCGTGACCGAGCGCACCGGCATCGGCGTGTCCATCCGCGGCGAGTCCAACAGCGCCGCGACCCACATCGCGATCCAGGCGGCCACCAAGACCGTGCGCGGGCTCGGCCCGATCCTCGGCGCGCGGGAGCGGAGCAGCGGCGCATGACACCGTCGCGGCACCGGCGGGCGGGCATGATCCGCTCCTACACCGTGTCGGGCGGCGACGCCTCCGCGACACGCGCCGGTCTCGACGCCGCCACGCTGCTGCTCGCCGACCCCGCCCGGCCGCTGGCCGGGCTCGCCGCCCACCCCCGGCGGGTGATGGACCTGTGCCTGCCCGGGGCGCTGTCGGTGTCGGAGGTCGCCGCCCACCTGGAGCTGCCGGGCGCGATCGTCAAGGTCATCGTGGCCGGCCTCGTCGACAGCGGCCACCTGGCCCCGCGCGCGCCGTTCGTCCCCGCCGCCTCCCCCTATAGCACCGACTTCCTGATGAAGGTGTTGAAGGCACTTGAAAAGCTCTGACCGTTACGTGCCGGCGACGGCCCGGCCGGTGAAGGTTCTCGTGCTCGGCCCGTTCGCCGTCGGCAAGACCACCTTCGTCAGGACCGTCTCGGAAATCCGCCCGCTGTCCACCGAGGAGCGGATGACGCAGGCCGGGCAGCTCGTGGACGACCTGCGCGACCTGCAGGGCAAGGACACCACCACGGTGGCGATGGACTTCGGCCGCCTCACGTTGTCTCCTGAGATCGTGCTCTATCTGTTCGGCGCGCCCGGCCAGCCGAGGTTCCACGGCATGGTCCGCTCCCTCATGGAGGGCGCGCTCGGCGGACTGGTCCTGGTCGACACGCGCCGCATCGACGACAGCTTCGACGCGATGAACCTGCTCGAAGAGGCGCAGCTGCCGCACGTCGTCGCCGTCAACCACTTCGACGGCTCGCCCCGCTACCGCGACGCCGAGCTGCGCGACAGCCTCAGCCTGGACGACCAGCCGCTGGTGAGCCTGGACGCCCGCCGGGCCGGCTCGGCCAAGCACGGCCTGATCGCCCTCGTCCAGCACATCCTCGACCACCACCGCCGCCTGGAGCATGCCCGATGACACCATCCGCCCCCGTCCCGAGGCTGTTCGGCCCCTCGTTCGCCGCCCGGCCCGACGACGCCTACGACCTGCTGCGCGCCGCCGGCCCCGTCGCCTGGGCGGAGATCGCCGACGGCGTGCACGCGCTGGTCGTCACCGGCCGCCGCGCCGCCGTCGACGTGGTCACCGACACCGACACCTACTCCAAGGACAGCCGCCTGTGGGAGGCGCTGCAACAGGGCCGCGTCCCCGCCGACAGCCCGGTGCTGGCGCTCATGGCCTACCGGCCCAGCCTCCTGTACGCCGACGGCGAGCGGCATGCCCGGCTGCGGCGCGCGATGGACGACTGCCTGCGCCGGATCAACATGCACGAGCTGCGCGAGATCACCCGCCGCCACGCGCTGCGCCTCATCGACGACTTCGCCGGCGAGGGCCGGGCGGAGCTGATGAGCCAGTACGCCGACATGCTGCCGCTGCTGGTCTTCACCGACCTGCTGGGCTGCCCGCCGGAGCTGGTCGAGCGCATGGTCACCGGCTGCCAGGGCATGATCAACGCCGGCCCGGAGGCCGCGCAGGGGGCCGCCGACCTGGCGCAGTGCCTGGCGGAGATCATCGCGATGAAGGACGGCTCGCCGGGGCGCGACTGCACCTCCTGGATGCTGGCCCATCCGGCCCGGCTCACGCACGAGGAGATCCTGCACCAGCTCGTCGTCCTGGTCGGCGCGGGCACGATCCCGACCTCGGCGTGGATCGCCTCCGGCCTGCGGCTGCTGCTGTCGGACGACCACTACGCCGGCGACCTGACCGCGGGCGCCGTCACCGTGCGCCGCGCCCTGGAGCAGGTGCTGTGGACGCAGTCGCCGATGGCCAACTTCTCCGTGCACTTCGCCCGCCACGACACCGCGCTGCACGGGGTGCCGGTCCCGCGCGGGGTGCCGATCCTGATCAGCCACGCCGCCACGGGCACCGACCCGGCGCTGCCGCCGCTCGGCTACGACAACCGCTCCCACCTGGCCTGGTCGGCCGGCCCGCACCGCTGTCCCGCCGACAGCCAGGCCGCCGCGATCGCCCAGACCGCGATCGAGACGCTGCTCGACCAGCTGTGGGACCTGGAGCTGGGGGCGGGCGGCGGAGCCAACCGGCCGGGCCCCTTCCACCAGTGCCCGGCGACGCTGGCCATCCGCTTCCGGCCCCGGCCCGCCGATGCTTCCCTCACCCCCACCGCGTCCACTGGAGGTAGTCGTGTCCAGCGAACCCCCGATTCTCGACCCCACAGGAAGGCGCCTTTATGAGCAGGTCGACGAGCTGCGCGCGGCCGGCCCGGCCGTCCGGGTGCGGCTGCCCGGCGACCTGGTCGCCTGGTCGGTGACCCGCGGCGAGGTCGCCAAGAAGCTCCTGGTCCACCCGGGCGTCTCGAAGAACGCCCGCACCTCCTGGCCGGAGTACAGGCCGTTCGCGATCGGCTGGCTGACCGCCTGGGTCGACGTGATCAGCATGTTCACCGTCGACGGCGACGACCACAAGCGGCTCAAGGACCTGGTCGGCAAGGCGTTCACCCCGCGCCGCATCGAGGCGATGCGGCCCGCGATCGAGACCATCGTCGAGGACCTGCTCGCCGACCTGGAGCTCGCCCCGCCGGGGCGGCCGGTCGACCTGCGGGCCTCCTTCAGCTATCCCATCCCGACCCGGGTGATCTGCGACCTGATGGGCGTCCCGCTGGAGCAGCGCCAGCAGATGCTGCGCTGCATCGACGCGGTCCTCGACACCAGCCTCACGCCCGAGCAGGCGAACGTCGTCCAGCGGGACATGTTCGCGGCGATGCACGCGCTCATGCACTACCGCCGCGCCAACCCGGGGACGGACCTGACGAGCCTGATGCTGGCCGCGCAGGAGGAGGGCGCGCCGCTCAGCACGGAGGAGCTGGTCAGCACGTTGATCCTGATGATCGGCGCGGGCAGCGAGACCGCCGTGTCGCTCATCGACCACGCGACCGTCGCCATGCTGTCGCACCCGGACCAGCTCGCCGCCGTCCGCGCCGACCCGGCCCGCTGGGAGGACGTCATCGAGGAGAGCCTGCGCCAGCACGCGCCGATCATGCACCTGCCGATGCGCTACGCCACCACCGACATCGACCTCGGCGAGGGCGTCATGATCGGCAAGGGGGAGCTCATTCTCATCGCGTTCGGCGCGCACGGCCGCGACCCGGCGGTCAACCCGGACCCGGACCGCTTCGACATCAGCCGCGCCGAGCGGCAGCACCTGGCGTTCGGGCACGGCATCCACTACTGCCTGGGCGCGCCGCTGGCCCGGCTGGAGGCGGCGATCGCGCTGCCGGCGCTCTTCTCGCGCTTCCCGGAGCTGCGGCTGGTGAGCAGGCCGGGGCGGCACACGTCGTTCATCGGCAACGACTACCCGTCGCTGCCGGTGGTCCTCGACCCGGCGGCGTGACACCCATAAACCTGGACGTGTAGTATCCAGGTTATGCGGATGAGCGAGGGCGTGGAGTGGGCGCTGCACAGTTGCCTGAACCTGACCTGGGTCGAGACCGGAGAGGCCATGACGGCGGCCCGCCTGGCGGCGTTCTACGAGCTGCCGGCGGCCTACCTGAACAAGCAGCTCCAGGCGCTGGCCCGGGCCGGGATCGTCACCTCCACGCCCGGCCCGCGCGGCGGGTTCCGGCTGGCGCGCCCGCCGGAGCGCATCACGCTGCTCGACGTGGTGACCGCGATCGAGGGGCCGGGGGAGGCGTTCCGCTGCGAGGAGGTGCTCCGGCAGGGGCCGGGAGGCCGCTCCGACGTCGACTACCGCAAGGCGTGCTTCGTCTCGCAGGCCATGCGCCGGGCGGAGCTGGCCTGGCGCAAGGAGCTGGCCGGTCAGACGCTGGCGGACATCAAGAAGATGGTGGAGCGCCACCTGCCCGGCACCCCGGCGGCCACGCGCGACTGGTTCGCCTCCCGCCGTCCCTGAGCGCCGCCGTGGGCGGGGTGCTCGATCGGCCCCGCCGCTCACCGTAATTCTGGATATCAAATATCAAAGATGGAGAGAATCATCATGCGCATGAGCATCCGCAAGCCCGCCGCCGACGGTCTCAAGGCCATGTACGCGCTGGAGGCCTACCTCAACGCCGGCCCCGTCCCGCGTGCCACCCTCGACCTGCTGCGGCTGCGGGTCAGCCAGATCAACGGCTGCGGCTACTGCGTCGACATGCACGCCCGCGAGGCCGCCGAGGCCGGCGTGAGCGACCGGCGCGTCCACGGGCTGGCCGCCTGGCGCGACACCCCCTTCTACAGCGACGCCGAGCGCGCCGCGCTCGCCCTCGCCGAGGCCGCCACCCGCATCGCCGACAACCCCGCGGGCGTCCCCGACGACGTGTGGGCCGAGGCCGCCGCCCACTACGACGAGGAGTCGCTGGCCGTCCTCGTCATGGCGATCGGCTCGATCAACACCTGGAACCGCATCAACGTGACCCTGCGCAACGCCCCGGCGGCCTGAGGACCCGCCTGCCCGAATTTTGCAGGGACGTGGACGTTTGCCGAGACCCGCTGGGGCACGGCGGCAGGTATGACAACCATCGCTTCCGAAGTGCTCATCGAGCGGCTGGCCGAGTGGGGCGTCGACACCGTCTTCGGCCTGCCCGGCGACGGCATCAACGGCATCATGGAAGGGCTGCGCCGCCACGCCGACCGCGTCCGCTTCGTCCTGGTGCACCACGAGGAGGCGGCGGCGTTCATGGCCGCCGCCCACGCCAAGGCGACCGGGCGCGTCGGCGTGTGCCTGGCCACCAGCGGCCCCGGCGGCATCCACCTGCTCAACGGCCTGTACGACGCCAAGCTGGACCACCAGCCGGTGCTGGCCATCACCGGCATGCAGGAGACCAGCGTGCTCGGCACCGGCTACCAGCAGGAGGTCCACCTCGACCGGCTGTTCGCGGACGTCGCCGAGTACAACCTGGTCGTCGACAACCCGACCCAGCTGCCCGGCGTCGTCGACATCGCGATCAGGACCGCGTACGCCCGGCGCGGCGTCGCCCACCTGAGCCTGCCGAACGACGTGCAGGTCGCCCCCGCCGACGCCGACCCGTACAAGCACGTCGCCCCCGCCCGGCCGCCGGCCACGGCCGCCGTCTACCTCAGCCCGCCCGGGCTGCCCCGCGAGGAGGACCTCCAGGCGGCGGCCGAGATCCTCAACCGCAGCGAGCGCCCGGCGATCCTGGCCGGCGCCGGGGCCCTGCACGCGCGGGCCGAGGTGCTCGCCGTGGCGGAGGCGCTCGGCGCGCCGGTGATCAAGACGCTGCCCGGCAAGGCCGTCATCCCCGACGACTCCCCGTACGCGGTGGGCGGCATCGGCCTGCTCGGCACCCGCCCCGGCGAGGAGCTCGTCGAGGACTGCGACGCCCTGTTCATGGTCGGCACGAACTTCCCCTACACCCAGCACCTGCCCCAGCCCGGCCAGGCCCGGGTGGTGCAACTGGAGGCCGACCCGGTCAGGGCCGGGGTGCGGCTGCCCACCGAGGTGCCGATGATCGGCGACGCCAAGGAGGGGCTGCGCGCCCTGCTGCCGCTGCTCAAGCACGACGGCGCCCGCGACCACCTGGACAAGTACGTCCGGATGACCGAGAAGTGGCGCTCCGACATGGCGGCGCTGGACTCGCCGGACCGCGACCCGATCGCGCCGCAGTATCTGATGGGCTGCGTCGACCGGGCCGCCACCGACGACGCCATCCTCACCTGCGACTCCGGCACGATCGCCACCTGGGCCGCCAGGCACTGGACGATCCGCGGCGAGCGCGGCTTCTACCTGTCGGGCAACCTGGCCTCGATGGCGCCCGGCCTGCCGTACGCGATCGCGATGCAGCTCGCCCACCCCGGACGACAGGTCATCGCGTTCATCGGCGACGGCGGGTTCGCGATGCTCATGGCCGAGTTCCTGACGGCCGCCCAGCACGAGCTGCCGATCAAGGTGATCGTCAACAACAACAACTCGCTCGGCCAGATCCTGTGGGAGCAGATGGTGCTCGGCTACCCAGAGCACGGGGTCCGCTTCGCCCGGCCCGCCGCCGACTTCTCCGCCTGGGCGCGCTCCTGCGGCGGCTACGGCCGCAAGGTCACCGAGCCCGGCGACGTGGCCGAGGCCGTCGCCCAGGCGCTCGCGCACGACGGCCCCGCCCTGGTCGACGTGGACGTGGACCCGAACGAGCCGCCGATGCCCGGCAAGGTCTCCTACCAGCAGGCCAAGAGCTTCGCCCAGGCGTTCCTGCGCGGCCAGCCGCACAAGGCGTCCATCGCCACCACCCTGTTCAAGGACAAGATCTCCCAACTGGGCAAGTGAGCACCCGCCACCGGATCGCCCGCCTGCTCCGGAGAGCTGGTCAGCGGCGGCGTCGCCGGAGCAGCAGGACGCCGCCGGTCGCCACGGCGGCGCCGAGCAGGACGAGCAGGCCGGCCACGGCGGTCGCCGGCCACGGCCAGGCGCTGCCGGTGAGCCCGAGGTCCTGCACCGGGTACTCCAGCGTCTTCGCCGTCCACCGGGCCGTCTGCACGTCGTAGGTGCGGGCGATGTCGCGCATCACCGGGTCGAAGGCGAACTCCCCGCCCGTGTGCGGGTACTCGGGCCGCAGGTCGCCCACCCCGGTCACCTGCCGCCGGGCCGCGTCCAGGCCGGGCACGATGAGCCGCCCGAGCTCCCCGGCAGCCTCGGCGGGCGTCGCCCGGGGCACGAACGTCAGCCCGTGGCGGGAGCGCACCGGGCCGTCGCCGATCGCGACCGTACGCCCGACCATCGCGTGCTCGGTGTAGGAGATGAACACCGAGGCCAGCTCCAGCTCGCCGACGCCGTCCACGAGCCGCACGCCGATGGCCGACGGGCCGGGCCGGTAGGAGGCGTTGATCCCCACGACCGCGTCGCCCGGCTCCAGCCCGGACTCGGGGATGGGCGCGGCGGCGCCGGGGGAGTAGTGCCGCCAGTGCACCCGTTGCGCCGCCTCCTGGGCCGCGTCGGCGCCGAGCAGCCGTTCGACGATCCGCAGGGCGCCGTCGATGCCGGACAGCACCCCGGCCGTGGTGATCACCTCGCCGTCGTCGACGTACCGGACGCCGCCGGTCCAGCCGACGGCGGGGAAGTCGGCACGCAGCCCGGACAGCCGCAGCCAGTGCGAGGTGGCGCGCCTGCCGTCGAGCAGCCCGGTCCCGGCCAGTACCCGGGCGCCGTTGCAGACGCTGACGACGATCGCGCCGCGCGCCGCGTGGGCGCGCAGCCAGTCGCCGACCGCCGGGTACGGCTCCTGCATGGCGGGGATCACCACGGCGTCGAGCCGGTCGCGCCGCTCGTCCAGCAGCCGCGTCAGCCCGTCGAGCGTCAGGTCGGGCACCAGGTCGAGCCCGCCCGTCAGAGGCGCCGGGCCCGCGTCGGCGGCGACGACGTACGTGTTGACGCGGCCGGTGCCCGCCAGCACCTCGTACGGGCCGAGCAGGTCGGCCACGTTGGTGCCGCCGGGGCCGGTCAGCAGGGCCACGGTGGGCTTGGCCGGGTCGTGGCCGCCGGCCTTCGGGGCGGGCCTGGCGGTCACGGCGTCGGCGCGGACCGTGTAAAGGTCGCCGAACTTGCCCGTGGTGTTGACGGCCGACACCGAGGCCGGGACCAGCAGCGCGACCAGCACGACACCCGATCGCCTGAGCCACTTGGCCGGGATGCCGACCGGGTGGCAGGTGTACTCGGCGTGGCGCCACAGCATGGCCAGGGCCATGAAGACGAACATGAGCGTGTGCCCGAGGGACATCACAACATGTCCTGATAAGACGCCGAACCAGTAGGGGACGAGCAGGATGGGGAACGGCGCGAACATCGCCACGCTCATCTCCGCGATGCTCGCCCACCCGTGCCTGCGGACCAGCATCCAGGCGGCCATGCCGACGGTCATGTCGGCGGCCATGAGCAGCGTGTCGACGTCGAACCGGACCGGCTGCGGCAGCACCGCGTCCCACAGGAGGTCGAGCAGCAGCATCCCGGCGTACATGGCGATGACCATCTCGGCGTAGTGCCAGACGAACCTGATGACTTTCCGCATGTCCGTACTCCTGACGTGAGCGTGTGATGCCGCCGACGTTAGGAAGGGACGGGCAGGCGCCGAATCAGCGAACTCGCCGGTCCTCCGCCAGGACGAGCCGCATCAGCTCGGCGCGCGAGGTGATGCCGGCCTTCTGGAAGACCTTGCGCAGGTGGTAGTCGACCGTGCGCGGGCTGAGGAAGAGCTGCGCGGCGATCTCCCGGTTGGTCAGCCCCTCGCCGACCGCCAGCGTGATGCGCAGCTCCTGCGGGGTGAGCGTGCCGAGCGCGGCGGCCTCCGGGGCGCGGGTGCGCGCCTGCTCGCCGGTGGCGCGCAGCTCGCCCTGCGCGTGGTCGGCCCAGGCGAGCGCGCCCAGGCGGCGGAAGCCCTCGGCCGCCTCGCGCAGGTGCCGCCGCGCCTCGGACCGCCGCCGGTCGCGCCGCAGCCGCTCGCCCAGCAGCAGCTCGGTGCGGGCCAGCTCCAGCGGCGAATCGGCCAGGGCGTGCAGGCGCAGTGCCTCGGCGAAGTGGCCGTGCGCGTCGGCGCCCTCGCTGACCAGCGCCCGGCAGCGGGCCGCCAGCGCGCCCAGCTCCGGCGAGCCGGTGTACGCGGTCCACCGCTCGTACCGCGCGGCAGCGGCGGCGGCCCCCTCCTGGTCCCCGGCCCGCACCAGCGCCTCGACCAGGTCAGGCGCCATCCCCATGGCCAGGTCGGCGGGCAGATCCACGCCCGGATCGGCAACCAGGCCGGTGGCCGCACCATGAGGGCGACCCGTGGCCGGATCAACGGTCGAGGCCGTGGTCAGGGCCGTGGCCGGGCCGGTGGTTCCGGCGAAGTGGTGGGCGGCCTCGTGGTGGCGGCCGGCGACGAGGTCGACGAGGCCGAGCGCGCGTCCGGCGTACGCCATCGCGTCCGGCAGGCGGCGGCCGGCCGCCTCGGCCAGTACGTCGGCGGCCAGCTCGGCCGCCTCCGGCCGCCCCCGGAGCGCCGCGCACAGGGCCAGCAGCGCCCGGTTGCGGCAGGCGGTGTTGGGCTGGCTGGCGTCGGCGGCGAACTGGCAGCCCTCCTCGGCGTGCGCCTCGGCGAGCCCGAACCGGCCCCGCGCGAGCTCGTCGGCGGCCTGGTACTCGAGGTTCCAGGCGACCGTGCCGAGCGATCCGCCCGCCCGGGCCAGCCGTCCGGCGTCGCGGATCAGGCGGCGGCTCAGCTCGTGCTCGCCGAGCTGCCCGGCGATCGCGCCGGCCAGCGTCATCGTCACCGGGTCGGTGAGCTCACCGGCCAGCTCGCGGTCGCGCGCCGCCGGTCGCGGGTCGTGGCCGGTGCGGGCCAGGCAGAGCGCGTGGAGCAGCCGCAGCACCGCGTCGCGCGGGTCGTCGCGGTCCGGCGCGACCTCGCCGAGCCAGCGCGCCAGCTCGGCCCATGCCCGGGGCCGGTCGGCCCGGCGGCCGAGGTCGGCGTACATGGCGACGGTCGGCGTGAACAGCCGCCTGTCGATCCGGAGCGCGCGCGGGATCCACGGCCTGACCAGGTCGAGCGCGTCCTGCGTCGACCCGGCGAACTCGGCCACGATGGCGCGCAGCGCGGCCAGCGCGATCCGGTCGGCCTCGGCCAGGCGCGGCTCGCGTTCGGCCCGGTCGAGCAGCTCGCCGGCGGCGGCGGTGAACCCGCCCTGGACGGCGGCGCGCGCGGCGCTCCACAGCCGGCGGCCGCGGTCGGGCCCGTCGGGGGTGAGCTCGGCCGCGCGTGACAGCGTGGCCATGGCCGCGGCCGGGCCGCCGCGCAGGGCGGCCTGCTCGGCCGAGCGTTCCAGCTCCCCGGCTGCCTCCTCGTCCTGGCCGACGGCGGCCTGCCCCAAATGCCAGGCGCGCCGGTGGTGGTCGGCGTCGGTGTCGAACGCCGAGGCGAGCGCCCGGTGGATGGCCGCCCGCCGGTTGACGGTGGCGCTGTGGTAGACGGCCGACCGGATGAGCGGGTGCCGGAACACCAGCCGGGTCCCGTCGTAGGTGAGCAGTTCGTCCAGCTCGGCGCGGTGCAGCGGGCCGGCGTCGATCCCGAGGGAGGCGGCGGCCCGGCCGACGGTCTCGACGCTGCCGGAGCCGTCGGCGGCGATGAGCTGGAGCAGCGGCAGCGCGGCGCCGTGGCGGGCGCGGATCCTGGCCAGGAACGAGCGGCCGAGCTCGTCGGTCAGCGCGGGCGGCTCCTGGGCGCCCTCCGGCGGCAGCTCCCGCCCGGCGAGCTCCAGCAGGGCGAGCGGGTTGCCGCCGGTGACGGCGAGAAGTTGCTCCTGCTCGCCGTGGGTGAGCCGCCGCCCGGCGAGCAGCGCGCGGGCGGCGTCCGGTTTGAGGCCCATGAGCGGGATGCGCCGCAGGTGTGGCAGGTCGGTGTCGTGTCCCTCGTCGGCCCGCGCCGCCAGCGCCACCGCGATCGGCTCGTTGTCCAGGCGGCGGGCCACGAACGCGAGCGTCTTCAGCGTGGGCCGGTCGGCCCAGTGGGCGTCGTCGACGACGCACAGCAGCGGACGCTCGCCGGCCCGCAGCGACAGCAGCGACAGCGTGGACAGGCCGACCAGGAACGGGTCCGGCGGCGTGCCGTGCGCCCGCCCGAACAGCACGCTCAGCGCCTGCGCCTGCGGGCCGGGCAGCTCGGCGACCGAGTCGAGGACGGGGAGCAGCAGCTCGTGCAGCGTCGCGTAGGCGAGGTCGGCCTCGGGCGCGACGCCGACCGCGCGCAGCACCCGGAAGCCGGTCGCGCGCTCCTCGGTGTGCGTCAGCAGCGCGGTCTTGCCGATGCCGGGCTCGCCGTGCAGCACCACGCCGCCGCCGTGCCCTTCGGCGGCACGCCGCAGCAACGTTGCGAGCAGCTCGATCTCGCTGTCTCTCCCCAGCACACGGTGAGCATAGAAAGCACCGCAAGCTGTGACAACGGGCACGGGACCGGCGACTTCACTGATGCGGGCCGGCGGCAGGCTGCCTAGCCTCGGAGATCCGCGGCAGAAGGGCAGGTCACCATGGGCGAGACGCTGCGCGGCAGGACCGCCATCGTCACCGGCGCCGGCCGCGCGATCGGCGCGGCGGCGGCGCGGGCGCTGAGCAGGGCTGGCGCCGGCGTCGTGCTGGCCGCCCGCGACGGCCGCGCGCTGGAGGCGCTGGCCGCCCGCATCGGCGCGGCCGGCGGCGCGGTGGTGGCCGTCCCCACGGACCTTTCGAGCCCGGTGTCGGTGCGGCGGCTGGTGGAGCAGACGCTCGGCGCGTTCGGCCGGCTCGACGCCGCCTTCAACCACTCCCGCGCCGCCCTGGCCATGCGGTACGAGCTTCCGCCCATGCGGCTGGCCGGGCGGGGCCGCATCGTCAACCTGGCCACCGGCCCGCGCGTGGCCGAGCTGACCCGCGCGACGGCCCGCGACCTGGCCGGCACCGGCGTCCGGGTCAGCGCCGTGACCCCGGCGTACGGCAGCGCTGAGGAGATCGCCGACGCGGTCGTGCGGCTGTGCTCGGAAGGGTGCTCGGACTGGTGCGCGGACGGGTGCGCATGCTCGGACGGCTGTGGCTGCGGGTGCGCGGACGGCTGGCTACGCTTGCCCCATGCATCCGCGTCTCGGCCAGATCGTCATCGACTGCCGTGATCCACACGGCCTGGTCCGCTTCTGGGCCGCCCTGTTCGGCGGCGACCCGGTGGACCGCGCCGCCGACTGGTCCTACGTCGAGCCGCCCGGCGGCGTCCGCCTGGCCTTCCAGCAGGTGCCCGAGGGCAAGGCCGGCAAGAACCGGCTGCACCTGGACGTCGAGGTCGCCGCGATCGAGCCCGCTGCCGCCCGCGCCGTGGAGCTGGGCGCCACCCGACTCGGCGCGACGGTCACCGACGCCCAGGGCTCCTTCCAGGTGATGGCCGACCCGGAGGGCAACGAGTTCTGCTTCGTGCACGGCTGACCAGCGGCATGTCCGCTTTGTGCAAACCGTGAGGTCCGCCAGGGGAAAGACGGGGACGGGCCGGCCGGGGTTCACTTCCGGGAAACATCCCAGAAAGGACCCGTCACCATGCCGGAAGCACCGAAGTCGGAGTTCTGGAAGGACCTGCGGCCCATCGAGAACTCCTTCCGCCCGGACGCGCTGCCCGAGGTGTACCTCTCGCAGGTCGCCACCGACGACGACCGCTATTACGTGCCGTTCACCGACACCGTCGGCTCCCGCCCGCTGTGGATCAACGTCAAGGACAACAGCTGGGCCGACATCCTGCGGGCCAAGGAGGCCGGGCTGGTGAACCGGCACTACCACCCGCACGAGGTGTTCGCGTACACGATCTCCGGCAAGTGGGGCTACCTGGAGCGGCCCTGGACCGCGAGCGCGGGCGACTTCGTCTACGAGGCGCCGGGCGAGGGCCACACGCTGGTCGCCTACGACAGCGGCGAGCCGATGAAGACGTTCTTCATCGTCAAGGGCCCGCTCATCTGGCTGGACGAGAACGGCGACCCCGACGGCTTCTTCGACGTGCACGACTACATCGCGATGTGCCGCGAGCACTACGAGAAGGTCGGGATCGGCGCCGACTACGTCAACTCCCTCTTCCGCTGACACGAGGTCGTCATGGCTGACACCCCCACCGGGACCACGGCCGACAGGTACGAGAACCGCCTGCTGGTCATCCTGTTCCTCGCCTTCGGCTTCGTCTTCTTCGACCGCCAGGCGCTGTCGTTCCTGGCGCCGTACATGGACGCCGACTTCGGCCTGTCCAACGCCGAGCTCGGCACGCTGTCCGGCGTGCTGGCGCTCACCTGGGCGCTGGCCGGCATGTTCGCCGGCCGGCTCTCGGACGCGCTCGGCCGCCGCAAGCCCATCCTCATCGCGGCCGTGGTGCTGTTCTCGCTGTTCTCCGCCTCCTCCGGCCTGATGGCGGGCTTCGCCGGGCTGCTGGCGGCCCGCGCGCTCATGGGCACGGCCGAGGGCGCGGTGCTGCCGATGGCGCAGTCGCTCATGGTGGAGGCGTCGCGGGAGAGCCGCCGGGGCTTCAACATGGGCCTGGTCCAGGGCTCGTCCGCGGGCCTGCTCGGCGGCATCGTGGCCCCGCTGGCCGTGGTGTGGCTGGCGGAGACCTACAGCTGGCAGGTCGCCTTCTACGTCACGATCATCCCCGGCCTGATCATCGCGGCGCTCATCGCCAAGTTCGTGTACGAGCGCTCGCCCCGCACGCCGGACGCCCCCGCGGCGGCCGCCCCGAAGCCGGCCCGGGTGCCGCTGGGCGAGGTGCTCAAGCTGCGCAACATCGTCGTCTGCATGCTGATCGCCTGCTTCTACCTGACGTGGTTCATCACCATCATCACCTTCACCCCGACCTACCTGACCGAGGTGAAGGGCTTCGCGCCCGGCACGATGAGCGGCGTGATGACGTGCCTGGGCGTGGCCTGGGTGCTGTGGGGGTTCGCCACGCCGGGGATCTCCGACCGGCTGGGCCGCAAGCCCACGCTGATCGGCTTCACCGCGCTCGCGGTGTGCTGCCCGCTGTTCCTCGTGTACGTGGACGACCCCGTCCTGCTCGGCGCGCTCATGGTGGTCAGCTACACCGGGCTGGGCTGCTTCACGCTGTTCATGGCCACGATCCCGGCCGAGACCGTGCCGCGCGGCGCGCTCGCCACCGCCCTCGGCCTGATCATGGGCGTGGGCGAGCTGGCCGGCGGGTTCCTCGCGCCGATGGTCGCGGGCTGGGCGTCCGACCAGTGGGGGCTGCAGACCGCGATGTTCATCGCGGCCGGCGGCGCGCTGCTCGTGGTCGTGCTCTCGTTCGCGCTGCGCGAGACCGCGCCCGCGGTCCTGCGCCGCCGCGCCGCCGCCGGACCGGCCCCCAGCGCGGCGGGCTCATGAGCGGCACCGCCCGCAGGCCCGCCGTCAAGGCCGCCGTCTGGTACGGCCCCCGCGACGTCCGGGTGCTCGACACGTACGTCCCGCCGCCCGGCCCGGGGGAGGTGACGATCGAGGTGGCGTACTGCGGGATCTGCGGCAGCGACCTGCACGAGTACGCCGACGGCCCGCACGCCATCCCGGTCGGCGAGCCGCACCCGGAGTCGGGCGTGGCCGCCCCGCTGGTGCTCGGTCACGAGTTCTGCGGCACCGTCGCCGAGACCGGCCCCGGCGTCACCCGCGTCGCCCCCGGCGACCGGGTGGCGGTCGAACCGCACTACCGCTGCGGCGACTGCCCCCGCTGCCGGGCCGGCGAGTACAACATCTGCCGCCACTTCGGCTTCGCCGGGCTGATGGGCCACGGCGGGCTCGCCGAGCGCGTCACCGTGCCCGCGTACATGCTGCACCGGCTGCCCGAGTCGGTGCCGCTGGAGCAGGCGGCGGTCTTCGAGCCCGCCGCGGTCGCGCTGCACGCCGTCAGGCGGGCCGCGGTGGCGCCCGGCGAGACCGTCGCCGTCGTCGGCCTGGGGCCGATCGGGCTGCTGGTGACGCGGCTGGCGGCCCGCGCCGGAGCCGGGCGGATCGTGGCGGCGGACCCGTCGCCGGCCCGGCGCGCGCTGGCCCGCGCCCTCGGCGCGACGGACACCGTGCCGGCCGGCGACTCCTGCGCGGCGCAGGTCAGGGAGGCGACCGGCGGCGAGGGCGCGGACGTGACGTTCGAGGCCGTCGGCTCGGAGGTGGCGCTCGGCACCAGCCTGGCCGCCACCAGGCGGGGCGGGCGGGTGATGTTCCTCGGCCTGGCCGGGACCGTCAGCCTGGACGCCTTCGCCCTGGTCAACAACGAGCAGTCGATCCTCACCAGCGTCGGCTACCGGGACGCCTACCCGGAGCTCATCCGCATGGTCGCCGAGGAGGGCGTCGACCTGACCGGGATCGTCACCTCGACCATCCCGCTGGCCGACGTGGTGCGTGACGGCTTCGAGGCGCTGCTGAGCGGCGGGGAAGGACAGGTGAAAGTGCTGGTCCGGCCTGTGTGACAGATCACACCGGGTTGCTATCCTGTGCGTCCCGCCGGGGAAGGAGGGACACATGCCGGCCGACACCGTCACCGTGGTCTCCAGGGCCACGACCGAGCACGTCGCACCCGCCGAGCGCATCGACTACTGGGAGGACTACAACCGCAGGGCGCTGGTGGGCCTGTCCTGCACCTCCTACTCCGACCAGGGCCTGCTCGCCAAGCAGACCAACATCGAGCTGACCGCGATCCGGCTGGCCGACATCGCGGGCAACGCCCACGCGATCGAGCGCAGCCCGCAGACCGTGCGGTCCGCGCCCAAGGACTCCGTCTTCGCCACCCTGCTGCTCACCGGCGACGCGGTGTTCCTGCACGAGCACGGCTGCCTGGCCGCCACCGCGGGGGAGCTCGTCGTCTACGACACGCGCAGCCCCTACCTGTTCGGGTTCTCCTCCAGCATGCGGCAGATCCTCGTCGACATCCCGCGCGACCTGTTCGACCGGGCGTGCCTGGCGGGCGGGCTGCCGGCGCCGATGCTGTTCGGCCGCGACACCGCCCGCGAGGGCACGCTGGTGGCCGCGCTCCGCTCGCTGCTGGGCGGGCTCGCCGCGCTGCGGTCCGGCTGGGAGCCCGACCACGCCGAGGCCGCCGTGCTCGACCTGCTGCGCCAGCTCGCCGCCGAGCGCTCCGGCGGCCGGCCCGGCCACGACGGCTACCGCACCCAGCTCATCGTCGCCGAGGACTACATCGAGCGGCACCTGCACGACCCCGCCCTGAGCACCGCCCGGGTCGCCGGGGTCATGGGCATCTCCGTGCGGCACCTGGCCCGCATCTTCGAGTCCACCGGCAGGTCGCCGGCCCGGCACATCACCGAGCGGCGGCTGGAGGAGGCGCACCGCCAGCTCACCGGCGGCGGGGCGCGCGACACCACGATCGCCGACGTGGCGCACCGGTGGGGCTTCTCCAGCCAGGCGCACTTCGCCCGCCTGTTCCGGGCCCGCTTCGGCCGCACCCCCAGCGAGGCCCGCGCCGCCGCGTCCGGCTGACCCGCCCCGGTGTGGCGTCCCGGGTGCTGGGTAGCCAGGCTCTGAGCAGCAGAAACGGGGGAGAACACGATGACCGAGCAGCCTGGGGAGCCGGCCGAGCAGGACCAGCCGGACGAGCTCAGCGACGAGGAACTGGACGAGGCCTTCCTGCGCCAGAAGGAACTCAATCCCGACGACTTCGAATAGCACGCCGGGGACGACGGGAGAACGAGATGACGGACGAGACCGGGCATGACGAGATGCCCGACGAGGTGCGGCGGGTGCTGGACGAGGTGTTCCGCGACCGGGACGAGGTGACGCGGCGCGAGGTCTACTCGTGCGCGTCCGAGCACGTCAAGCTGCCCGCCGACACCCTCGGACAGCTCAACGAGCTGCCCGAGCGCTCCTACACCAGGCAGGAGCTCACCGAGGCGCTCGCCCGCCTCCTCGGCGGGCACTCATAGGTACGGCCCGCCGCCGGCCGCCGGAGGCAGATCGGGCCGGGGTGGCGGCGGCAGCCGGTGAGCCGCCTGCTGCAGCGCCAGCCCGGTCTTGATGCCCTGGAAGACCCCCTCCAGCCAGCCGACGAGCTGGCTCTGCGTGATGCGGATCTCCGCCTGCGTGGGCGGCGCCGACGGGTCCGGCAGCAGGCGGGCCAGCTCCTCGCGCAGCTCCGGGTCCACGGAGTGGCCGATCTCCTTGACGGCCTGCTCCTGGATGTGCTGAAGCTGCTCGCGGGCGTGCTCGTCGAGCGGCACCGTACGGGCCTCGTCCAGCAGCGAGCTCACCATGGCGCTCACGCGAAGCAGCCGGGCCGGTTCCTCGACGCGCCTGATCTCCACCTCGGCGGCGGTCGCGGCCTCGTCCTCCGGCGGCCGGGGCTGATCTGGTGTCGGTGTCATGTCGGCGTCCTGTTTCGCTCGAGTGCCTGGGTTCACCTGACCCTCTGCCCACGCACCCGTACCTCACTCACCAGGCGAACGGCCGGGCGATCCGCGAGCCGAGCCATCCGGCCCGGTAGTAGAGCCGGGGCGGGACGCGCGACAGCAGCGGCGAGTGGCGGCGGCCGAGCAGCGTGAGCAGGTGCTCCGGCGGCAGGCCGACGTAGCGGTCCAGGTTCTCGTACCAGCGGGCGCTGTAGCGGGCCGCCCGCTGCGTCGGCCGGATCGCGGCCATGCGCTCGCGCTCGAACCAGGCCAGCGCCTCGGGCAGCCGGGGCGTGTTGTGCAGTGCGTGGACCAGGAACGCCGCGTCCCCGAGCGCGAGCGCCGTGCCCGCGCCGATCGAGTAGTGCGTGGTGTGCGCGGCGTCGCCCAGCAGGACCAGGTTGCCGCGATGCCACGTCCGGTTCGTCACCGTGCGGAAGCGCTGCCAGCGCCCGCCGCCCCCGCCGATCAGCGGGTGCCCGTCGAGGACCTCGGCGAACAGCTTCTCCAGCAGCGCCAGCCCGTCGGCCTCGCCCGCCTCGTCCAGCCCCAGCCCCCGCCACGTCTGCGGGAAGCACTCCACCACGCAGGTGCTGTTCGCCTTGCCGTACGGGTAGCCGTAGCACCAGATCCAGCCGTGCTCGGTCTCGGCGAAGGCGAAGGTGAAGGCGTCGAAGACCTTGGTGGTGCCCAGCCACACGTACGGGTCGCGGCCGGTCGCCACGTCGGTGCCGAAGTGGTCCGCGTGGCGCTCGCGCAGCGCGCTGCCCGCGCCGTCACCGGCGATGACCAGGTCCGCCCCGGCCAGCTCCTCCTCGGCGGCGACCTCGTGCTCGTACGCGATCCGCACGCCGAGCGAGCGGGCCCGGTCGGCGAGGATGGCCAGCAGCTCGCGGCGGCCGATGCCGAGCCCTTCCTCGGCGTTCTCCAGCGTCACCGTCGCGCGGTCGTGGACCCGCATCAGCCAGCTGTCCCAGTGGACGGAGCCGTCCACGATGGCCCGCGCGGTCTCGGGGTCGGTGCTGAGCAGCCTGTCACGCAGGTCGCCCCAGAACGTCACGCCCCACCCGTAGGTCGAGCCCTCGGGGTTGCGCTCGTAGACGGTGATGTCCCGGGCGGGGTCCACCAGCTTCATCAGGATCGAGAAGTACAGGTTGGCCGGCCCGCCGCCGACGCAGGCGATGTGCACGAGGAACCCCTAAGTCACTGAACGTCACTTCTTACGACGCACAGTAACAGTCGGCCGGGCGGGGCCCCCGGTAGCGGCCCGGCCCGGCGGGTTCGAGCGGGCGCACGCGCGGCAGGCCGGTCAGCGCCGCCGCGGCGAGCGCCGGGCACGCCGGCGGGTCCGGCAGCCCGGGCAGGAGGAACACGTGACCGGCGGGCTCCACCGGCAGGCGCCGGAGGCCGGCCGCGATGCCGCCGGGACGACGGGCGCGGCCACCGTCACCCGCCGGGGCGGGACGTCCAGGCCGCAGCCCAGATCCGGAGCGGGGTCGAGAGCGGGGTCGCGGCGCAGGACCGCCTGCTGCAGCCGGCGCAGCGCGGGCCCCGGCTCGATGCCCAGCTCGTCGATCATGACGCGGCGGGTCTCCTGGTAGACCTCCAGCGCCTCCGGCGACCGCGAGGCCCGGTACAGCGCCAGCATGAGCTGGGCGCGCGGGCGCTCCCGCAGCGGGTGCGCCCGGACGTGCGCGAGCAGCACCGGCACCACCGCGTGGTGGTCACCGGCCGCCAGCCGCAGGTCGACGTGGTCCTCCAGCGTCGTCAGGCGCTCCTCCTGGAGGCGGGCCGACTCGGCGTGCGCCCAGGAGGCGTTCATGCCCGCCAGCGCGTCGCCCCGCCACAGCGCCAGGGCCCGCCGGAACAGGCCGTCCGCCGCCGCGACCTCGCCCCGCGCCCGCGCCTCCCGCGCCCGCCGGGCCAGCAGCGAGAACAGGTGCGCGTCGACGCTCTCGCGGGCCAGGTTCAGCTGGTAGCCGCCCGCGACCGTCGCGATGATCTCCTCGTCCTGGTGCGGCGCCAGCAGGCCGCGCAGCTTCGACACCACGATGTGCAGCTGCTTGCCGGCCGTCGTCGCCGTGCTCTCACCCCACACCTGGGCCAGGAGCTGCTCGGCCGGGACCGGCCGGCCGGCGCTCAGCGCCAGCCGCGCCAGCACGCCGACCCGCCGCTCACCGGCCAGCCCGGCCGGCTCGCCGTGCGCGGTGATCTCCCAAGGCCCCAGGATCTTGATCTCCAGCCCCACGCGGGCTCTCCCTGTCGCTCGCCGACGGCGGGGGAAACGGAGAACGAAGGGACACCCCCTCGCCCCCGCCGCAGTGGGTGTCCGCGCCACCGGGGGAAACACTACGCAGGCGCGGCCGGGGCCGGTGTCGGGTGAACGCCCTACAAAACGGGCTCGTTGAGCTCGGCCAGCGTGATCACGCCGTCGTCGAGCGCCCGCCCGACGAGCTCGCTCTTGGTACGGGCCGCGCGCCCCGCGTTGGCGTACTTGATCCGGACGCGCGTGATGTAGGTGTCGACCGTCTTGACGGTGATGTTGAGCTTCGCGGCGACGAGATCCTTGGACGAGGACACGAACCAGGCCCGCAGCACCTCGGTCTCGCGCTGCGAGAGCCGGGGCCGGTCGGGGGAGTCGTCGGCGATGATCGCCCCCGACAGCGACGGGCCCGTGTACGGCTCGCCGCGCGCCGCCGCCCGGATCGCCGGCACCAGGTGCTCGGGGCCCTCGCGCTTGGTCAGGTAGGCCAGCGCGCCCAGGTCGACGCACTTCATCGCGGTCGCGTCGTCGGTGTGCTGCGAGTAGACGATCACCCGCCTGCCGTTGTCGACCAGCCGGCGCAGCTCGCCGAAGTCGGGCCGGCGCGGCACCAGCTCCAGATCGAAGATCACCACGTCGGCGCCGGCCCCGGGGCCCGTCCACACCTCGGCCAGCCGGTCGCCCGCGTCGATGAGCTCGATCGGCGGTACGGCCTCCGCGCACCAGAAGCGGACCCCCGCGGCGATCGCCGTGTGGTCGTCCACGATCACCGCGGTGATCAGGTCGTCGCCTGCCATTGGGCCTCCATCCACACCGTGTCGTCGTCGTGCAGCGCCTCCACCCGCACGCCGGGCGTCGCCGGGCTCGGCACGCCCACCTCGCCGCAGTCGGCCACCACGCTGACCGACACCAGCCCGGCGACCCCCGTGACCGTGACGCGGGCCTTCGAGGCCGCCGTGGCGAGCATGACGACCACGGCCTCGGTCAGGTCGCGGCGGACGGCCAGCGGCGGCGCCGGCCACTGACCCCGCGTGTCGAGCTCCACCACGACGCCCCGCCGGTCGGCCACGTCGACGCAGTGGCGCAGCTCGTGCAGCAGCGGATCGGCGACCGTGTCGGTCTCGGCGAACAGCCGCCGCATCCGCGCCGCCTCGATCGCCGAACGCCGCTGCACCTGCGGGTCCTCCGGGCGGAGCGAGCCGTCGGCCAGCCCCTCCAGCAGCGGGATCGTCGTCGCCGACAACTCGGCGAAGCGCTGCTGCCTGCGCCGGTGGGACTCGGCGGCGACCGCCTCGGCGACGCGTACCCGCTCGATCTCCGCACGGGAGGCCGCCGCGGCGGCGCTGAGGCCGTGCAGGAGGCCCGCGACCACGGCCACGCAGAGCGGGAAGCCGATCACGGTCACCGAGCCGGTGGCGAACCGGGCCAGTGCGGCGCGGCTCGGCTCGTGCAGCACGAGCACGTTCAGCAGCGCGGTCAGCTCGTGCGCGAGCAGGAACGACACCGTGACGCGCAGCGGGCGGTCCAGCAGCACGACGACGCCCACCCAGTTGGCCGCGCCGAAGATCCAGTCGACGGTGGTCGAGGTCCGCCCGTCGGGCAGGGTCGCGTACGACAGCAGGGACGCGGCCAGCACGACGGCGACGGCGGGCAGGCGCAGCCGGCCCCACGAGCGCCGCCGCACGAGCAGCGCCGCCTCCCCGGCCAGCACCGCGACCAGCAGCCCCAGTGCGGCGACCTGGGCGAGCGGCGTCCCGTACTCGTCCAGGTGGCGCAGCAGGTTGGCGAGCCCGAGCCCGGCCACGATCGCCAGCGCGACCAGCAGCGTCGCCACGCGCAGGCCGCGCCGCAACCGCGCCCGCGTCGCCTCCTCCTCCACGGCCTCGCCCGTCGGGGTCATCGGTCCGCGTCACCGGCCGGGGCGGGCCATTCCAGGCTGACCAGGGTGCCCTCGCCCTCGGCTGAGGTGATCGTGGCGGTGCCGCCGACGCGGCTCATCCGGCCGCGCAGCGACTCGCGGATGCCGCGCCGGGTGAGCGGCACCCGCGCGGGGGCGAACCCCCGGCCCCGGTCGGCGATGTCGAGCCGCAGCGCCCGCGCGTCGCCCTCCAGCCGCACGCTCGCCCGGCCGGTGCCCGCGTGGCGGCGCACGTTCGTGAGGGCCTCCCCGGCCGCGTCGGCGAGCGCCCGTGCCACGTCCGACGGCAGTCGCAGGCGCTCAGGGGCGTCGAACTCCACGGCCAGCCGCGCCTCGCCGAGCCCGGCCCGCAACCGCTCGACCAGGTCGTCCTCGCCGCCCGGTCCCTCCGGGTCGTCCCCGCCCGGCGGGCGGCCGGCGTCGGAGCGCAGGCGGGC
>NZ_JAHKRO010000115.1 GCF_019396325.1 Nonomuraea ceibae
TGAACGCTTTTCATCCTGCTTCACGGAGTTGAAGAACGAGGATGGCTTTGACGAGCTGACCTGCGAGAAGAGGGCAACACCGTAGCTTGCGAAGGACGCGCCAGGTTTTCAGCTGCGCATTCGCGCGCTCTCCTGGTGCCCGAAGCTTGGCATGCGCAGAGTTCGCGCTCTTCTGCGAGGTCGGCTTGTCCTTGCCCCGGTACGGCACCCGCACGGGTTCACCAGCGCCGATGTAGCCCTTATCCGCCAGGGCGATCAGGCTGGCACTTTCCAGCCGACGAACGATGCCCCAGATCCGGGCCGCCTTCAGATCATGCACCGAGCCCGGGAGGGAGCCGGAGGTCCACAACGGCGTACCATCGGGGCTGGCCAGGACCTGGATGTTCATGCCGTGCTTCTTATGCTTACCGGAGTAATACGGCCGGTCGGCAGCCACTCGGTCGATCGGGATCAGGGTGCCGTCAAGCACCACAAAGGCGTATCCAGCGCGTTGAGCCGCGCGTAACGCCTGGTCGAGACGAGGCGCACGGCTGGCCAGCAGTCCGATGGCCTCACGAATGTAGCGCCATGCCGTGGTGGCGCCCACGCCGAAGCCTTCCGCCAGTTCGGTGAGCGGCTCACCCTTGCGCAGGTGGACAAGTGCGAGCATGGCCTGCTGGCCGGGGTTGAGCCTGCGCCAGCGGGAGCCGATCTTCCTACGATGACGACGGATGAGGCCGGACAGGAACGTCAACGTCCGGCGTGACAACGGCAGCGCAGCACGATAGAACAGCACACGAAGCTCCTGGGGATGCTGTTGCTCTTGGTCGACAACGCATCTACCAGGGGCTTCTCTGCTTGTAGGTCAAGATCGAGAGCTTGCAACATGCTTGTGACCTGGCGCTTCAGGATGGAAATGGCTCAGTGCGACAGCAACGAACTTTCTCATGAAGCTCATGCAACACGAGCATTCTTGAAATCCTCTTGTATCCAACTGCAATGGCGTACGTCACAGCACGCTCGCACAGGTGACCACGCCCCTGCCCGCCGTCAAACGGTCAGCACGATCGTCCAGCAGTGCTCCCGGCTACCACTCGCCGCGAGAGGTCCCAGCCGGATCGCAGGCTTGGTCTGCAGCACGACCGGCTCCTTGCGATCCTCCCGGAACCACAGCTCCAGCCCTTCGTAGCCGGACCGCAGGCGCTCAACCGACAGCCGCCCGAGAGGCCGCAGCCGGCTGACGTACGTGATTCTGATATACGCCTCACCCGCCGTGGGACCGATGGAGAAGAGCACCGATATCGCACCTCGGGTGAGTTGAAAGGGAGGGAGGCCGACTGGCCACTGGACGTCCTCGTACGCGCCCTGCGGCTCATCCTCGAAAAGCCAGACCAGTTCCGCCAGCTCACGGATCTCCATGTCGGGACCATGCTCATGGACAACCCATAGGCACCGCCCTCCGGGAGGCTACGTGGAGGGTGCCGATTCCGCCGTCACTGGCCGGCGCTTCAGGCGGCTCACCAGTGATCCCACCCATGCCAGCCGTACCAGTTCCCCATGAGATGCCGGTAGGAATCGTCGGCCGTCTCCTCAGGCTCCCCCACGGGCAGGAGGACGAAGCTGGTGTTGCTGTCGATGGCCCACTCCTCGCCGATGAGGCAGGCACTGCCGAGGACGTATTTTGAATCCTCCAGCCTGAGGTAGGGAAAGGCGTCGCATATCTGATACAGCCCCACCCACTGGCAAGTGGAATCGCGTGACGTTTCGGCCGTCACCGTTCGGGCGTACGCTTCCAAGCTCGGCTTCGAGATCGTGAACCGGAGCCATAACGAGGCATCCGTCACCAAGGCAACCGCGACACCCGCGACGATGAACACGGGTACCAGCCAGCGCATTAATCGAGGCTGTGCCGTACCGTTGCTCATCGCCATGCTGAACCGGATCATCCAGATCACCCACAGCGGGAGCCCGAAGAAGAGGCCCACCAGGAACATCTCGAGGACGTACCAGTGGGGGACGCTCGCCCAGTACAGAATGACGCCGGCCACGGCGGAGAACGCAGTGAGATACAGCCATCCAGGAGGCTTGTTGAACATGCGCCACCTTAACGCCCTCAACATCACCGACCCCCGCCAGGGATGCGCCGCGGACCGATACATCGGGATACGAGGCAGCCGAGCCTTTCTTGCCGCCCCCAAGGCCGTGCTGGCATCATGGCGAACATGATCGAGAGAATCGAGTCCACCCTCCACCGGTGAGCGCGGTGACCGAGTCCGAACCGCTCGGACCACAGATCAGCCTGTTCGACTACGCGATGTGGTTCGATGGCGCGCATGGGGGACTTTCTGGATGTTCGTGTGCAGATGGGTATCGTCCCGCTAGTCACAGGAGAAATCACGCGCACGATCAGTTGCGAACCAGTTTCGGATTTGTGGCGGGTTGAGGCGTCTGCCCCCACCACAGCACCCGGCACGAAACCAGCCCTCCAGGAAGCCTCGACAGCACCCATACCAGGCCGTACGTTCAGGGCCTCGCCGGAACACCACGGAAGCGGCCTCAATGATCACATCAGTCATCAGCCCCGACCAGTACGGCATCAACCCCTACTCGGTTCACGCCGCCCGATACCGCCTCCAGAACCCGGCCGTCACAACGGCCCGCAACGTCGCAACGTTCCACCTGACCCGCCGGCGCAGCATCGACGACGCCGGAACCATCACGGACTGGCAGGCCGCCGCCGACTACTCGGACCTGTACATCACCGTCCCCAGCCTGGGCGTGTCGTTCAAGCAGGAGGTCGGCATCCTCGGCAAGAACGTCACCCTCAACACCAGCCATTCGGAGTACCAGCTCTTCGAATTCGACCCGGATTTCGTAGCACTGCGGAAAGCGGAAAGGTGGCCCCGTAACTACGTGATCGACTGGATCTTCACCGAACGGCCCGCCTGCGGCGCCAAGTTCCACAACTGGAAAGTCGTCGCGGGCGGCTGCGATCGCCTCCTCAGACAGTGCGACGACATCCAGAGCCTGCGCGTCTGGGACCGCGACAAGGGCGGGGAATACCCGTACAGCAACCGCAACGACATGCCGATCACCGTCTACAGCATGTTCGAGCCCAGCAGCGCCACCAACGCGATCAAGGCCGCTGTCGCCGGCTACAAGACATTCGCGCCGAAGTAGCCCGGCACCCACGGGGTGAAGCCATGGGACAGGCCCCGGTCCGGAGGGGTCCGAGAGCCTGTCACTGTCCGCCGCCGGATCAGGCCGCGAGTCCCTTCTCAGCGGCAGAGTCTCAGCGGCTCACGCCTTGGCCGGTTCCTTCGGCCGCACGGTCGCACCGTCGTAGCGCTTGGCGACGGCCTCGGCCGTGGGCTTGCTCGTCGAGTTGTAGACGACCTTGCCGTCAGCGCTGACGACCTCGAACTGCTGGCGAGCCTTGCTGCATCCGCAACCCATTACGCGGCCTCCCCCTTCATGGTCTCCGTCTTGTCCGCCAGGCTGGCGGCGATCTGTGCCCGCGCCAGCACCAGCCGTTCGGCCAGCTTCGCGACCTCGGCCTGGCGCTCCGCGCGGCGTTCCATCTCCTCGACCACCGTCGGCACCATCGCGGCCACGTCGATCCCTCCCAGCCCGGCCGCCGCCTCTGGCGCCGGGGGCGGGGTGGCTGAGGCGGTCAGCGCGAGGTTGGACCGCTCGACCACCGCGGAGGCCGCCAGCCGGGACGGATGCCCCGGCACCGGCACCGACAGGACCGCGCGCAACGCCCACCGCCCGTTGCGCTCCTGCCACATGTGATACGACGGCTGGCAGGCGGCGAACACCATCCGGTCCCACTCACTGAGCCACGGGGCGGCGGCCCCCGAGAACCACGTGCCGCCCGAGTTCATCCCCACGGTCACGATCCCCGCCACCGTGCGCGTGTCGTCGAACTGACAGCTGCGGTCTCGCACGGAACCGGACAGCGCGTAGGCGCCGTCGATGGTGCGGATGGCTCAGGCGCGTGCTGCGCTGCCTCGGCTTGAGTCCGCCTTTGCTGCCTTGCTCGCGATGCACCGCGCCCAGGTGATGGCCCGTCATGTGAGGCCCTACTTCGTTTCCTACGTCCCGGACCTGCTGGCGCAAGTAGCCGGATGGCGGCAGGCAGAAGAGATCACCCGCACAGCTGTCGTCCCCTACGGCCCTTGAACCCGTCCGGCATTGATGGAGGCTCCTGCGGTTGGAAAGGATGGAGCCCATGGCCGGTCGATCTATTCGCATCCCTCCCAGCGTCGATACCCGCCAGAGCTGAAGCAGCGTGCGGTCCGGATGGTGCAGGAAGCGATCCAGCAGTCCGGTGAGCCCCACGGAGTGATCACTCGGGTGGCGCGTCAACTCGGTGTCGGGTCCGAATCGCTGCGCAGCTGGGTACGCCAAGCTGAAGTCGCCGCCGGGCAACGGCCAGGCACGACGACGGAGGATGCGCAGCGGATCGCCGAGCTGGAGCGCGAGGTACGCGAGCTGCGCCGGGCCAACGAGATCCTCAATGCGGCATCGGCTTTCTTCGCCAGCCAACTCGACCCACGCACGCCCAGATGAACGCCTTCATCGACGCCCATCGCGACCGGTTCGGGGTCGAGCCGATCTGCCGGGTGCTGCAACACCCGCCCCCGACCTACTACGCCGCACGCCCCAGGCGCCCCTCGGCCCGCGCCATCCGCGACCAGCAGCTCAAAGCCGAGATCACGCGCGTGTTCGAGGACAACTACCGCTGCTACGGCGTCGGCAAGATGTATCACCAACTGCGCAAAAACGGCCACGAGTGGCGCGCTGCACCGTGCGCTGGCTGATGCGCCAGCTGGGCATCCACGGGCTGGTGCGCGGCAAAACCACCTGCACCACCCTCTCCAACCAACATGCGCAGCGGCCGGAGGACCTGGTCGGCCGTGACTTCCACGCACCGGCGCCGAGCCGGTTATGGGTAGCGGATCTGACCTACATCCGCACCTGGAACGGCTGGGTGTACGCGGCGTTCGTCATCGACGTGTACTCCCGCATGGTCGTCGGCTGGCAACTGGCCACCCACCTGCGCACCGACCTGGCCTTGGACGCCCTGGAAATGGCCATCTGGCGCCGCCGCCGCCACGACCCGACCGGAGATGCCGACCTGTCGCAACTGGTGCATCACTCCGACCGCGGCGTTCAATACCTGTCCATCCGCTACACCGAGCGCCTGGCCCAGGCCGGCGCCCTCAGCTCGGTGGGAAGCCGCGGCGATTCCTACGACAACGCACTCGCCGAGTCCTTCAACGGCATCTTCAAGGCCGGGCTGATCCGTCGCCACGGCCCCTGGACCAGACTCGACGCCGTGGAACTGGCAACGCTCGAATACCTCGACTGGTACAACCACCGAAGGCTGCAGACCGCCTGCGGCCACCAGCCGCCAGCGGAGTTCGAAACCATCTACTACCGTCACAACCACAACCCCGTCACGACAGCAGAAACCCAGTAGGCAGCTGTTCATCAAACCCGGACGGGTTCAGTCAGCGGAACTCGACCTCGACCCCGTGCTCGGAGAAGATCTCCAGAAGGTCGTCCAGTTCGATGTTCGGCCCCCAGTCGCGCAGGCGGTGGTCCGGCCGGTCGTAGCCGGCGACGAGGTGGCGGCGGGCCACATCAGAGTGGTGCCAGATCAGCCGGAACGGGCTGGTGGCACCCCATCCGCCGGCGAGGCAGTCGTCGAGAGCGTTGAGGTCCCAGCCGAAATAGCCGCCGGGACCGTTGATCGCTTCTCCGATGGCGCAATAGAAGGCGTCGATGTCAGTGACGAAACGACCGTCGAGGTGATAGGTCGTCCCGGCTGGCTTGTCCGGCAGTCCGCCCTGAAGAAGGTGACGACCGACTGCCAGACCAAGCCATTCGCGCTGCAGCAGCCGGTCGTAGCGTGTCCACAGGTTGGGCTGGGCCGGACCGCCGTCGTACCACATGCGGAAGATCTCGCGAGCGCCACTAGGTGTCGGCTTCTCGATCCCACCGTCGAAGGTGATGTCCAGCAGCCCATTGCCCAACTTCGACGGGCGGGCGGCGATGACGGTGGCCGACAGCAGCCCGCCCCTGCCGGCGATCCGCCCGTCGTATTGAAGGGCCATGACGGAGGCCGTGATCTTGCTTCCCTCGATGCTCCTCAGCAGCGGCGGCGCTTCGGGAAGGAAGCCGATCAGGGTCACCGGCCGGATCGGCGCGGCCGGTCGCTTGCGGAAGACTCCAGCAACGTCCAGACACCAGCCGAGCTTCACGTCATCAAGCGCGGCCAGCCGAAATTCCGTCACGTCCGGCTTGTTCTCCAGCAGCCCCGCCTTCGGAAGCAGCCGTACGTACCCGCGCAGGTCGAGATCGACAAGGCCATCCCGTGTCGCCGACGGGCGTCGGCCGATCACGGTGACGTCGATGAGCTCTTCCACGCAGGTACACCCGCGCTCGTCCCATAGACACCTGTCAGGCCGCTGGCGGTGGATGGGAAACAGGGCGATGCTGGGCAGCCACGCCCGCTCGGTCCCCAGATGCCCCAGCGCCTCCAGCAGCGGCCCCGTCGGCTCACAGCCGAGCAGGGTGAAGGTCTCTGGTAGGGGGATGGGCTCGGCGTCTGAGAAGAGCCCGTCGATGTCGTGGCACACGCCCAGCGTGACGTCCGGTTCACCCACCTCGCCGGTGTACTCGTCCAGCAGCAGCCACCGCGCGCCCGGCATAGCAGGAGTTGTCATCGCGGCAAACCCTAACCGCTGGCCCTCTCATTTGCACCGATTGGCGTTGATGGCGATCTACCAGGCATGGCGGACTGTGACGGTGAGGCCACGTCTGGTCGGGCTGACTCTGGCCCCGGAGCATCCGCGCCGGCACGAAGGCCTCATACGACGGGCTGAACGGAGCGCGGTGGCGGTCGCACCTACCTTCTGCAAGCTCCGCCAGGACCTCCAGGACCTGCTTGCTGGCCGTCGAGTCGTATCCTTCGGTCGCAGCCACGTCTACAGCGTGCTCTACTGCGAGCTTGAATACCACGTTTGGAGCGACTGCCTCGAAGACGGTGTCGTGACGATGGATCACCTCGGCATCCTCGACATCCTGGGCCGCTCCACCTTCGAGTGCGCACAACTGGCCTACTCCCGCTACCTCGCCCGGTGGAACACCGACCGGCATCGCCCCGCATTGCTCAAGCACCCGTCCCGGGCAGTGTCGGCCGCGGAACGCTCTCAAGTGGTTCTGAAAGTGCTCCGAGACATGGCGGCTCAAGCGCCGGCTCAATATCTACACCTGTGTCGGCAGGCCAAGGAGGCAGAGCGCTCTGGGCGCAGTCATCGCCGGGTCGAGACGCAAGGGGAGCACCGGGTCCGGCTGGCCCCGGCACGTCAGGCGGTCCTCATCCGTGCAGGCTCACGATGCGAGAACCCTTCCTGCCCCGATTCGGGTTATACCCACGACGTCACTGACAAAGGAGAACCCCTACTGCAGGTCCACCACATCGATGAACATGCTCAGGGCGGCCGGGATCACCGGACACGATGCTTGCGCTGTGCCCCAACTGTCATGAACGCGTGACCCGCGGGCGAAATCGCGAGCAGCTCAACGAGACCTTTCGGGCCGCGGCGCGTGCGGCACACCAACAGCAGATGCACACGCTTTCCTCGACGGCCTAATGAAGGAGACGCGAGGGGAAACGCCACCCGAGCGAGCCCGTCAGCGCCTGCCCGACTACTCGAGCTGCGGAAATCTCCTTCGGTGATGCACTGGGCGACTATCTGTGTATGCCTTGAGTATCTAAGCCGGGAGAAGACGAAACTTGGGCCGAACAACTAGATTCAGGGCTTGAGTGAGGCGCGCACACTATCACTTGCGTTATCGCCACCCGCTTTCGCGAGCGTAACCGTGCCGTTGGCAAGGCGATTTTGCCATGCCTGAATCCTTATAAGGGATCTGGCCTTACCACCACGTCGAGCCTGGGGAACATCGGTCCAGCTGGCTCTCACTGGTCGTGGTTTAGATCGAACTGTCAGCTCAACTCCAAAGAAGGCAAGACCGTGCTCACCGATGTGGGGCCTTGTGGAGCTCAGTGTGCCGCGCGATCGGGACGGCAGCTTCGAGCTGAACCATCCCGCGGTACCTGCTGGTAGGGGTCACCGCGTCATCCGGTGGCAAGTCAACCCGGAGCGTAGGGCCGCCAAGCTCGAGGGGAATCGAGCCATAGGAGACTCAGACAGAACCAGCCAACTAGCCCCAGCGAGATCGCGCCCCGGGATGGATCACATATTCCTTCTCTTGACATGTTGCCCGCCATAACCTCGCAGGGCCTTCGCTATCTCATGTCGGCGTGCCCGCAAGATGCTGATGGAACAGAGCGCGATGGCGCCATGCTTGGGCATGAACTGGGCTCCGCCACCGAAAATATCGGAGTCGGGAAAGATATCGGCCTCCTCCAGCCAGACCACGACATGAGGGCTTCCGTTTACCTGTTCGATGTCGATCGCACCGATCACTGACCAGGGAATCCAGGTCGTCCCGCTGCGCGCGAAGAGCTGGACGCCCCGCGTTCCGATCTCCAGACGGACGGGCGCTCGTGCCATCTGGACATATCCGAAAGTCAGCGCCAGACAGACGGCCGCCCCGACGCCGAAGGCGATCTTGGCGAATGTCGGCAGCTCTGCCGTGAAGGCGAGAAGGACCGCGAGCAGACCCAGGAGCGAGGTGAGGAAGGTCAGAACCCAGTAGCTTCTGTGGCGTGCTTCGAAGGTCACGTACGCGCCTTCGTCGTTACCGCGGGAGGATCGGTCGACGTCCCATCTCAGCCCGGTCGTCCTAAATGGCTCCGGCGAACGTATCGGATCGATCGGCCGCCCTGCTGCCCGGTTTGGGGCCAGCGCGATAAGCCCGGCAGATTGCAGGGCGCGGCGGCTGGGCACCGAGAGTTTTTCGGCCTGCATGGTGTGACGAAGTCGCTGGTAGAGGAAGTCGAGCGTCAGCAGCTCAGGGCCGTCGGACGCGCCCTCGCGAAGCAGCCTGATCAGGCGGCCGCTGAAGGCGGTGTGCTCCTCGCCAGGCAACTTGAGTGCGACTTGGTTTCCCTGCGCCGAGGTCAGGACGTATGAGCCGTTGACATCGAGCTGACCCAGCACAGCGGTGTCCGGGTCGGCCATGAGATCACCTACCGCCCGGCCCGAGAAACAGCAGTCGAGGATCACGACCTTGTTGCGCGCAGGGCTGTCGAGAACCGCGCCGCGAAGCTTGTCGTACTCCATCGCCGTGAACTCCGGAGCTTCCCATTCGCTGTCGGGTAGGGCCAAGTAGAGCTCATGTCGCCGGCTTCCCACCAACCCGTGGCCCGCGTAGTAGACGAGGAAGAGGTCCTCCGCCTCACTGGCCGCCGCCCTGATCCGGCCACCGAGCCTGCGGACATCACTCTCGTCCGCGAGTGTGAGGCAGTGTTCTCGCGAGACGATCCCATGAGCCGGGTCGGTGAACACCGCGGCAAGGTCGCCGAGGTTCTGGCGGACCGCTGGCAACTGGGTGAGCCTGCCGTCGGTGTAGTGGCTCGTCCCTATCAGCACGGCACGAGAATGCTCACGGTCGGGAAGCCGCACCGTTCAGCCCGACGACTCGTCGCGCAGCGCCTGCTCCAGCAGAGCCTCGATCCGGCTCTCGGCCACCCGTTTGGCATCGATCTCGATGCTCCGATCTCCAGCCTCGACCCGGATGGTGATGTCCGACCTGCGCGGCTGAGAAAGCCAGGTCTTCAACGACATCGCTAGGGCTGACAACGTTCCGGAGCCGAGTGCGATGACCACAGCGTCCGTGAGTCCACCGAGCTCGCCATCCCTGGGAGGCGGTGCCGACTTACGCACCTGACCCCCGAGCTCCGGCTCCAGTCCAAGCCAGTCGCGCAGGGACTCCAGATGTTCAGACTTGTCTCCGTCGCCGACCACTGTGAGCCGAGTCTCCATCTTTGGCCTCCAAGCATGGGTTCTTCCCGAGAAGACCTCAGTTCGACTCGGCGCATAACAACATCTTCGGAACCGGTACCGATGTGTTATGCGCCGGCATCTGTCCTACACGAGGAGTGCAAGCAAACAGGACAAATGCCCTGGAACTGCCTTGAGAGTGCCGATGTGGCCTCGGGCACCAGTATGAGGTGCGATTTCTGCCCTGGTACGGGGTGTCCCGTCTGCTGCTGGCGCCCCTACGGTTCGATGCTCATGCTGGAGATGAAGGCATTTCTTTCGGCGCTATAGCTACGCGGGGCGTGATCGCGTAGATGGCGTCGCTGTACGGCGCTGCCGTACCAGCAGCGCACGATACCACCAGGATGGGCGTTCATATCGATGTTGCCGGCGCCATGTGTGCAGCCGATGTGCTGACCCGACCGAGTCCGATGCCTGCCGCCTCCAACGTCTACGGTTGGCTATTCGAGCAGTAGTACCCGATCGCCGACTGTCCGCGGATACTGCTGTACGTCGAGATCGCCCCACGCCGAATGGCGGCACGAGTCCAGGCACAAGAGGACTGGCGTGCCTGGCAGCGGCAGATGCTCAGGTAGGTCTGGTGCTTTACGTACAGCAACTCACCAACGCCCTGAATAAAGCTGTACCACTCACCAGCGTGCACGCTCGAATGGACTCGGCGGCCTCACGCTGAGCCACGGTGAGGAAGTCTGAATCGGAAGCAACCGTGCTCGACGTCGTGATCAGAGTCCGTGACCCTGAAACGGGAGAGAGCAAGCCTAAATGGGTAGGCGGCTTCACCACAGAGGACGACGCCAAAGCCGCCCGCGACGAAGCCCGTGTAAAAGCCCGGCGCGGCGAATACATCGACCGGAACACCATTACCGTCGCCGAATACCTCGCCGAGTGGATCGAGGGCCACGCCGTCGAGATCAAGCCGCACACCCTTAAGGGCTATCGCGACATGATCCGCCTCTACATAACCCCACGCATCGGCACCGTACGCCTCCAGGCACTACGCCCTTCGGCGATCACCAAGTTCTACCGAGACCTCCTGACCAGCGGCGGCAGGAAGAATAGTTCTCTCGCTCCCAACACCGTCAAGCACGTCCACACGGTGCTGCGAAAAGCACTCACGGACGCCGTACTCGTGGACGAGCTCCTGCCGAACAACCCAGCGGAACGGGCCAAGCTCCCCCGGGTCTCATCCACAGAACCCGGCATGGTGTGGACGCCCGCCCAGCTCCGGGCGTTCCTTCAGACCGCGCGAGACCATCGCCTCTTCGCCTTCTTCCACCTCGCCGCCTACACGGGCGCCCGCAGAGGCGAACTGCTCAACCTCCGCTGGACAGACGTGGACCTCGACAAGCCCCAAATCCACATCACAGGGACCGCCGCCGTCCTCGACCGCCAGCGCATTGAAGGCACCACGAAGAGCGGCCGTTCCCGAGTCGTCTCCCTCGACGCGGGCACGGTCAAGGTCCTCAAGGCCCACCGCGCCCAACAGGACGAAGAACGCCTCAAGCTCGGGGAGTCCTGGAAAGGCGGCCACGCTTACGTCTTCACGACCGGCTGGGGAGATCCAATCTTCCCCGACACGCCCAGTTCCCTGATGCCCAAGCTCATCGCCACCCACAACAAGCAGAACCCAAGGACGCCACTCCCCCACGCCCGCCTGCACGACCTCCGCCACATCCACGCCACCACACTCCTGATGGCCGGCACCCCCGTGCACGTCGTCGCTGCCCGCCTCGGCCACGCCGACCCCGCCATCACCCTGCGCGTGTACGCCCACGTCATCCACGAGCAGGCCGCCACCGCCGCCGACATCTTCGCCCAGGCGGTGGCCTCCTGTTAGCAAGGGTGTTAGCAAGATCGCGACATTGCCCTGACAAACGAGAAGCCCCTGAACCGGAATCACCAGTTCAGGGGCTTCTTCATGCAGAGCCGACGAGGGGAATCGAACCCCTGACCTTCTGTTTACAAGACAGATGCTCTGCCGATTGAGCTACGTCGGCACGGCCTACCAGTGTAGACGCTCAACCACGTCGGTGACGAGCGACCTCGTACAACGTCACTCCCGCGGCCACTCCCGCGTTGAGCGACTCCGCCGCGGCTGCCATCGGGATGCGGGCCACCACGTCGCACTGTTCGCGTACGAGCCGGGACAGGCCCTTGCCTTCGGAGCCGACGACGACGACCAGTGGCTCGCCGAGCAGGTCGACGTCGCCGATGTCGACGCGGCCCTCGCCGTCGAGGCCGATGACGAAGAGGCCGGCCTCGCGGTATTCGCGCAGGGCGGCCGTCAGGTTGGAGGCGCGGGCGACGCGGAGATTGGCGAGGGTGCCGGCGGAGGTCTTCCAGGCGCCGCCGGTGACGCCGGCCGAGCGGCGTGAGGGGACGAGCAGGCCGTGGGCGCCGAAGGCCGTCGCGGAGCGGGCGATGGCGCCCAGGTTGCGCGGGTCGGTGACGCCGTCGAGGGCCACGATGAGGGGCGTCTCCGCGGCGTCGTGGGCCAGCTCGACGAGCTCCGACGGGTGGGCGTAGTCGTAGGCGGGGATCTGGAGCGCCACGCCCTGGTGGACGGCGCCTTCGGTCAGCCTGTCGAGCTTGTCGCGGGTGACTTCGAGGAGGGCGATGCCGCGCTCGGCCGCGATCTTGATGGAGTCGCGTACGCGGTCGTCGTTGTCGATGCGCTGGGCCACGTAGAGGGCGTTGGCGGGCACGCCCGCCTGCAGCGCCTCAAGGACGGGGTTGCGCCCGCCGATGTGCTCGGGGGCGTCGTCGGAGCGCTTGGCGCGCGGGGCCGGGCGGCGTCCGCCGCCGCCGCGGTCCTCGCGGGCGATGCGCTCGGCCCTGGCCTTGTCCTTGTACCAGTGGCGCATTTCGGCGGGCGGGGTCGCGCCGCGTCCCTCCAGACCGCGCCGTACCTGCCCACCGGTGCCCTTCGAGGGGCCCTTCTTCTTCGCGGGCCTGCCCGACGCCCTGCCACCAGCTGCCATGCGTCCAAGGGTAACGGGTCACGCCTGGTGGCTGAGCTCCCAGCGCGGACCGTGGGGGGTGTCCTCGACGGTGATGCCGGCCGCGGCGAGCTGGTCGCGGATGGCGTCGGCCGCCGGGTAATCCTTGCGGGCGCGGGCAGCCTTGCGCTGCTCCAGGGCCACTGCGACCAGGACGTCGACCACCGGCTTGAGGTCGGAGCCGGCCGAGCGCCACTGCGGCGAACGGGGGTCGAGACCGAGGACGTCGAGCATGTTCTGGGTTTCGGCGAGCAGGCGGGCGACGGCCTCCTTGTCGCCCTTGGCCAGCGCGACGTTGCCCTCGCGGACCACCTCGTGCACGACGGCGAGCGCCTGCGGGGTGCCGAGGTCGTCGTCGAGCGCGTCGGCGAACGCCTGCGGGAGCGGCGCGTCGGCGTCGACGTCGTGGATGACCTCGGCCGCGCGGGTGACGAAGCCCTCGATCCGCTGGTAGGCGGCGGCGGCCTCGCGCAGCGCCTCCTCGGAGTATTCGATGGAGGAGCGGTAGTGCGGCGCGGCCAGGTAGTAGCGCAGCTCGACGGGGCGCACCTTCTGCACCATGTCCGGGATGAGCAGCGAGTTGCCCAGCGACTTGCTCATCTTCTCGGCGCCGATCTTGAGCATGCCGTTGTGCATCCAGTAGCGGGCGAAGCCGTCGCCGGCCGCCTGGGACTGGGCGATCTCGTTCTCGTGGTGCGGGAAGATCAGGTCGATGCCGCCGCCGTGGATGTCGAACGTCGGCCCCAGGTATTTGGTGGCCATCGCGGAGCATTCGAGGTGCCAGCCGGGGCGGCCGGGGCCCCAGGGGGTGGGCCAGGTCGGCTCGCCCGGCTTCTCGCCCTTCCACAGGGCGAAGTCGCGCAGGTCGCCCTTGCACGATTCGTCCTCGGTGTCGGCGGCGGGGCGCATGTTCTCCAGCCGCTGGTTGGAGAGCTTGCCGTAGTCCTCCTCGTAGGAGCGGACGTTGAAGTAGACGTCGCCGCCGGAGGCGTAGGCGTGGCCGCGCTCGATGAGGCGCTCCATCAGCACGATCATCTCGGGCACGTGCCCGGTGGCGCGCGGCTCGACGGTGGGCGGCAGGCAGCCGAGCGTGTCGTAGGCCCAGGTGAAGGCCCGCTGGTTGCGCTCGGCGATGACGAACCAGGGCACGCCTTCCGCGGCCGCCACCCGAATGATCTTGTCGTCGATGTCGGTGACGTTGCGGCAGAAAGTCACGTCATAACCGGAACGTGTCATCCACCGGCGCAGCACGTCAAAGTTCACGCCAGACCGGATATGTCCGATATGCGGCGGAGCTTGCACGGTGGCACCACACAGGTAAATCGACGCCCGGCCGGCTTCGACCGGTACGAATTCGCGGATGGCGCGTGTGGCGGTGTCGTAAAGGTGCAAGCTCACGAAGGCAAGGCTAACGCCTCTTCACCCCCGTAGCGTGACCTTCTCCGGCTTGATACGCACGATCACCCGCTGGGCGCCCGGCTTGTCATGGAACGGCCCGCCCGTGTACTTCTGCGACAGCTCCTGAATGAGCGCGCCCTCCGGGTCGTCCTCCATGGTCACGCGCCCCCGGACCTCCACGTATCGGTACGGGTCGTCGGGGTCGATCACCAGCAGGCTGGTGCGCGGGTCGCGGTCGAAGTTGCGCGGCTTGCGGCGCCCCTTGACGGTCGAGAACAGCACGTCGTCGCCGTCCAGACGCACCCACACCACGGTCGACTGCGGTGAGCCGTCGGGGTTGACGCTGGTCACCGTGGCGAAGTTGGGCGCGTCGAGCAGCTTGCGCGCTTCCTCGGTGAGCTCGGTCATGTCGCTCCTCCAGATCGGTCCGGGCTGTCATTCTTCTGTAGGCTCGAGACCGCCATGGACGTGACTCCCCCCTCTACGCTCCGCCGGCTGGGCATCGCCCTGGCCGGGCTCGCCGTCGCCGCCCTCACCGGGGCCGCCTGCGCGCTCTCGTTCGACGACCTCAGGGCTCTCGCCGTGCGCGGCGAGGCCAGGCCGGATCTGGCCTACCTTTACCCGGCCGGGTTCGCGGCACTCCTGGTGGTCGCGCTGATCGGCGTGCTGCTGCTGCGTTCGGCGCGGACGCTGGTCCGCGTGCAGGCGGCGGTGGTGCTGGTGCTGCTCCTCGTGGCCGCGGCGGCAGCGGACGCCGCGGTGGCGCTGCGGGTGGAGTTCCAGGTAGCGCCGACGGCCGTCGGCGTGGCGATCGCGCCGTGGGTGATGCTGGCCGTCGCGCTGTGGCTGTGGCTGCTGCTGATCAAGCACGTACAGGATCGCCGGACGTCCGGCGCCGACGAGCGGCCGGACGAGGACGACATCGTGCCCTTCCACCGGGCCCCGGAGAACGCCCCCGAGATCACGCCTGAGACCGCCCCGGCCGCTCCCCGGCAGGCTGCCGCGCCGGCGGCCGAGGAGCCGCGGGGCCGGCTGGAGCCCACGCCGGTCGTCGGCCCCACCCCCGCCCCGGAGACCCCGCCCATCTCGGAGCGGGTGACCCACTGGCAGGCTCAGGAGCCCAAGGCCGAGGAACCCAAGGCCGAGGAACCCGAAGCCCAGGAGCCCGAGGTCCGGCGACCCGTGGAAGCCGCTCCTCCGGAGATCCTGCAGCCGCAGGAGGAGGAGCCGCGCCGTCCGGTGCGCTGGGGCGACCGGGTCAAGCCGACCGACGTGCTGGTCCACCCCAAGGCCACCGGCAAGGACGCCGACACGCAGCCCGTCCCGGTGGTCGCCGACGTGCCCGATCCCGCGCACGGCCCCGAGGCCGCCGACCCTCAGTCGAAGGACGACGAGCGAGACGAGCGCGACGCGCTGGAGGACACCGCCCCGCACCCCGTGGTCACCGAAGTCCAGGCCCAGGCCCCGTCGGGCCGCCTGCGCAGCACCCCGCTCCCGCCCGAGGAGTGAACGGAACGGGCCCGCCCGGCATGACCGGACGGGCCCGCGAGAAACCGTGGCGGCGTCAGATGCTTCGTCCGCTGCCGCTGCCGCGGCGTAGCCCGGCGACCAGGCCGACACCCACGATGGCGAGCACGACCTGCATCACGAGCTCGATCCAGTCGATGCCGGAGGTCGTCTCGACGCCGAGCACCTGAGCGATCAGCGTGCCGACGAGGGCTGCGACGATGCCGACGACGATGGTGAGGATCCACCCGATGGCCTGCCTGCCGGGAAGCAGGAGACGACCGATCGCGCCGATCACGGCGCCGATCACGATGGCGCCAAGGATGGATTGGATTGTCATGTCACAAACCTCCCCGTGAGGGTGAGCCGTTCATCCTCACGGGGTGGTGGCTACCCGTGACGCGACGAATATGCGCGATGGTAAAGAATCGGCAGGTCAGGCGGTTGTGCGGCCTGTTCCGGGGCCGCCGCGCCTGCCGCTGGTCGTCATGCGGGCCACGATGGCCACGCCTATCACCGCCAGCGCGAGCTGGAGCAGGTGTTCGATCCAGTCGATGCCTCTGGTGTCGGCCCAGCCGAACATCTGGGCGATCAGGGTGCCGAGCAGGGCCGCCACGATGCCGACGATCAGCGTCAGACCGATGGACATGTTCTGCCTGCCGGGCACCAGCAGCCGGGCCAGTGCTCCGACGATGGCCCCGATGACTACAGCGGAAACAATCGCGCCGATCATGTGTGACTCCCCCCGAGACGTTCACATGTCTCAAAGGGGCCTACCCGGCAAAAGTGAAGTTACCCCTGAAAGACGGCGGCCCGTACCGCGCCAGTGACGGGCCGCCGTCGCCCATGGACACCCCGGCAGAGAGGACGCGCGAGTCTCAGGAACGGTTGTCTCAGGAACGGTCGACGACGAGCGCCGTCGCGACGGCCGCGACGCCTTCGCCGCGCCCGGTGAGGCCGAGCCCGTCCGTGGTGGTCGCGCTGAGGCTCACAGGGGCCCCCAGAGCGGCGCTGAGGGCCTTCTCGGCCTCCTGGCGCCGGGGGGCGAGTTTGGGGCGGTTACCGATCACCTGGACGGCCACGTTGCCGATCTCGAACCCGGCGGCGCGCACCTGGCGCGCGGTCTCCTCCAGGAGGGCGGCGCCGGACGCGCCGGCCCAGCGCGGGTCGGCGGTGCCGAACAGTCCGCCGAGGTCGCCGAGCCCGGCCGCCGACAGCAGGGCGTCGCAGGCCGCGTGGGCGGCGGCGTCGCCGTCGGAATGGCCGGACAGCCCCGTCTCGCCCGGCCAGTGGAGGCCGGCGAGATGGAGCTCCCGGCCGGATGCGAACGGGTGGACGTCGACACCGACGCCCACCCGTGGAATGTTCGTGTTCAGGAGTTGAGAACCTCGTCGAGCAGGGCTTCCGCCTTGTCCTCGTTGGTCTTCTCCGCGAGCGCGAGCTCACTGACCAGGATCTGGCGAGCCTTCGCGAGCATGCGCTTCTCCCCCGCGGACAGGCCGCGCTCGCGGTCCCTCCGCCACAGGTCGCGAACGACTTCGGCGACCTTGTTCACATCGCCGGAAGCGAGCTTCTCAAGATTGGCCTTGTAACGGCGAGACCAGTTGGTCGGCTCTTCCGTGTGCGGCATCCGCAGGACGTCGAAAACCCGCTCAAGGCCTTCCTGACCGACAACATCGCGCACACCGACGAGTTCTGCGTTTTCGGCTGGCACCTGGACGGTAAGGTCGCCCTTGTCGACCTTGAGCACCAGGTAGGTCTTTTCCTCACCCTTGATGGATCGCTTCGTGATTGCTTCGATCCGAGCAGCCCCATGGTGGGGGTAGACGACAGTGTCGCCGACCTGGAAAGTCATGTGACAAGTACCCCTTCCGCTGTACTCCAGGGTACCACGCATCCACAGGCTCCCGGAACAGTGAAATCATCATAACTGCAGGTCAAAGCCGCATATTGGGGGTTGACAAGCGGTCAAGCGTATGAATCGCATATCCGGACATGGCTAATGACCTGCGGGGGTGCGGATATGACCATGGAATCGGATCGATATGGTAGGCGCTGCCCATCCCGCACGCGCGAGACCCAAGGAGAACCCGCCCGTGACCAGCCGTCGCTGGATTGTCGCCGCCGCCGCGTTCCTGGCTGCCCCCGTACTCGCCGGCTGTTCGGTTGGATTCGACGCCAACACCAACAAGCCCTACGCGCCCGTCGAGGGAGCGGCCCTCATCGAGCAGGGCAGCTACGGAAAGCAGACCGTCCACATCCCTCAGGCGTTCATTCTCGGCCCCGACTCCGGCGGCCAGATTCCCTGGCGTGGTTCCGCCCCGGTCTACCTGCACATCCTCAACTCCTCGGGCACTCCCGACAGCCTCCAGGCCGTCAGCGCGGGCAACGCCGCCACGGCCAAGCTCGCCGCCCCCGTGCAACTCCCGAGCAACCAGCTCGTCGACACGGGCAAGCCGAGCCCCCAGATCATGCTGGAAGGCCTCTCCAGGGCCCTCAGGGGCGGCGAGAGCATCCGCCTGGACCTCCAGTTCGCCAACGCCGGCGTCGTCTCCATGAACGTCCCTGTGGTCACGCGCAGCCGCGAGTTCGCCCAGTACCCGGCCGTCCCCGGCGCCGTCCCTCCGCCGACGCCCACTCCCACCCCGTCGGCGCCCGCGGAAGAGGCGCACTAAGACGCCTCAAGACACGGCAAAACCTCTGTTTCCCGTACGGGCTCCCGTACCGGAAACAGAGGTTTTCGTGTTGTATGCGGCTATTCCTCGACCGCGTCGAACTTGTAGCCGAGGCCGCGCACGGTCAGGATGCAGCGCGGGTTGGACGGGTCGGCCTCGATCTTCGCGCGCAGGCGCTTGACGTGCACGTCGAGGGTCTTGGTGTCGCCCACGTAGTCGGCGCCCCAGACGCGGTCGATGAGCTGGCCGCGGGTGAGCACCCGGCCGGCGTTGCGCAGCAGCACCTCCAGCAGCTCGAACTCCTTGAGCGGAAGCTGCACCTGCTCGCCGCGCACGGCCACGACGTGGCGGTCGACGTCCATCCGGACCGGGCCGACGGCCAGCACCGCGGTCTCCAGCTCCTCCACGACGTCGCCCTGTCGGCGCAGCACCGCCCGGATGCGGGCGACGAGCTCACGCGAGGAGAACGGCTTCGTCACGTAGTCGTCGGCGCCCAGCTCCAGGCCCACGACCTTGTCGATCTCGCTGTCCTTGGCCGTCAGCATGATGACCGGGACCTTCGAGCGCTGCCGCAGCGAGCGGCACACCTCGGTGCCGGGCAGGCCGGGCAGCATGAGGTCGAGCAGCACCAGGTCGGCGCCGCTGCGGTCGAAGGTCTCGAGCGCCTCGGGCCCGGTCGCCGCGACAGAGACCTCGAACCCCTCCTTGCGCAGCATGTAGGACAGGGCGTCGGAGAAGGACTCCTCGTCCTCCACGACCAAAACTCTGGTCATCTGACCGTCTCCAGGGGAATCGAGGGTGGTGCGGGCAGCGCCGTCCCGCCGAAGGCGGGCAGGCGCAGCGTGAAGGTCGAGCCGGAGCCTTCCTTGCTCCAGACGGAGACCTCGCCGGCGTGCGCGGCGGCTATGTGTTTGACGATGGCCAGGCCCAGGCCGGTGCCGCCGGTCGCCCGGGAGCGGGCGGCGTCGACGCGGAAGAAGCGCTCGAAGATGCGTTCCTGCAGTTCCTCGGAGATGCCGATCCCCTGGTCGCTGACGCTGATCTCGACGCTGTCGCCGGCGGGCCGCGCGCTGATGACCACGCGGGTGTGCTCGGGGCTGTAGACGATCGCGTTGTCGATGAGGTTGCGCAACGCGGTGACCAGCAGCTCGTCGTCGCCCCAGATGCGCAGCCCCTCGGTGCCGCCGGAGACGAGCGTGATGTCCTTGGCCCCGGCCCTGGTGTTGCAGTAGTCGATGGCGTCCTGGACGGCCTCGTCGATGGAGACCTGGCCGGGCGTGGGGATGGCCTCGGCGCCCTGGATCCTGCTCAGCGTGATGAGGTCCTGCACCAGGTAGGTGAGCCTGGCGGCCTCGTGCTGCATGCGGCCGGCGAAGCGGGTGACGGCCTGGGGGTCGTCGGCGGCGTCCTGGATCGTCTCGGCGAGCAGGCTCAGCGCGCCCACGGGGGTCTTCAGCTCGTGGCTGACGTTGGCCACGAAGTCGCGCCGCACGGCCTCGACCCGGCGGGACTCGGTCTGGTCCTCGGCGAGGACGAGCACCTGCCCGTAGGAGCCGAGCGGGGCGACGCGCACCGCGAAGCTGGTGGTCTCCTGCCCGAACTTGTGCCCGGCGACGTCGATCTCGGTCTCCCGGATCTCGCCGTCGCGGCGCACCTGGCGCGCCAGCGCGAGCAGCTCGGCCGCCATCAGCCGGTCGCCCTTGACCAGCCCGAACGCGCGAGCGGCCGAGCTGGCGCGCAGCACCCGGTCCTGGCCGTCGAGCACCACGGCGGACGAGGGCAGCACGGCCAGCACGGAGGCGACGCCCTGCGGCAGCGCACCGGGGTCGTTGTCGGTGGCCGCACCGGCCCGGCTGGGCGCCTCGATCTGATTGCGGTAGAACAGCACCGCGAGAGCCCCCACGACGAAGCCGGCCAGGGCCGCGAAGCTCATGGCCATCTCACTCATGTCTTCGATGGTAGGCGGCGCCACGCCGAGCACACCCCTCTCACCTGCGGATGAACCCGGCTTTCCCGGAAAGTTCATCTCGGCGTAGGAGTTCGTTCATCGACGCCCACATACGGTGACGACATGCGCGACGCGTACCATGAAGAACTTGATTCCCTGACCGACAAGCTGGTCGAGATGACCAGGCTTGTCCGCTCGGCGATTTCCCGGGCCACGACCGCCCTGCTCGACTCCGACCTCCAGCTCGCGGAGAGCGTGATCTCCCGCGACGAGGAGGTGAACGCGATCTTCGCGGACATCGAGGCGTCCATCTTCGACCTGATGGCCAGGCAGCAGCCGGTCGCGGTCGACCTGCGGATGGTCGTCACGGCGCTGCGCATGGGCACCGACCTGGAGCGGATGGGCGACCTCGCGGTGCACGTCGCCAAGGTGGCCCGGCTGCGCCACCCCGACTCGGCCATCCCCGCGGAGATCCGCTCCACGATCGTGGAGATGGGCCAGATCGCCGAGAACCTGGTCACCAAGGCCGGCAGCTGCGTCGCCTCCCGCGACGTCGAATCGGCCCTGGAGCTGGAGCAGGACGACGACGCGATGGACCGGCTGCACCGGCGGCTGTTCAAGAACATCCTGGGCAAGGACTGGGCCCACGGCGTCGAGCCCGCCATCGACATCACGCTCATCGGCCGCTACTACGAGCGCTACGCCGACCACGCGGTGCGCGTCGCCCGTGACGTCGTCTACCTGGTGACGGGCTCCCGCCCCGGCTGAGCCCCGGCGATCAGCTCCGTGGCGCGGCGCATCGCCGCCCGCACCTCGGCGGGCGCGTCGCCGCGCTCCAGCGCGGCGAGCGTCGCCGCGCTCACCGCCCCCACCGCCGCGCCCACGAGCGCGGCCGCCCCGATCGGGTCGAGTTCGTCTGGGTACGCCTGCCGCAGGGCCTGGGTCAGCTCGTGCTGCGCGGTGACGTAGCGGTGCAGCAGCCGGGCCTGCAACGCCGGGGCGGTGGCCGCCAGCCGGACCCGTAGCTGCGCCAGCCCGCTCGTCAGGTCGGCGTCCCAGGCGTTGCCGATCATCTCCTCCATGGCCCGCGCGACCACGTCGGCGGGCCTTTCGCCTTCCCCGCGCTCGGCGACCACGCGCAGCCCCAGGTCCACCCGCACGTCCGCGTTGGCGAACAGCACGTCCTCCTTGGCCTGGAAGTGCAGGAAGAACGTCCGCGTCGACACCTCGGCCGCCTCGGCGATCTCCGCGACGGTGACCTGCTCGAAGCCCCGCTCCTCGAAGAGCCGGACGGCCGCCTCGACCAGCGCCTGCCGTGTGCGCTGCTTCTTGAGTTCCCGCAATCCCGTCATGCCCGCAAGTTTAGTACATCTGATGTAGTAATACATTGGATGCAGTCACTTGAGAGAGGCAGGACCCCATGGGCAGTCTTGACGGGCGCGTTGCCCTCATCACCGGAGCGGGCCGCGGCATCGGCTGCGAGGAGGCGCTGTTCTTCGCCGCGGAAGGCGCCAAGGTCGTCGTCAACGACCCCGGCGTCGAGATCGACGGCAGCGGCGGCGACACCGGCGTCGCCGCCAAGGTGGTCGAGGAGATCGTCGCGCGCGGCGGCCAGGCCGTCGCCAACACCGACAGCGTCGCCGACTGGGAAGGCGCCCGCCGCATGGTCGCCACCGCCGTCGACGCCTTCGGCGACCTGCACGTCGTCGTCAACAACGCCGCCGTCGAGCGCAACCTCGGCCTGGCCGACCTGGGCGAGGCCGAGTTCGACGACGTCGTGGCGGTGAAGCTCAAGGGCACGTTCGCCGTCACCCGCTGGGCGGCCCGCCACTGGCGCGAACGGTACGAGGCCGGCGACCGCGCCGACCGCGCCGTGATCAACACCTCGTCCGGCTCCGGGCTGCTCAACCCGCTGCCCACCCAGGCCTCCTACGCCTCCGCGAACGCCGGCGTGGCCGCCCTCACCACCGTCGCCGCCCTCGAACTCGGCAGGTACGGCGTGAGGGTCAACTGCGTCTCGCCGTCCATGGCCCGTACCAGGCTCACGCTGGAGGTGCCCGGGATGGGCGGCGAGCCGCCCGCCGAGGGCTTCGACCCGCTGCACCCCGCCGCGGTCGCCCCCATCGCCGCCTACCTGGCCTCCGCCGCGTGCCCCCGGACCGGGCAGGTGCTGTCCGTCAGAGGCGGCACGGTGACCGTGAACCAGGGGTGGACGGCGGGGCCGGCGGTGCACAGGGACGGGCCGTGGACCGTCGCCGAGCTGGCCGAGGAGCTGGGGGCGGTGCCCATGGAGGACCCGTACGACCGGCTCGCCGAGGCGCTCGGCGGGGCGCTGGGGGTTTCGGGGCGGGAGCAGTTGCAGGGGATGATCAACGCGCTGCTCGACCGGCGCTGACCGCCCTACGGCGGTGCCCGCACCGCCGGCGGTCCTTTTCCTGCGAGGGGCCTACCGGCCCCTCGCGCTCCCCGGCCGTTCACCGTACGGCTCGGCCCATCCTGAACGGCGCCACGTTCAGAAGCGGAAGCCGAAAAGGCCACCGGTGACCTGGTCGGTCAGGTGGGGCTCGATGACGTACGGGGCCGCGTCAAGGCCCGCCGAGCCGGCCTTCCGCAGATCGTCGGAGTTGATCGTGACGACGTACTGCATTCCTTCGGCCGCGGTCACCTCCGCGGCGAGCTGCAACGCCCGGACGATCTGCCTCTCATCCACGCCGTCGTACAGATGACTGTCGTGAACCAGGAAGTCAGGACCACGCCCGGCCCTGTGAGCTATCACCGAAGCGGTCAGGTCGAAGCAAAAGATGACCATGTTGTGGATGCCACGGCTGCCGTCATCCTCGATACGGGGCTCGATACGCATGCGCTGCTTCGTGGGGCTGAACGTCAGGTACGGATTCTTGCCGTCGCCGTACAGACGCCTCGCATACTGGTTGAACAGCGCATTGGCCTCCCGGGTCGCCGCGTCCCGGTCTTCGAGGTCAGTGACCATCTCCTGTTCCAGCTCCAGTCGCTTGGCGTCGATCTCGCGCCGGCTGGCCTCCAGGGCCTGCGCCGCCTGGAACCTGTGCCTGAGCGATTCGAGATGTGCCTGCTCGCGTGCGAGGGCGTACTGAAGCGAGGTGAGCGCGTCGAGCGCCCCGCCCGAGTTGAGAGTGCGCAACAGGGCCGCCTGCCTCTCACCGAGGCGCTGCCGGGCCAGGTTGCGCTCCGACAGACGCTCGCGGAGGCGGGAGGCCTCCTCGCTCAGGTGCTTCTCGCGATTTCTCACCACGGTCTCGTGAAACACGCGGACATCGTCGAACCGGCGTCGCACCTCCTGGCCGAGGATGACTCCGAGCTGGCGGTAGGCGGTCTCGAGGTAGCGGTCATCGGGCTCCACGACGTCGGCCATCGCCCGCTCCATGTCCTGAAGATTGCGGCGTTCGATGGCCTCCTCTGCCCGGAGGTCCCTGATCTGCTGATCGACCTCATCGGCTTCCCGGCGGATGTTCTCGTACTCCGGGACCACCTGAAAATCGGCGATCTGCCTTTCGAGCTCGGCGAGACGCTGCTCGACGGCTCCGATCTCACCGCGGAGCTCTGCGGAACGACCGACGATCTTTCCCCACACCGGATCCTTGGCCGCCTCGACCAGCTTCTTTCTGGTGGCTTCCTGATTGGAGAGCAGCCGGTATCTCGCCGCCAGGCCCACGTCCAGCCCGAACAGGTGGCACAAATTGAGCATGGAATCATGCGGCGACTGCTGGCCGAAGGTTTTCGTGGGCTCCAGGAAGCCGCCGACGTCGACTCTTCTGATGGCGAAGGACAGGAGCGTTCTACCGCTGATGTCGAGGTTCTGGGATGTGGCCCCGTAGAGATCCCGCTCGATCACCCACTGCCAGTCCTTGAGCGATATCTCTGCGGGCCGATCGAAAAGACCCCTCGGCGTCCCTCCGGTGACGTCCGGGTCGACCACTATCTTGTTCGGCCTGCAGACGGCGCGCGTGACCACCAGCGGCTCCGACCTGCCCGGCCAGTCCAGCTCCAGCGTGAACACGTGATCACGCAGGCTCGGACTGGTCCACAGCGCCTTGTTCGCGTTCTGTGCGCCCAGGACGAAATGCAGCAGCTCTATCATGCTCGACTTGCCGGAGCCATTACGGCTGTCCGTGTCGGTGGAGGCATCGGTGCGCTCGGCCACGACAATGTTGAGGCCGGAGCGGAATTCGACGGCCTTGAATCTCGAGTCGTTCGATCTCAGGCTACGGAGCATCGCTGCGCGCCCGGAAGATCAGGACATCCCGCTCCAGCTCGACGAGCCCCATCGCGAAAAGCAGATCAAGCGACAGCGCGAACCACCAGAACGTCAGTGGGGCGCGATGGTCGTTGGCCTCCCGCCACGCCAGGAGGCGGCGCCATGCCTGATTGATGGTCACCGGCTGCCGCTCAGTGGCGATCACGATCTGCGCGCCGACAGCCAGCAACGCACGCTGGGGAGCGACGCCCTTGGTCGGCACGATCACGCGAGCACCTCCACCCCTGTCTCAGGAGCCCACCCCGCGGGCGGCACCTTGAAGATCTCACACTCCTCGAAGAAGTACATCAGGACGACGAGCGCGTTGAGCTCCATGGGCGACCGTTGCGAGGCGTTGCCGAGGATGTGACGTTCGAGCTGCCAGAGAATTTCGTCCGCGTCAGCACTCGTCCGGGCGATCATCTCGTAGTGCGCCCGGAACCCCGCCGCCACCTCGTCGCGCTCGTTCGGATCCAGGCGTCCTCGGTAGTACTCCTCCACGTGTTTCACGTACGGCAGCGCAAGACAGAGACGGTGCCTGACGTCCCAGGAAAATCCGTTGTAGTCCATCTTGGTCAGAGGGGGCCTGGGAATCGCGGGCAGGTCTTCGAACGGACGGCGAAAGACCGCCAGATGGTCCAGCAACGGGATGAGCTCGTCGAGAACGACGCTGACGGCCACCGGAGCAGCGGGGAAAGGGCCCAGGAAGTCTTCCACCTGCCACCTCTCCATCCGGCAGAGCCGGGTGTAGAAGTGGGTTCTGCCGAAGTTCTCGAAGGTGAGCTCCGGATAGTTCGTGCGCGCCCCTGCCAGCAAGGACGCCACCTCGGGATGGATGCCCCGCCGGTCGCTGTGGACGAAGACGAAGGTGTGAAACTCGTTCTTGCGCTGCTCCAGCGCTTTGATGAGATCGCTTTCGAACTTGTCCGCGATCTTCGCTGGTGTCACCGTCTGTGGTGCGTAGCAGGCATAAAGCTTGCGGTCGGAGAGCAGCAGTCCATCCGCTCCCTGGTCACCCCTTCGTCCCGCGGTCCGGACATTGACCGCTTTTCATCCTGCTTCACGGAGTTGAAGAACGAGGATGGCTTTGACGAGCTGACCTGCGAGAAGAGGGCAACACCGTAGCTTGCGAAGGACGCGCCAGGTTTTCAGCTGCGCATTCGCGCGCTCTCCTGGTGCCCGAAGCTTGGCATGCGCAGAGTTCGCGCTCTTCTGCGAGGTCGGCTTGTCCTTGCCCCGGTACGGCACCCGCACGGGTTCACCAGCGCCGATGTAGCCCTTATCCGCCAGGGCGATCAGGCTGGCACTTTCCAGCCGACGAACGATGCCCCAGATCCGGGCCGCCTTCAGATCATGCACCGAGCCCGGGAGGGAGCCGGAGGTCCACAACGGCGTACCATCGGGGCTGGCCAGGACCTGGATGTTCATGCCGTGCTTCTTATGCTTACCGGAGTAATACGGCCGGTCGGCAGCCACTCGGTCGATCGGGATCAGGGTGCCGTCAAGCACCACAAAGGCGTATCCAGCGCGTTGAGCCGCGCGTAACGCCTGGTCGAGACGAGGCGCACGGCTGGCCAGCAGTCCGATGGCCTCACGAATGTAGCGCCATGCCGTGGTGGCGCCCACGCCGAAGCCTTCCGCCAGTTCGGTGAGCGGCTCACCCTTGCGCAGGTGGACAAGTGCGAGCATGGCCTGCTGGCCGGGGTTGAGCCTGCGCCAGCGGGAGCCGATCTTCCTACGATGACGACGGATGAGGCCGGACAGGAACGTCAACGTCCGGCGTGACAACGGCAGCGCAGCACGATAGAACAGCACACGAAGCTCCTGGGGATGCTGTTGCTCTTGGTCGACAACGCATCTACCAGGGGCTTCTCTGCTTGTAGGTCAAGATCGAGAGCCTGCAACATGCTTGTGACCTGGCGCTTCAGGATGGAAATGGCTCA
>NZ_JAHKRO010000116.1 GCF_019396325.1 Nonomuraea ceibae
ACCTGGTCTCCTTCACCGGCTCCACGGCGGCCGGCCGCCGGGTCGCCACGCTGGCCGCCGACGGCGTCAAGCGCGTCGCGCTGGAGCTCGGCGGCAAGTCCGCCAACCTCATCCTGCCCGACGCCGACCTCACCGCCGCCGTCAAGGCGGGCGTCGCCAACTGCTTCGTCAACGCCGGCCAGACCTGCTCCGCCTGGTCACGCATGATCGTCCACCGTGACCAGTACGACCAGGCCGTCCGCCTGGCCGTCGAGGCCACCGCCAAGTACACCGTCGGCGACCCGTTCGACGAGGCCACCAGGATCGGCCCGCTCGTCTCCGCCGCCCAGCGCGACCGCGTCGTCCGCTACATCAACCGGGGCCACGAGGAGGGCGCCCGGCTGGTGGCCGGCGGCACCGAGCGCCCGCTGCCCCGCGGCTTCTACGTCGAGCCGACCGTCTTCGCCGCAGTCGAGCCCGGCATGACGATCGAGCAGGAGGAGATCTTCGGCCCGGTTCTGACGATCATCCCCTACACCGCCGAGGACCAGGCCGTCGAGATCGCCAACGGCACCCCGTACGGGCTCGCCGGCGCGGTGTGGGCGGGCACCGAGGAGCGCGCGGTCGCCGTGGCGCGCAGGCTGCGCACCGGGCAGGTGGCCGTCAACGGGGGCCGGTTCAACCCGATGGCCCCCTTCGGCGGCTACAAGCGCTCCGGGATCGGCCGCGAGCTCGGCGAGCACGGCTTGGAGGAGTTCTTCGAGGTCAAGTCGATGCAGCTGTAGGGCTAGTAGAGCCCGCCGGTGGCGCGGATGCTCTGCCCGGTCACCCAGCCGCCGTCCGGCCCGGCCAGGAACGCGATCACCGACGCCACGTCCTCGGGCCGGCCGAGCCGGCCCAGCGAGGTCAGCGCGACCGTCTGGACCAGGGCCTCCGGCGGGTTGGACGAGCGCAGCATGTCGGTGTCGGTCGCGCCGGGCAGCACCGTGTTGGCGGTGATGCCGCGCCCGCCGAGCTCGCGCGCCGCCACCTTGGCGAACTGCTCGACCGCGGCCTTGCTGGCGGCGTAGACGGCCACGCCGGGGGCGGCCAGCTGGGTGTTGAGCGTCGAGACGTTGACGATGCGCCCGCCGTCGCGCATCACCCGGCCCGCCCACTGGATGGCCAGGAACGTCGCGCGGGCGTTGACCGCGAACACCCGCTCGTAGACCTCGTCCGTCACCTCGGAGATCAGCGCCTGGCCGGTCTCCGCCGCGTTGTTGACCAGGATGTCCAGGCCCGGCAGCCGGGCCTCCGCCTCGGCGAACAGCCGCCGCAGGTCGTCCTTGTCCGCCTGGTCGGCCTGGACCGCGTGCGCGCCCGTCTCCTTGGCGACCCGCTCGGCCGCCTCCCTGTCATGGCGATAGCTGAACACCACGCTCGCCCCGTCGGACGTCAGCCGCTCCACGACCGCTCTGCCGATGCCGCGTGAGCCGCCCGTCACCAGTGCGCCCTTGCCGGAAAGCACAGTCATACGGCCAACTTACGCCTTTTGCATGATCTTGCGAGCCTCGTTCTTCGGCAGCCGGTCGACGTACAGCTTGCCGCCGAGGTGGTCGGTCTCGTGCTGGAAGCAGCGCGCCAGCGAGCCCCTGGCGGTGATCCGCACCGGCCGCTCCAGCCGGTCGACCCCCTCGACCGTCACCCCGGCCGCCCTGGCCACCGGCGCGTAGATCGGGCTGCCGGTCCGCCGGTCGGGCACCGACAGGCAGCCCTCCTCGTCGAGGACCTCCGCCGGGTCGTCCACGGTCAGCACCGGGTTGATCAGGTGGCCCTTGCGCCCGCTGATGTCGTAGACGAACAGCCGCCGCGACACGCCGATCTGCGGACCGGCCAGGCCCACCCCGTCGACCGCGTACATGGCCTGGAACATGTCGTCGATCAGCTTGCGCAGCTCGCGGTCGAACGCCTCGACGGGCTCGGCGGGCGTGCGCAGGACCGGGTCGCCGATCGAACGGATCTCGCGCATGGCGGCTCCTCTCGTAAGGACTACTGGGCGGTGCTGACCCTTACTCTAGCGAGCGGGCGCGGGCCAGGAGCCGCGTCGGCCGGGCTGTGGAAGACTGGTGGCGTGCGTGTCTACATCGGTGCCGACCATGCCGGCTATGAGCTCAAGAACCATCTCGTGTCCTGGTTGAAGGACCACGGGCACGAGGTGACCGACTGCGGTCCCTTCGTCTACGACGCCGAGGACGACTACCCGGCGTTCTGCCTTCGGGCCGCGGAGGGCGTGGCCGGCGACCCGGGCAGCCTCGGCGTGGTCATCGGCGGCTCGGGCAACGGCGAGCAGATCGCCGCCAACAAGGTGCGCGGCATCCGGGCCGCGCTCGCCTGGAGCGACGACACGGCCCGCCTGGCCCGCGAGCACAACAACGCCAACGTGATCGCCGTGGGCGCGCGCATGCACTCGGCCGACGAGGCCACCAGTTTCGTCGAGACGTTCCTGGCCACCTCGTTCTCCGGCAGCGAGCGCCACAGCCGCCGCATCGCCCAGCTGGAGACGTACGAGACCATCGGCCAGCTCCCGTCGCTGCCCCAGGAGTAGCACCGAGGGCGGCTAGGAGCGGCGCCGGGCCTCGCGTCTGGGCGTCTCGTCACGCAGGGGCCGCCGGTCGGCGGCCTCCTGCTGCTCCTTCGACGGGCGCGACACGTCGCGCGCCCGCATCGCGGTGATCGCGGTGATCTGCAAGCTCTGCAGGGCCATGCCCCCGACCCTACGTCAGAACGTCAGCCCCGCCCACGGCTTCGGGCTCCACGACATCGCCGTCGTCAGTGCCCGCACCGCGCCCGGGGTGCGCTCCTCCAGCAGCCCCGCCGCGTGCTGCTCGGCCAGCGCGCCGTCGCCCAGGTAGGCGGAGCCCAGCGACGCGACCTTGAGCACCAGGTCCGGCTCGTCGTCCACCGGCTTGCACGCGGCCCCCGAGGTGTCGGCGGTCAGCCGCCAGCGGCGGGCGTTCCACGGGCACACGTCGTCCTCGACCTCGATCACCACGTCGACCGGCGCCGCGTAGGAGCGCGAGGCCAGCGCCTCGGCCACGTCGACCAGGCGCACCCACAGCTCATCCGTCCAGCGGGCGCGCAGCCGGCGCGAGTCGGCCATCAGCGCGAACAGCGGGTCGTCCACCGGCCGGCTCTCGACGACCACCCTCGCGACCAGGTCACGGTCGAGGACGCTGCGCCACAGCAGCGCGCAGGCGGCCGGATCGGCGGCGAACAGCTCGTGCAGCTTCAGCTCCCCGTCGGGCACGCCGCTGGCGTCCATGCCGGGCCTGATCCGGAACGTCGCGTAGCCGCGCACCCCCTGGTCGTCCTCGGCGATCACCGAGCGGAGCGCGCCCGCGCCCTGCTGGTCGAACTCCTCGTCGGCCAGCGCCGCGTCCCAGAACTCCGCCCGGCGCTCGTACATCCCCGGACGCCGGGGCGACACGGCGGCGAACAGCGCCTCGAAGTCGCCGCGCGCCTCGGCGGGCTTGACCACCCGCAGCCGCAGCGACGGGTCCTGCGGCGCGTCGCGCACGAACGCCGAGCCGGCCCTGTCGATGGTGAACGACATCAGCTCCGCCGCCCTGCCGTAGCCGAACCGGCCGTAGATGGGCGCCTCGGAGGCGTAGAGCGCGGCCACCGACTCGCCACGCTCGCGCACGTCGGCGAGCTGCCTGCGCATCAGCGACGACAGCACGCCACGGCGGCGGTGCGAGGGGAGCACGCTGACCGCGGTCACCCCCGCGACCGGGAGCACCCTGCCGGGAACCGTCATCCGCAGGCTGTACACCCCCGTGCAGCCCACGATGGTGTCGCCGTCGAACGCCGCGAGCGTGCGGTCGAACTCGGTCTGCTTCTTCCAGCGGTCCAGCTGGCGGGGATGCGGGGTCCAGCCGAACCCCTCGCCCAGCACGTCGGAGAACGCCGGCCACTCGGCCTCGGCTATCGGGCGGATCTGAAACGTCATCCGTCCACCGTACGAGGCGCCGCCGCGCCTCGGCCACCGGGTATCCGGTCCCGATGATCAAGGCTCTGGTCAAGTGGGCTGCCCAAACATGGTCCAGACCGATACAGTCAGGCGCATCATGAGTTCCCGTCCGGCGCCGCTGATCCCGCCACGGCTCCGCGCCCTGCTCGTGCGGGTGCCGCTGCTGGTGCAGGCCGTACGGCTGGTGCGGCGCCCGCTGGCCCGCGACCGCAACCTGCTCCTCACGCTGACCGTGGTGTCGCTGGTGATCGGGCTGCTGGCCGCCGAGGTGTCCACGGAGTGGTTCTCGCCGTCGCTGCTCATCCTCGTCACCCTCGTGGGCGGGCTGCAACTGCGGCTGCGCAGCCTGGTCAAGCTGCTCGTCGCCGTGGCCGTCGCGCTCGGCTACGTGGCCACGCAGCTCGGGCCGGGCAGCGTCGGGCTCGGCCTGCTCGTGACGATCGGCTTCACCACGGTGCTGGCCGTGCTCATGGCCCGCACCAGGGGCAAGCTCGGCGTGCAGGGACTGCGCGGCGACGCGATGCTGCTGGAGCTGCGCGACCGGCTCAGGAGCCAGGGCGAGCTGCCGCCGCTGCCCAAGGACTGGGGCGGCAAGGTGGTGCTCAAGCAGGCGGGCGGCTCCTCGTTCGGCGGCGACTTCCTGGTGTCGCTGCGCGACGGCGACCGGGTCGACATCGCGCTCGTCGACGTGTCCGGCAAGGGCGTCGACGCCGGCACCAGGGCACTGCTGCTGTCGGGCACGTTCGGCGGGCTGCTCGGCTCCGTCGACGACTTCCTGCCCGCGTGCAACGCCTACCTGCACCGCCAGCGCGGCGACGAGGGCTTCGTCACCGCCGTGCACGTCCGGCTCGACCTGGCCACCGGCGACTACACGATCACCTCGGCCGGGCATCCGCCGGTCGTCAAGTTCGACGCCGGGACCGGCAACTGGCAGGTCGCCTCCGCCAAGGGCGTGGTGCTCGGCGTGGTGCCCGACCTGCACTGCGAGCCCGACAGCGGCACCCTGCGCAAGGGCGACGCGCTGCTGCTCTACACCGACGGGCTCATCGAGCAGCCGGGCCGCGACATCGACGCCGGGCTCGACCGGCTGCTGGGCGAGGCCGAGCGGCTGCTGCCCTCCGGGTTCCGCGACGGCGCCAGGGCTCTGGTCAACGCCATGGCCTCGGGCCACAACGACGACTGCGCGCTGGTGCTCATCTGGCGCCCGTAGTGACGAATCACACGGGTGCGGTCGTGATCGCGGTCACTGGCCGCCGGCCCGGCATCCTGAGATCGTCATAGAGTCGCGGGCTCCGGGGGAACGGCGCGGCTCCTCCGGGGCCCGCCCGCACACCACCAGCCCGCACATCACCAGCCCGCACACCACCAGCCCGCTCACAGCCAGCCCGAGTCGCTGGCGATGCGCACCGCGTCGACCCGGTTGCGCGCGCCGGTCTTGCACATGATCCGCGACAGGTGGTTGCGCACGGTTCCCACCGACAGGAAGAGCTCGTCGGCGATCTCCGCCGACCGGGCGCCGCCCGCCGCGATCCGCAGCACGTCGATCTCCCGTCTGGTCAGCGGATTGACCGGCGACTGCAGGGCGGCCACGGCCAGCTCGGCGTCGATCGCCCGGCCGCCCGCCGCGATCCGCCGCAACCCCTCGGCGAGCTGCTCCGGCGCCACGTCGAGCGTCATGAACCCGCGGGCGTGCGCCGCCAGCGCCCCGCGCACCTGCCCCGGATGCGGCTGGGCCGACAGGATCAGCACCGCGCACCCGGGCGCCTTCTCCCGCAGCGCCTCCGCCGCGCCCAGCCCGCCCACGCCCGGCAGGTCGGCGTCGACCACCGCCGCATCCGGCTCGCACTCCAGCGCGCGAGGCAGCACGTCCTCGGCGCTCGCCACCTCCGCGACCACCCGCAGGTCCGGCTCGGCCTCCAGCGAGGCCACCAGACCACGCCGCACCAGCGCCAGATGCTCGGCGACCAGGATCCGGATCAAATCGCTCCCTCCGTCACGTCCCAGGGTGATCGTCCGACTGCGGACTGTCAACGGCGGTTCATGCGCAGCCCCCGTCCAGGTGTGCGGAGTTCGACTACCCTTGGGTAGGTCGGGATTTCCGTCTTCCCTGGAGCGCGCGTACATGGATTGGCTCTTCGTCGCGGGCATCGTCATCTTCTTCATCGGACTGATGGCGTCCATCGCGCTGCACGAGGTCGGCCATCTCGTGCCCGCCAAGCTCTTCGGCGTCCGCGTGACGCAGTACATGGTCGGCTTCGGCTCCACCGCCTGGTCCTGGCGTCGTGGCGAGACCGAGTACGGCATCAAGTGGCTGCCGCTCGGCGGCTACATCCGCATGATCGGCATGCTGCCGCCCCGGCCCGGCGACGACCCGACCAAGCTGCGCGGCAGCTCGACGGGCCCGTTCCAGAGCCTCATCGAGACCGCCAGGGAGGCCGCCCAGGAAGAGGTGCGCCCGGGCGACGAGGAGCGGGTCTTCTACCGGAAGAAGTGGTGGCAGAAGGTCATCATCATGTCCGGCGGCCCGGCGATGAACTTCGTGCTCGCCTTCGTCCTCTACACGCTGCTGTTCGTCGGCATCGGCATGCCCACGCTGGTGCCGGTGGTCTCGCCCGACACCACCACGTGCGTGATCCCGGTCAGCGAGCAGCGCACCGAGTGCCGGCCCGGCGACCAGGCGACGCCCGCGGCGAAGGCCAAGCTCAAGGTCGGTGACCAGCTCGTCTCCTTCGACGGCCAGAAGATCGGCTCGTGGGCCGACGCGACCCGGCTGATCCGCTCCCACGGCGCGGGCGAGGTGGCGCTCGGCATCGTGCGCGACGGGAAGCCGATGACGCTCGACGTCACGCTCATCGCCCAGGACCGGCCCAAGCCCGACGACCCCAAGGTGATCGAGAAGAACGTCGGCTTCCTCGGCGTCATGCCCACCGAGGTCATGCAGCAGCAGAGCATCGGCGCGGTCGCCGGTCACATGGCCGAGCTCACGGGCAGGGTGGCGCAGTCGCTGGTCAACCTGCCGGAGAAGATGGTCGGCGTGTGGCACGCCGCCTTCTCCGGCGAGGAACGCGACCCCGAGGGCCCGGTCGGCGTCGTCGGCGCCGGGCGGATGGGCGGCGAGATCCTCGCCTCCGACCTGACCGGCATCCAGAAGTTCCACATCTTCGTCAACCTGCTGGCCGGCTTCAACCTGGCGATCGGCATGTTCAACCTGATCCCGCTGCTGCCGCTCGACGGCGGCCACATCGCGGGCGGCCTGTGGGAGGGCCTCAAGCGGGCCTACGCCCGGGTCCGCCGCCGCCCCGAGCCCGCGTACGTGGACATCGCCAAGGTGCTGCCGCTCACCTACGCGCTCGCCTTCGTCATGATCATCATGGCCGGGCTGCTGGTCTACGCCGACCTGATCAACCCGCTGAGGCTCACCGGATGACCGCGGGCCCGCTCGACGAGCTCCGGCGGCTGTGCCTCGCGCTGCCGGAGACGACCGAGCGGCTCAGCCACGGCGAGCCCACCTGGTTCGTGCGGGGCAAGAAGACGTTCGTCATGTACGCCGACCACCACCACGACGACCGCCTCGCGTTCTGGTGCGCGGCCCCGCCCGGCGTCCAGCAGGAGCTGGTGGCCGAGGACCCGGCCCGCTTCTTCCGGCCCCCGTACGTGGGCCATCGCGGCTGGCTGGGCGTCTTCCTGGACGTGGACGTCGACTGGGCGGAGATCGGCGAGATCGTCGCCGACGCCTACCGGCAGGTCGCGCCCAAGTCCCTCATCGAGCGGATGCCACCGGCCGCCTGAGCACCCGGGCGACCTGGTCGGGGTGGGTGAGCTGCGGATAGTGCCCGGCTCCGGCGATCTCGGTCACCGGATGCCCCGGGTCGGCCGTCAGCGGGTCGGCCGAGCCCGTCACGATCTCGACGGGCACCCGCACCCGTGTCAGCAGCGCCCGCGTGGCGTCCCGCGCGGCCGACGCCGCCCGCAGCGCCGCGACCACGCGCCGCGCCACCCCCGGGCGGCGCAGGTCCAGCGCGGCGCTCGCCACCTCCGGCCCTTCCGGCACGCCCAGCGTGGCGGCCAGCCGGGCGGCGGACATGCGGCGCAGCAGGGGCGCGGCCACGGCCGAACGCGCCGCCCACGACGCCGGAGCCTGGAGGAACGCCGGAGCCACGAGCACGAGCCCGCCCACCCGCTCGGGATGCTCGACCGCGAACCGCAGCGCGGGCCCGCAGGCCAGCGAGTGCGCCACCAGCGTCGGCCGCGTCCGCACGCCCCCCATCAGCCCGGCCAGCCACGCTTCCACCGGCCGGTCAGAAGGCGCGGACCGCCCCAGCCCGGGCAGATCGGGCGCGAGAACCGGCCCCGGCAGCAGGGCGGCCACCCGCGCCCACACGTCGGCGTTCACCGGCAGCCCGTGGAGCAGCACGTGCCCGGGGTCGCGGGCGTCCCCCATCACCCACGTACGGTCCCGGAACCCGTACGGGCGCAGGCACGGCGTCGCCGCGCCGAAGCGGGCCGCCACCAGGTCGTCCGCCCACGCGCGCAGGGCGTCGGCCACCGGCGGCATCTCCAGGCCGGCCCGGGCGGCGAGGGCGCGGGCCGAGGCCGTCGGATAGCGGTCCGACGACAGGAACGACAGCGTCTCCGGATCGGCGCCGGTGAGCGCCCGCGGCAGCCGCCGCACCAGGCCGACGGGGATCGTCCGGCGCGGCGCGCGCACGCCGAGGTGCCGGGCGACCAGGCCGATCAGCTCGGGCAGCGGCGGCGTGTCGTCGTCGAGCACCCAGTGGTCCTCGCCCGCCGGGGCGGCGGGGATCTCCGCCAGGAAGCGCGTGAAGTAGTCCAACGTGACGACCGGCAGGAAGACGTCCGGGCCGCCGGGCAGCGCCGCGAGCCGCCCGTTCCACAGGTCGCCGACGAGGGAGGCCAGGCCGAGGTGCTGGCCGGGGCCGATCACCGTGCTGGGGTTGGCGACGGTCAGCGGGACGCCCAGCTCGCGCGCCCTGGCATGAACGGCGAGGTCGGCCTCGGCCTTGGACGCCTCGTACGCGCCCAGCCGGGCGTAGTCGGGGCGGACGCCGCTCACCCGGTAGCCGCTGATGTGCACGAGCCGCCGCAGGCGGGGGAGCGTGGCGGCCCATTCGAGCACGTGGAGCGCCCCGGTCACGTTCACGGCGCGAGCCTCCTCGACGCCGAGGCCGAACGCGAAGCGCGCCGCGGCGTTGTAGACGTCGCGTGCCTGGGGGAGTCCGGTGAGCGGGCGGGTGAGGTCGGCGGTGACGACGTTCAGCCCGCCGGTGGCGACGCCCCGCTCGGCCAGCCACGGGGTGAGGGTGTCGGTCCGCACGGCCGCCGCCACCCGCTGCCCGCGGCCCAGCAGCTCGGCGACGAGTGCCCGGCCGACGAAGCCGGTCGCGCCGAAGACGATCGCGTCCAAGGGAGCTCCTTAATAGATCGGTCTACATATTTTCTGGGCGTAAAAAGAGCCGCCTCCGTGGCGGGGAGGCGGCCCCAGGGGTCAGCGCAGCAGCCCGGCGAGCACGGCGGCGACGCGGTCCAGCGGCTCCCGGCTGCGGTGCGCCTTGGCCAGCAGCAGCGCCCCCTCGATCAGCGCCAGGACGGTGACGGCGAGATCGTCGGCGTCCGGCCGCCCCGCGAGCCGCGCCCGCAGGGCGGCCTCCCACGACGTGTAGACCTCCGAACACGCCTGCTGGAGCGGGTCGCTGGCGGCGGCCATCTCGAGCGCCACGGTGGCCACCGGGCAGCCCTTGCGCCAGCCCGACTCCTCCAGCCGGTCGCCCAGCAGCCGCAGCACCTCGTCCACGGCCAGGTCGTCGAAGGCCGACCCGATCGCCGCCCCGGCGCGCCGGATCGACTCGCCGACCAGCTGGTCCTTGCCCTCGGGGAAGTGGAAGTACAGCGACCCGCGCGGCGCCCCGCTGGCGGCGATCACCTGGTTGAGCCCGGCATTGGCATAGCCGCCCGCCTCGACCAGCTCCTGGGTCGCCTCCAGGATCCGCAGCCGGGTCTCGGCCCCCTTCTTGCCCATGCCGAAAAACTAGACCGATCTACATATTCTGTCAACGCCGAGCCGGTCGGCCACGTCAGTGCATCGAGATGTGGACGTGGTCGTAGTGGTTCTCGGTGATGCTGCCGCGGTTGGACATGGCGTTCCAGCCGGAGCCGTGGTTGATCCGCTGCTTCCAGATCACGTACTTGACCCCGAGCTTGTCCCGGTTCTTCACGGTCCATTCGGCGATGCGGTCGCCGAGGGCGTTGTTGGCCGCGGTGGGCATGGAGCCGCCGGCGCTCATCATGAAGTCGCAGGCCCGCCCCAGCGGGTGCTCGCCGCTGGACCCCGAGCGGAAGCAGCCGACGCTGAACGGCAGCTTGAAGCTCTTCTCGATCTGCGCCTTCATCGCCCGGGTGCGGGCGGTGATGTTGTCGGTGCCGCTCGGCAGCTGCGGGGCCCAGGTGCCGTCGGAGCGCCGCCCGGTGCTGAACGGGATCAGGTCCTCCAGCTTCTTCTCGATGTCGCCGATGACGTCCTCGGCCTCGTCGCGCTGCTTGGCCACCTCGGTCGTGTCGGCGCTGAGCCGGCGGGCCAGGGCGGCGGCCGCGTCGGCGGCCTTCTTCTGTTCGTCGCGGGCGGCGGCGACGCCGGCCACGATGGCCTGCTGCTCGGCGGTGAGCTGTTCGACCACGGCCGCGCCGGCCCCGTCGGGCGGCACCATGTAGTAGGGCAGGCCCAGCGTGCCGCTCTGGTAACGAAGTCTGGCGAGCTCGCCCACCTTCAGCTGGGCGGCGGCGAGCGCCTGGTCGGCGGCGGCGAGCCGCTTCTTGGCCGCCTCGGCGGCCTCGCGGGCCTTGGCGAGCTCGACGCGTTTGGCGTTGTAGCGCTCGATGAGCTGGTCGACCTTCTTGTTGAGCTGCTTCAGGTCGCCGCGGAGCTGGCTCTCGGACGGCTTGGGCTCGGCCGCGGCCGGTGCTGACCAGGTGGCGAACGTCATCGCTGCCGCGGTGACGACGCCGATGGCAAGTCGCGTGGGGGACGCTGACGCCACGTGCGGGGTTTCCTCTCCCTCTGCCGGCCGGGTTAGCTGACGGGTTCGGGCATGGGAGTCGCTTCCCTACCACCGAAGTGGATTCACCCCAGGTGCGGATGGGTCCCCGGCTCCCGGGCAACTCGCCCGGGATTAGGCGTACACGGTGCTATGACCGCGCTTGAAGGGATAGTAGTGGTAGATCACGAGTAATGCGACATCAATCGGAAATCAATTAGTGATCTACCTGTGATCGAAGCATGCGTGCCGCCTCTTCCGGGAGCACGTCGTTGACGAAGGCTCCCATGGCCGACTCCGATCCCGCCAGGTACTTCAGCTTGCCCGGCGCCCGCCGGATGCTGAACAGCTCCAGATGAAGATAGCCCAGCTCACGGTCCTGCCGGACCGGCGCCTGGTGCCAGGCCGAGATGTACGGCATCGCGACGCCGAACAGCCCGTCCAGCGCGCGCAGCACCGAGGTGTAGAACGGGGCGAACGCCGCCCGCTCGGCCTCCGACAGCGCCGCCAGGTCCGGCACCCGGCGATGCGGGTAGAGATGCACCTCGAACGGCCACCGCGCGGCGGCGGGCACGAACGCCGTCCACAGCTCGTTGGCGGCCACCACCCGGGTGCCCGCCTCCCGCTCGGCCGCCAGCACGTCGGCGAACAGGTTGCGCCCCGGCCGCCGCCCCGCGTAGCGCCTGGCGGCGCCGAGCTGCAGCTTGGTGCGCGGCGTGACGTACGGATAGGCGTAGATCTGGCCGTGCGGGTGGAAGAGCGTGATGCCGATCTCCGCGCCCCGGTTCTCGAAGCAGAACACCTGCTCCACGCCCTCGATCGAGGACAGCTCGGCCGTGCGGTCGGCCCACGCCTCCATGACCAGCTCCACCCGGTCGTCGGAGAGCTGCGAGAACGACGAGGAGTGCTCGGAGGTGAAGCACATCACCTCGCACCGCCCCACCCCCGGCCGGACCTCGCTCAGCCCGCCCACGTCCGCGTAACTGCCGAGATTGCGGGAGAACGACGGGAACCGGTTCTCGAACACCACCACGTCGTAGTCGTCCGCCGGGATCTCCGACGCCCGCGTGTCGGACGACGGGCACAGCGGGCACTCGTCGGCCGGAGGCAGGAACGTGCGCGTCTGCCGGTGCCCGGCGACCGCGATCCACTCCTCGGTCAGCGGGTCGTAGCGCAGCTCCGACGCCACCGGCCGGGGATCGAGCGGCCGCCGGTCGATCGCGCTCCGGTCGGCGTCGTCACGCCGGTCGAAGTAGATCAGCTCCCGGCCGTCGGCCAGATGGGTGATGGTGCGCTTCACTGCGAGCCCTCCGCGATGATCAGTTCGCCGGCGCGTTCGGCCAGCTCCGTACGTGCCTCCTGGGGCAGCCCGGGGTCGCTGATGACCACGTCGGCCTCGCGCAGCTCCGCGATCGTGCTGATGCCGACCGTGTTCCACTTGGTGTGGTCGGCGGGCACGACCAGCCGGTGCGCGGCGTTGACCAGCTCCCGGTCGGTCTCGGACTCCAGCAGGTTGGGCGTGGTGAACCCGGCCCGCACGCTCATCCCGTGCACGCCCAGGAACAGGGTGTCCACGTGCAGGCGCCGGATCGCGGCCACGGCCACCGGGCCGACGAGCGCGTCGGAGGGGGTGCGGACGCCGCCGGTGAGCACGACCGTGCGATCGGCGCGCGGATTGCGGTGGAAGACCTCGGCCACGGGGATCGAGTTGGTGATGACGGTCAGCTCCGGCACCCCGATCAGGTGACGGGCCAGCGCCCACGTCGTGGTGCCGGCCGACAGGGCGACCGCGGTGCCGGGCCGGACGAGCTGGGCGGCGCGCCGCGCGATGGACTCCTTCTCCTGCTGCTGGCGGGCCGACTTGGCGGTGAAACCCGGCTCCTCGGTCGAGCCGGGGCCGAGCGTCGTGGCGCCGCCGTGGACCTTCTCCAGCAGCCCGCGCTCGGCGAGCACCTCCAGGTCGCGGCGGATCGTCATGTCGGAGACGCCGAGCTCGCGCACGAGATCGGCCACCCGGACCCCGCCTGCGCTGCGGACGCGTTCGAGAATCGCCTGCTGACGCTGCTGTGCGAGCACGCCCCCGCTCCTTCCAACAGATTCCACCAAATTATGACACGAATATGTTGGGGAATGTTAGGTCACCGGGACGCTTGTCCAGCGCCCCGATGCGGGAGACATTGAGAGAGCCCCATCACCAGGAGGGATGCGACATGGCCAAGCGCGCACGCAAGGGCAAGGCACGCAAGAAGAAGAAGGCCAACCACGGCAAGCGCCCCACGGCGCGCTGACTCACCCGGGCAGCTCGCTCAGCGCCTCGTCGATCCGCTCCTGCGGCAGCGTGAAGTCCGTCATCTCGCCCGACAGGTAGCGGTCGTAGGCGGCGAGGTCGAAGTGCCCGTGCCCGCACAGCGCCGTCAGGATGACCTTCGCCTCGCCGCTCTCCGCGCACCGCCGCGCCTCGGCGATGGTCTCGGCCAGCGCGTGCGTCGGCTCCGGCGCGGGCACGATGCCCTCCGTCCTGGCGAACGTCACCCCGGCCTCGAAACACTCGGTCTGCGACCGGGTCACCGCCTCGAACAGCCCGAGCTCGTACAGGTGCGACAGCAGCGGCGACATCCCGTGATAACGCAGCCCGCCGGCGTGGATCGGGTCGGGCACGAACCCGTGGCCGAGCGTGTGCATCTTGAGCAGCGGCGTCAGCCCGGCCGTGTCGCCGAAGTCGTAGGCGTAGCGGCCGCGCGTGAACGACGGGCAGGCGGCCGGCTCGACGGCCCGCAGCACCGGCCCGCCCTCCCCGGCGAGCTTGCCGCGCAGGAACGGGAAGGCCAGCCCGGCGAAGTTCGACCCGCCGCCGGTGCAGCCGATGACCAGGTCGGGCCGCTCGTCGAGCTGCGCCAGCGCCTCCTCGCCGATCACCGTCTGGTGCATCAGCACGTGGTTGAGCACCGACCCGAGCGCGTACCGGGTGTCGGCCGCCCCGGCCGCCGCCTCGACCGCCTCGCTGATCGCGATGCCCAGGCTCCCCGGCGAGTCCGGGTGATCGGCCAGCACCTTGCTGCCGGACATCGTCACCGATGACGGGCTCGCGTGCACCGTCGCGCCGTACACCCCCATGAGGGAGCGCCGGTAGGGCTTCTGGTCGTAGGAGGCCCGTACCATCCAGACCTCGCACTCCACCCCGAACTGGGCGCACGCGAACGCCAGCGCGCTGCCCCACTGCCCCGCGCCGGTCTCGGTGGTGAGCCGGCGCACGCCCTCACGCGCGTTGTAGTACGCCTGCGGGACCGCCGTGTTGGGCTTGTGCGACCCGGCGGGCGAGACGCCCTCATACTTGTAGTAGATCCTGGCCGGGGTGCCCAGCGCCCGCTCCAGCCGGCGCGCCCGCACCAGCGGCGTCGGCCGCCACAGCCGGTAGACGTCGAGCACCTCCTGCGGCACCGGCACGAACCGCTCCTGGCTCACCTCCTGCCCGATCAGCTCCATCGGGAACAGCGGCGCCAGATCGTCCGGCCCCACCGGCTCCCGGGTGGCCGGATGCAGCGGCGGAGGAGGCGGAGCGGGCAGGTCGGGAACGATGTTGTACCAGTGGCTGGGGATCATCCACCCAGTCTGCGCCGCCGCGCGCCGCCGTTCCAGTCGCCTTCCCGCATGGCCGGCCGCCCCGGATGATCGGCCCGTACGAGCACGTCCGCCGTCTCGGCGGGCCGCACCTCCTGCTCGTAGCGGTCATATGCCGGCAACCGCCACCGTTCGGACTCGGGCGTGCGCCGTTCCAGCGCACCCGCCGACAGCCACAGGTGCACGCTCAGCTCGACCGGCAGCCCCCGCCCCAGCAGCAGCGTCCCGTCCAGCAGCAGCACCCCGCCCGGCGCCAGCGTCTCGTACGGCAGCCGGAAGGCCCGGTCGATCCGGCTGTCCCACAGCGCCGGCAGCACCCGCCCCGAGCCGCCCGGGCCCAGCGGCTCCAGCACCTCCCGCAGCAGCCCCTTCACGTCGAGCCAGTCGTCGTAGAACACGTCAGGATCGGTCCGCCCGTGCTCCAGCCGCAGCGACGCCGGGCGCAGGAAGTCACCCGCCGACACCCGCAGCACCTGCCGCCCGCGCACCCGCAGCGGCGCCGCCAGCCGGTCGGCCAGCTCCCCGGGCGCCGCCGCCGGAGCCCCGTCGACGACCACCCGCGCCCAGCCGTCGCCCGGCCCCGCCGCGATCGCCTCGGCCAGCTCCTCGACGAGCGCCTCCATCGAGATCGGTCGTGCACGCATCACGTCCGAGCCTACGGGCTCCGATGCGCGTGCTCCCGCGTTCCTGGACCCGGCCCGATCACTCGGCCACGATGAGGCCATGACGCAGAACGGATCGGCGCAGCGGCCCGCGACGGACGGGGACAAGGGCCGTCAGCTGAACTGGCCGGCGACCGTGAGCGCCCTCGCCGCCTCGGTGGCGGCCGTGGTCGCGCTGATCGCGTACCTGGCCCCGCCCGCCGGGCAACCCATCGGGACAGAAACTCCGTCCCCGTCCGCGTCCCGGTACATCCCGTCGCGCGACCGGGAGACCAGCCGCCCGCCTTCGGACCCGCCGCCCCCCGACCCGGAAACCACCCGTGCTGACCCCGTCACGTCCGTGGTGCTGCCCCCGGTTCCCCCCATCGGCTGCGCCGAGGCGACGGCCGCACTCAACGCCTACAGCCGGAACGCCGGCGACACCCGCAGCAGCCATGCAGGCGCGGCCCAGCAGGCGTACTCGGAGCTGATGGGCGTGGCCCTGAACGCCCAGGGAGCGGTCGGGCAGAAGGTCACCAGGCTGGCCAGAGAGTTCCAGGAACTGAACTTCCGCCTGACCGGCATGGTCATGAACGACCCGAACGAGGTGCTCGCAGACATCCGGACCGACATCGCGGAACTCAACAGACTGTGCACCCCCGCCTGACACGGCAGGGGGCCGGAGCGGGCCTTACGGCTGTGGAGCGGACGACGGGAATCGAACCCGCGTAGCTAGTTTGGAAGACTAGGGCTCTACCATTGAGCTACGTCCGCGCGAACCGGTCGAACTCTGGTCTAGACTTCATCCGGTCGTCAGGGCGTAAGCGTACCGGAGTCCCGGAGCGTGTGCGTACCCGGCGCCGACGGGGCGTGGCGCAGCTTGGCAGCGCGCTTGCTTTGGGAGCAAGAAGTCGCAGGTTCAAATCCTGTCGCCCCGACCCAGCTCAAAGGCCCCATCCGATCCCGGGTGGGGCCTTCTGCGTGACTGAGTGGGTGGCTTTTGGGAGGTCGCGGGTCGAGTTCCAGGACGCCGGACCGGGCGGCGGCGGTCAGAGGCTCCGTACGTTCTCGGCGACGTACTGGAAGCCGTCCTGCTCGCGCCGGACCAACTCGAACGTGACGCGTTCGCCCGCCCGCAGGCTCCGGTACCCGTCGGCGATGATGTCGCTGAAGTGCGCCCAGGCGTCGTGCCCGTCCGGAAGGGACGGCGAGGAGAGGACGCCCCATCCTTCCTCGGCGTGCCAGACCTTGACCATGCCGTGAACTGTGCCGTGAACCGTGCTGTCGGACATGCCGCCCATCCTGGCACGGGCGTCCCCCGGGCGGGGGAGCGCGGTGGCCCGCGGGCGGGAGGCGGCGCCAGCGCGTGATCACGACGATGGACCCATGCGTACGAACCTCGTCGTCGTCCCCCGCTGGCCGGTGGTGGCCGCGCACGCCGCCGCCCTCGTGGCGCTCCCGTCCGGGCTGTGGCGGATCGGCCTGGTGCTCGGCTTCCCGCTCGGCTACACGGAGGAGGGCCTGCGCGCGTTGCTGGGGACGGGGGCGGCGGGGCCGGCGTACCTGGTGGCGCTGAGCGTGCTGACCGAGGGGGCGGGGCTGCTGACGCTCGGCCTGGTGCGGCCGTGGGGCGAGGTGGTGCCGCGCTGGGTCCCGTATGCGGGAGGCAGGGTGATCCCGCGTCGTGCGGTGCTCGCGGCGGCGTGGGCGGGCGTCGTGGTGCTGGCGGTGCTGTGGACGCCGTTCCTGTTCTGGTGGGCGGTGCCGCACGGTGACATGACGGCCACCGAGCACCTGCTGGTGGGGTTCGTCTATCTGCCGCTGGTCGCGTGGGCTCCGCTGCTGGCCGCCGTCACGCTGGCCTACCAGCGGCGGACGCGCTGAGGGCGGGTCAGGACTCGTCGGTGCGGAACAGGGCCCACACGGCCTTGCCGCCGCGCGCCAGCGGGTCCCAGCCCCAGCACTGGCTGTACGTCTCGACGATGTAGAGGCCGCGCCCGTTCTCGGAGATGAAGTCGGGCTCCTTGGGCGTGGGCACGTCGTCGCTCGGGTCGGCCACGGCCAGCAGGACGTGCGGCGCCACGCGCATGAGCAGCAGCGTGATCTCGCGCCCGCCCCGGGCGTACATGGCGTAACGGACCGCGTTCGTCACCAGCTCGGAGACCACGAGCGCCGCGTCGTCGCTCAGTTCGGACAGGCCCCAGCCGCTCAGCGTGGTGCGGGTGACGTCCCTGGCGGTCTTGACCGAGTCGGCCTGGAAGGGCAGCGGGCACGCGGTGGTGTACGGCTTGCCCGAGGTGAGGAGCTGGTCGAAGCCCACCTCACGGGTGATCTGCAGGCAGTCGGCAGTGGCCAGAGGATCCTCCACCATCCCGCCGATACCTCCCAGTCGCCTTCGGTTTAGTGCATGTTTGGCCCAATATGCACTAGGCCATCATGGGTCACGATCCCGTGTCGCTGCAAGACCCAAATGCACGTGCATGTGCAATGTGCAGCAGCATGAGCGATTTCCGCATACGTATCCGAATCGGACACCAGGTTGAGACCTTGTCATACCCGGCAAACAGATGTCACTGTGTGTGCGGACCTTGATAGGAGGCAAAGTGACGCAGAACCAGCCGGGTTCCGGGCCTACGGCGCTGCGCATCCTCCTGGGTTCCCAGCTGCGCAGGCTCAGGGAAAGCAGGGGCGTCACGCGCGAGGAGGCGGGCCACCTCATCCGGGGGTCCGAGTCCAAGATCAGCCGTATGGAGCTGGGCCGGGTCGGGTTCAAGGAGCGTGACGTGGCCGACCTGCTCACCCTGTACGGAGTGGTCGACGACGGGGCCCGCGCAGCCGTGCTGGACCTGGTCGCGACCGCCAACGAACCCGGCTGGTGGCACCGCTTCAACGACATCCTCCCCACCTGGTTCCAGGCGTACGTCGGCCTCGAGGAGGCCGCCGCCCGGATCAGGACGTACGAGGTCCAGTTCGTGCCGGGACTGCTGCAGACCAAGGAGTACGCGCGCGCGGTCGTCACGGCGGGATCCGCCGGGGTCGGCGCGGAGGAGATCGCGCGGCGGGTCGACCTGCGGCTCGAACGCCAGCGCGTGATCGACAGGCCCGACGGCCCGGTCTTCTGGGCGGTGATCGACGAGGCGGCGCTGCGCCGGCCCATCGGCGGCGCCGAGGTCATGAAGGCGCAGCTGCAGCACCTCATCGACCTCATGCGCCAGCCGAACATCACCATCCAGATCATGCCGTTCAGCTTCGGCGGCCACAGCGCGGAGGGCGGCGCGTTCAGCATCCTGCGCTTCCCCGACAGCGACCTGCCCGACGTGATCTACGTCGAGCAGCTCGCCAGCGCCCTCTACCTGGACAAGCGCGAGGACGTGGACCGCTACACCGAGGTCATGGAGAGGTTGTGCGCCGTCAGCACGACCCCTGACGAGACCATCGAGCTGCTGCGCGTCATCGCCGAAGAGTTCTGAGAGCTACCTGCTCTGCCCTAGACTGACGGACGGCGTTTGGATCCGCCGTGGCGGAGCATGCCCAGCGCCAATACGTGGGCGCGGCGCGCGAGCCGTACCGAATGGACGCGCCCGCGATCACCAGAAGCTTGATCAAGGAGACCACCCCGTGAAGACCGCTGTCGAGGAGCTCAGCCCGACCCGGGTGAAGCTCACTGTCGAGGTGCCGTTCGACGAGCTGCGCCCGAGCATGGATGCGGCGTACAAGAAGGTCGCGCAGCAGGTGCGCGTCCCCGGGTTCCGTCCTGGCAAGGTCCCGGCCCGCATCATCGAGCAGCGCTTCGGCCGGGCGGTAGTGCTGGAGGAGACCCTCAACGACGCGGTGCCCAAGCTCTACGGCCAGGCCGTGGACGAGGTAGACGTGTTCCCGGTCAGCCAGCCCGACATCGAGGTCACGAAGATCGAGGACGGTGAGCAGATCGAGTTCACCGCCGAGGTCGACATCCGGCCCAACTTCGACGTCCCCGACTACAAGGGCGCCGAGGTCACCGTCGACGCCGCCGAGGTCTCCGACGCCGACATCGACGCCCAGCTCGACTCGCTGCGCCAGCGTTTCGCCACGCTGACCGGCGTCGAGCGGCCCGCTGCCACCGGCGACTTCGTCGTCATGGACCTGCGTGCCGAGATCGACGGCCAGAACATCGAGGAGCAGCAGGCCAGCGAGGTCTCGTACGAGGTCGGCGCCGGCTCGGTGCTCCAGGGCCTCGACGCCGCCCTCGAGGGCATGTCCGCGGGCGAGGAGAAGACCTTCAGGACCGAGCTCGTCGGCGGCGCCAACGCCGGCGAGGAGGCTGACGTGATCATCAACGTCAAGTCGGTCAAGGAGAAGGTCCTGCCCGAGCTCGACGACGAGTTCGCCCAGCTGGCCAGCGAGTTCGACACGCTCGACGAGCTCAAGGCGAGCATCCGCGAGCAGGCCCGCCGCAACAAGCTCATCGAGCAGGTCGTCCAGACCCGCGAGAAGGCCCTCGACACGCTGCTCGAGAAGATCGACATCCCGATCCCCGACAGCGCGCTCAAGGCCGAGATCGACGCCCGCAAGCACAACCTCGACCATCAGATCGCCGAGAGCGGTCTGAGCCGTGACGCCTTCTTCCGTCTCTACCAGACGACGGAGGAGGAGCGCTTCGCCGAGTTCGAGACCAGCTCCGCCAAGGCGATCAAGGTCGGCTTCGTGCTCGACAAGATCGTCAAGGCCGAGGAGCTCGGCGTGACCGAGCAGGAGCTGACCAACTTCGTGGTGCGCCGCGCCATGGAGATGGGCGTCCAGCCCAACCAGCTGGCCCAGCACCTGGCCGACAACGACCAGCTCACGCTGGCCATGGTCGAGATCGTCCGTGACAAGGCCAAGTCCGTCATCGGTGACGCCGCCAAGGTCGTCGACACCGAGGGCAACGAGGTCGACCTCAAGGCCATCTACACCGAGATCAACGGTGAAGAGGTCGTCGAGGAAGAGGACGAGTCCGAGGAGAAGGCCGAGGCCTGATCCCCGCCCCAGCGCGCGCGAAGCCCCCAAGCCCCTGGCCTGGGGGCTTCGCGCGTGCCGGAGACCCGACCTGCGCCGTCAGCGAACAGTACGTGGACCGGGCATGACCGGGGGGCGGCGCGCGTTAGGGTCACAAGCAAAGCCCATCGATTACGACGCATCGGAAGGTGACGCTGTGACCAGCCCGCCGACCTTCTATCAGCCTGAGTCGCGAGGCCGTGAGAACGGCACGTCCTTCCGGCTTGAGGACCAGCTTTACCAGCGCCTGCTGCGCGAGCGCATCATCGTGCTCGGCCAGGAGGTCAACGACGAGATCGCCAACCGGATCTGCGCCGAGCTGCTCCTGCTGGCCGCCGACGACCCGGATCGCGACATCAGTCTTTACATCAACTCGCCCGGCGGCTCCGTGAGTGCCGGCATGGCGATTTACGACATGATGGAGTACGTGCCCAACGACGTCTCCACCGTGGTGATGGGCATGGCGGCCTCGATGGGGCAGTTCCTGCTCTCGGCGGGGGCGCCGGGCAAGCGCTACGCGCTGCCGCACGCCCGCGTCATGATGCACCAGCCCTCGGGCGGCATCGGCGGCACCGCGGCCGACATCGCCATCCAGGCCGAGCAGATGCTCTACGTGAAGAAGACGCTGGCCGAGCGGATCGCCTTCCACACCGGCCAGCCGCTGGAGCAGATCGAGGCCGACTCCGACCGCGACCGCTGGTTCACGGCCGACGAGGCCAAGGACTACGGCTTCATCGACCATGTCGTGCGCAGTGCTCGGCAGGTGCCCTCGCAGGGCCCGGTTTCCTAGGGGTATCTACTGTGAACATCGAAAGCCGCTACGTGCTCCCGCAGTTCACCGAGCGCACGTCCTACGGGACCAAGACCATGGACCCGTACACCAAGCTGTTCGAGGACCGCATCATCTTCCTCGGCGTGCAGATCGACGACGCGTCGGCCAACGACGTCATGTCGCAGCTGCTGACGCTGGAGTCCCTCGACCCCGACCGTGACATCAGCATCTACATCAACTCGCCGGGCGGCTCTTTCACCGCCATGACGGCGATCTACGACACGATGCAGTTCGTCCGGCCGGAGATCCAGACCGTCTGCCTCGGCCAGGCCGCCTCCGCGGCGGCCGTGCTGCTGGCCGGCGGCACCCCGGGCAAGCGCTTCGCGCTGCCCAACGCCCGGGTGCTGATCCACCAGCCGTCCACCGAGGGCGGCGGCCAGGGCAGCGACATCGAGATCCAGGCCCGCGAGATCCTTCGCATGCGGACCCTCCTTGAGGACATCGTGGCGAAGCACTCGGGAAAGACCTCTGCCGAAGTCCGCAAGGACATCGAACGCGACAAAATTCTCAACGCGGATGAGGCAAAGGCGTATGGTCTGATCGACGACATCATCCCGTCCAGGAAGAAGCGAGCTCAGGCTGTGGCTTCCTAGACGAGACGACCCGCACCGGAGCGGTGCCCAATAGGGCACGTTCCGGTGCGACTCGCCGCTAGGGGGCTCACTGAGGGCCCAGAAGACGGTAACGTCGAAACCTGAGCGGTTCGGCCTAGTCCGGAGGATGTCCGGCGACACTGCTCGATGAGCAGGGCGGTCCCACGCAAAGGAGTATCTGGGGTGGCACGCATCGGCGACGGGGGAGACCTGCTGAAGTGCTCGTTCTGTGGAAAGAGCCAGAAGCAAGTCAAAAAGCTCATTGCCGGTCCAGGCGTCTACATCTGCGATGAGTGCATCGATCTCTGCAACGAGATCATCGAGGAGGAGCTCTCCGAGTCCTCCGAGCTCAAGTGGGACAACCTGCCCAAGCCGAGGGAGATCTTCGAGTTCCTCGACGCCTACGTCATCGGTCAGGACAAGGCGAAGAAGGCGCTCTCGGTGGCGGTCTACAACCACTACAAGCGGGTGCAGTCCGGCGACCGGGGCAGAGACGACGGCCTGGAGCTGTCCAAGAGCAACATCCTGCTGCTGGGCCCCACGGGCTCGGGCAAGACGCTGCTCGCCCAGACGCTGGCGAAGATGCTCAACGTGCCCTTCGCCATCGCCGACGCCACCGCCCTCACCGAGGCCGGTTACGTGGGCGAGGACGTCGAGAACATCCTGCTCAAGCTCATCCAGGCCGCTGACTACGACGTCAAGAAGGCCGAGACGGGCATCATCTACATCGACGAGGTCGACAAGATCGCCCGCAAGAGCGAGAACCCGTCGATCACCCGCGACGTCTCCGGTGAAGGCGTGCAGCAGGCCCTGCTGAAGATCCTCGAAGGCACCACCGCCTCGGTGCCCCCGCAGGGCGGCCGCAAGCACCCGCACCAGGAGTTCATCCAGATCGACACCACCAACGTGCTGTTCATCTGCGGTGGCGCCTTCGCCGGCCTCGAGAAGATCATCGAGTCGCGCATCGGCAAGAAGGGCATTGGCTTCAACGCCGTCATCCGCTCCAAGGAAGAGATCGACTCGGTCGACATCTTCGCCGACGTGATGCCCGAGGACCTGCTGAAGTTCGGCATGATCCCCGAGTTCGTCGGCCGCCTGCCGGTCATCACCTCGGTGCACAACCTCGACCGCGAGGCGCTCATCCAGATCCTCACCGAGCCGCGCAACGCCCTCGTCAAGCAATACCGCAAGCTCTTCGAGCTCGACGGGGTCGAGCTGGAGTTCACCGACGACGCGCTCGAGGCCATCGCCGACCAGGCGATCCTGCGCGGCACCGGCGCCCGCGGCCTGCGCGCCATCCTGGAGGAGGTGCTCCTGTCGGTCATGTACGAGGTACCGTCCCGGCAGGATGTGGCCCGCGTGGTCATCACCCGCGAATCGGTCCTGGAGCACGCCATCCCGACGCTCGTCCCGCGCGACCAGCTCGCCGCCAAGCAGCAGCGGACCCCGCGCGAGAAGTCGGCCTGAGCCGCCGCTGAGCCGCCGCGACAGCGGCAACGCCCCGTGGACCCGGTCCATGGGGCGTTTCCCTTTCCCATCTCCCTAGAATTGGTCACTGTGACAACGCCAGAGCTGCCTACCCAGTACACCCCGGCCGACGTCGAGACCCGAAGCTACGAGCGATGGGTGTCCGAAGGCTACTTCCACGCCGACCCGGGCAGCTCGCGGGAGCCGTACAGCATCGTCCTGCCCCCGCCCAACGTCACCGGCGTGCTGCACATCGGTCACGCGCTCGACCACTCCATCCAGGACGCCCTGAGCCGCCGCGCCCGCATGCGCGGGCACGAGACGCTGTGGCTGCCCGGCATGGACCACGCCGGCATCGCCACGCAGAACGTCGTCGAGCGCAAGCTCGCCGCCGAGGGCCTGTCCCGCCACGACCTGGGCCGCGAGGCGTTCGTCCAGCGGGTCTGGCAGTGGAAGGAGGAGTCCGGCGGCCAGATCCTCGGCCAGATGCGCAAGCTCGGCGACGGCGTCGACTGGTCGCGCGAGCGCTTCACCATGGACGAGGGCCTGTCCCGGGCCGTCCAGACCATCTTCAAGAAGCTCTTCGACGACGGGCTGATCTACCGCGCCGAGCGCATCATCAACTGGTGCCCGCGCTGCCTGACCGCCCTGTCCGACATCGAGGTGGAGCACAGCGAGGACGAGGGCGAGCTCGTCTCGATCCGCTACTCCGATGAGATCGTGGTCGCCACCACCCGGGCCGAGACCATGCTCGGCGACACCGCCGTGGCCGTCCACCCGTCCGACGAGCGCTACGCGCACCTGGTCGGCACCCTGGTCGAGGTGCCGCTGACCGGCCGCATGATCCCGGTGGTCGCCGACGAGCACGTCGACCCGGCCTTCGGCACCGGCGCCGTCAAGGTGACGCCCGCGCACGACCCCAACGACTTCGAGATCGGCCGCCGCCACTCGCTGCCGTCGCTGACCGTCATGGACGAGCGCGGCGTCATCACCGCGCACGGCCCGTTCGAGGGGCTCGACCGGTTCGAGGCACGGCCCGCCGTCGTCGCGGCCCTGCGCGCCGAGGGGCGCATCGTCGCCGAGAAGCGCCCGTACGTCCACTCCGTCGGCCACTGCTCGCGCTGCAAGACCGTGGTCGAGCCGCGGCTGTCGCTGCAGTGGTTCGTCAACGTGGCGCCGCTCGCCAAGGAGGCCGGCGACGCGGTGCGCGACGGGCGCACCCGCATCCACCCGCCGGAGCTGGCCAAGCGTTACTTCGACTGGGTCGACGACATGCACGACTGGTGCATCTCCCGGCAGCTGTGGTGGGGCCACCGCATCCCGGTCTGGTACGGCCCGGGCGGCGAGGTCGTCTGCGTGGGCCCCGACGAGACCCCGCCGGAGGGCTACGTCCAGGACCCGGACGTGCTCGACACCTGGTTCTCCTCCGGTCTCTGGCCGTTCTCGACGCTCGGCTGGCCCGACGCCACGCCCGAGCTGGCCCGCTTCTACCCGACCTCGGTGCTCGTCACCGGCTACGACATCCTGTTCTTCTGGGTCGCGCGGATGATGATGTTCGGCCTGTACGCGATGGACGGCGAGCCGCCGTTCCGCGTGGTGGCCCTGCACGGCATGGTCCGCGACCAGTACGGCAAGAAGATGTCGAAGTCGTTCGGCAACGTCGTCGACCCGCTCGACTGGGTGGAGCGCTTCGGCGCCGACGCCACCCGCTTCACACTGCTGCGCGGCGCCAACCCCGGCGCGGACGTGGCGGTCAGCGAGGAGTGGGCGGCGGGCTCGCGCAACTTCTGCAACAAGATCTGGAACGCCACCCGGTTCGCGCTGATGAACGGCGCCACCGTCGGCCCCCTCGAAGGGCTCACGCTGACGGCGGCCGACCGGTGGATCCTGTCGCGGCTGCAGAGCGTGATCAAGGCGGCCGACGAGGCGTTCGAGGAGTTCGAGTTCGCCAAGGCGTCCGACCTGCTCTACCACTTCGCCTGGGACGAGGTCTGCGACTGGTACCTGGAGCTGGCCAAGATCCAGCTCGGCGAGGGGCTGGAGCACACCCGGCTGGTGCTCGGGCACGTGCTCGACGCGCTGCTGCGGCTCATGCACCCGCTTGTCCCGTTCGTCACCGAGGAGCTGTGGCGGGCGGTCACCGGCGGGGAGTCCGTCGTGGTGTCCTCCTGGCCGCAGGCCGATCCGCGCTACGCCGATCCCGCGGCGGAGGCGGAGATCGTCGCGCTGCAGGAGCTGGTGACCGAGGTGCGCCGGTTCCGCTCCGACCAGGGCCTCAAGCCCGGCCAGAAGGTGGCGGCGCGGCTGGCGCTGGCCGGCACCCCGCTCGCGGGGCAGGAGTCGGCCGCCCGTTCGCTGCTGCGGCTCACCGAGCCGTCGGAGACCTTCAACCCGACGGCCAGGTTCGCCGTGGGCGGGGTGGGCGTCGAGATCGACACGGCGGGCGCGATCGACGTGGTCGCCGAGCGCAAGCGACTGGAGAAGGACCTGGCCGCCGCGCGCAAGGAGGCCGCCCAGGTCGCTGGCAAGCTCGGCAACGAGCAGTTCATGGCCAAGGCGCCGGCCGACGTGGTGGCCAAGGTGCGGGGGCGGGCCGACCAGGCCGCCGCCGACATCGAGCGCCTCGAGTCCCAGCTCGCCGCGCTGGGTTTGAGCTAGCCGGACGAGGGGAAGGTTCATTCGTTACCGAGAATGGACCTTCCACGGTCCAGAGGCTGCTACAGTTTTCCACGCGGGGCGGTTCAGCCCCCAAACCCCTTGCAACGGATCTCCGGGCAACCGGCCGTGTCAGAGCGTGATTGGACACGGCGCGAAAGTTCGGGTAAGTTACGAGGGTTGCCTCGGAAGGGGCGTCCGGAAGCTACCGGATCGGGCGGTTTGACAAGGAACGTCCGGATCTGATAAGCTAGCGGAGCTGAAACGAGCGCCTCCGGCGCTGAGACCCACGGTCTCGGTCAAGGAAGTACGCGTCCGTTTCTTGAGAACTCAACAGTGTGTCAAAAGCCAGTGCATGAAGTTTTTCATGCAACACCTCGTCAAATATGACGGAGATAATGTTGCCTGGTATCAAACCTTTTTTGGAGAGTTTGATCC
>NZ_JAHKRO010000117.1 GCF_019396325.1 Nonomuraea ceibae
CCAGACGCCGCCAGCACGTCATGCCCGAGCCGTAGCCAAGCTCTTGCGGCAGATGCTCCCAGGCGATCCCGGTGTGCAGCACGAACAAGATGCCCTGCAACGCCAGCCGGTCATCCAGCCGCTTGCGCCCCGGATGCCGAAACCGGCGCTGCCGCTGCGGCACAAGCGATCCGATCACCGCCCACAGCTCGTCACTGACCTCCCACGGCTTCAGCCTGGCCACCGTGCTCCTCTCGCTCGGCTACAGCGAGAGATCAAAGCACAACAACGATCATTCTGTTAGGCGCTCTTAGTGATCGCCTCAGGACAGCTCCCGCCCTGTCGCTCGATCGACCAGGCGCCGTCCGGCCAGGGGTTTCGTCAGATGGAGCTGGACGTTCAACGGGTATCCCATGCCCTTCTGCATCGGCGCCTTCTCCCACGGGAAGATGGGTTCGCAGGTGTTGCGCACCTCGACGCCGATCACCACCTCCTCGGCCGACTCCCTTACGTCGGTGTCGGTGACCTCCCGGCACGACTTCCCGTCGGGGCCAGGCGCGCCCACGACGATCGTGGCGGTGACGGTACGGCCGTCAGGCGCGACGGCAGCGGACTCGATGCCGTACCACCGCGCCTGACGAGCACATCCGACCACGCAGAGAATGCCAGCCACAACGATTGCGACATTCCCTCTTATACGCATTGTCAGCCGATCTTGCGTTTCTTGATGTCACCGCCGAACAGGCGGGTCGCGATCCTGATGTCGGTGAAGTAGTTGGTGCATTCGAACACCGGACCGCTGGACTCGGCGTTGGTTCCGCCGCTGATGATCCCCTTGGCGATGATCTTTCCGGCGCCCGGGTGCCCCTTGGGGATGATGGTGTACACCGGTCCGCCGGAATCGCCGGGCCATGTGCACTTGCCGGATCTGCCGCCCGCCACCACCGGAATGACCGTTTCGATCTTTCCTGCGGTGTCGCCCGGGTACTCCGTCATCGCGCTGGGGTCATCGACGACCCAGCCGCACTCCTGGCCCGTTCGATAACCGCCGGTGCAGTACTCGTCGTTCTTCTGCGGGCTGCGCGTCCACTTCCCGACCACTTCCGACTTCCTGTTGGTGAAGAAGTCGTCGCTGGTGAAGATGGAGGCCGTACTCACCCGCGTGGTCAGCTTGAATCGCGCCAGGTCGCCGTGCAATCCGCCGAGCGGCGCGGGCTGGATGACGCTCCCCTTGTCCGTGGTGTAGCTGGACCCGGCCTTGTCGCCCAGGACGTTGCCGTCGGTGAGCAGGACGTTCTGCGTGGACGGCATGTCGGTCGGGAGGCAGTGTCCTGCGGTGATGAAGTAGTTGTCGGACTTCGTCCCCCAGGCGAAACCGGCTGAGCACGGGTGCCCGTTACGGGCCCCGATGCGGCTGCCGCCGTTGAGGTACATGTCGAAACCCAGACTCCACGAGTCGTTCTTGACGATTCCGTCCTTGAGTCGACAGTCCAGCTCCTTGCCATTCTTGTCCAGCTGGCACTTGTTCGTCTTGATGTCCGGATCCGGGTCGTTGGGCCCGAGCAGCCGGGACGGGCGTTCCAGTCCTGATCGCAGCCAGATTGACACCGTGGTCGTCCCGTACCTCTGAGCGAGACCCAGCCGCAGTTCGGGGGTCACCTCGCTGGCCTGGACCATCACCTGGTTACGTTCCGGCCAGATGGTGCTCTCGATAAGCTTATCGGCGCCGGGAATCTGGCCGTCGAGGGTCAGGATCTCGCCCGCGATGGCCTTGAGCCGCTGCGCGCTGTTGACCACCATGGGCACGCGAGGATTGAGCGTGAACGGCTCGGAGATCCCGGCGACACCGTCGCCGTCCTCGTCCGTTTCCTCCGCGCCCTCGAACTCGCTGGCGTAGCTCCACTCCGCACCACCGTTGCTGAGATAGGCGGTGCCGACCAGCGGCGGAGAAGCGACGTCCCGACCCTCGGGGGTGAGAGCCGGTGTGACGACCTCGCCCGTGACCATGTCGACCAGCGGCGGCGCCAGCGTCGACGCGTTCGCCTCGACCCGTGTGTCGGCTACGTCCAGGGCGTGCGCCTGAGACTCCGCCAGCGGCATCCCCCGGCGCCAGGTCGCGGGTGCGGTGAACACCTCGACGCCGTCGCTGCCCGCCGGGTACACGATGGTGGGCTCGCCGAAGCTCTCGAAGGTCGCGGTCAGCTTGGGCGTGGTGTCAGGCTGGCCGTACTCCGCCGACGCGAGCTCGCGCCAGTCATCGTCCCCGCTGGCTTCGTCGGCGCCGCGGAGTTCGAGCCCGAAGTTCCCGCCGGAGGCCCAGCTCTGCATAATGCCGGTGACCGGCCACTCAAGACGTCCCGGAGCGCAGTCAGGCGCATATGCCGTAGTGATCGTCTGGGCGCCTTCGTCGGTGGACGACGGCTTGTTCGCCCAGGTGAGGTTGCTGGGATCCCACCCGCTTGTCACCCTGCGCACCTGAATGCCCTGAACCGTTTCGCCGCAACCGGGAGCGTCGGTGTTGAGCATGGACAGCTTGGCGTCCAGGACCTTCTTCCCGATGAGCCCCTTGGTGTCGAACTTCAGGTAGACCCGGTTGAGCAGACCGAAGATCGGACCGGCCATGAGGAGCGGCCGGCTCGGGTCCGACAGGGAGCCGTCGTCCGCCACGTCCGCGTCGGCGTCGCTGGTCGTGATCGTGGCCGCGATGGCCAGCGGGTAGGTAGTCGATCGGTCACTCAGCGCGGCCTCATCGACCTGGATGACCAGGGACTGACCGTCCTTGGCGGCCTTGACCTGCGCGGATCTTCCCTTGGCGGGCCGGGCGGAAAGGCTCGCGCCAAAGGGGGCGCGTGACCCGGTGGCCTGATGCGTCCGCGAGTTCGACTCTGCCGTCCTCACGTGTGCGGAACTTGAGGCCGTTCGCCTTGACCGGCAGCCGGACATCCAGCGGCTTCACCGGCTTCGCGCGCAGGACGATCTCCTGGCGATACCCCGTCGGCAGGGCGGTGAGCACCAGGTCGGCTCCCGGACCCGCCGCGTCGGCATACGTCGCCTTGTTGCCAGCCACGGTGGGGCGCGGCAGAGGGGTCGGCCAGCTGAGGCTGATGGATTGTTTCTCATTGGCGCTGAAGGTGACGGCGGGCAGGTCGGCGCCACCAGGGGAGAACGCGGCCCCGGTCTTCGCGACCTTGGGCTGCAGGGCGCCGTCCCGCTCGGTGAGCGTGGTGTCGATCCAGGCCCATGCGCCCGTGGCTTGCTGCTTGACCCGTACGGGCTGGGACCAGGTCTCCATCGTGATGCGTCCGTCCGGGTGGCGGGTGGCTCGCATCGTTTCCGTGGCGGCACCGAGGAGCTCGACCGGCTGCGCCGGGTCCTCGTTCACGAGGCGGACACCGGCCGCCTCCGTGGGGGCCTGGGTGATCGTCAGAACGCCTGCCAGCAGGGCACATCCGGTGAAGGCATGTAACAGGGGCCTCACTCGACCGTCCTTTCAAATGATCATGTAAAGGCTCCGTAAAGGTATAAGACAGATCACAGATCCGCAACCATCACAGTCAGGGCATAGTCAATTGACAAGGAGGCAATCTGTTCCTATTCAGCGGGCGACTGGATGAGCGTGTGGGCCTTGCCGAATTGAGCTCATAGGGATCAAGGCGGCGGCTGCGCCGCCGCAGCCCGCGCGGCCCTCCCCGCGCGAGCTGCGGCCTGGGGGCCGGTCTCGCGCGGGGAACCGCGCGGGCCAGCCATGCCGAACCCAGATCAACCCGAAGCGCCGCCCAGGAGGTGTGACAGCACCGCCCTCACGATCGCCTGGCTGTGGCAGGCCGCCGTTCCTGGTTGGGGGCGATCGAGGGTCCGGGACTTCGTTCCTCAGCCCCGGCCCACCGAGCAGCCAAGCACCGGTCAGCGGCGGCAACCACGGTCACTCACGGCCAGCCCGACGGCGGCGCTGACCAGGGAACGCGTGGTAATTCGGCAATGATCGGTGCAATTCCCGAGCTGATGGCTCACGCCTTAGCTGGAATGCTGTGCCAGTGACCGAGGAAGAACCGCGATTCAGGATCGACGATCTCAATGAGCTCAGGACGCTCCACCGTGCGTGTATGAGGCTCAAGTTCGAGGGCCAGGCCGACGAGCTCTTTGGCAGCCCATATATCGCTGCTGTACAGCACCGGGGTGGCGGACGCTCTGGAGCTGGGTCCCGCATCTAGTGTCATCCGCCTGAAAGTCGCCAGCTAAATCCGTATGGTGTTGGTTGTGGCGCATCCAGGACCGTCCGCAGTGGAGATCCACTTATCGGAGCGTGAGCGGGCTCGGCTGATCGGCATGTCAGCGGAGTCGTCGAGGGTGGCGGTACGGGCGAGGATCGTACCGGCCTGTGCAGGGCCGGGGATCAGCACCGCGCAGGTGGCGCGGGATCTGGGCCTCGCAAAGAGCGCGGTGCGCAAGTGGCGTGCGGCCTTCGCCCGAGGAGGGCTGGAGGCGCTGGCCAATGACGTGCGCACGGGCCGGCCCAAGGCGGAGCTGACAGTATCGCAGGACGAGCGGGCGATGCTGCAGCGATGGGCGCGGCGGGCCAAGTCCGCCCAGGTCCTGGCGATGCGCGCGAAGATCGTGCTGGGATGCGCGGACAGCAAGGACAACAAGCAGATCGCTGCCGAGCTGCGGATGCATCCGGACACGGTCTCCAAATGGCGTCATCGGTTCCTGCGCCTGCGGCTGGACGGGCTGATCGATGAGGCGCGCCCGGGCCGCGCGCCGTCGATAACATCGCCGACGGGACCGTCATCGGCGAACTACACCGCCAGCACCGCGCCGCCGAGTTCAAGAAGTTCCTCGTCACCATCGACAAGACCGTGCCGGCCGAGCTGGACATCCACCTGATCTGCGACAACTACGGCACCCACATGACGCCGGCGATCAGGGCATGGCTGGCCCGTCATCCCCGCTTCCACATGCACTTCACGCCGACCGGCTCCTCATGGATCAACCAGGTCGAGCGCTGGTTCGGCTACCTGACCGACCAGCTCATCCGCCGCGGGGTACATAAGAGCGTCCAGGCGCTGGAAGACGACATCCGCGCCTGGATGGGCCGCTGGAACGCCGATCCCAAGCCCTTCGTCTGGACCAAGACCGCCGAGGAGATCCTCGAATCCCTCGCCAAATATTGCCGACGAATTTCAGGCGGATGACACTAGCCGGGCGGCAGGGCTTGCGGCGCAGGGAAGGGAGCAGATTCTCACGGCTAAGGCTCGCCGCGAGGAGGCCCGCGCGGCTGCGGTCGAGGCGGCCGCCTGCCGGGTGCGGCAGGGCACAGCAAGAAGTGGCGGCCCGACGCCTGCAGCTGCGGCCGCCGACTTCGCCGGAACGCTGTGACCCGGTGGTGCTGCTGTACCAGGACTACCAGCGGCAGATGCTGCTCAACCCACCGATGCCGCGCTGTTACGCTGCCGGGCGCGTGTCATGTCCCGTGGCGCACACCCGGCTGTTCACCACACAGGACTTGCGGCCGCCGGGGCGGCGACCGCAAGAGCGAGAGAAGTCAAGGGATGAACGGGTACTGCGTATGCCTTCCACAGGCATACTGCGTATGCCTGTGGAAGCGAGCTTCCATCAACCCGGCAACGGGCGCGTTCTAGCGAGGGAAGATACTGGTGCCGCACACCATGACCTTGCCGGAAGTTGTCCGGTCGCCCCAAGTTCGCCGAACCACCGCAGTCCTTGTGCCGCTGCCCGTCCGAGGTAGACCTGCAGCAGGGTGGCGCACGTTCGGGCATCGCTCTCGGCGTGGTGCGCTGCGCGGATGTCGACTCCTTCGGCGACCGCGCAATCGGCCAGCCGGTGAGATGGCAGTGGCGCCCCGAAGCGGCGCGCCAGGTTAAGGGTGCACAGCGTCATAAGGTTGTCGGGGGCGTATCCGGATCGGGCGAATTCGGCGCTGAGGACCTCGCTGTCGTAGCGGACGTTGTGGGCGACGATGACCGCGCCATCGAGCATGGCGGCCAGGTCTCCGGCGATCTGCGAGAACCTCGGTGCCGCTGCCAGGTCGCCTTCCGTCAGGCCATGGATGTGGGTGGGGCCCGGACTGCATCCCGGATTCACCAAAGTGGCGTAGGCGCGCTCCTGGCTGCCGTCGGGGTGCAGGCGGATGATCGCGATTTCGGCGATGCGGGCCTTGCGGGCGTCGAGACAGGTGGTCTCAAGGTCCACGACGGCGTACGGCAGGGAGCCGATGCGGTGCCGACGCGGCGGTGCGGCAGCCTTGGGTGTGGCCGGGTTGACCGCTGGGGTGCGGTCAGTGGTGGCGGCGAGAGCGGTGATGGACTGCTGGGTCTCGGTGACGTCGAGGCGGCGGGCGTAGGAGCGGGTGAGGAGTTCCTCGCCGATGACGTCGTCGTACTTGTCGACGCGCTTGTCGGGGATCAGCGCGGCCAGGTTGAGGGCGTCGGGCACGCCTTCCGCGGCCAGGTCGGCCAGGAGGTCGGCGGCGGCTTGCGGGGAGGTGTCGCTGATCAGCAGCGCGACTCCGTACCGGATGACGTCGACGCCGTAGGCGTGCAGGGCCAGGCCGAGGGTGGTCATGATGGCGTCGCCGCGGAAGGGGAACAGTAGGGTGTCGTTGCCGTAGCCGATGAGCGGGGTGTCGCGCAGGCCGAGGCGGCGGTAGGCGTCTCGGCCCTCGGCGAGCAGGCTCTGGGCGGTGGCGTCCAGGTAGGCCGGAACCGTGGTGTCTTCGTACAGGCGTCGCATGGTGGTGCGGATGCGGTCGTGGACGAGCGGGCCGGCGCTGGTGAAGCGGGGCGGGCGGCCGCCGGAGGCGCGGGTGACCTCTATGAGCTTGGCGTGGGTGTCGATGGCCTGGATGCGCCAGCGGCGGCCGGCGAAGATGAGCAGGCTGCCTTCCGGGAGTGGTTGGTCGATGGGCAGGCTGCCGAGCGTGCGGCCCTCGGTGACGATGCGGTACTCGGTGGGTGCGGCGAAGGCTGCGTAGAAGGTGTGGTGGTTGATCAGCCGCTCCCCCGTCTCGGCGGGCAGCAGGAGTCCGTCGTGCTCCTGGCGGATGAGGTCAGCGGCGGCGAGGTCGCGCAGCAGGGTGGCGAAGGTGAGGCTGTCGACGGCGCGGAAGGGACCTTGCCCGCAGAGAGTGCGGTGAGCGTCGGCAGGGGTGATGCCGCCGTGCTGGGCGATGAGGGACAGGATCTGCTGGGTGAGGGTAGACAGGTGCAGGGCTTCGGCGGACGGGGGCTCGTACCAGCGTTGCAGGAGCAGCTCGATGGTGGCGATGGACTGCACGAGCTGGGCGCGCAGTTCGTCGGCCGGGTGGATGGCCGGAGTGGCTTCGGGTTCGCTGACGTACAGGCGCAGGGTGGCCGGTCCGCCGCGCCGTCCGGAGCGGCCGAGGCGTTGCCGCAGGGCGGCCACGCTGGGTGGGGCGCCGATCTGCGCGATGGAGGTGACCGAGCCGATGTCGATGCCCATCTCCAGGGTGGAGGTGCAGACGGCGGTGGCCGGGCGGGTGCGGTCCTTGAGACGGGCTTCGGCGTGCTCGCGGATGTCCTTGGACAGGTTGCCGTGGTACGGGACGAACTCCTCCGGTACGCGGGCGTTCTCGCAGCGGCGGTTGAGCAGGTCGGTGTAGTCCTCGACGGCGGCGCGGGAGCCTGCGAAGACGAGGTGGTGCGAGCCGCGCAGCGTGGTGAACAGGTGGTCGGCGATGGCGAGCCGGTCGCCGGTGGCGACGTCGTCGGCGGCCACCTCCTCGCCGAGGGCTTCGTGGGCGGCGCGGGCGCGCGGGTCGAGGATGGGTGCGGTTTGGACGTAGCCGCGGATCTGCAGGCGGAGTTCTTGCGCGTCGCTGCTGGAGACGATCACGGTGACGTCGTCGCCGGCCCGCGGGCGCAGGAAGTCGGCGGCTTTGCCCATGTCGCCGAGGGTCGCCGACAGACCGACGCGGGGGATGCGGCGGCGGGCCGCCAGGTCGAGGCGGTGCATGAGGGACTGCAGCTGGCCGCCGCGTTCGGTGCCGATGAAGGAGTGCAGCTCGTCGATGACGAGGTAGCGGGCGCCTGCCATCAGGTCGCGGATCTTCCAGCCGCGCAGGACGAACATCGCCTCCAGCGACTCTGGCGTGATCAGCAGAATGCCCCGGGGGCGGTCGAGCAGCTTGCTCTTGGAGGAGGCGGCGACGTCGCCGTGCCAGCGGGAGACGGTGATGCCGAGGTGGTCGCAGAGCTGGTCGAGCCGGCCGTACTGGTCGTTGATGAGGGCCTTGAGCGGGCTGATGTAGACGGCGGCGAACCCTCCGGTGTCCGGCTGCTCGGTCAGGACCGAGCAGATCGGCAGGAACGCGGCTTCGGTCTTGCCGGACGCGGTGGCGGCGGCGATCAGCACGTCCCGGTCACCGGCCAGGATGGGGGCGACGGCGGCTTCCTGGGCCTCGCGCAGTTCGCTCCAGTTCTGCTGCCAGATCCACTGCTGGACCTTGGGGTGCAGGCGTTCGAAGGCGTCAGAGCCGGAAGGAGGCGAGGTCGTCATCACCAGGCCTTCCATCGGTTTCCTCGTCCAGCGGCGCAAGGTCGGGGTTGGCCTCCGGCACCGGCTCCACCGAGGGCAGGATCTGCCGCCAGTCCACGCCCGGGTTCTGCTCCAGCACGGCCAGCAGATCGCAGAACGCCTTGATCGTGGTGCGCGGGGTGCGGAAGTAGGCCTCGCCGATGCGGTTAGCGCAGTGGTACATGAACGCGGCCAGCGCGTCGTCGGCCAGCATGTAACGGGAGGGGTCGCCACTGGCTTGGACGTGACGCAGCTTGGTCAGCAGGACATACAAGTCCTCCTGGGTGAGCGCGGCCAGGCGCAGCACCGGGCCGGAGTAGTCGACCAGCCCTGCGGCGGCGAAGGAGTTCTCGGCCAGCCGTGATTGCAGGGCCGGGTAGCTGAACAGGCCTCGGCGAGAGTCGGCGAGGAACTCCGGCGTGCCGCCGAAGACGAACCCGAGGTGGGCGGCGGTGCCCTGCAGGGTGTCGTTGAGAATGCGCAGGATCTGCTCGTAGTTGGAGTTACGCGCCTGGGTGGAGGCCAGCTTGTAGAGGTTGACCATCTCGTCCAGGCACACCAGCAGCCCGTCATAGCCAGCCAGCCGAACGAAGCGGCTCATCAGCTTCAAGTGGTCGTGGACGGTGGCGTCGTCGATGATCGTACGCACGCCGAGCGCGGAGCGGGCCTCGGTCTTGGTGGCGTACTCGGCGCGCAGCCAGCGCACCGCCGCCGATTTGAGCTGCTCGTCGCCGCTGTCGTGGCCGCGCCAGTAGGCGCCGACGACCTCGGCGAAGTCGTAGCCGCCGGTCATCTCGCTCAAATGGGCCAGCCTGGCCCGGATGACCTGGGAGGGGTCGGTGCCGCTCTGCTGGGCGTCGGCCAGCGCGGTGGAGACGAAACGTTCCACCACGCTGCTCAGCGCTCCCCCGTCCGGTTTGGCGCGGGTGGCCAGGTTGCGCATCAGCTCGGCGTACAGGCTGCGGGCCTGACCTCCGCTGGAATGCAGGCGCCGGTCCGGGTTGAGGTCGGCGTGTGCCGTGACCAGCTTCTTCTCCATCGCGACCGAGCGCACCAGATGAAGGAAGAACGTCTTGCCTGCGCCGAACTCGCCGATCACGAACCGCACCGCCGAACCGCCGTCGCAGATCCTGTCGATGTCGGTCACCAGTGCCTTCACCTCGGGCTCGCGTCCCACCTGGATGTGGCGCTGCCCGATGCGCGGCACGACTCCGGCCCGCAGGGACTGCAGCAGGGCGTCACGCTCTCGGGGACGGATCGCGGTCGAAGTCACGTCAGCATCTCTCCCAGCAGGTTCCGGTCGACCCAGATCGGGTCGTCACCATCCAGTAGCGGCTCGCCCGCCAGCTCGTAGGCGGCCTCGTTGATGCGATCCAGCGCGCCGTCCGGCAGCAGCTTCCAGTGCGCCGCCAGCTGCTCGAACTCCGCCCGCGGAATCTGCTCCGTTGACGCCAGTTCGCGCACCAGCCCGGAGTGCTGCCCGTCCAGCCCGGCCACCGGCTCGGCGGCGGGCAGCGGCGCGGCGGCCGGCGGCACCTCGTCCTCAGTGAAGATCGAGCCCAGCAGCGCGCCAACGCGTGCGGTCTCGGCCAGCTTGGCCGCGATCGCCGCCTCATCCAGCCGAACCAGCGGGGCGAGGCTCTGCTCGGCCTGCTGCGGGATGGCGTAACCGCGTTCCGGTCGCGCTGGGCGGACGATGACCGGTTCCGTCGCCGGGGCGGGCTTGGTGGTGGTCGGCAGGAGAGCGGGATCGAGCTCCAGCAGGCGGTAGATCTTGGTGAGGGTCTTGATCTCGTCCGGCGAGATCCGGCCGTCGGCCCCGGCCAGGGCGGTGAGGAACTCCGCCACGTACTGGCGCTGACCCGCATCGATGCCCGCGATGCGCCGGGTCAGGCCGGTGAGCTTGACCGGGGTGACGGTCAGCCAGCGCAGGTGCGCGTGCAGGCGCCGCCGTTCGTCGGCGGTCAGGTGCAGCGCCCGTTCCAGATGGTCGCTCAGGTGGCGCTGCTCGGTCCCGTCGAAGTCGCCGTCGGCGGCGCTGACCGCCGCCGCCAGGTGTAGCAGCAGCGTCGCCGCCTGGTAGGCGTCGGAAGCCGCCGCCGTCGGGCCCTCCGGCGCCGCGAACAACACCATGGATCCCGAGGTGAGCACCGCGCCGCCCAGGCGCGGGTCGGGTTCGATGCCGACCCCCGCCTGGCTCAGCACTTGCGCGAGGGCGACGACATCTTTCTTGGCCGGTTTCGCCGACTGAGGCGAGGAGATGAAGGCGGAGAACTCTCCCACCGGTACGACAGCGAGCTCCTGCGCCCCGAGCCGGTGGCGCGCCCACGCGATCGCCTGCCCGGCACCGCCTCCGGACAGGTTCACCAGTTCGGACGGGAGCAGCGCCTGCGCCTGGACCGAGCGCTGCCCGTCGGGCTCCCGGCCGAGATAACGGCTGTATGCCTCCAGGTCTGCGGTGCACTCGTCGGCCAACGCGACCAGCTTTCGCGTTGGCGCGGCGTATCCCAGCACATCGGGGATGCCGGACAGAGTCAGCTCGGCGACCCCGCGAAAGCCGGCACTGGCGGGCCGGTAGTCCAGCGTGACCTCCTTGCGGCCCGGCCGCACGAGCAGACCCTTCCCGTAGCGGGCGGTGTAGCGCCGCACGAAGAGCGCGTCGAACTCGGCGGCACAGCGGGTGGCAGGGGTTCGCGGGTAGTACTCCGGATGCGAGCGGATCCAGCTCAACGCCCAGTCAGCAGGCACGGCTGCACCTTGCGCCGCGAACGTTCCCAGGCCGGCGCGCAACCGTAACGGGGGCGGGTAGTCGCGTGTCGGCGCCGGCGCTTTCGCGGAGGGCTCAGCCGTGAACATGTCCAGCACCTGCTCGAACTGTCCTGCGTAGCGCTTGAAGGCTGTATGACCACCGTAGATGGACAGGAGACGGTGGACTTCCTGGTGGATGATCGGCAGCTCGAAGGCTGCGCTGGAACGGTCCCGCTGTAGGTCGTACAGCACCCGTCGTTCCAGCCCGTAGAAGTAGAGGAACACATAGCCGATCGGCGCCTGCGGGAAGCGCCGCCCATCGGCGAGCCAGGCCAGATAGGCGGCCCTCGACTGCGGCGGGATGTCGCTGTAGGACGGCCAGTAGTCCAACCCCTGCCCGCCCCAGTCTGGGCGACGCAGGTCGACGGGCAACGCCGGGTTGATCAGCGCAGGGTCGGCAACATGGCCCGCCGGCGCGGCCAGCTGGGTGCCGACGTAGAGAAGTCCGCCGACGATGTTGTAGCCCGCGAGATTAACTCCCGCTCCTGGGCGCAGCCACGCATCTGCGGAGATACGGGGACGCGCCGTAGGTGCTGGTGGAGCGGGAGCATTCGATGCATGACGGCCGCGCCGGGGATCGGCTGCCGGACGCAGCGGCCCCGGCGGCAGCGCTCCGGTCACCGGGGCGGGTTCACGCCGAAAGCGGTCCAGAAAACTCACAGATCACCTCTGCCAACCCGTGGACTCAGCGCTTGCGCCTATAGGCGATGCGCCGAGCCATCCCCAGCCACGGATCGCACTTTAGACCCCTGACATACCGTGCGGAGACATGGCGAGACACCTCGTTATCATTCTGATTCCTCAAGCGATGACTGAAATGCATATTTCGGTCCCGCTGATATAAAGGCTTGCCGGCCCGCAGCGACAACATAGCGAATGAACTGGGCCTGAAAAGGAAATCGGGCACCGTCGCAGCCCAGCGCGGCGGCAATGACACGCAGAGTGGCAGAAATTGACGCCAGCTCACCCATCAGAAGGTGGACCAGTCACCCGTCCAAGGCGGCTTGAGGGGGACTGGAAAACTGAGTGCGCTGCTGCAGCAACCAACGCTCGACATCCTCGTCCGTGGCATCGACATACGGCTCTTCATCCAGGCGCTCCAGGAGTTCGTCGCGCTCCGGTGATTACATGCCGCCACCATCGACCGCCCCACGAGCACACCGCCGGCGAGAGCAGCCCACAGATCCAGACCCATCTCCGTGTCGAAGTTAGGGATCATCGCGCTCCACTGCAGCCAGGCATCATCCACGCAGCGATGCTCAGGCCAGCAATAACATGCCGAGACTCAGCCCGTCGGACACACCCCAGAACTCTTCAGCTTCCCGAATATCGTGCTGCAGCAGGAACTTCAGCAAAGCCCGGTCAGCGGGCTGCGGACCGAACAGAATCGCAGCCAACACCTCCGCGCGACGTTCGGCGTTGACGTCCCAGATGTCGTCATCCTCGGCGGGGGCAAAGCCCAGACCGAACCAAGACTCCCGGTCAGCCCGCAGAACCCTCCAGCAACTGCCGACTCTCCGCATCAGGCTCATTCATCGCGCGTCATCCTAGGCCCCAGGAGCCAACTGGCAGGATGTCAGCCCACGCTGAGATCCACGAGTCTGTCCAGCTGACGCTTATGGCTGCGCCTCCCCAGCAGAGCTGAGCCCTGGGAGTCGGCGGACGGGTCCACCATCCGAGGTCGACTACCCGACCAATGTTCGGTGACGAGCCGCTAGACGGCAGACCGAACCCGACGCGGAGGGTCGGCGCCCTCGTGGCGCGCCCCTGGCATCGCTCAGCTCACCAGGCAAGCACCACATGACCAGAGCGAGCCTGGACCGATGCTCACCCCACGCCGATAACCTCCAGCGCCCGCCGATCAGCGGCGGCGGCGGCCACCTGATCGCCGCACCGCTCCCACTCCAGGGCGGCGGCGGCGAACGCCTGCGCGGCCCGGGCCGGAGCCGCCATCCCGGCCAGGTGCTCAGCCGCCGCCTGCAAGGAGGGGGCCGCCTCCCGCGGCCGCTTCTGCAGCCGCAGCGCCTGGCCGATCACAAGCTGCGCGCCCACGCCGAGCATGCGGGCCTCGGGACAGCTTCCGGCGACCTGCCCGGCCAGCCGCTGCGCCACGGCCGCGTCACCCTCAGCCAGGGCGACCCGCGCACGTGCCAGCAGCTCGTACGCCTGATCCAGCGCTGCGGGGACACCCCCGTCGCGTGCAGCGTCGACCTCGCGCAGCCACCGCCGCGCCTGCCGCAGCTCCTGCACGCTGACCAGCGGCAGGTCGAGCACGAGTTCCACCTGCCAGCGGGCCGTGGAGAGCGTCGCGCGAGCTTGCCGGGACACAGCCATCGCCCGAGCGGCCAGGTGCCGGCCCCCTTGCGCGTCCCCCGCGAGCATCGCCACCGCCGCGGCCCGCTGACAGGCGGCCAGCAGCGCGCGCGGCGTGGCGAGCCGCCCGGCAGCCTTCACCAGCAACCCCGCCAACGCCTGACAAGCGACAAGCTCGGGGCCAGGCGGCTGGGCGCACTGCTCCAGCCAGGTGGCCAGGAGCGCCGCTCCAAGCTCAACAGCCCGATCGCTCCAGGACTCGGCCATCTCGACATTCAAAGCCGTCTCGGCGACCCGGGCGCTGCCCGCCAGATCTCCCACCTCGCGCAGGCACCTGCTCAGTGCGATTGCCGCAGCGGCGCGCTGCTCACTCAGCCCCCGATCCTGGAACGCAGCCGCCGGCGCGGGATCGATGTGCGGGGTCAGGACCGCGAGCAGGTACTGGAGCCGATCGATGGCGGCCGCCAGTTCGCCGGTCGCTTCCAGCGTGCCCGCCAAGCCCAGCTCCGCCAGCCGCCACAGATCCGGCCGACTGCCCAAGGCCGGGTCAGCCAGCACTTTCTGATACAGGCTGCGTGCCTGCGCATGCTGACCACGCGTCACCAGGGCAGCGGCCTCGGTCAAGTCGTGGCGGATCTGCTGCCCCTGAGCCGGGCCCAGCCCCTCGTACAGGACGTGTGGAGCCTGACGCAGGTCAAGAGCAGCGGCCAGGATCAGGACCTCGTGTGGCGAAGGCTCGATCCCCTCCTCGATCAGTTCCAGCCGCCGCTGCGACATCCTGGGGCCGACCAGGTCGCCGAGCGTCTTGCGCTGCGCCTGGCGTAACCCTCGAACGATCACGCCCGTGCGACTGTCAGACTCCTGGGTCACCGTGGTGATCGCGACCTCCGCTGCCACTGATGACGGATCATGCGCCAGATCGTAGACACAACCATGACAATGTGCCACTCCTTCGGTTGCCTCGACGGTCAAGTCGTGACTGTCAGCGAGCAGCGATCCAAGGTGGCCACCACCTGAGCCTGCAGCGCACCCTCACGGCAGAGGCTCCTGTAGATCAGAACGGGGAAGCACCCACGTTCTCCCGCCGAGCTCGCACAAAAGGGGTCCACCCAGCGAGAACACCGACGCCGATCCGTCCAGCGTCAGAACAGCCCGCTCTGCGCCGACGCACCAGAGCGGTCAGCAGCGGGCTTGACGCACAGGCCGGCGGCCGCCTGCACCTCCAGCACCGTGCGCCATCGACCCGCCCGCACACCCTCGATGAGCAGACGGACGAACTCCTGCGCGGTCAACGCGGCGTCCGGCAACGCCCGATGCCGGTTGGCCGGAATCGGCAACCCCAACCGGCCTGCAACCCGCTCCAAGCTGTGCGAGCCCAACTCCACCAGCCGAGCCAGCCGTACCGTGCAGACCAGCGCAATCGCGGCCATCACCGGGCAGTGCTCGCGCTGGCCGCCGATCAGCGTGGCCTCGGTGTGCGCCGAATGCGCCACCAACCGGTACGGCAGAGCGCCGAACCGGGCATCACGTGCCGCCATCACCTCGCAGGCCTCCGGTCCTCCGGCGAGCATCGCAGCGGTGACCCCGGTCTGCTCGACATCAAACGAGGTCACCGGCACATCCGCAGGCGGCCGCATCAGCGAGGAGAAACCGGCCGCACTCCGCCCACCGGGCTCCGCTCTCCAACCGGCCGGCCACGACGGCGACCTTGGTCGGAACCGGCGAACGGCCCGCGGGCGTCAGCGCCTCGCAATCGATCACCGCCCAGGTGATACCCGCCAGATCACCTCCATCGCGGTAGATCACGCTTCTCCTGCCTGCCTGAACCCGCCGTCGGCCGATCGCGGCGGCGCCAGCCTTCCGCTCCGGTCCGGCTCACCTCGTAACGGCAGAGCCGGGCCCCTGCCAAGAGAAGCGTGCCCCTGCCAATCCGGCGCGATACGGCTTGTATGGCAGCGCCGCCGGAGTCTGCGGGAGGGCGACGAGATTGTCGCCCGGCCAGAACGCTGCCTGGCCGCTCGCCTGGGCCACCAGCGCGGCAAGCTCATCCAGGCACTGCTGACGTTCGGCCGGATCAACAAGCGGGCCTCCAGCGAACCGGACGCGGGTCATCGGGCCGTTGGCCAGCAGGGTGGCCGCCAGATCCGGCAACCCGAGGGGCATCGCGTCGCACCGGCCTCTTCGCGCGAGTTCGATCAGGCCGGCGACGACCTGCTCCCAGTCTCCGACCAGCGGCCAGTTGCGTCCGCCGTCGAGCTCGAAGGTCATTGTCGACAGCGGCACCACACAGCCCGGCCGGCGATCGGGGAACTCCGTCAGGCAGCGATATATGCGGCCGGCGTCCGGTTGCGGCAGCGCGGGGTGCAGCAAGGTGGCGGCGTGCACGATAACCGCGTTGATCGCCACGGGATGCTGCGCGGACCGATACGGCTCGTGCAGGGCGAGAAAGTAGACGTCCGGCACCATCCGGCTCCCTCGGTCATGACAGCGGCACTCACGAAGACGCCAGCACTCTCTCACAGCCATCTCCCTGACGGCCTGGTAACCGGAAAGGGAGAGGACCGGTCCCCCATGGCGTCAAGCTGATCATCAGCGGGCTTACCCGTTGAAGGGGTCGAGGTGCGCCTCCCCAACGGTTGGGCCGACGGCTCCTGCCTCCCCTGATCGCCACCCGCGGCCTGCCCTCCAGCCGGCCGACGGACCGGACGACTCCGTGCCGCCGCCGTCGACCTCGCCGACGAGCAGTGCGCCCACCATGCGGCCGGGGAGGTCGGCGCGAAGCGGGCGATCAGCTGTTTGCGGAGAGTGCCGATGAGGATGTGGGGGATGCACTCGACCGCGACGACGAACCCCATGGCGACCGCGCCCGACTTCTGCCAGGTGGTCCAGGTGCGCGTGGGAGTGAAGAACATGTCGCCGAACAGGCAGCGGGCCGGTTTCGCCCCTTAGCGTTCGGGGTTCCTGGTACCGGCGAGGAGTCGGAACCCCAACACGCTGTGAGATCTCGGGATCAGTGCTGGGGCGCCTTGTAGCCCGCGACGGATGGCCATCGCACCGTCATCACCACCGAGTCCTCCTCGGCCGTCCACGAGTGGTCGGTGCCACGCCCCCACACCACGTAGTCGCCCTGCTCGTCGAGGACAACGTCACGGTCGCGGAACTCCATCCGGAATCTGCCGCTGATGAGGATGAGGAGGGCGGTGCGCTGTTCGTCGGCGACCCACGCGGCGCGCTGCTCCCCCCGCGGATGGATGCCCCACTTGATCTCGACGTCACCGCTGTGCCGGCGGTCGCCAGGCGGTTTGAAGTGACCGAGGATCCAGCCTTGGTCGTCGGGCGCATCCTTGTCGGCGTTGCCCACGTAGATGCCGTTCACGGTTGGACGCTAGCAGAGGGCTGATGCATCACAGGGCTTGTTCGTAGATCTTGGCGATGAGGGGAACGCCGAGCTCGGAGTGGGGACCATTGCCCGTACTGTCCACAATGCGGGCGACGAAGGCCGGGATGTCCTCGGTGCGGGCCCCGGTGCCCAGCAGCAGGGCAATGATGGCCGCGTCCCGAGCGCCGCGGCGGTCGGCGGCGCGGCGCAGCGCGTTGTCCTGGGTGCGGCTGAGCGCCTTGGGCGCGCCGGGCGGCGGCACCCGGGCGGTCTTGGTCTTGATGCGCATGCTGGCCCCGTGCTCGTACAGCCGCTTCACCACGGCCAGGGCCTGGTTGACGGTGGCCGGGCAGGCGACCTGCTCCAGCAGCGAGCGGCGCCAGGCCGCCACGGCTGCCTCGCCGCCGATGTGGTCGACGAAGGCATCCGCCTGCTCGGCGGCGTGCGCGGGCTCGGCGAGCCAGGCCAGATGGGCGCGGGCCTGACGGCGGTAGGCGGTGACGGTGTTGGCGGCCAGCGCGCACCGGTCCAGATGATCCTCCAGCCGGGCCATCGCCGCGGCGGGCCCGGCGCCGTAGCCGCCGCGCAGCGGCAGGATGGTGGCGCTCATGCCTCTCCAGGGTCCAGGTCGCCTTCGGGGGCGCAGGGCGGTGTAGTCGCCGGCGAACACGGCGGCCAGGACCTGGCGGACGGTCTCGGCGTGCACGGGCACCGACAGGCTCGCCTCGCCGCCGCCCAGGCCCGGGCCGAGGTGCACGACGACGCCGTCGTCGGTGTCGTGGGACTCGGTGAGCCACAGCGAAACCAGGCGCAGCGGCCGATCCTCACTCCGCCACACCGCGCCGGTCAGCAGCTTCGGGGCGGAGCGGTGCTCGCCGACGAGTTTGTTGGTGAGGTGACGGCCGAAGCTGACGGCGGCCGTGCACCGGTCGCGATCGCACCACAACGGGTGCTCGCCGGGGTCCATCGACACCTCTCCCTTATTATCCGGGAAGCTTTGGGAAGATCCACCAGACCGCCAGTCCTTTTTATCCGGGGAATCGTAGCGGGTTTCCCCGGATCATGACTGTTATCCAGGGAAACCCGGCACGGCGGCAGGCGTAGTACGAATTCATAGCCGTTCGTGGCACGCGTGTAACCCTGTTCGGGCCCTAGGCGCAAGAGCATAAGCGCGTACATTGATCCGCGATTTCGTACCACGCCGAGGCCTGGAGTTTCCGATTCCGCTACCGCACCTCCATCCGATGCCGGACACGCGTGTACACAGGGACGAATGGATCATCTGGCCGATCGCCTCCGAAAGCCGGCAGGTCGTAGAGTTGCCCTCCGACTTCTACCTTCAGGAACTCATGGAGCTGCCGCCCTGGGAGCTCGAAGCGGCCGCCATCCCGGACTTCTACGAGAAGGTCGATGGCGTTCCCCACGGCGGCGTGCACCGCGGCCTCGTAGACCTGCATGTCACGACCGCGCAAGAGGCCATCACGACCTGGCTGGCCCTCCAGCGCCCCGACGGCCTGGACGCATTGGTCGACCAAGAGGCGACCGAGGAGGAGGTGGCCCGCTTCAATGCCGTGCCCGGCAACGCACCGCTGTCCTTGGAGGAGTTCCGGCGTCTCTGTTTGGAGTCCCGGCCGGCGGACCTGCGGTCGATCGTCGACGGCGCGCTGAGCAAGTTCAGCATCGGACTTCGTGGCCTGTCCGACCGCTGGCCAACCGTGTACTCGGTCTCTTTCCTGCAGCTCTACAACCACCTGGTCGAAAAAACCGAGTTCCGCCAGTGCGCCAACGAGCCGTGCGGAAAGACCTTCGTTCGTCAGCGCGGCCGGGCCGAATTCGGCCAGCACCGCACCTAAACGCGTGATCGCAGCCGTGCACGCGCTATGGGAACTCTGATCACTCCGCGCACCGGTGCTGGCCGGGTAGCACCTCGTACCGTCCGGCCAGCACCCGAAGATCGATTCGCCCTTCACTCCAAGGGCAGCCATGACCTGCGATAATCTCATGGCCCTCCTCCCCTGCACGGGGAAGGCCCACCAAGGACTGTGTCTTTCGGTCGAGAGACACAGAAGGCGAAGCGAGCGCATGGCCGACCGATTCAGCACCCACAACATCGAACTCGGCGACGACGTCGTGACCAAGCGATACGCGTCCTGGAGCCGAGGAGAACCACACCGGGAATGGGCCGCGCTGACACTCCTCGCCGAACACACTCCCGATCTCGCCCCCGCCCCAGTAGAAGCAGACCTCGACGCCGACCCTCCCATGCTCGTCATGACCCGGCTGCCGGGCCGCGTCCTGCGCGGCGAGGACGCTACCAGCGAGCAGGTCGAGGCGATCGCCGCTGCGTTGAACCGACTGCACCAAGCCATCCCCACTCGGGTGGTAGAAACAGTCGAGCCTGCCCCGTGGGGCCCTGCAACAGGCGTGGACAAGTACCGTGCTTGGGCCGACAAGCAGCCCGACCTCGGTGAAGATCCTCTGGTGCTGGAGGCTTATCAGGCAGGAGTCGAATGGCTGGCCTCCACCGACCCCGACAAGCTCACCACGAACCCGCACCCACCCGTCCTCGGGCTGGCCGACGGCAACCATGCGAACTACCTGTGGGACGACCAAGGCAAGCGCGTGCGGCTCATCGACTGGGAGGACTCGGGGCGCAACGACCGCGCTTTCGAGCTCGGCGAGGTGATCGAGCACATCTCCCGCGTAGACGGCGATCTCGACGGCGACGAGCTGTTGGCCCACCTCGACCTTGACTCAGCGGAAGCCGAACGGGTGCACGGCTTCCGTCGGCTTATCGCGCTGGGCTGGTTCCTTCAGCTCGGCCCCAACGGGCCGGCGACACCCCATAACCCGGTCGGCACTCTGGAGCGGCAGGCAGCAAGGGTCCTGCAACTGCTCAACTAGCAGCGAAAAGGCCGTGAGGGCGAGACAGCGGGGGGGAAGTCTCGCCCTCACGCCCGTGGAGTTCCGGGACCGACGGGAACCGGAACTCCGGCGCTGTGAGCCCTCGAAGGCACGATCGAAGGCTCACAGCCGTCTGAGCCAGGCCCTAGCAGATACCTGCGACCCGCGTGGGCATACCCCACCCGCTCGCCTGGAGTTCCGCGTCCTTCTCCTTTAGCCACGCATCCACAGTCTGTTGCGTGGGCAGGGGCGCGATCCGGCTGAGGAGCAGGTCACTGCCGGGCCCGTGCTTACGGGTGTGCTCCAGGTGGAGCAGCAGGCCGGTGGGCACGATGGCCACCAGGATGGTGAAGCGCTCGCTGGCGCCGTTCACCTGGCGGCCGTACACATATGTGGTGGCGTTCATGAGGTCTCGTCTCCTGTGAAGTGAGGAGGGCGGGGGCACACGGGGTGTTGGGCTGCGCCCGCCCTCCTCGTCGACCGGCCGCCGTGCCGCGGCGGGGGCAGCCGCCAGACAGGGCATCTGTGTGGCCGGCCGAAGCGTTGTACTCCCCACCGGGGGCGAGCACCACTCACCCCACGGCGGGCAGGGACGGAACGGCGCGGGCAGCCCTGAGTGCGATCGCTGATCGGCACGCCCGCGCCGTCATGCGCGACCGGCCGTGACCCGCCACGTCGGCCGCGCTGAGACACGAACGGGCACCCGAGCCTCCCGAGCTCGGCCCATCCATGCCTCGCCTCATCAGGCGTCCACCCTCCTCAGCACGCTGGGGAGCTGCGCCTGCAGAACAGGAGGAACAGGGCGGACACCGTTGCGGATCGCCCAGCGGCGGCTCGCGTCCTGCGTCTCGCGAATCCTCTCCCACAGCGGCTCAGGGTCGTAGCAGTCACCCACGTGGTAGACGCCACGCTCTTCGGCGCAATACCCCCGGTAGAACACCGTGACGTGCTGCTCCACACGCAGGACACGCCACCAGTAACCGATCTCCCTCTCGAACCGGTCCGCCCACCCACGCTCTGAGCTCGTGTCCCGGGTCACGATGCCACCGCCAAGAGATCGGGGCCTGTTCCGAACGCGGCCACAGCGGCGACGAAGTGCGCGCGGCCGACATCACGCGGCAGACCTTCCGGTCGCCATGTGGATGCCTCGACCAGGCCAGGTTCGAGCACGCGCAGGCCTGCGAGAAACGCCTCCCGGATGCGGTCGAGCGGCCGGGGATAGATGTCGGCCGTCACCTTGTAGTTGCTGATCATCCGATTCAGTTCTTCGGGGGACAGCAGATCGCTTCGGGCGTGCGAGAACACCAGGTATCCGGAAGGGAAGAGGGTCATGTAGCGGTGCAGGATGCCGGCCGGATCTTCCTCGTCCGCTCTGAAGTGAGCCAGCGCTGCGGCGATGATCCCGATGGGCTGGGCGCGATCCAGCAGATGGACGGCCTCCTCGCTAGTGAGGATCGCCTCCACGTCCCACGCATCGCCCTCGATGAGAGCGGCCGCACCGGGGACGTCGAGCAGTGCGCGCCCGTGCACCGCTACGTGCGGGTCGTTGTCCACGTAGACGACGCGAGCATCCCCGTGGTGGCGGACCGCTATGTCATACGTGCTCTCGAAGCCGTGCGGCGGCAGCCCGCACCCGAGATTCAGCCATTGGCGGATGCCCGCATGGGCCACCACCTCAGTGGCACGCGAAACGAACTCGAGGTTCGCCCTGGCGGCCGCAGGGAGCTGGGGAGCATCCTCACGCAATGCACCCAGCACACCCCGATCGGACGCCAGATTGTCCTTGCCCCCCGTGGCGGCGTCGTAGACACGAGCGATCGACGGCATGGAGAAGTCGAGGCGGCCTCTGCCTGGCGCAGGGCGGGAAGCTGTCTCGGCCTTGCTCATGAGACTTGCCCGTTGTGCCGTTGTGGAGCCGGTATGGCTCTACGCTTCTGCATGGGTCAGGACCTCGATTCCTGATCAAGGCCCCGGAGCTCCCCGGTGTTCACGCACCGGGGCCGGGGCCGACCTAGTTACGCAGGCGAATCAGCGCCGAAAAGCCTGGTGCTCGTCCTGATCCGCCTCTTCCACCATGGAATCGCCACATCGGGCTACCGTGGGAGGTGTTGCCCGTTGCCCTTCGGTCAGCAGGCAACAGCGGTCAACAGGGCAACGTGCTTTCAGACGTGGGCAGGCGATGACGACCTTTGGCGGGAAGATGCGGGCTCTGATGGAGGAGCGCGGTGTCTCATTGCGCCAGTTGGCCAAGGTCACGCACTACGACGTCGGGTACTTGTCGAAGGTCGCTAACGACCTGAAACGTCCGTCCCTGCCACTGGCTCATCAACTCGAAGCGGCGTTGGATGCTGGTGGCAATCTTGTGAATCTGGTGCCAGCGCGTACCGGCGCGCAGCGTCGAGCGCCGGTCGCCAGTGCGTCGATCCGCGATGTTGGTCAGACGGTCACCCCTCGGCCCTTGCCCGCGCCGGTCGTGGATTCGTTCGTGGATCGTCGCATGCAGCGCCTGTCGGTGAGCCATACCGAGGAGTTGCTTTCTCACCTGAGGGAACAGTGGTTCATGCTGGTGCGGACGGACAACTTATTGGGGCCGCGGCACGCCCTCGGCGGCGTTTGCGCACAGCTCACCATCCTGACGGCATTGCTCCGCCATGTCCGCCCACCGCTCCGTGATACGGCGCTCCGCCTCGCCGCGAGGTACGCCGAGTCCGCGGCGTGGCTGTATGAGGATGCCGGGGACCTGATCGCCAGTCGTCGCTGGACCGGGCATGCGATGGAATATGCGCTGGAGGTTGGTGACCGTCCTATGGTCGCGTGGACGCTGTTCCGGCGCAGTCAGCATGCGCAGTTCGAAGGCAACGGCGCCCAGGTGGTCGGCCTTGCCGAGGCGGCTTGTCGGGAGCAAGGCAATGTCGCTGGCCCGATGCTGGCCGCGATCCTGCAGCAGCATGCGCACGGGTTGGCGTTGAGCGGGGTCGAGGTGGCCTCTCATGAGCTGCTCGACCGAGCGCAGGAGTACGCGACAACCGACGACGCCGGAGACGCACGGGCGGGCCACGGCGCTTTCTGCACTCCGGCGTACCTCGAGCTCCAGCGTGGCCGGGTTTGGCTCACGTTGGGACGCCCAGGGCGGGCGGTGGACGCCTTTGAGTCCGCAATCAGGGAGCTGTCGCCTACGTACCAGCGGGATCGGGGCTTGGCGCACGCCGGGTTGTCTATCGCGCTCACTCAGGAGCGCCAGCCTGAAGCTGCGGCCTCTGCGGCCGTTCAGGCGTTGACCGTTGCCCAGGACAGCGGATCGAGCAGAATCTTCTCCATGCTCGCTTCTGTCGCGCCTCACCTCGCACGCCACGCTCACTTGAACCCTGTAGCGGAGTTCTTGGCCGGTCTTGCCGCTACTCCGGCAGTCTGATGGCGTCCAATCGAGAGATCGCAGCGATGCGACGTGCCATCGCCGTCTCTGCGCTGGGGCTGGGCACGACGAGCCCGAATCCGCCGGTCGGCTGCGTGATTCTCAACACTGCCGCCCGCGTGGTCGGCGAGGGCTTCCACCGTCGCAAGGGGGAGGCACACGCGGAGGGAAATGCGCTCGTAGCGGCCGGCAGGGCAGCACGCGGCGGAACGGCCGCGGTGACCTTGGAACCCTGCAACCATGAGGGGCGTGCTCCTGCTTGCCGTGGGCTGCTCATCGAGGCCGGGATCGCTCGCGTCGTAGTGGCGCTGATCGATCCCACGTCCCGGGGCGATGGTGGTGTGGCTGAACTGCGCCGGGCGGGGGTAGATGTCGAGGTCGGAGTGTTGGCAGACGAAGCTGAGCTGGTGTTGCGTCCCTGGCTGACCGCGTTGCAGCGAGGCGCGCCGTTCGTCACGTGGGCATACTGCGCCGACACTGAGGATCGCCCCCAGGTCCCTGGCCTCGACGTGCGCGGGTACGACGCGGTGTTTGGCTGGGATGGGGAGTTGCGGGAAGGCACGCCGGGTGGGCATGGCGACACGTTCGTCTTGCCTGGCGAACTACCTCAGGGCGATCCGGAAACGATGCTACGGGCTCTCTACTCGGCGGGTGTTCGGTCGCTGTTGCTGCATGGTGGTCATGGGCTTGGCAAGTTGTGCGCCGCGGCCGGTCTTGTTGACGAGGTTCTTGTTCACCTGCCGGGCCGCGCACCCTCCTCGCTGGGAGGAGAACTCGCTCCCGATGGGTTTCGTGTCACGGCCGTTCGACGCACGGGGGGTGGTTTGCTGGTGCAGGCACGGCGTTAGGGCTGGCCGTCAGGGTGATGGCATCGGAATTCGCTGGTCCGCGATGGGGACGCGTTGCGGGCTGAGAAGGCGGCGCAGCCGTTGGAAGAGCTGACTGGCGTGGTCGCAGGTCATGCGGTGACATCTGGTGTGATCCGCCTGAAGTTCGCCGGATAAGTCCATATGGTGACGGCTTTGACGCCTCTCGGACCGGCGGCGGTGGAGATCCGCTTATCGGAGAGTGAACGGGCTCAGCTGATCGGCATGTCGGTGGAATCGTCGAGACGGGCGGTCCGGGCGAAGCTCGTGCTGGCGTGTGAAGGGCCGCGAGTCAGCACCGCGCGGGTGGCGCGGGAGTTGGATCTCGCCGAGAGTACTGTGCGCAAGTGGCGTGTGGCTTTCGCTCGTGGCGGGCTTCAGGCGTTGGTCGACGACGTGCGCCCGGGCCGGCCCAAGGCTGAGTTGACGGGGTCCGATGCTGAGCGGGCGGTGCTGCAGCGATGGGCGCGGCGGGCCAGATCCGCGCAGGTTCTGGCGATGCGCGCGAAGATCGTGCTGGGGTGCGCGGACGGCATGGACAACAAGCAGATCGCTGCTGAGCTGCGGGTGCGTCCGGACACGGTCTCCAAATGGCGCCACCGGTTCCTGCGCCTGCGGCTGGACGGGCTGATCGATGAGGCGCGCCCGGGTCGCCTGCCATCGATCAGCCTGGACCAGGTCGAGCAGGTGGTGGCCACGCTGGAGGAGACACCGGCCGGCGCCACCCACTGGACCCGCGCCTCGATGCCGCGGCGCAGCGGACTGTCGGAGTCGACCATCGGCCGGATCTGGCGAGCCTTCGACCTCAAGCCACACCGCACGACAACGTTCAAACTGTCGACCGATCCACTGTTCGCGCCAGAAGGTCGTCGACATAGTGGGGCTGTATCAGGACCCGCCGGTACGTCGGACGGTGGAGCAGAGCTCGGGCCGAGATCACGCTGGGAGCCTCACGACGGGGGCAAATTTTTGGACTGGGTGCTCGCGCAAGCCAGGGTGGTCCTCCTGCAGTGCCTGCTGGCCGGCGACGTTGACGTCCGCACGCTGGCGGCCGAAGATCCAGGCCGAGCTCTGATCCTGCCGGTCCGCAGCGGCAGAGCATCCTGGCCCACCAGGCAGGCTCTACGGGTGCGGGGTGCTGGACAGCCGGCGTGTGCCCGAGCAGTTCATCGACGTCTTCCTCTGGACGGCGTCGACCAGGTGGCGCTGGCCTCGGACGGCTACCTGAGCGCCGACCCAGCCTTGGCTAGGCGTCGGCGGGCGGCGTCCGTGGCCACCGGCCCGCTGGGTGTCGACGAGCACGGGGTGATCAAGGCGTCCGGCCTGGTGCGGACAGTTTCGACCATCGCACCTATGTCCATCTGATCCGGCAACGGTGATGAGCCTGCATCCGAGATGGCCGCCGTCACCAGCCGCGGCCGCCTCGTTGATCACCGTCCCGCGTGGAGGGGTTCCGCTACACCGGCGTGTGGATACAGTGCTGGCAGGCCGTCGGCGCAGCGGCCCAAGCCCTCCGCGCGGCCCATGACCGGCGGGGATAGGCAAAGGTGACCGCGCCGTGGTGTCCCCGGGTGGACGGAGATCATCAACGCGACGCCCCGGGGCAGCCGTGTCCGGAGGCGTACACGTCGTCAGGCTCTGAATCCTGCGCGCGAGTCATGGGGTCGTCGCGCGTCGAAGGAGCAGAGCGATGTCAAAACGTCACGGCCGCAAGCAGCGAGCCCGCCGTGCTCAGCAGCGAACCGGAGGCGGGTATGCCAGCGCCGCATCCGGGACGCTGCACCAGCATCGCGTGCATCTTCCTCTGCACCGTCACCTTGGCCGCCCTGGCCATATGGCTACGCACCTGATCCAAGAAACAGCTCTCAATCTAAGAGCGCCTAACGCAATGAAGTGAGGCGCCGCCAGCAGATGAGTGCGCAGGCCAGCTTGAGGAATGCCTCGTGGATGTCGGCGCGGATCTCCCAGCGGATGCGCAGGCGTTTGAAGGCGTGCAGCAGGGCGAAGGTCTGCTCGACGACCCAGCGTTGCTTGCCCAGGCCGGA
>NZ_JAHKRO010000118.1 GCF_019396325.1 Nonomuraea ceibae
CCACGACAAGTACCGTGCCTTGGTGCGCGAGCTGCAGATCCGCCCGCTGATCGCCCGCCGCGGCTCCGGGCACGGCTCCGGCCTGGGCAAGCAACGCTGGGTCGTCGAGCAGACCTTCGCCCTGCTGTACGCCTTCAAACGCCTGCGCATCCGCTGGGAGATCCGCGCCGACAGCCACGAGGCCTTCCTCAAGCTGGCCTGCAGCCTCATCTGCTGGCGGCGCCTCACTTCATTGCGTTAGGCGCTCTAAGGCGATGCTGGAGATCGGCCGCGCCCAGCGCACCATCTTCGTGGCCCGCTACCTGTGTGATCGCGGCCTGCAGGGCGAGATCGAGGAGGGCCTGAACGTGGTGGAGGCCTGGAACGGCGCCAACGCCGTCATCTGCTGCGGCCGCGGCGGGGAAATCTCCACCAACCGACGCGAGGAGGTGGAGATGACCACGCTGTGCCTGCGGATCCTGCAAGCCGCCTTGGTCTACGTCAACACCCTCATGCTGCAAGACGTGCTTGCCAAGCAGCAGTGGGCGGACCTGCTCACCCCTGCCGACCGGCGCGGCCTGACCCCGCTGTTCTGGCTGCACGCGCGCCCCAACAGCGAAGTGCGGCTGAACATGGCGGCCCGCCTGCCGATCAGCGGCTCGGTCGGTGAGTCGCGATGACATCGAGCTCTGGGGCGGCTCGCCGGGGCAGCCTGTCGGCGTGGTCGGTAAGGCCGCGAGCCGCTCGGACAAACCGGCGTCGGTTGGCGCGAGCCGTCCGGCGCGGGCGTCTGGACTGCTGTCAGCCGCCGTAACCCTTGGCGACAACGGTGCTGTGTGCCGGAAACTCTGCTCGGCAATCCCAGCACATCACGGCGAGCTTGGATTGCTCGAAAGGCTGGCCGCAAACTCCGTTGGCACCTTCGATCTTGTACGAGCCGCATTCCGGACAGGGTGCGGCGCGAAGGTGCTGTCGCATCGCAGGCAACGCCATAGGTCAGCCTCAACCGGCAGAGCAGCTAGCCGATCATGTTCGGCCTCGTCAGAGACGCCCAGGAGTCGCACGCGCATCGTGTCGGCGCTGCCGCAACTGAGACAGAGCACCTCTGGGTATCGCACCACGGCTCTCCTCCTCGGTGCAGGTGCCCACCCACTCCACCACCTCGCCGCACGGCGAGCGACCATGACGGCTTACAAGATCCATTGCAGGGTCCAAAAACAGGCACTTACGTTCCGCGCGAGACCCGCCGCGGCGGCACGGTCGAGCGTGACCCTGTGATGCAGAACACCGAGGAAGCCATCGCTCTCGCCGGCATGGCCGAGATCGTGGTGCTCTTCCCCTCCCATCGAACCCCGCTATTGGGTACTGCCGGGCGCGCACCATCTCGCCCGCTCGATCCAGGCGGCCGGCGGCCACATCTCGCTCATCGGCATTCTAGGGATACGAGATCTCCGGCCATGTCGCTCACCTGACCCACAACAGCTACGCATCGACGGCCTAACGATCGGCCACCGGCGGGCGCTGATGGACCTCGTCCGCGCGGCCGGCGGCATAGCCTTGCACCCCGAGATCGCGGCCGAATATGCCCTGCACGACTTTCCCGAGGACAGCTGCCAGCAGGGCCACCAGCGTCGCCTGACGGATGCTCGAGCGGCGATGCAGGGCACCTCGGCACCTCCCGAGCAAGCGACCCGAATGCCGGTCAGCGGACGCGTTCTAGGGACCGTACCGGGCGGACGGCATGCCGAGGGTGTAGGCCCAGTAGCGATCTCCGTACGACCAGTGCCACCATCGGGCCGGGTAGTTGACGAACCCGGCCGCCGTCATCGCCCGGATGAGCACCTCCCGGTTGCGCACGGCCGCGTCGGACAGCCGCAGCGCTGTCGTGTGGCAGGCGTCTCCCCCCGCGGCGCGCACCGGGGTGCCCATGTCGAGTTCCTCCCTTGCCGCCGAGCACAGCGTCACGTCGACGGCCGCGCCGGCCGAACCGCAAGCTCCCACGACGAGCAGGCGCAGCCCGTCCGGCAGGGCCGCCCGTACCCGTGACAGGCGGCCGGCCACACCGGCGCGCACCAGCTCGCCATCGCCGAGGTCCACCAGTTCCTCTCCGCACTCGGCCACCTCGACGGAGGTCACCGCCAGGTCCGACAGAGGGATGATCTGCCGCATGGCATCCTTCCTGGGGAGAACGCGGAAAGCGGGGACCGCGTGGCCCCCGCCTCACCCGCCGTGGTGTCAGACCATCGCCTTGGTGCCGTTGCCCCAGGTGTCGCTCTGCCAGCGCTTCACCGCGCCGCCGAGCGCCCCACCGGACCCGCCGCTGAGGGTGAACACCGCGGCCGCCGGGCTGTCGTCGTAGTCGTAGACGAGGGCCACGTCGGCGCGCCCGTCGCCGTTGTAGTCGCCGCTGGTGACGCCCTTGGTCCGGTTCCCCCAGGTGTCGGTGCCCCAGCGCTTGACCGGCACAGCCAGCGAGCCGCCGGCGCCGCCGTTCATCGTGAACAGGGCCACCTCGGGGCTGTCGTCGTAGTTGTACAGCAGGCCGATGTCAGCCTTGCCGTCGCCGTTGTAGTCGCCGCTCGTGATGGCCTGAGTGTTGTCGCCCCAGGTGGCACTCTCCCAGCGCCTGGCCGGTGCGCCGAGGGAGCCATCCGCGTTGCCCTTCAGCGTGAACAGCGCCACCTGCGGCCCGTCGGCGTAGTCGTAGAACAGGGCGATATCGGCCCGGCCGTCGCCGTCGTAGTCGCCGCTGGTCATGCCCTTGGTGCGGTCACCCCAGGTGTCGCCCTCCCATCGCCTCGCCGGCCCGGCGAGCGAGCCGTCGGCGTTGCCGTTCAGGGTGAACACGGCGGCCTTAAACGTGTCGTAGTAGTCGTAGAGGAGGGCGATGTCGGCCTTGCCGTCACCGTTGTAGTCGCCGCTGGTGATGCCCTGAGTCCTGTTGCCCCAGGTGTCGCTCTCCCAGCGCCTGGCCGGTGCGCCGAGGGAGCCGTCCGCGTTGCCCTTCAGCGTGAAGACGGCGGCCTTGGCGCTGTGGGCGTAGTCGTAGAACAGGGCGATGTCGGCCCGGCCGTCGCCGTCGTAGTCGCCGGCGGTCATGCTCTTCGTGTTGTTGCCCCAGTGATCGCCCTGCCAGCGCTTGACGGGCGCTGCGAAGGAGCCGTCATCCCTGGCCAGCATCGTGAACACGGCCGCCGCCGTGCCGCTGTAGTCGTAGAACAGGCCGACGTCGTCGCGGCCGTCGCCGTTGAAGTCGGCGCGCACCTGGCTGGACGCGCTCGTCTGCCACTCCTCCTCCAGCCCCTCCGGGCTGACGAAGGCTCTGGCGGGACCGTTGGTGCCCTGCGTACGCCAGTTGAACCAGTTGCGGAACTGCACCGAGTTCGACTCATTGCCACCCACCGTCTGGATCTCGGCGCCATTGGCGCGCACCCCCACCACGATGCTGACGTGGGCGAACTGCTGCCCCGGTACGCCGTTCTCCCAGTTATCGTCCGGCGTGAACAGCGCCGCGTCGCCGATCTGCGGCTTGTCGCGCACCAGGCCGCGCTCCTTGCCATACTCGTAGAAACTCCCCGCCCACGCGTCCAGGCCGTCGAGGTCGCGTACGCCAGCGCCGCCCCAGACCCACTTGGCCCACACCGCGCACCACGCCACCGAGCAGGCCCCCGGGTAAGCTCCGCAGCCGTTACCGACCTGCTGGTGAGCGAGGGCGACGATGCCCTCGCGGGTGAAGGAGGCGTCGGCGACGGAGACCTCCGCCGGGGGGACGGCCGGCGTCGGCGGCTCCGCCTGTGCCGGGCCGGCCAGCAGCGCCCCGGAAACGAATGCCGCCAGCACGAGCTGGGCTAATCTGGTGCCACGCATGGCTTTCTCCCGTTGATTCTCGGATCTTGTGCCACCGAGAGTCGGGGACCCGGCTTGCCGAATTCTTGCCGCCCCGACGGGGCTCGGGCCGCCGGCAACCTTGCCAGATTCTTGCCCGGACCTTGCCCGGGCTTGCCGTCCCAGCGGCGGAAGGGATGGGATGGCCGGGTGATTCTTCGCATCCTGGGCCCCGTCACCGTCGAGGCCGGCGACGGCGTGCTCGCCCTCGGCGCCAGCAAGCAACGCACAGTCCTCGCCGCGCTGGTGGCGGACGCGGGGCGGCTGGTCACGGTCGAGTCGCTGATCGACCGGGTGTGGGGTGAGTCGCCGCCCGGTTCCGTGCGCAGCTCCCTGTACGTGTACGTGGCCCGCCTGCGCAATCTGCTCGCCGGAGTTGAGGGTGTCTCGCTCGAACGCGTCGCCGGTGGTTACTCGTTACGCGTGCCGCCCGGCGCGATAGACGCCGAGCGGGCACGAACCCTGGCGGACCAGGCCGCGGAGGCCGGTGACGATGAGGAACGGGCGGCGCTCCTGGGCGAGGCGCTCAGCCTGTGGCGAGGCGCGGCCTTGGCCGGCATCCATGGCGAGTGGGCCGAGCGCTACCGGCAGAATCTCCAGCAGCAGCGGCTCGCGATGGCCGCCGACTGGGCCGAGAGCGCGCTACGGCTCGGCCGGGGCGGCGAGGTCGTCGGCATGCTCGCTCCGCTGCTCGTGGAGCACCCGCTGGCCGAACGGCTCATCGGCCAGCACCTGCGGGCCCTGCACCACAGCGGCCGGCACGCCGAGGCGCTGGCCGCCTATTCGGCGGCCGCCGAGCGTATCAGGGACGAACTGGGCGTCGACCCCAGCCCCTGGCTGCGCGAGGTGCATGCGGGCCTCTTGCGCTACGACGCCGAACTGCAGCAGGACAGCCCGCCGCCCTCTCGCCTGTCGCAGCTTCCGCCGGATATCACCGATTTCACCGGCGCGTCGGCCGCACTGGCCCGCGTGCTGGCCGCGGCCGGGGGGCCGGAGCACGGTACCGCGCTGCCGATCGTGTTCATCTCCGGCCGTAGTGGTGTCGGCAAGTCCACGCTCGCCGTCAGGGCCGCGCACCTGCTGCGTGAACGCTACCCGGACGGTCAGCTCCACATCGCTCTGCGAGGCGCGCAGGCGCGGCCCGTCACGCCCGCCGAAGCGCTCGACCGGCTGCTGCGCCTGCTGCGAGCCGAGGGGCACGACGAGAGCCTGCCGTTGGAAGACAAGATCGAGATCTACCGGCTGGCTCTCGCCTCGCGGCGCGTGCTCGTGGTGCTCGATGACGTGGCCGACGCCGCGCAGATCCGGCCGCTGCTGCCCGGCAGCGGCACCTGCGCCATCCTCGCCACCAGCCGCCGGCGGCCCGACGGACTGCCGGGTGCGGCGGTCGTCGAGCTGGCCGAGATGACCGAGGACGAGTCGCTCGACCTGCTGCGCGCCATCGTCGGCGCCGACCGGGTGGCAGCCGAGCCGGACTCGGCGCGTGGTCTCGTCGCCCTGTGCGACCGGCTGCCGCTGGCCATCCGGGTCGTCGGGGCGCGACTGCAGGGTAAGCCGCACTGGCCGCTCACGCGGCTGGTGCGCAGGCTCGACGACGAGCGCCGCCGCCTGGACGAGCTGTCGATCGGCGACCTCGGGGTCCGTGCCGGGATCAGCGCAAGCTGCGGCGAGGTAGGGCCGCCAGCGCTGCGAGCGTTCTGCCTCCTGGGATACCTGGACCCGCCCGACTTCGACCTCATGGTGGCCGCGGCGCTCCTCGGCCTGCCGCACGCGCAGACCGAGGAGATCGTCGAGGAGCTCGTCGACGCCCGCCTGGTCGAGCCGCTGGCAGGGGAAGGCGGACTGATCCGCTATCGGATGCACGACCTCGTCCGCCTGTACGCCAAGGAACGCGCGATCGACACCATCTCCGAGCCCGAGCTGATCGCGGCCGTGCAGCGGGCACTGGAGAAGATGCTGGCCCTGTGTGCGGGTCTGGCCCAGCAACTCCCGCTCGCCCTGCCTCGCCTCGGCGGGCCGGTGCCCGTCATGTCCCTCGAGGAGCGGCGGGACGCCGAACAGTGGTTCGCCGCCGCAGAGTCCGCGCTTATCGTGGCCGTTGAACGGGCCGCCGAGCTTGGGCTCGACACGCACGCCTGCGCCCTGGCAGACACGCTGATCTTCACCTCGTTCGGCGGCGCCAACCGCTTCGCCGGATGGCGCAGAAGCCACACGGCGGCGCTCGCCGTCGCCAGGAGCAAGGGCAACCGCAGGGCGGAGGCCGTCATCGAGTGCGGGCTGGGCCAGCTCGCCTACAACGGCGACGACTTCGACGAGGCCAAACGCCGCTTCCGCGCTTCGCTTCTGCTCTTCCAGTCCGAGGCCGACGCGCGCGGCGCCGCCATCGCGCTCAACGGCCTCGGCACCGTCTACCGTGAGGTCGGCGAGCACCACGCCGCACTGCCCCTGATGGAGCAGGCCCTGGCCGCCCTGTCGGCGCTGGGCGACGCCGAGGGAATCGCCCACGCCCTGTACGGGATCGGCTTCTCCAACCGGGAGCTCGGGCACGACGACCTGGCCATCGCCAGCCTGGAGGACGCGCTGGCCCGCTACCACGACATCGGTCACCGTCGGGGGGAGGGGCTCGCGCTGCGCGGCATCGGCCTGGTCCACAGGGCGCGCGGTGATCTTGCCGCCGCCGAGGACTATTGCCAGCGCGCCCACCGGCTCATACTGGTCACCGGGGACGGAGTGCTGGCCAACTACACCTCCCAAGCGCTGGCCAAGGTGTGGATCCGCCAGGGCCGCCTGGCGGAGGCCGAGCCGCCGCTGCGGGCGATGGTCGCCTCCACCGCCCGCTTCCACGACCGGGTCGGCACCGGGCTGGGCCTGCGCACCCTCGGCGAGCTGAACCTGGCCGCCTACCGGCCCCAGGAGGCGATCACCAAACTCAACCGGGCCCTCGACGTCTGGGACGAGCTCCGGCATCTGCTGTGGCGGGCGCGTACCCTCCGCGACCTGGGCGCCGCCCATACTCTGCGCACCGATGCGGACTGTGCCCGCCGCGTCTGGGACGAGGCGCAGGACATCTTCGACCGGTACGGCACGCGCGACGCCACCGAGCTGCCCGCCTGGCGCGACCGCTGGACCGGCGCCCGCTCGCGGCGCCGGTCGCCAGAGGCGTCATAGCTCCTTGGGTTGCGTGGGGCAGCTGTAGGATCTCAATGCATCACCTACCGGCGATACCTTCCTGATTACGCATCACATGGGCGATGAAAGACGGCGATCCGGCACCGTGCGGTGGGTCCCCGAACGCGATGACTCCGGGCCTTACCGGAGCCCGACGCCATGACTCGTGAGGAGTTCCTGGTGGCCGAGGGAGCGAGGACGCGGCCGTCTCTCCTACGGTGACGGTTGACTCGTCACCGTAGGCTCTATTCAGGTGACGCAAATACAGGCGGATGGCGAGGGGCGTCCAGCCAGACGAAGGTGTACGGGCCCGCGTCCAAGGTGCGGGTGCGGACCGCCTCGACCTGGGCGTCCAGCGTCTTGGCCATCTGGGAGACCTGGCTTTCGGAGATGTGCGGATGCCGAGTTGCTCGATCAGCTTGTCCACTCGCCGGGTGGAGACCCCGAGCAGGTAGCTAGTGTCATCCGCCTGAAACCCGCCAGATAAGTCCGTATGGTGTTGGTTGTGGCGCATCCAGGACCGTCCGCAGTGGAGATCCACTTATCGGCCAGTGAGCGGGCTCGGCTGATCGGCATGTCAGCGGAGTCGTCGAGGGTGGCGGTACGGGCGCGGATCGTACTGGCCTGTGCAGAACCGGGGATCAGCACTGCGCAGGTGGCGTTGGATCTAGGCCTGGCGGAGAGCACGGTGCGCAAGTGGCGTGCGGCCTTCGCCCGGGGTCGGCTGGAGGCGCTGGCCGACGAGGTGCGCACGGGCCGACCGAAGGCGGAGATGACGGTGTCGGAGGCCGAACGGGCGGTGTTGCAGCGATGGGCGCGGCGGGCCACGTCTGCTCAGATCTTGGCGCGGCGCGCGAAGATCGTGCTGGGATGCGCCGACGGTAAGGACAACAAGCAGATCGCTGCTGAGCTGCGGGTGCGTCCGGACACGGTCTCCAAATGGCGCCACCGGTTCCTGCGCCTGCGGCTGGACGGGCTGAACGATGAGGCGCGCGCCCGGGTCGCCCGCCGTCGATCAGCCTGGACCAGGTCGAGCGGGTGGTGGTGGCCACGCTGGAGGAGACGCCGGCCGGCGCCACCCACTGGACCCGCGCCTCGATGGCGCGGCGCAGCGGACTGCCGGAGTCGACGATCGGCCGGATCTGGCGGGCCTTCGACCTCAAGCCGCACCGCACGACGACGTTCAAGCTGTCGACCGATCCGCTGTTCGCGCCAGAAGGTCGTCGACGTGGTCGGGCTGTATCACGACCCTCCGGAACGCGCGGTGGTGTTGTGCGTCGATGAGAAGTCGCAGATCCAGGCGCTGGATCGCTCCCACCGGTGACGGGCGATGATGCCGGGCATGCCGGAGCGGCGCACCCACGACTACGTTCGTCATGGCAACACCAGCCTGTTCGCCGCCTTCAACATCGCCGACGGGACCGTCATCGGCGAACTGCACCGCCAGCACCGCGCCGCCGAGTTCAAGAAGTTCCTCGTCACCATCGACAAGACCGTGCCGGCCGAGCTGGACATCCACCTGATCTGCGACAACTACGGCACCCACAAGACTGCGGCGATCAAGGCGTGGCTGGCCCGTCATCCTCGTTTCCACATGCACTTCACTCCGACCGGCTCCTCCTGGATCAACCAGGTTGAGCGCTGGTTCGGCTACCTGATCGACCAACTCATCCGCCGCGGGGTACACAAGAGTGTCCAGGCGCTGGAGGACGACATCCGAGCCTGGTCGGACCGCTGGAACGCCGACCCGAAACCGTTCATCTGGACAAGACTGCCGAGGAGATCCTCGAATCCCTCGCCAAATATTGCCGACGAATTTCAGGCGGATGACACTAGGTACCGGATGCAAGCCCCTGATGGCATACCGCAAAAATTCGATCCGATCCTCCCCGAAGGCCGAACGTTCGCGTCGCCCAGATGAGTTCGGAACGGAATGTCACGCCAAGGCGCTTCCGCCCAGCCCGCTACCGCGACTTTCCGTTCGCATGCTGCTCAACCCCCGCGTCCTACTACCGCGAGATCGTCTTCGGTCTGCGCCGTACCCCCTACATCGCGGTACGGCGTCCGGCCAAGGACGGCAAGACCCTGTCCGCCGGGCCGTGGGCGTGGAGCGACAGCATCGGCAGCTGGACCTGGCCCAGCTAGGAGGGCCGGACGCTCGGCGTCGAATTCTACAGCGACGCGGACCAGGTGGAACTCGCCCTGAAACGCAAGGTGATCGGCTCCGCGGCAGGGGGCCAGGCGAACCGCTGCACCGCGCTGTTCGACGTCCCCTTCGAGCCCGGCACGCTGACGGCGACGGCCGTCAGGAACGGCGTCCGGGCGGAGACCTTCAGCCTCACGACGGCCACCGGACAATCGCGCCTGGCAGTCACAGTCGAGGACACGGCGCCACAAAACCTGTTCGCCCGGATCGCGATCGCTGACACGGCAGGGACCGTTTTCACAGGCACGGATCGCGACGTGGAGATCGAGATCACCGGCCCCGCCGAGCTCGCGGCGCTGGGCAGCGGAAACCCCGCTCCTCGCCAGACGTACGGCACCGCCCGGCACGCGACGTTCGACGGGCGGGCCCTCGCGATCGTACGACGCAACGGTTCGGGAACGGTCGTCCGGGTGACGGCCGAAGGCTGCGAGCCGGCCGAGGTCACTCTCGACGGCGGCGCCTGAGCGATGCGCAACCCCGATCGCCGCTCACCGGTCATGGCCGATGTGGCAGAGGCCGCCGGCGTCTCCCACCAGACGGTCTCGCGCGTGCTCAACGGTCACCCGCACGTGCGTGAAGAGACGCGGGTCAGAGTGCTGCAGGCGGTCGAACGGCTCGGCTACCGCCGCAACATGCTAGCCCGCGCCCTGGCTCCCCGGCGTTCCCGAACGCTCGGAGCCGTCGTCTTCGGCGCCACGCTTCACGGACCCGCGAGCACCCTCTACGGCGTCGAGCAGGCGGCCCGGGCAGCCGGCTACTTCATCAGTATCGTCACCCTGAAGACCCTCGATCGCCAGGAGATGCAGGAGGCTCTGAGCTACCTGACCGACCAGAGCGTCGGTGGAATCATCGTGGCCAGCCCGCGGCGACTGGCCGGTGCGGCGTCTGCGGGCATACCGGTGGTCGTCATCGAGGGCGAGCCCACCGCGGACGCGCCGGTGGCCTGCGTGGATCAGGTGGCAGGCGCGCGCTCGGTGACTGAGCACCTGCTCGCGCTGGGACACGAGACGGTGTGGCACGTCAGCGGACCACCGGACTGGCCGGAGGCGACGAGCCGGGTGGAAGGCTGGCGCACGGCCCTCGCAGCGGCCGGCTGCAGCACGCCGGAGCCGCTGCCGGGCGACTGGAGCCCGCGATCGGGCTACGAAGCGGGACGCCGCCTGCTGCGCGAGCCGGAAGTGACCGCCGTCTTCGCGGCCAACGACCAGATGGCACTGGGCGTGCTGCGAGCCTTCGCGGAGGCGGGAGTGAAGGTCCCCGCTTAAGTCAGCCTCGCGGGTTTCGACGACATCCCCGAGTCGGCGTTCTTCTCACCCCCCTTGACCACTGTCCGGCCGGACTTCGAGTCAGTCGGCCGGCAGGGCTTCGAGCTTTTGCTGGATCGGATGGAGAGTGGGCAGCCGATGACGCTGAAGCGACGCGTCATCAAGCCGCTGCTGATCACGAAGCACAGCACAGCGGTTCGGACGTCGGTTTTCGGACATCCGAAGATGGGCTCAGGAGAGCTCGAAATGTGGTGATGGTCACGATCTTGTTGCATGGAATGACATTCGCTTCTGCCGACGGTAGCGTTCCAGCGTGGGCAACTTGGACATTTCCGCATGTAAGGAATGGTTCAGCGTCGCTTATGTTGAAGCGCTGGCCTACGCTGCGGGATATGCTGTGACAGTCGTCCATGTTGACCACTTCGGGGTCGACCTTGAGCTGCGCGACAGAGCGTTGCGAATAGACGTGCAGATGAAGTGTACGAATGAGCCGGATGTGATAGGCGACCATATCGCCTATCCTCTTGATACGCGTACCTACAACCTTTTGAGCGATCCCGGTAGAAACGTGCCCGCTTTCCTTTTTGTGGTGGAAGTTCCGTCGCTCAAGTCGGACTGGGTGAGCTGCGGCACGGACGGGTTGCAACTGCGCCGGTGCGGCTACTACGCCAGCATGTCGACGCTGAAGCCCACCAGCAACAAAGCGACCAAGTCCGTTCAGGTGGCCCGAGCGAACCGGTTGACGGTCGCATCGCTGGACCAGCTCATGCGCAAGGCAAGGGGCGGGCTGTGATCAATATTGATGCGCTGGCTTCAGAGGTCACCCCGGCAGGCTTACGCGCCTATCTGAGAGCGAACTCCTGGAATTATCAAGGTAAGCCGCTCCCGCGTATGGAGTTATGGGCGAGAGATTCGTGGGAAGTCCTGATTCCACTCAATCGCCAAGCCTCTGACTATCCACGTAGGATCAGAAACTTCATCGATGACATCGCCGGAGAACGCGGCGCCAGAACAGAGGACATCGCCACCGAACTTCGCTATGTCGAGGATGACGTCATCGACCTGGAGTTCGAAGAGGATCTGTCACGTGTTCCGCTCACTGAAGCCGCGAGGCTGCTGCAGGGGGCGAGGTCCTTCGCTGTCGCCAATGCCTGTTCGGCCATCCACCGCCGTTCCTATCACGGTCGTTCACAGCCGCTGAGAGCACGCGAATACGCCGATCACGTGGGCATGGGCCACACCAGGGAAGGCAGTTTCGTCATCCCCATCGTCAGCCCGATCGGCGTCATGAAGCCCGTGATTATCGAGGGGGAGCAGGAGCCACTTATCGACGTGCAGTCGGAGCTCAACTTCTTCCCGCGCCGGGTGACGGGCATCATGGCAGACGTTCTACGGGAGATCCACGAACTGGCTGTCGTCCGAGAACGCATACCTCCCAAGGAGGACCTGAACCGCGCGGTGGTCGCCGGCTTGTCCGCCGATGCGTGTGCTGCCTTGGCCACGATGGTCTCCGCACCGAACGCCAGCGACCTGGACATCACCTTCCAATGGGCCCTGACTGCGGCGCCGCCTCGCGCCGGCGGCGACACCGTCGCATTCCCGCAGGAGGCGGCGGAGACGATCCGGCAGATCGGTCATCTCCTCCGCGACCAGGTGCGCGTGGAGGACACCGTCATCTACGGTTTCGTCAGCTCCCTCGATCGCGACCCGGATGATGAAGAAGGCGTCGTCAAGGTAAAGGCGCTCGTGGGGAGCCGCATTCGGCCGGTCAAAATAGTTCTACGCGGAGACGCCTACCACACTGCGATAGAAGCTCACGACCTCAAGCTCCGGGTCATCGTCACCGGCCCCATGGTGAAGAGCGGTGCCGGCACGCTCTCCATGCCCAGGGTGCACCTCTTCAGGGTCGATGACTACCTCCCGCTGGAGATGAGCGCAGAACCTCGGTCGGCTTAGCGGACGGATCTGAAGCGCAGCAGCACGATAAGCCGCTGAGCACGGTGAGAGTGCCTGGCGCAAAGTAGAGCAGGGTGTCTGTCGGATAGCCCCTCCAGCGCAAGTGCCATGATGACGGCGCCGGCCGGCGATCCGCGCGTGAGACCAGCAGGGGCATGATCGAGCCCCCAGCTCATCCAGCCCAGGTGGGGCAGCGGAACGCTGGGCACCACCGCCAGTCCGTCCAGGCCAGATAGGCCGACGGGGTTGCCACTTCAAGCGGCCCGGGAGTGATATGCCCCGAGCTGATCAGGCGGGAATCTGGTCGCTGGGTGTGATCGCGAGGTGGTCGATGATGTCAGCGAAGGCTTCGGCGACGGGGGCCAGATCGGACTTGTGAACCTTGTCGATGGTGTCGGCCTTGTCGTAGGGGTAGAGGGGGCCGATGATGAAGCTGATGGTGCGGATTCCGGCGTCGTAGACGAATCCCGCGTCGGTGGGGAGTTCGCCGATCAGGGGACCAGCTTGTCGCTAGGCAGGCGGATGGTCCGCTGGAGGTCGTGTCGGGTGATCGCGTCGTCGATGACGGTCTTCAGGGGAGCGCTGACGTTTCGAAATCAGCGTGGTATTCGGGAAGGTCGTGGATTTCAAGCTGTCCATCGGGTCCGATCTCGGCTTGCCTGGCGATGTGTCCAGGGTGACGTTGGCGACGATTCGATGAGGGGTGGCCGGGTTGGTGATGAAGGTTTCGACGAAGTGCTCGTGGGCCTGGTAGCCGGTCCAGTGGCTGTCCATCAGGACGAACATCAGGGTCTTGGGCCGGTGTTCTTGCGGGACCTGGCTGTAATAGCGGGCCAGCGCCAGCACTTCGGCGGTGCCTGAGGCGTCTTCGACGCCGCCGTCCCATGCGGCGTTATGGTGGGACTGGATCATGATGGTGTCGGTGCTGCGGCCGGGTAGATAACCGATCACTGTGCGGGATGTGGCCGGAACCCGTGTGCCTACTCCTACTACGGCTTCACCCAGTGGGCCGCGGTGGCGAGCGGCCACCCCGCACTGCGGGCCATCGTGCCGCGCGTCACCGGCTCGCGGTTCATGGACATGTTCTCGCCCGCCGTGGTGCCCAAGCTTCCCCTGTACGAGTGGGTCCTGCACACGTTCACCACGCCCGGCATGCTCGACGGCGCGGTCCTGCCGACCGAACCACTCGCTGGACTCGACGCGCTCCCCGAGTACGCGACGCACATGGCCTCCTTGCACATGGGCGGCTGGTGGGACAACCTCCAGCGCAGCCAGCTCGACGCCTGGCACTGGACCGGCACCTCACCGGCCGCCGCGCACCAGTTCCTCCGCATGAACGCGACCGATCACGAGGACTTCGAGTTGTGCGAGGACGGCCTCCCGTACGAGGACCACGAGGTGGACGACGACGCGCTGGCCCGCTATCTGCCCAGGATGCTGGACGATCCCATCAAGTTCCTCGACCACTACCTGTCGGGCCGCCCGGGCCGGTGGCGGGCTCCCCGCGTGCGCTACCGCGTCGCGAACTCCGGCTGGCAGCTCGCCGACCGCTGGCCCACAGGGGACACCACCCTGGTGGAACTGCATCTGGCGGCAGGGGACCGCGCCCTCGCCGGCGCCGACGGCGGCGCACTGCGCCCCAAACCGGACGGCCCGGCCACGCCCGTCACCTGGACGCACAACCCGCCCAACCCGGTTCCCTACCTGGCCGAGGTTGAATGGAGCCAGCTCTCCGGCCTCCCGGACGAGCAGGCCATCCATGCCCGCGACGACGTGGCGACCTTCACGAGCGAGGCCCAGGACACGCCGTTCGACATCGTGGGCCCGGCGGAGGTCGTGTTGAGCGTGGACGCCGACGCACCGTCCACCCACGTGATCGTCCGGCTGCTCGACGTCTACCCCTCCGGGCGGGCGCACATGGTGCTGGAGGGGGCCGAACTGGTGTCCGGCCCAGCCCGGGTACGCGGGCGCCTCGGCGACACCGCCTACTGGATACGTCCCGGGCACCGCCTGCGTTTGGCCATCAGCAGCTCCTGCTTCCCGCTCTACCTCGTGCATCCGGGCAACAACGAGGACCCGTGGCACGTGTCACGGTCTCGACCCGCGCGGCAGACCTTGCACGGTCGCGCGGTCCTCCGACTCCCGGTCAGGGGGCGGCTCGGGTAACCCCGCAGGGCAACCGCGATGACGTCTCACGCTCCTGGATCGGCTCGGCGATCCCGTTGTGCGGGGTCAGGGCTCCAGTACGAGCCGGTAGCGGGCCTGCCCGTCGCGCAGCCGGCGTACCGCGAGGTCGGCTTGGTCGAGCGGCAGGCGTTCGAGGCGCGGTCGCACGTCGTGGGCGGTCGCGAAGCGCATGGTGTCCTCGATGTCGGCGGGGGTGCCGGTGAGGTGGCCGGTGACGGTCTGCGCGTTCATCACCAGCCGCGCGACCGGGATCTTGACCGCTCCGCCGTCGATGCCGATCAGGGTGAGCCGTCCGCGCAGGCGCAGGCCGTCAAGCAGCGTGCTGATCGGTTCGGAGGCGGGCGCCGTGCACAGGATGAGGTCGACGCCGCCGAGTCGCGCCAGGGCCCGGCCCGGATCCGGTGCGGTGGCGTCGAGGTAGTGGTGGGCGCCGAAGGACGCGGAGTCGTGCTTGCGGCCGGTACCGCGGGCGATGGCGACGACTTCGTGTCCCATGCGGGCGGCGAACTGCACGGCGAGGTGGCCGAGGCCGCCGAGACCGTACACGGCGACCCGCGAGCCCGGCGGCAGGCCGGCGTCGCGGATCGCGGTGAAGGTGGTGACGCCTGCGCAGCCCATCGGTGCCGCGTCGGCCTCGCTGAGGCTGTCGGGGATGCGGGCGAGCGCGTCGACGGGAACGGTGACCGTGTCGGCCCAGCCTCCTGGGTAGGACAGGCCGGGGATGCGGCGTTGCCGGCAGTGCACCTGGTCGCCGGTGCGGCACGGGTGGCAGTGACCGCAGCTGCCGCCGGACCAGCCGACCGCGACCCGATCACCCGGTTGCCATCCATTGACGGCGGCGCCGATCGTGTCGATCACACCGCTGATCTCGTGTCCCGGGGTGATCGGGAAGCCCCCGGCGGGCTTGGCGGCGCCGGCGGTGCCGAGGTCGGCGCCGCACACCCCGCCGGCGGACACCCTCACGCTGACCCAGCCGGGTTCCGGGTCAGCAATCGCCACCTCGATGGGGCGAAGAGGGCCGCCGGGTTGGGTGATCGCCATGCGGCGGAACCTGGTCGACACAGATGCTTCCCCTCTACCAACGCTTATTCCTGGACAATATGGCTGGCCGGATGGGCCGGGGTAGGGGGGCGACGTGAATCGGGTGATAGCCTCCGGTTATGGCTGAGCGGCTGAACCTGGAGGCGTTGCGGTATGCGCGATCGGTGGCGCACGCCCTGTCGTTCTCGGCCGCCGCGCGCGCTCACGGGATCACCCAGCCCGCGTTGTCGAACGCGGTCGCCCGGCTGGAGGAGCGCCTAGGGGTGCGGCTGTTCGAGCGGACCACCCGCGGTGTGACCTTGTCCGCCGAGGCGGCACGTCTGATCCCGCTGATCGACACCGCCCTGTCGGCGGTCGATGCGATCACCGCCGAGGCGCGGCGAATCGCCGCTCCGGAGGCGCCTCGCATCCGTCTGGGCGTGTCGCCGCTGATCAGCCCTGACCTGGTGGCGCGGGCCTTCGGCGCCGTGCGCCGGCTGCCGGTTCCGGGAGATCTGGTGTTGCGGGAGGCGAACATGGCCGACCTGCACGCCGCGCTCGCCGAAGGCGAGCTCGACATCATCCTGGTCCCGTCGGTGAACCCGCTGCCCCGTTTCGAGCACCGCGTCATCCACTCCGAGCCGGTCGTCGTGATCGACGCTCACGCACCGGCGTCGTCGGCGGTGGAGCTGAACGACACCGCCGATGCGCAGTTCATCCTGGTTCCCGATGCGTGCGGCCTGACCCGGTTCACCACCCACCTGTTTCGCGAGCATGACCTGCCGCTGCGCGCCTATCCGGGAGAGGCCGGCGGCTACCAGGTGCTGGAGCAGTGGGTCGGTCTCGGGCTGGGGGCGGCCATCCTGCCCGAGTCCAAGGTGACGGACGCCGGCCTCTCCGCGCGCCCGCTGCTGGACGACGGCCTACCCGTCGAGCTGTTCTACGAGGCCGTGTGGGACCCCACCGCGCGCTATGCCGCCGACGTGAGCTGGCTCGTCGACGCGCTCAGCGATAACCGGCGCCTATAGCCGTATTCGCGTCGCCGGTCTACCGGCCGCACGGTTTGGGACATAGCTTCGGCGCATGGCCACGGGACTCACGTCGGCCACCGCACCCCGAAGCGAGGAACCATGACCTATCTTCAGATCACCCTGGACGTCAGCGCGGAGAACCGTGCCGCCGCCGCAGGCGTCTACCAGCAGTACAAGCAGCCCTTCCTGGACACGGCCGCGGGTGCCAAGAGCAAGGAACTGCTGGTGCGCGACGAGGACGTGCAGGTCCTGCACGGGTTCGCCAGCGTCGCGGATGCGCGGGCGTACCTGTCCACCGAGCTGTTCGCCCAGGACGTCGTCACCTCTCTGCAGCCGTACCTGAACGCGGCGCCGGACGTGCGCGTCTACGAGACCGCCTGACGCGGGCGGCCCGACCGGGGCACGCACCCTGGCCGGATACGTGCCCGACGGCGACGCGTTCGCCGAGCAACATCGCGCAGAAGAGGATTACCGTGCCCGAACCCCTCGCCGGCCCCGCGACGCCCGCCCCGGCGATCGACGCCGTCCAGCGGCGCACCATGATCGTGCTGGTCGTCGCGCAGATCGTCGGCACCGTGGGAGTGGGCGTCGCACCCTCGATCGGCATCCTGCTGGCCGGCGCGGTAACCGACAGTGAAGCCTGGGCGGGCCTGGCCCGCACCGCGAGCACGCTCGGCGCGGCGCTGTTCGGCCTGCCGCTGGGCACGCTGGCCGCCCGCCGCGGCCGTCGCGTCGCCCTGGCTGGCGGCTGGTGGACGGCCGCCGCCGGCGGCGCGGTGCTGGTCGCCGCCGCGCAGTGGAGCCTGGTCGTGCCGCTGTTCGCCGGCTTGCTGCTGATCGGCGTCGGCCTGGCGGTGAGCCTGCAGTCCCGCTTCGCCGCCACCGACCTCGCCCAGCCGCACCACAAGGCCCGCTCCCTGGCCCTGATCGTCTGGGTCGGCACCCTCGGCTCGGTGCTCGGCCCGAACCTCGGCGTGCCCGGCGAGATCATCGGCGCGGCCACCGGCCTGACCGTGTACGCCGCCGCGTTCCTCATCGCCGCGCTCTGCCTGGCCGCCGCCGGCACCGTCGTGTGGGTGTGGCTGCGCCCCGACCCGCTGCTGACCCTCGGCCGGCCGGCGCCGCCGTCGCCGGGCAAGCGGCCAGGCCGCGTCCGGCAGGTCCTCGCCGAACTGCGCGTCAACCAGCGGGCCCGCGTGGCGGTGGTGGCCATCCTCACCGCCCAGGTGGTGATGGTCGCGATCATGACGATGACGCCCGTCCACCTCACCCACCACGGCGGCTCGATCACCCTCGTCGGCATCACGATCAGCCTGCACATAGTCGGCATGTACGCCCCGGCCCCGCTCGTCGGCCTGATCGCCGACCGCCACGGCCACCGCCCCGCGATCACCGCCGGGCTCGGCGTCCTGGCCGCCTCACTCGTGATCGGCGCCGCCAGACCCGGCGACACCGGCTGGATCATCACCTCGCTGATCCTGCTGGGCGTCGGCTGGTCCTTCGTCAACGTGGCCGGGTCCGCGCTGTTCAACGCCGCCGTGTCCACTGAGACCCGCGCCTCCTCCCAGGGCGGGGTCGACGCGCTGTCGAACCTGTGCGGCGCGACCGCGGCGTTCGCGTCCGGGCCGCTGCTGGCCGTCACCGGCTTCTCGACGCTGTCCCTGCTGGCGCTGGTCGCGCTCGTCCCGTTGAGCGTCCTCATGGCCGGCCGTGTCCTCGCCCGCCAGAGCACGTGACCGGCCCCAGTCCTGACCCGTACCGTCATCTCGGCCCAGAAAGGGGCGCACATGGCACCTTCCACCTCCAAGCACGACGTCGTCGTGGTCGGCGCCGGCGCGGCCGGCCTCACGCTCGCGGCCGCCCTGCACGCAGCCGGCTCGACACGGTGTGCCTGGAGGCGCGCGACCGCACCGGAGGCCGCCTGGCGACCACCGACGACGGGCTCGACCTGGGCGTCACCTGGTTCTGGGACGGAGAACCGCGCGTCGCCGCACTCGCCGCCCGGCTGGACGTCGCCGTCTTCGACCAGCACCTCGTGTGCGACGCGCTCGCGCAGCATCCCACCGGCGCCCAGCGGGTCACCGGCAACCCGATCGACGTGCCCGCCCACCGCTATCGGCCGGGCGCCGCGGCGCTGACCTCCGGCCTGGCGGCCCAGCTCCCGGATACTGTGGTGCGGCTGTCGACTTCGGTCGCCGGTATCCGCCCGAACGGCGGCACGGTCGAGGTGCGAACGACCGCCGGGGACCTGAACGCCGGCCAGGTTGTGCTGGCGATCCCGCCGGCGCTCGCCATGGCGAGCATCGACTTCCAGGGCGCGCTGGAGGCGGAACTGGCGCAGCTCGCCGCGGGCAACACCATGCACCGCGTCGCCGGCCATCCCGGCCAGCCCGCCACCGAATCCGCCCGCCTGGCGCTGCGCGCCTACAAACGCGATCGCGCCGAACCGGCGGCCGCGGCCAGCGCGAAGCCCCGCCCATCACCATCGACGCGCTGCGCGCCATGGTGTCCGCCTGCGATCTGGACACGCCCATCGGCCGCCGTGACCGGCTGCTGCTCGTGCTCGGCCTGGCTGATGGGCCGCCGCAGCGAACTCGTCGCCCTGCAACGCGACGACGTACGCGAGGTCGCCGAGGGCCTCGAGGTCACCATCCGCACTTCCAAGACCGACAAGGACTCCGCCGGCGAGACCATCGCCATCCCGCGCGGCAGCCACCCGCTCACCAACCCGGTCGCCGCCTGGCGCGACTGCCTGCACGTCCTCGACCAGGCCGGACACCCCACCGGAAGGCTGCTGCGCCGCATCAACGGGGTCTGAGGAACATCCGAACCGGATCGTGCGCTAAGCCGTCTCCGCGCAGGTCATCGCGGTGCGGTTTCGCGTCGTGCCTATTCGCGCGCCATTGATCGCAGATACTTGCCGAATATCTGCGATAGCGTCGATGTCGTCCTGGAGGAATGCCCTCGCTCGGCAGGTGTCGTGGGAGTGGTCCACAAGATCAGGCCGAACGGCCCACGCCGGTGCTCAAGGACGCGGTCAAGGGCTTCCTGGCCGGAGTGCCCAACCCCAACACCGCCCGGTCCTACGCCACGGCGCTGCGTGCCCTCACCGAGAAGTTCGGCTCCTACACCCCGGTGAGTTCGCTTTAAGGGGAAGGGGCGGCCGACCGGGTCGCTGCCTGGTTCATCGAACAGTGGGGGGCGCTCGGCGGCCACCGTCAACGCCCGGCTGAACGCGTTGTCCTCGGCGAGTCGGTGGTGGCGGGATCAAGGCTGGATCACCGAGGACCCGTTGCGTCGGCTCAAGCGCCGCCCGGTCGAGGTCGACCGTACGAGGCCGCTGGACCGTGCCGAGGTCGCCGAGCTGCTTGGCCGGGAAGGGATTGCGCTTCGTGAGCGGACCTTGTGGCGGCTGCTGTACGAGTCCGCGGCACGGCCTCCGAAGTCCTGGCGCTCGATGTCGAGGAACTGGACTTGCGTAACCGAAAGGCCCGGGTGCGGCGTAAAGGCGGCGCGGTGGACGTGATCGTGTGGCGCACCGGCACCGCCCGGCTGCTGCCCCGTCTGATAGGTGGACGCAGGTCAGGGCCGGTGTTCACCACCGACCGGCGAGCACGGGTGGAGTTGCCGCCGGCCGACATCGACAGTCGCAGTGGGAAGGCGCGACTGTCGTATCGGCGGGCAGCTGAGCTGTTCGAGGAGGCCACCGGCGGCTGGACGCTTCATCAACTACGGCACTCGGCGCTGACCCACGCGGCCGAGGATGGGGCCAACACCTCCACCTTGCTCGCCTTCTCCGGGCACACCTCGGTCGCTTCGCTGGCCCGCTATGCCCGGGTCTCGAGTGAAGCTCTCGGGCGCTGGCAGGCTGGACGCGATCCTGCCGCCCGCAAGCGGTGAGGGCGAACCTTCGAGAAACTGAGTGCAAGGAGATCGATATGCCTGATGGATGGCAGTGGGACGGCAGGAAGCTCGCGTGAGTGCCGCGCGGTTGATCTTCGCAGCGCAGGCCTTACGCGGTCTGGCGTACGGACTGGCCGCCGTCCAGCTCGCCACGCTGCTGCGGGCCGAGGGGCTGCAGGCCGCCGGAGTCGGTCTCGTGCTGGCCGCCGTGATGGCCGGAGGCGCGCTGGCCAGCATTGCCCTGGCCCGCTGGGGCGACCGGTTCGGCCGTCGCCGCTCCTACACCGTCTTGTACCTGGCCCTGGCCCTGTGCGGGTTGCTGATCGCGGTCGGAGCTCCGGTGTGGCTGCTGAGCCTGGCTGCCCTGTCCGGCGCGCTGTCGGTCGAGGTGGTCGAATCCGGGCCGTTCACCACCGTGGAGCAGGTCATGCTGGATGGCAGCGGCGTGGCCGTGCGCGGCTTCGGCCTCTACAACGCCGTCGCCGCCACCGCCGGGGCCGCCGGCGCGCTGCTGGGCGCGCTCCCGCCCTCGCGGTCGCTGCTCGGCGCTGTGTTGCTGGCCGTGGGCGTGGCTGGCGCGTTGCTGGCCCTGCGACTTCCCGCCTCGCTCGAGGTGGCCTCGGTTCAGGTCTCCGCACCGGTCCGGCCCCGCCCGGTCGTGGTCCGGCTGGCGGCGCTGTTCGCCGTGGACAGCCTGGCCGGGGGTTTCGTCGTGCAGTCCTACCTGGCCTACTGGCTGGGCATCCACTACCAAGCTGGCACGGCGAGCATCGGGCTGCTGCTCGCGGGCTGCGCCGTCCTGCAGACCGCCTCTTTCCTGCTCGCGCCGGTCATCGCGGCCAGAATCGGGCTGCTGAACACGATGGTCTTCACCCACCTGCCGAGTAACCTGCTGCTCATCGGCGTCGCCTTCGCCCCAGGGTTCCCAGTGGCGGCGGGGCTGCTGCTGGCCCGCGCCTGCCTGTCCTCGATGGACGTGCCCACCCGCCAGGCCTACGTCATGGCCATGGTCCCGGCCACCGAGCGCACCACCACAGCCGCCGTCACCAACACCGCCCGCTACCTGACCCGGCCCGCCGGTCCCGCGCTGGCCGGGCTGCTGCAGCCCCTCGGTCTGGCCTGGCCGTTCCTCATCGCCGGGACCGCCAAGACCCTCTACGACCTGACCCTGTGGCGGATCTTCCGCCGCGTCGAACTCCCCACTGGGGGCCCATCGTGATCTAGGTGACCAGGACCCGGCCCCAGACCGACCGGATCGCCTGGCCCTGGCTGATCCGCCGCTTCATCGACTCTCGCGCCCCGGCGCATCGTAGATGCATAGGTACATCGACGATGGGGACCTGATGACAGCTTCGTTAGCGACAGGCCGTCTCGGTCGCCACGTCCAGCGCCCGTTCTGCGATGGCCAGCGCGGCCGCCAGGCGCTCGCGCTCGCTGTCGTCCAGGCCGTGCTCGCCGAGCTGGTGCGACAGCAGCACCAGGTGGGCGGCGAAGCGGGTGCAGGCGTCGACGGCGACGTCGACCGGGTCGCGGGGCGGCCGGGACTCAGGCGCCGAACGGGCCTCTGGTGCCGGGGGAGCTGGGGGAACGGAGCGGATAGTGGCCACGTCCTGACCGTACGACGCTCCCGGCGGCCTGGCCTGGCGATCAGCCGAACATGCGTCGACCACTGGGGACAGGGCGCACGGTCACGCGCGTGACGTTACGCCGCGCGTCGCAACCCGGCCGGGCTTCACGGGCGCGCCGGGACTGGTGTGCATACGCAGGTGCAGCCGGGCACGGCCGGGCTCGTGTTCCACCCGGACTTCGCCCCACAGGGTGCGGATCAGGAGCAGTCCGGCACCGCCGCCCCGGGTCGGGGTCGGGCGGAGTGTGGCGATTGCTCGACCAGCACCCGGCCCGCCCGCGAGCTCTCCGCCTGCGATGCCGCCCGACCGATCCGTGTGCCTGCTGGAGCGTTCAGGGGCGTTGGAAGGAGGCGGCCAGGATCGCGGCGGCCAGGGTTCGCCCACGAGCTGGAACGTGCTGCGGGTCGCCGAGCCGGATCTCCTGGTCTTGGAAGTGCAGTACCACGGCGCCGTCCGGGTCCCGGGCAACGTCGATGCCGGCGTCGGGCAGGGTGACGCCGCGAACCCCGACACCGTGGTCGCTGCTGAGGTCGGTCAGTTCGGGCAGCACCAGCCCGGCGGCGGCCTGGGCGGTGGTCAGCCGGTCGTGCAGCTCCTGCGTCTGCTCGGTGGCGCGCTCGCGTTCTGCTTCGGCGGCGCGGGCTCGCTGCTCTGCGATGGCGGCGCGCTCGCGTTGGGTGTCGTGCTCGGCGCGGGCCTGGCGGAGCTCGTCCTCGGCGCGGGCCCGTAGCTGTGCGGCGGCAGCCGCTTCGCCCTGGGCGGCGACCAGCGCAAGGCGGGCCTCGGCGGCTTCGGCGCGGGCGGCGTCAGCGTGTGCTGTGGCTGTCTCGGCGCGGGCGTGGGCCTGAAGGGTTTCGTGCTCGGCGCGTTCGCGAGCGGTCTCGGCGTCGCGGGCGCGCTGTTCGGCGTCGGCGGCCGCAGTGCGAAGGGCGTCGGCCTGGCGGGCCTGCTCCTCGACGGCCGCGTGTAGCCGGTCGAGCTCGCGGCGGGCCTCCTCCAGTTCGGCTGTCTTCGCCTGGAGCTGCGCCGTGGCGCGGTCGCGCTCGTTCAGGGCGTCGTCGCGGGCCTGTTCGGCGGCGCCGCGGGCGCGTTCGTGCTCGGCGGTCTGGGCCCAGGCGGCGCGGGCGTCCTCCTTGGCCTCGGAGACCTTGCTGCCGGCCTCCTGTCTGGCCTGGTGGGCGGCCTGTTCGGCGGCCTGCTGTGCTTCGCGGGCGGTTTGGGCGCGGCGTTCGGCCAGCTCGGCGCGGGTGCCGGCTTCGGCCTGCTCGCGGCGGGCGCGGTCGGCGTCGGCGCGTGCGGCGCGGGCCTCGTTCAGCGCGTCGGTGACGGCTTCGTCCAGCGCTGCGCGCAGGGCGGCCGTCGTGGCGGTCAGTTGGTCGGTCAGCGGCCCGAGCACGGCCCCGGCGTGTTCCAGGCGGACCTCTCCGCTGTCGCGGTCGGGCGGCGCGGCGGCGACGCGTTCGCGGTTGTAGCGGCGGCGGTGATCGTCGCTGCAGTCCAGGGCGTCGGCGCGTTTGCCGGCGGGCAGGGCGCCGCCGCAGTAGCGGCAGGGCCGCCGCCCAGCGGCGCGGGTCTGTGCGGCGCGCCCGACGGCCACCGCCTCCTCGACCTGACCCTGAACCGGCTGCGGGATCTCCTCGCCGGTTCCGATGCCCGGCCCGGCCTGCTCGCTTCCCTCGATCATGCTCAGGAACTTTAGCAGAGCAATATCCGATCCGCATCCGATCCTTATCGCACGGTTCGGATATGGATACATGCGCCATGCAATACTCTCACACAATTCTGCTTATGTGAGATGAGTTGGCGATCAGGCTCGTGAGGTGAGAGTCCCCATCTTTCTGGCCTGCGGTTTCTCACCTGCTGTCAGCGGGATTCCCGCCTGCTGCCTCGACCTCGGAAGAGCGCCTGAGGTTGGGGCGGGCGGGGTTGCGGATCGCTCCACGCCGTTCAGGAGAAGAGGCGGAAGTACGTCGGCGCCGTGCCTTGGGCCCGGTCATCGAGGCGATGCAGCGTAGAACAGCGGCGCACTGGCTGTGCCGGACCCACCAGGTGGATGCGGGGGAGGACCGCACCGTGATCCCTGGTCGCGGTATATCGCCGGTATGTCGCCCACCATGCTCGGCGCGCCGGGTTCAGCGAGGTCGCGCCACCGTTGCGCCTCACACGATCGAAAATCGAGAAGCGTCAGTTCTTGCGGCACGGCTAGCGTCACAAGCACCTCACGCCGACAACGACCGGGAGAGTGACAGCGATGACCACGCAGAGCAAGGCGAGCACGGACGGCTTCTCCGAGGAAGAACGAGCTGCCAAAAGGGCGCGCCGCGGAACTGAAGGAGGCGGGCCACGGTCGTGGCGACAAGGCGACCGCCGAGGAACTCGACGTGCTGTCGAAGATCGCGGAGATGGAGCCGTCGGACCGGGCGGTGGCAGAACGCCTCCACGCCATCGTCACCACCAATGCCCCACAGCAGTCGCCGAAGCTGTGGTACGGCCAACCGGGCCTACGCTCGAAAAGGGAAGCTTGTGTGCTTCTTCCGTAGCGGGCACCTGGACAAAGAGCCTTACTCCACCTTCAGCTTCACCACCGAAGCCGACCTCGCCGATGACAGCGGCCTGTGGCCCACGCCCTTCGCCGTGACCGAGCTGAGCAACGAAGCCGCAACGACGATCACCAACCTCGTCAGAAAGGCCGTGAGCTGACGCACTCCTAGGCACTACGGGCCTCACCTGCGAGAACGGACGTCCTAGGCCCAAGGTCGCTGTCGGTATGGGCCCATCGGCGGATGCGCGTCCGCGGCGCCGGATCGATGATGGGAGCCCTTCGAGCGGGCGGCAGAGGAGTCATGCGGGTGGAACAGGTGGACTGGGTCGAGATCCCGGCCGGAAGGCTGCTCCGGGGCACGCCCGCCGAGGAGGTGGACGAGGTGGCGCGCCGCTACGCCGGCACCGGGGTTCCGGTGGAGTGGTACCGGAAGGAAGCCCCGCGCACGGAGCTGTACATTCCGGCGTTCCGGATCGCCCGTACCCAGGTCACCGTCGGCCAGTGGACGCGCTTCGCGCAGGCCACCGGTAGGCCGGTGCCGCAGGCGTCGGCGGACCACCCGGTCATCGGCGTCACGTGGAAGGACGCGGCGGAGTACTGCCGGTGGCTGGGGCGGCAACTCGGCGGTCTCGGCGTACGCCTGCCCACCGAGGACGAGTGGGAGCGCGCCGCCCGCGGCGACGACGACCGGGAGTTCCCCTGGGGCGACAAGTACCGCACCGGCCTGGCCAATCTGGTGGACCTGGGCGTCGGCACCACCACGCCGGTCGGTTCCTTCCCCGAGGGCGCCAGCCCGTACGGCGTGCTGGACATGGCGGGCAACGCCGACGAGTGGACCGCCACCCTCTACGCCCCCTACCGGGGAGCTCCGGCGGAGGTGCCGAGCAGCGAGGACTGGGCCTTCGACCCGCACATCAGCCGGGGCGGCGCCTTCCGCCACGACCGGGACCTGGCCCGGTGCGCCCGCCGGCACGGCGCCTACGAGCGGGACCTGGCGGCGATCGGCATGGGCTTTCGCGTAGCGGCTCCCTCGGGCTGAGCGGCGACAGGGAGCGTCCGCACCCTCCCCGTGATCGTGCTCTCCTCGATGGGCCTGCGGCCGGCCCGTTCACCGCTGCGCTCGGCGAGGAGATCAGTGCGCGCCTATGTAAAAGCTCCTCCCGGCTCCCGGCCCCCGGAAATCAGCGCCGTAGTCATAAGAGGGACACGACCGAGACTTCCCCAGCGACTGATCCGCTACGTGTTCCATGACTGTCCAATGCTCGACCAGGTCGTCAATGCCTAAAAGTTGTTGCAGAAGTGCGTGTATGAGCTGGTCAGTGCGTTCTGCGGCAGTGGTGCTCATGCCGTGAGGGCGAGGTTGTGCATGTGTGCGACGGCTTGGACCGCGTGGTGGAGTCCGGCCC